>NZ_JANAIF010000059.1 GCF_024721015.1 Xenorhabdus bovienii
GTACCACCGAACACACTGAGCGATAACATCGGTGGGATAATGCAGGCGACGGAAGGCTTTTCGGATCAATGACATGGTCAGGTAACACCATAAAAAAACAACATGTTACCCGACGATGCCTTAATGCGACAGAACCCTACTGCTCGCCTAAAAAATAATCACCGCAATTTTTGCTAATTTGCCGTCGTTAATGCGACAGAACCAGAGAAGGTATTCTCACCGGCAGGGAGGTTTTATCGATTGGCTGAATAAAGAGCAACCAACTCCATATTGACTCAGACTTTCTCTGTTAATGCAACAGAACCTTCATAGGGCTATATCTGAGATAGTAACGCTAACATAACCTCAATAACCTTCTCTTTATTTTGATCGATAAAAAAATGATCGCCCGGGATATATTGTACAGTTAGACCTTCGCTGGATAATTCTGACCAGGCATAGAGTTCAATCGGTTTAATGTCTGGGTCAGAATCTCCGCTTAAAACTGTTATCGGGCTTTTCAGCAGGCACCGTTTTGCCTGATAAGTTTCAGCCATTTTAAAATCAGCCTTTAAAACCGGCAGCAAGAAATCCATAAGCTCGCTGTTTAACAGGACTTCATCTGTAGCGCCATTCATTTTCCGTAACTCACGGATAAATTCATCGTGAGGTAAGTCGTGAGTATCGGGGAAATTATGTCTCAAATGCGGGGCTGTGCAGCCTGATACGAAGAAATGCACAGGAACCGGATAACCACAGGATTGCAATTTGCAGGCAAGCTCAAATGCCACCCGACAGCCCAGACTGTGTCCAATGAAAGCATATGGGATCTTCGTGATAAATTCCGCATGAGCCATTAACTCATCCACCAGCGAATACAAATCTTCATACGGCGCTTCATCAAGCCGAGTTGTTCGACCCGGCGGCTGTACGGCAACAATTTCAATGTTATCCGTAAAATGTTCGGCCCAATCAAGGTATGTCTTTGCAGATCCCCCCGCATAGGGAAAACAGAATATTCTCAGCCTCGGGCTATTAGCCGGCTCTGGTATAATAAACAGCTTATTACGTTCCAAACTATGCTCCTGTTTTTCCAAAATTACCTATTGATATTCGTATTGCTATGACGTAACTGTTCCTCCGCTAACTCAATCAAATTTGTCAGAGATGGACGCTGATAAAAAGCTTTGAGTTTTAGCTCAATGGTAAAATGGGTATTAATTTTTGCCAGTAGACGCACAGCCATCAGAGAATCCCCTCCTAGCTCGAAGAAATTATCCTCCGGCAAAACAGTGCTGCGATTTAGCGCCTCACTGAAATGGGAACAGAGCTGTCTGGCAATATCAGAGCTAAATTCACATTCCACATGTTCTTCTGCCACAAGAGAATATTGGTTTTGCCCGAACGTCAATAAAGCCGCGGTATCAATTTTATTGTTAACGGTATAAGGGATAGCGTCAATCACCCGCCATTGCGTTGGGATCATATAATCTGGCAATTGACCTTGCAGATACTGTTTGACCTGATCAATGAGTTGATGAGTACTGCCCGCAAACCCCGAAGCCGCTACCAGATAACCACAGAGCCGCTCATGGGGCCGTTTTTCAACTACGACCACAGCTTTATCAATATCCGGCACCTGCTTAATCCATGCTTCAAGCTCTTCCGGCTCGATTCGATAGCCTCGAAGTTTGATCTGCTTATCCTTCCGCCCCAGACACAGCAGCGTGTTATCCATGGTAAAACAACCCAAATCGCCGGTTTTATAAAGCCGTTCCCCGTTAATATGGGAGAAAGTATCTTCAATAAACGCCGCCGCCGTTAAGTCGGGACGCTGCCAATATCCTTTGGCTACCCCCGCCCCACCGATGAATAATTCACCGACAACCCCTGCTGGTTGATGGCAACCCCTTTCATTGAGAACATACATCCGTGTATTGGCAATAGGAGAACCGATGGGTAACACCCCCTGACTCCTTTGCGGATCTGCCACGATGTTCAATCGCTCTACGCAGCAACCCACGACCGTCTCTGTTGGGCCATATTCATTAAAACACATGCTTTCAGGAGCAATAGCGTTGAGATAATCCAGATGGGTGCGACTCATCTGCTCGCCACCGACAACGATCACTTTAACGTCCAGCGATGTCTGCCGCTGCCCCAAACTGAGCGCCAGATGTTCCAGTTGTGAAGGTGTCGTTTTCATTAATCCCAGTGGTTTGTTCAGTTCTAATAAGCGCAGCAATGGCTCATCTTGGCTATCCTGACTGACTTGCGAGGAGAACAACATGACGTGTCCGCGTGCCATCAATGGCAAGAGCAAACTGGTGATGGTGGCATCAAACCCGAAGGAAGTTGTCACGGGGACGCCCAGCCCACCCAAATCATGGGCCTTTGTCGGCATATAGGTTTGTGCTGCCCAGTTGAGATAGTTATTCAGCCCTTTGCGATAAACTTCAACGCCTTTCGGTTTGCCTGTCGTACCGGAGGTATAAATCATGTAGCAAAGGCAGTCATTTTGGGTGATGCGTTCCCATTGAGGGGCTAAAAGGCCAAAGTTCCTGTTGTTGTCTCTGCTCACTGCTTCCCATTCGCGCGTCAGCTCAATGACTGGGGTATTAAAACACGCCATCTCCGCAACCAACGACGCATTTTTGCCCTCCACGACATCTCCCTCAATCACGATGGCATCAGGGCAGGCATCCTCGATAATCAGCAATAGACGGTTAAGAGGTAAGTGGCTATCGACAGGTATCCATACAATACCTTCCGTCAAACAGGCAATGATAGTGGCTAGAGCCAAGGGACTGGCACCAGAGAAAATCACAACTCTGGCCTGCTGTGCCGTTTCTGAAATAATATGTCGGCGTAATTCATCAGCGACTTTCTGGCTCAGAGAGTATAATTTTTCATAACTCATTCTTTCGGAATGCGATCCAACTAGGTATTCAACTGCTGTTAACTCAGATTCTACGTTCAATTGGCGAAAGAAATGCTGACAGAAGTCTTCCTGAAAGAGAATACCGGTCTGATTGAATGTCAGCACCTGACGTTGATAATCATCCTCACTCAGCAAAGTCTGAGCCAATACCTCTTGATTGGCATTGAGGATCATCGCGGTACACAATCGCTGATAACTGTTGCTTAATACACCAGAATAGTCTGTCGCAACATGGTCATATTGATATTCAAAACATAGCTCCACGGTGTCAATGTGATTAACCACAAACAACGTCAATGGGAATTTTCCCCCGACCGGGGTTAATTCATGTTGATAAGCACGAGTTCCGGGTAATGTCCAATCTGCCTGACCGACAAAATAGTTGTACATGACGTTGAATAGCGGAGCCTGAGAGATCTGCTGCGCATGGCTGACACTGCGCACAATATGGCTGTAAGGAAATTGCTGATGTTGCATACCGGTGTAAAGCTGGCTACTCAACTGAGTGGCAATATCGGCAAAACTGATTTTCGGGTGGAAGATCACTTTAATTGGTAACACATTGATAAAGTAACCTATCGTTTTCTCCAGACGCTTATCATCCCGCAAAGACGTGGGGACACCGAACACAATCGTTTGTTGTTCCGTCAATCGGTACAGTAGCGCAGCATATACGATAAAGTAAGCGAGTGCCGGTGAAATACCCAAGCTAGAGGCACAATGATTGAAGGAGTTAGCTAAATGCGGTTCCAGCAAACGCCGAACCATACCGCCCTGTTCATTTTTTGATGGTATGGGATTACCGATAGAGAGTTCCAACCGGCCATCTACTCCCGACAACTCCTTCAGCCAATAAGCTTCATCACCGTCCAAGTAGTCACCACGCAGTAATTCATTCTGCCAAGCCGCAAATTCAGCATATTCAAGGATATCGGCTCCTGTGTTGTCACTGAATAACGGCTCTCCTGCGTATGTAGTCGCAATGTTATTGAGAATTAAGGCGACAGAATCATTGTCACAAATCAGGTGGTGGAGGCAAAAATGCAGAATATGGCGTTGCTCTCCTAATTTGATCAGCAGAAAACGAGCCAAACCGGGCTGGCTCAATGTAAATGGCGTCTCCAAGTTGTGCTGGCAATAAGTCAGTGCCCGTTGTAGTTGTGACTGATCATTATCCGAAGCCCCGTTTGGCTCAGACAGATCCACAACGGTAACAGGCAATTCAACCGCAGGATAAATATGCTGTACCAGCTCCTGTTCAGTTTCGACAAATGCCGTACGGAAAGCTTCGCTATTTTGGATCGTCTGTGCAATTGCGTCCAATAATCTCGCCTGATCCAACGCTCCGACCAACTCGTAGGTGACCGGCACAATGTAGAGCTGTTTTTCGGTTAATTGCTCCGCCAACCATAAGTTTTGCTGACCAGCAGATGCCTGTATTTCATCAACCTCAAAAGTACTATCCATATTCATCTGGCCTTTCACCTTATTCATGCCGGTTTGCCTCCCTGCCATTTGGATGCAGAATCGCCGCTAAGTTGCGGTGCAACTGGCTGATAAGAGACTCTGCCTCACCATACAACAGGCTCGGAGCACTGGTTGTTTCCAGGTTTTTCTGGACTTGTTCGATGGCTTCGTAATCCTCTTCCAACGCTTCCGCCAAATATTCCACATCTAATTGGCATACCTCCTTGATCTCTTCATCCGCTTTATGGATAAAGTTGAAGGTCTTCGACCAAGTTTGGTTGGCCGATACGGGATGGTAAAAAGAGACAAAAACATGATAAGGCTGCACCCCGATAATCACGTTAGGGAACAGTAAATAAGTAGCAACCATTTCCCGCCGTATCTTGTGGGGTGTTTGCTGGAGAACCTGAGCCAAATTTTTCAGTGGGGTCAGGATACGGCCGTGCTGGGCAAAAGAATCCAGTGAGTACAATTGACCATTCAATGTGGGTGCCAAACTTTTCCGGTGTAAAGACTGGACATGGTAATATTCGATAAAGTTTTCGATCAGCAGCTTCCAGTTAGCTTGCACCATTCTTTCGCGGGAATTCAGCAGTTGATGCTGTTCAAAATCGATTGCGGAAATTTGATCTTCAATAGCAGCGAACCAATTATCCAGCGAAAAGCCAAGCTTAGGATCGCTCGGTATTTGCCACAACATACCGAATCTTTGTTGGGCACTAATTGAATTCAGCGAACGATATTGGTCTGGTATTTCGGGAAATGTTTCCCGCCAACGAGCAGCAATCAAATGCCCATGATGGCTGAATGACCAACTATGATAAGGGCAAACAAAGGCTTTTTTGCATCCTTCCGTGTGGTTTTCAAGCCTGGCTCCCCGATGTGGACACACGTTTTCAAATACAGTACAGCGATCATTGTCTACTTTGCTCACGATCATGGGAACACGGCCTTGGTAATCAACCGTAATAAAATCACCGATATTTTCCAGTGTCTGGATGGGTGCTATAAACTGCGGGATCTTTTTCCACAGATCTTTCTGTTCATCATTAAAATAATCCTGACAAATGTAATGCTTAACTTGGCTCTCATAGATCCCAACAGGTTCAGTTGCAATAAAAGAGTTACGCTGACTAAGCATGTCGATGAAATAATCAGCATAAGGAGAAAATACGTTATTCAGAACGCCTTCACCACCGTCAAGTAACCTTACTGTAGTATCGCTCATTAAGCATCTCCTTCGACCAGAGTCATATCCGTGAATGTATAAGATTGGATTATGTACGATTGGGTTATATAGGTATTGTAAAAATCGAAATAACGATAAACAAAATCCAGATTTGGCACCGCAATGCCCACGTGTTGGCTCAGTCTGATAAAGGGAGCGAGTAAGGTGTCTGCCTCTGTTTCTTTGCCATGAAGGATATCCAGCACCAAAGAGGATTTAAAATCAGGAATGGACATCAAATATCCCATTGACTGGCGCCGAAAATTTTCACTATCGCCGATGTATCCGGCTTTCTCACCAATGGCCGTACATTCGTCAATAATCGCTTGGATCACTGTTCTGGAACGGCTATTGCGCATCGCCGTTTCGACGCCTGAACGGACTAATCCACACACGGATGCCGCCGCATTCAGTGTGTTTTTAGCAAATGCTTTATGCTCTATATCTGTACAGCTTTCGAAGGGAATGCCCGCTCGATTGAGTAAATCCAACGCCGCTAAAATGTTCGCTTCTGCCCGTTCTTCGGTCTGTTCAGGGACGCCAAGATAGCTGGTTTTAAGAAACCTCAATTTCAGTTTTTGTTTGCCATGCTGAGTCACAGAGAAATTGAGAACCCCACGAATAATCGTGACATCCAGTGCTTCATCAATAAATGGCCGTTCTGTGGCAAAACCATTCTGAAATAAGATAACTGGGCCACGAAGCCAGTGTTTATGACGCGATAATTGCTGACAAATATGCGGATTGGAGACAGTTTTACTGCACACGTACAGTTGATCGAACTCTTTAGCCAAAAAAGCGCTGTAGTCTGTAAGGTGCTCATCGACAACAATGCTACCGAGATCTTGACTCACTGATTGTTCAGATTTTGTCTCATCGATCAGCTGTATTTGGCTGATCGGTTGTGCTTGATGTCTTGTACCGCGTGAAGATAATAAAAAAACCTGACACCCTTGTTGTTTACATTGATGGGCTAAATAACACGCAACAGCACCCGTACCGATAATGCCTATCCTGAGCATATTATTCTCCCCCTATAGCGACTAATAACCGGCGTGTCGAGATAAGCAAGGGAGGTAATATCAGTAAGGTGATCCCAATAAAGTAAAGATCCATTGGATTACCCTGCCCCCAAATCGCCCATCCCTCCTCCTGAGCCAGTAAGAGATCCAATACAATTCCAGTGATGAGATAAATAATGAAACTACTGAATGTCTTAACCAGATTACGCAGCGCGAAGACACGACCGTGATATATTTTCGGCACTGTGGTTTGCCATAACGTTTGCATTTTAATGATGCTTATCCGCATCGTGATAAAGCTAATCGCAATACAAGCGCCGGCGACATAAATATTCTTTATCTGCGTCAATACCACAAAACCCGCCGCGAACAGGAATTCCAATACTAATAGCGGCGTACGTCTTAATATAGATGGCCGCCATGCCGATATAAGGCTGACGATCACCATGGAGACGCCACCGATAGACATCATGTAGCCTGCATCTGCGACAGAAAAGTAGGTGGTGAAATAAGGTACAATAGTGATTAACGCTCCCCCCACCAAAATGGCTTTGAAAAAGGTGTACGCAATCATATAAGTCATTTTCGACGATGCCTTGACCAACCGGGCGCACCCGATATCCGGAAAAATCGCCTTCCAGTTCAATTTAGAGAGTGTGCCATCATCGTGCGGCAGAAACTGCACTGCGCTGACCCTGAACAATAACCCGGCAGCAAATGCACTGATCATAAAGGTCAACAGATCGATCGTCAGCACAATCCCCAAACCGTAGTGTGAGAACAGAAACGCGCCGATGATCGGGGCAAGCATTTGTGGTAATGAATCGCTGAGGCTGCCCAACGAATTCGCCCGATTCAGCGAAGCGGCCGGAACCAGCCGGAAAACCAGCGTGCTGTAGCAATCAATCTGCAACGCAGTCAACACACTGGTCAATGCGATATAGAGATAAACCACGATGTTATTGAGATAGCCAAAGTGGTTGAAGATAAGCACAATTGCCAAGGCTAAACCTGCAATTCCTTCTGTCAGTAATAACACCTTACGTTTATCGTAATGATCAATCACATACCCGACTAACGGCATCAGTAAAAAGGCCGGAAGCACTAATACCAAATACATGTTAGTGTAGGCAGTGACTGACATTTGTTTTTCCAGCAACCACAACCCGAACGCAAATTCGGTCAGCTCACTACCAAAAATCGACACGGCAATGCCAATCCACAGCGGATAAAACCCATTGATCCCCTTCATTCAACCATTACCTTTTTTTTACGACTACGGGCCTGTAATACGGGTTTTTCTTTTTGCCCTGTCATCTCTGCATGGCTATTCGGTAAGGATGCCTGCGACCCGGCTGTATCCCTGCTCTCAGCCAACGCCGATTCAATCCATTCGATCAGGTCGGTCAATGTTTCGCAAGCCATAAACTCCGGTAGTCTCAGAGTCATGCCATGCTCTTTTTGCAATGCAGACAAAATTTTGATCGCGGTTAACGAATCTCCTCCCAACGCCACAAAACTTTCATTCATATTCAACCCATGTTGCCCAAGATGAGTCATCAGCAAACGACCCGCAGCGCTGTTAAGATCGACTCGTGATGGTGGTTGATCGACACTTTCAGAATAATGCGGCTGTAATGAACTGTGTTGTAATGCGCTGTTTGGTGATGAGCTAGCTTGCAAAGGACTATGTTGCAAAGGAAATCGCTTTATCGATATTTTGCCATTGGTAGTTTTAGGGAATTCAGCCAGATAAATAATGGCATGTGGCTGCATATAGTGAGCAAAGTTGCGACTGATAAACTGGCGTATCCGCTCGCTTAACGCCTTTTGTTCCGCTTTATCAGCCTGAGTTTTCACATAACAGAGTAATTTTGTTTCCGCTACCGGAATGCGTGGATCAATCACACTGTTTGTCGTCAGTACAACCTGTTCGATTCCTTCCCATTGGCCGATGATACTTTCCAACTGAGTCGGCTCAATCCGATAACCGCGTACCTTAATTTGAAAATCGGTACGCCCGAGGAATGACAAACACCCCTGTTCATCCATGCTGACCAAGTCACCGGTTTTATACATGCGCGGAGTTGCATGATTACAAGCTTCAAGCGGAATATACGGATCAGTCACATATTTGGCGGCGGTCAGGCTGTTATTACCGTAATACCCTTTGGATACCAGCGGACCGCCAATATACAGCTCACCAGACTCGCCACGCGGCACTGGCTGCCGCGCTTCATCTAGCACATAAAAACCGGTATTCGCCAATGGTTTGCCGAGCGGCACTGTTTCACCTACCCATGTATCAGAGGTAATTACCGAATCCGTAGCAGTAATGGTGGTTTCGGTCTGAGCATAAGCATTGGAGAAAATCCCTCCTTTCGGAACGTGCTGCTGCCATTTTTTAAGCGTCTGTGGGTCAACTTTTTCAGTCCCGACTAAAATGCGTCGTAAGTGCGATGGATAATCCATCGCAGGATCGCCCAAATTCTCCACCCATCCTTGCCAGTAGGTAGACGGTAAATCAGCCAGCGTAATCTGTTGCTCAATCAGCAATTGGTTGAAATCAGCGAAGGTATTTGGCGGTGTATCACCGAAAAAGACAACCCGACCGCCCGCAGTCCAGACAGGGAAAAGTTCTTCAAGGACAATATCCCAGCACAAATCGGTAAATTGAAGCATCCGATCTTCGGGGCAGATCGCCAGATATTCCTTCATCATCAAACAGTGGTGGGCGATGGCACCATGAGAATTCATCACGCAATTCGCTTTTTGGGTACTGCCTGAGGTACAGGTAATATAAGCGGTCTGCCCTGCTGGAATAACTTTTTCGGGATTTTGCAGTAACGCCGTATTTCCCTCATCCACTCCACATTGACGCAACAGCGTTTCTTCATCGTAAAAGTTGAAATATTGAACGTGAGAGAGGGTTTTAAAGATGCCATAATCCCCGTCGATAAGGGCAAATCGCGGAGTCAGTATTGAGAGCAGATATTCAACCTGAGCTACAGGGAGTTTTTTATCGACAGGAACATATACGCCCCCCGATTTCAGTATGGCTAATACGGAGATTGCCAAAGGAACGCCACGGCGCACACTGACAAAAACAGGCTCTTCTGGTTGTAATCCTTGGCGTAACAAGTGATGGGCCAACGCATTCGCCTGATGGTTCAACTCAGCAAATGAAAGTTGCTTCAGCCCTTCTGGCAAACTGGTATCAACTAATGCACATGCCTGTGGTTCATCGGCTGCACGCCGTTCAAACAGGGTATGGATCGGTGCTTGGTACAAAAAATCCTTCCGCACTGGCCCAATGGCAATGGAGGGTGCGTCCAGTGAGTTCAGATAAGTGGCAATATCGGCCAAGGTCAGTGTATCTAGCTCTGGGGCATTAACCAAGTAACTCAATAATTGCCCCATTTTGCCGGACAGTATTTTAACTTGTACCTTGCTGTAGGCTTGTACTGCATACTCCCAGTGCAGATACAGGTCATTTTCGCTCTGGAATACATCCAAAGACAATTGACCAATAATGTAGCGTTTTGGATTGTCTAACAATAGCGACCAACTACCGCTGTCATTAAGCCTGAGTTTACGGGGGCTAAAATTGAAATCGTAATTGAGATAACGGTTCAGCATTTCCGAACGATTGCCCAAGCTGCAATTTTGCATCGTCAGATCGTCAACGGTCACATCCTGATGGGAAAGGATCTCCAACAATTGCTCACAGGTCAGGTCAAGATATTCGCTGAAAAACTGCTGTTCGTTACGGGTATTCACCCGAACGGGCAACATCGCTGTCGTTAATCCCACCAGATTATCGAAATTATCAAAGTTGCGCCCGGACACCGATGTGGACATAACGAACTGAGATTGTTTAAGTACCGAACCCAGAAAAATGGAGTAGACGGTATACATCAACATGTAAGGTGTCACGCGATGTTCGGTGGCGTAATGCAAAAGCTTGGCCGTCAATTCAGCCGGTAATTTCTCCAGATGGAAGCCCCCCGTAGCAAGCACGTCACCTTCCTCAGTGAGCACGGCAGGTACCGGGGCTGGTAAATTAGCCAAATCCGTCTGCCAACCAGATAAATATTTATGCCAGAATGATTTCTGATGAATAAAGTCTGGTGTCCTTTTGAATGCAGCCAACCGTCCCAGATAATCTTGATATTGCAAAACGGGTGGCAAGTCACTGGCACCATGATAAACAGCTACCAACTCGTCAATGAAAATATCAAAAGAGACGCCATCGACAACAGTATGGTGGGCAACCAAAAGTATGATATCCACCCGGCAATGATCCGATGCGTATTGTGCCAAAGGAGTCCCATCCCATAATGGTCGGGACAGATCAATCTGTACCACATGTACTCTGAACATCGGCCCACGGTCGAGTATAAATTCTTCATCCAGACATGCTTGTTGCCATTGAGAAAATTTCTCTGGTGAATCGAGGGTCGACTGCTCAGCCCGCATTGCAGCATGATAATCAAATTGTCCCGGTGCCGTTTCAAACGTTTCAGGGCAAAATACCTGTCGCAGCTGTTGGTGACGATTGAATAGATACTCAATCGTGCTGTTCAAACGATGGGGCTGCAATTCATCGGTAATCACACACTGAATGAATTCATTGTAAGATTTTGAGGCTGCCGGATCGTACCAACTCGCCATCGCCAGATTTTTCTGCATCCCGAGTTCAGCCAAGACCACTATTTCCTGCGTTTTCGGGGTAGTCGGTCTATCCTGCGGACGAAAAGAAGAAGAGCGAGAAGGAACTGAGATTCCTTCAACGGTTTTCTCGAAGGCGTTGAAACACGCCTCCAGTACATTATCATCATGAGCGGTAGAGAGGAAACAAGTGCGTCCCTCCCACGTATAAACCCCATTCATCAATAAATGATGGAAGAGCAGTTCGTGATTTTTCTTCTGGCTGAATTTAAAAAGTGATCCAAAATTCGCAACGTCTATCCCGCTATTTGCTGCCGTGAATAAACCATTAAGCCGTTTAACGAACCCTGTAGTTCTGTCGTTCAAATCAGCTTGTAACGATGGTCCTTGTGCTTTCATATGTAACAGCGTCGCTTCTGCTGCTGCCATCGCCAAAGGATGTTTACAAAACGTTCCTGCAAAGAAGGTGGTTTCATTCGGCGGGTAAGACGCGTCACCAAATTGCCAGAAACCGCCATCAATATAATCCATCACTGCGGCATCCCCAGCTAACACACCAACGGGCAGGCCACCACCGATGACTTTGCCATAAGTCACCAAATCTGCCTTGACCTGATAGTAATGTTGGGCGCCTCGGGCGTGATAACGGAACCCTGTAATGATCTCGTCAAATAACAATACGATATTCTGTTGTGCGGTGATTTTCCGTAACGTCTTAATAAAAGATTTCGGTCGTAAATTAATATTGCGTGATTGGACAGGTTCAACCATGACCATGGCGATTTCATGCCCATGGGTCGTAATGTAATCCAAGCTTTGCTGTTCGCCATAATTAAGCACCACAATATCCTGTCCCAAATTGTCAGGAATACCGCTGGATTGAGAAAACCGCTCTCCTTGCTTCATGCCGCCCATAAAAAGGATTTCCGTATAATGACCGTGATAGGCATTATTAAAGATGACAATCTTTTGTTTCCCGCTGGCAGCTCTCGCCACGCGGCAGGCAAGCATAATCGCCTCAGAGCCTGAATTGGTGAAAGCGACCCGTTCAACGCCGGTGATTTCAGTGATGAGATCCGCAACAACCATCCCGGACTCATCAACGGGACCAAGATGAAAGCCGTGCTGGAGCCGTTTTTGCAACGCTTGTTGGATAAAGTCGGGATTATGACCAAAAAAATTGACGCCAAATCCCATCGCGATATCGATAAAAACGTTACCGTCCAGATCGGTAAAGTGTGCCCCTTTTGCCGTTTTCCCCACAATCGGATAACACAGTTCTTTAAGTTTGCTGTTGAATTGGATCGCATTGCGGTTATCACAGAGAGCTGTCCGATATTTCTGAATAGTGGTTTTTGAAGCGCTGGTTTTCGCGTTGTATTGTTGAATAAACGCGGTTGTTTCGGCATCACATTGCACAGATTCTGAAAGCACAATCGGTTTGTAGGTAAATTTGGCTTTTTCACCCGATGAAGCTGCTGGCCTAATCACCATAGGCTGAGGCTGTTCAGAATGATTAGTAGGAACTTCGACGGATTGTTTGGTTGATTGAGCGCTGTTTAGCGGAACCGTATTTGATGTTGTAGGTACTGTGGATAATGCTGGGGTCAATGCTGACACTGGCAATTGATTCGCTGTTGCAAAATTCGTGGTTCCTCCCCTGACATTCTGCAATACCGCCAACTGTTGTTGGAACAGTTGCTGCATAGCGTTTAACTGAGCCACCATAATGCCCTGTTTAGTATCAATATCGTGTTTGGTTTCGCGGACAGTATCAATAGGTGCATTAGCCATAGGTGTGTTAACTATAGGCTCGTTGAACGCCATCGCAATAGGCGACACAGGGGGCGACAATGATGCTAATGGAGATGTTGGTGAATCTATCGGCTCACGCTGCATATTGACGGTTTCCTGTGGCTGTACCTGTGCTTGTGATTGTTGTGGCGTTGGCATCTCTGGCACAGATAGCGGCATCTGCGGCTTATCATTAACGCTACCAGCCGGAGCAGGTTGGGTCTGCTGACTGACGAAATTGGCAACCTTATCAATATTCGACAATCCCTTAAAAAATTTCCCGATACCGATATCCACCCCATATTGGGATTTAATATTGTTTTTAAGTCTAATCAATGTGAGAGACTCAATACCCAGCGCCAGAAAGTCAGTATCGGTAGGCACATGCTCACTCGCTAATTCCGACTGTAACCAACTTTGCAGAGAGTGTTTAATTTCATTTGGCAGTTGCGTCATTACGTTACTTTCCCTTCATAAGTTCTAATTGGGCTTGGAAAATGGTGTTCATACAGTCAATTTGCTGCTGCATGATGAAGAAAGGTTCATGATCAATCAGGTTGCCATGTTCATATTCATCCGGCTTTTCCTGTTGCCTTGCGCCATTCGCTAATGTGGCGGTGTATTCCGTAAACCAACACGTTTCTGTCAGTAGTTTTCTGGCCGGCAATAAGGCGGGATTGAACGTGAATAGTGAATACATTGTCAGCCATTCTCTCGGCGAGCCGGATAAATGGTCGCTGGCCAGTACCGCCAATAAATCGCAATAATTGAGTTGCTGGCTGTTTTGGGAGGGGCAATAAGCGGAGGCAAGGTGATGCGGTTGTTTTTCCATCAACCACGTGCCGAGCATACTTTTGGGACCAATCTCAATGATCTTCAGCCCGGTCATCGCCGTTAAGTTCTCCAGATTACGTCGGAACAGGACGCGGCCTAACATGTGCTGCTGCCAATATTCTGCTGTAGCGAAACACTCTGTTTCCGGTTGCCCCGTCAGATTCGACAAAATCGGCACTTCTGCCGCTTTAAGAGGAATATCAGCGAGGAATGCCCCAAATTCTTGAGCCGCATTGCTCATCATCGGAGAATGGAATGCCCGGTTAGTATTGATAAAGCGGGCATAGAAGCCATGCTGTTCCAGTTGTTGCCGGAAGCGCTCAAGCGCACAACGTGTGCCACTGATGATGGTATTAGTTTCACTGTTTTCTGCTGCAATATTCAGTTCAGTTTGCTGTTTAATCTTTAGCTCGTTCTCAATCAGAGCGCTAACTTGCTCTGCTGTGCCATTCACCATCATCATCGCACCACGGGGATCGCTGGCTTCCATCAATTGAGCGCGTTTGATGATGATCCTCAGCCCTTCTTTCAGGGAAAATACATTCGCGATGCAGGCCGCCACATATTCACCAAGACTGTGACCAAGCAGAATATCAATACGCCCGATGGCGGGACGCAGACATTGATAGAGCACATATTCGAAGGCAAACAAAATAACCTGAGCAAACTCGGTACGGTTGATCGTCTGTTCGTCTACCGGCTCAATCAAAAGTTGTTTGACCTCCACCTTGAGTTGCCCACTTTCATATGCTATCTCCGAACACAATTGATCAATCTGATCAATCCACTGGGCAAATTGCACATTATGACGATACAACTGTGCCGCCATCGCTACCGATTGAGTTCCCTGCCCAGCAAAAACTAATGCCATCGTTGTTTTATCAGTAGTTATAGCAGCAATTGATGGGCCATTTTCACTGGCGCGATAACCAATCACTTCTCCTCTGACTATTGCGGATAACTGCTCAACCAATTGTTCAGCACTATTTACCCCCAATGTACAGACAACCGGTAATACGGTACGTTGAGCCAGTGCTTGGCAAAAGTGCCTAAGCACAAATTGCTTTTGTGTCACATGTTGTTGCACATCGGCCAATAATCGGCTGGCAATAGCCTTTAGGTGTGCTTGATCGCATCCGCTCAACACGCAAGGTAATGTCTCGTTTTCTGGTTCTGTATCAGAAAGTCCTTTTTTACTTTGGCTTTTGATCACCACATGCGCCCCTGTTCCTCCCATGCCAAATGCACTGACGGCCAGACACGTTTTTTCAGGGGCGAGCGGTTGTGCGGTGGTAGGGATCGCCAGTTGCCCTTCCGCCAAAGTAATCCGTGGATTCAACTCGCTGAATGCTGCTACTGGCGGCGCCATTCTGTGTTTATCAATCAGCAAAAGTTTGATCAACCCGGCAATACCGGCGGCAGCTTCGAGATGCCCGATGTTGGCTTTGATAGCGCCCAGATAACAGGGAGTCTGCGCTTTTTGGTCATGAAAACAGGCATGGATACCCGCCATTTCGATAGGATCGCCCAGATGAGTGCCAGTACCGTGAGTTTCGAAATAACCGATATCGCTCGCCTTCACGTCTGCATTCGCCCAACACTGTTCCAGCAACTGTTGCTGTGCAAGCAGATCGGGGGCAGTGATGCCATTACTGCGTCCACCATGATAAATTTCGGAAGCCAGCAGGCTTGCTTTGACATCATTGTTGTCACGAATGGCAAGATCGTGACGTTTGAGGATCACCACCCCGGCTCCTTCGCCCAGAACGGTTCCGTTTGCCTTGGCATCAAAAGGACGGCATATCCCATCATGGGATAACACGCTCAATTGCTGCATTTCCCTGAAATGGGCCATATCCAGTTGTAGGTGTACACCCGCTACAATGGCGGTATCACATTCACCCCGTTCAATACTCAACCGCGCTTGATGCAATGCCACCAGTGATGATGAACACAAAGTATCGACCGTTAACGAAGGCCCTCTTAAATCCAAAAAATACGATAAGCGATTAGCGCATACACTATTCTGATTGTTGATTGCGCTGCTCGGATATCCCTCTTCCCCTGTCTCCGTGAGATACTCCTGTAACAATTGCCGATAACCATTCTGGCTGATGCCAACAAATACACCGGTTCGGCTTTCTTTCAAACCATTCAGGCTCAGGTTAGCCTGCTCAATAGCTTCCCATGTCACCATCAACAATAATCTGTGTTGGGGATCCATCAGTCGGGCATCTTTGGGGTTAATTTGGAAGAAACTATGATTGAACTGACGAATATCGTCGCAAAATGCCCCGCTCAACTGAATGCCGTTAGCCTCAAACTCTGCTAATAGTGGCGCCATAAAAGGACGATCCTCAGGGCAGCGGCTGAACTGGCTTTTTCCTGCCAGCATATTTTCCCACAACTGATCGCAATCTTCTGCGCCAGGAAAACGTCCGGCATAGCCGATAATCGCCACATCAGCATTATCTTGTTTAGGCGGCAGTGATGTTGTGTCCTCAGTGCACAGGTGACTTTCATCTGTGGCTTGCACTGCTGATGTTTGTACTACCAGTTTCTGCCAAAGCTGATGAATTGACGAACCGGAGAACAACACGACTTCTGTGACAGTGTGGCCGATGGCCTGACTTAAACTGGCTGCTAATTGGATGATGGTCACTGAGTTATAACCCAGATCCAATAAAGAACGTTGTACATCATCCTCGGCTAGCTCTTGGCCTCGCACTTGGCCAATGATGTGAACAAATGTTTCCCAGTTAATCCGCTGTTTTGGCGCGGTATCTTCAGAAACAACCGATGAAACAATATGATTTTCCGTAATTTTCAGAAATGAATGACATGCCGGATTTAGATGGAAAGGCTTGCTGGTATCATATAAGGCATCACGCACAACCTGATAATTTTCGCGTACAGTACGCTGGGACACTTTAAATGATGGTGTGACTTCACCTTTGGCAAGGGACAGTGAAGTTTCAGTGACCGCCACCGCAATCAATTTAAGCGAACTCTCCGCCACCTGATGATTATGCTGTTGTACCACCTCAACAATATGCTCCTGCAAGCGTGATGAATGTTGTAGTGTGCAATTCTCACCAAATCGCTGGCGGCAAAGCTCAGGATTAATAAACAATAAAGCGGTAGCGTAGGGACGTTGTTCAATATCAATAATGACATGGTTGATAATATCGGTTTTCTCAAACAGACTTTGTTCAATAGCATCGCTGGACACCTTTTCGCCATTAGACAGTTTTTTGACCGAATCCAACCGTCCCAGAAGCACAAGTTCTCCCTTGACTATCTTGCCGAGATCGCCTGTTCTGAACCACTCCTGTTTGAAGCAGCGACGGTTAGCCGCTTCATCTGCGTAATAGCCCAACATCACATTCGGCCCTTTTGCCAAAATCTCCCCGCTATCTTCATCAATACAGAGAGTTACATTGGGTAAAGGGCGGCCTACGCTGTTGTGTTCTTCACAGTCTGAACCTTTAAGTGTCAGGCATGGACTGGTTTCCGTCAGTCCCCAACCCTCAGCAACGTAGATACCACAATGATTAAAATAGTCTTCAATATCTGCGGGTAGTTTGGAAGCGGCAGAGAAGATCATCTGCAATGTCGGTGCCACTGCACGCTGAAAATCCTCTGAATGTTTCATTTTGTTGGCAACCACTGTCAGTATCTTTGGCACACTGAAAAATCGTGTCGGTTTTAACTGACTCAAATTGGTACACAGCCGAGCAATATCCATGCCCCGGCTGTTATCAATATGTAACATTGCCTGACTGAAAATGGCCGTGTATTTTTCAAATAATCCACCAAAACTGTGGTGCCACGGCAGATAACTGAGAAAAGATTGCGGGCCATCGAAATGCCATAATGTTTGCAGAGCCTGTTGCTGTGAAAGAATATTACTCTGGCTGAGCAACACGCCTTTCGGTTTGCCACTGGAACCCGAAGTAAACATCAAACAAAATGCTTGTTCTGCCTGCGTGGCCTGCAAATCTGTAGTGAGCGCTCTGAGTAACGCTTCCCCGACAACTTCATGACTGACGGTTTTATCTGGACTAATCAGGTCGGTTTCGCTGTCAATGCTGGCAAAGTCAGTGAAAGTGCTGGAATGCTCCAATGTCATCACCTGCCACGAGGTATTCTGCGGCAGCGTCTGCGCGAGTGATACCCTTTCAGTAATAACTAATACGGGTTCTGCCAATGACAGGCAGTAAGTCATCACCTCCTCAGAATAATTTGCATATATCGGAGCATAAATAGCACCTTTAAGCTGACAGGCGAATTCAATAGCCAGTAATTCCCAGCAATTATGCGAAATTGTCACCACCCTCTGACCACGAGAAACGTTCAATTCATGCAAGTAACGATAAATACGCGCAACGCTGCACAGTAATTGGCACCAGCTTAGCTGACGCCCAGATTGCAAGTCGTTAAACCGTATTGCGTCAACATCACTGAGTGCTTTTTTCAGTAACGCCAAAATAAGTACATTATCAGTATCAAGTCCCTGAAGGCAGCCCCGCCATTGATCGACAAAACGATCTGCTCCTGCATTTTGCTTTTGTTTACGCATACTCTTAAGCCAAATAAAAAAGATCACTCAAATACATCACGATTTCAGGCAGCAAAAACTAACCTCTATACTTAAATTTAAGGTAAAAATTTAAGGCAATACGTTGATGCGGCCGGGTAACGACAAGTGTTTAAAATCCCGTAATCTTGTTAAAATTTGGGTACGCTTCAACCAGCGGTCAGTGCCGTCATATCTGGGTTGGTACGCTTTGCGGCCATGAGCACAGCGGTAATTATCAATAAAGGCAATTTCACCGGGACTTAAGACCAGATCAAATACCGCCGCTTCAGCTAATGCTTCCAATTCAGACACAGCCTCAAGTTCTTCGGTATCCAATGCATCTTTATCCATATACAGAGGGTCATAGCGCATATGAATATGATCGCCACTGCCCGTCAGGATAGAGCAAACAGTGTAATTTTCATGTCGTTCTTCTTTTGACAAACAAGGACGGTCGTTAAAAATATGGAATTTGTTTTTCTTGAGGATAGTGATGGTTTTCTCACTGAGTTTGGAAAAATCAGGTACTGACACGCTGGTCGGGATTTGATAAATATTGCGAATACACATAAAGCCGAGGTAATCCGCACGGTAGTCCAGCGAGGTATCTTCAGTATGCAGTAATAGATCCACGGAGCCTGTCCCTAACTGCTTTCCGGCGTCTTTCTGGATTGGAAAGATCTCTTGCACCAGTTTTCCGTCTTGTAAATCAGAAAAACCGACTACGTCACCGCATAAGCTAGACATCAAACAACAGTAGTAGTCATAATTACTGTTCGTATTGTAAATATTCTTCCAATGGTTCGGTGTTGCCCCCATCATCTCGGACATATCGGGGTATCCCTTTATTACAACTAATGGATAACCTTGATGGCGGAATTTTTTGACTTCGATACGTAATCGGGTTGGTAATGACTCTACCCACTCTGGCAAGCTGCGAACAAATGCTTGATCGTCAGTTGAATGGTAACGTTCTTGTAAGCTCCCGATGAGTACCTGAATATCATCAACTTCTGAATTTGACAATTCAATGGAATATATCGATTGGTTCATTATTGTTAATCCTTATGGTCATCAATTACCGCAATACGTTTGCGATCCGTTCAAATCCCTGCTCGATAGCATCCATTGACGCAGCAAAAGAAATTCGTACATGTCCACGATAAAGACAGGCTTCTGCCGGGATCAGGGCTACCCCTGCATGGGTGAGCAGATATTCACAGAATTGAGTGGCATCACGACAACGGTCATTGAGGTATTTTTCAACATTGGGGAACAGGTAAAATGCGCCAGCAGGAAGCTCACATTCGAAAAATTCGCGGGCATATTGGTATGATCGATCACGTCGTTGTTTGAGTATCTCTAACCTTTCTTGATACAAATCCTTGGGCTTTTCAAGTGAGGCAATCGCACCATACTGGGCAAAAGTGCAGACATTATCGGTCATATGACCATGCAGGTCAGAGACTCTGCAGATTAATTCAGGATGGGCTATCATATAGCCAATACGGTAGCCCGTCATGGCAAAGCTTTTTGAAAATGTTTGCACCGTAATAATGTATTCATTGTCATCAATGGCAGCCAAGCTATGATGTTCATCATCAAATACAATTTGTTCATAGGCTTCATCAGATAACACGAAGATTTGTTTTTCTTTGACGATTTGGCACAGTGTCTGTAATGCGGATTTTGAGTAAACGGCTCCGGTCGGATTATTCGGCGTATTGATAATGATAAGTTTGGTATTGTCAGTGATAGCCTGTTTGATTTTTTCAACATCCAAATCAACACCAATATTTTCAATTAAAACCGCTTTCCCTCCGGCTAATTTGACAGCTTCAAGATATGTCGCCCAACAGGGTACGGGAATAATCACTTCATCGCCGGGGTTAATGACTGTCTGTAATATTTCATAAATAACTTGTTTGGAGCCATTGGTCACGATGACATTTTCAGGCGTCGCTTTAATCCGGTTATCTTCAAATACTTTTTGGCAGATCTTCTCTCTTAATTCAGGTTCACCGTTGAGCCAGCTATAACGAGTTCTGCCATCTATCAATGCCCGAAGGGTTTCATTAACAATAGTGGCGCCAGTACTGAAATCCAGCTCACCTTCATTCAACCCAATAATGTCACGGCCTTCACTTTTCAATTTGGCAACTATATCTGCCAGCCCTACTGCCACTGAGGCATTAATGTTCTTTGCCCTGTTAGCAATGCGGGATGAGAAAGGATTCTCTTGTATCATCATGAATATCCCTGTTAATTAATATAGCAATGCTTAATCGTTCGTTTTAAAAAACTATCGTGTTAAAAATCGATAGTTATGGGAGCCGAAAGTTGTAAAGATCGCTATTTTTATAAATCGATCGTCTTAGAGAGAATAATTTCACTATTACGGTGTTCAGCGGAATAATTATTCAAATCTGAAGGCGGCTTGATATATTCAGTAATATCTAAAGAGTCCTGTTTATAATTCTTCGCCGTAACACGACCATCTTCATGAGTGGTGACATGTGCCCGGTTGACAGACAATTTGCCTAATGTTGTCGTAACGACATACTGCGGTACACTAAAACCTGTCTCGAACCCTACCATCGCATCCATAATTTCCTGCCCCTTCTCCAGAGTGGTCATAAAGTGAGAGACACCTGATACGTTATCACAATGGTACAAATAATAAGGACGTACCCTGATTCTCAAGAGCGCCTTAAGTAGTGACCGCATCGTTGCTACATCATCGTTGATCCCTTTTAATAAAACGGACTGGTTTTGCACAGGGATACCATGCCGCAGTAATCGATCACAGGCAGCGGCTGCTTCTTCGGTCACTTCTTTAGGGTGATTAAAATGCGTGTTAACCCAGATGGGATGGTACTTTTCCAACATCTGACAGAACTTTTCTGTCACTCTCTGAGGGGCGAATACGGGATAACGGGTTCCGATACGAATGATATTAATGTGGCTGATGCTTCTCAGTCTCTTAATAATCGTTTCAAGAAACTTGTCATAATGTATTAAGGGATCGCCTCCCGTCAGCAGAACATCATCAATTTCGGGATGGTTCTCG
Organism: Xenorhabdus bovienii; assembly: GCF_024721015.1. Taxonomy (GTDB): domain Bacteria; phylum Pseudomonadota; class Gammaproteobacteria; order Enterobacterales; family Enterobacteriaceae; genus Xenorhabdus; species Xenorhabdus bovienii. The sequence goes on from NZ_JANAIF010000059.1 coordinate 21,589, forward strand.
ATATAAGCGAAGTCTTCTTCATAAGATGCGACAAGATCCGAACCAAAATAGGTGCCACTGACATCCGTTGTGTGAAACTTTCGCGTACAATGGCGGCAATAGACAGGGCAAGTATCCGAAACCAGCAAAACAATTCTATTCGGATATTTATGCACCACTCTGGCTGTCTTGAGGTTTGCTGTATCTCCTACCGGATCATTATCAGAGTTTTCCGCTACGTTCATTTCTCTTAAATGAGGAATAGTTTGTAATCGAATTGGACAATTCTCATCATGTTTGTCCATAAGCGAGGCATAATACGGGGTACTCTGCCACAGATATTTTCCTTTAACGGCTTCTATGGCTTTCCTTTCTCCGTCAGTTAACGCAACCCATTTTTCCAGTCCCTCAGATGTTTTAATTAAGTTACGTAACTGAAACTTGGGATCGTTCCACTCCTCATCACTGAACGATTCTTTACTTAAGAACATACCATCTTCCTCATATGCTTTTGGATTCTCTATTAAGTGTGAGTCATGCTTCAAACCACGACAGTAAAATTTAAAAACAGGCGTAATAAAATAGCTCTCGTATCGACAACCAAAGGGATAACTCACGGAAAAATGTGGGTATATAATACTGAGTGTTTTGGTAACGTCTGGATAGCACTCATTAATAACAACAGGGTTTAATATAAATAAACCCTGAAAAATTGCAGACTTTAAAATATATCTCCCCCTTAAAAATAAATAATACTTTTAAAAACAAATACTCCATTGAAAATAAATACGTTATTTAAAAGCAAATACCCTACATAAAAATAAACCATTATTTCAGGTCACGTATTCAATTTATTGTTCCTCGTGTATAGCCCATATTTTTTGTAGGGAGTTTAAATGGCGACGGTAGAAGTAAAATGTCGATTTTGTCAACAAACAGAGTCGGTGAGAAAACATGGCTCCGATCAAGGTGAACATCCAGGATACCATAAAAATCTGTGGGGCACTTTGTTAAATAGGCGATAAAATGAGCAATTAAGCACGCTTTTATCCGGCATCTCACCATGAAAACCTACGTTGCGAAAGTGGCCCTTCGGGGGATCAGTCCTATGATCTGGCACCGATTCAGACTATCAGGCGAAACTTCTTTAGCCGCTTTTCACTATATCATTCAGATCGCTCAGGGGTGGCAGGATGATCACCTTCACCAATTCCGTATTTATGGCAAAAATTACAGCATTTCCTACTCCGACGGGATTAGGTTTCCTGATAACCCTGACAAAATTACGCTGGATGATTTTGAATTTGATGCCGGTGACCTTTTTACCTATGAGTATAACTTTTTTGAGCACTGGCTTCACGACAGGTTCTGTTGCATTAAGGCATCGTCGGGTAACATGCTGTTTTTTTTATGGTGTTACCTGTCCATGTCATTGATCCGAAAAGCCTTCCGTCGCCTGCATTATCCCACCGATGTTATCGCTCAGTGTGTTCGGTGGTAC
>NZ_JANAIF010000005.1 GCF_024721015.1 Xenorhabdus bovienii
GATTTTCGCCATTGATCAGATCGTAAAAATCGGACTGAGTTCCCTCAAGTGATCTACTATTTTGAATTCTTATTTAGGGTGGCGGCAACCATCACCCGGTTTAATGTCTAATCTACCTATTTTAGTCTTACCATATTTCCATAGCTCACGGGCAGATTGCTCATAAATATCTGGCCTATCCTTCTGTAAGCAATAAAAAAATGCCGCTGGGCCACATAAACTAGCCCATCCTTGCCTTGGATAAGTTTTTCTTGCAATTCTACCCTGAATTTCCGATTCAAATTTATTTTTTTCAAACGGATCTTTTTCATGACCAATTGGATATTCTTTAGCAATAAAGGGTCTTTCAGGAATAGTGATCTTTAATTCAATAGTATTATCCCCGTCGCTGACTGGCTTTGTTTCAGCCGTACTTTCAAAATAACACGCATTTTCCCGTTTGTTATCGGAACAGGCTTTACCTGCGACGAATTCACCAAGGGTATACATTTTTTAGCCTTATTCTGGTCGGCTACCCAGTTAGCTGATTATTTGGTGAGGACAACAGGCTGTCGAGCGCCGTTTTATGCTTCGGAGTAAGCTGGGTATTCAGTGCTGTAAATACTTGTTTGTCGCCACTGGCCATCGCTTCTGCACAGGTGCGATCCAACACTTCCATACCGGAAATAATAATGCAGTTTTGCTGAAGATAGTCCAAAAGTTCTTCAGCCAGCAGGATACCTTTATCGGTACGTGTCGCGAGCGGGATAAGATGACCGATACAATCCTGCTGGATCTGTTTTGTAAACGTTCTCAGATTAATATAACGGTATAGTTCCGTTAAATGCTCCCTCCAGGTGGTATCACGCCCCAAAGCATAATCCTGCCAGAATTCATCCGACAAATTGAGCCTGCTGGCGATGCTTTTCAATAATGAAACGGGGTGTGGTGAATTTATATCCGGAATAAAACCGATGCTTCTCAAACAAAAAAGAAGAACAGCAAACCCCATTTTATTTTCAGATTTTCTGTGTGCATTAATCAGAGCAACATCCTGCTCACTGAAATATGTCATACGGGTCAGGGTCAGTTCATCTTCAGGTAAAGCCAGCAATGATTATCTTTCTGTCGGCGAAAGAACCTGTTTCCTTGACATATAGTTTTTTATAGTGATTATTAGTTAATTTACTAGAGCACGAAATGTATGCCGCTTAAGGGTACACTCAGGCACCATAGATAGAATGTGACGGCATCGTATTAATGAAATAACATCATTGACTTCGATGTGTCAGGGGGTAAGCTCTTGGTGTTGGTAGAACCCGTAGATGAAATCGGATAGAAGTCCTCTTGCTGAGTATTCTCAAAGATCATTGTTTATCTCTACTGCAGAAAAGAAACATTCTGGTTTGCTTGGCCATGAATCTTGTTTTTCATGGGCAGAAATATACCAGCATTTTTAGCTGCGAGCTATCTGGGACAGGCATTGGTAGGGTTGGTTATGTGTGATAACACTGGTGAGATGATTCGACTGATGCGCCTCATCTATATTATAGAGCGCTTTTGTAAGAGGCGATGATTGAGCGTTACGCTCATCTACATGCAAGTGGGGTTATTACAAATGCTGTAACTACCTCATTTGCTTGCTCGATTAAATGCACCCTTCAATCGCCGGTAAACCATCCTAAAAGTTTGCATCCCGTTCAGCGGGATACTCATCAGCGTCGAATTATAAACTGGAGAAACCATGGCTAATCCCTACCGCGAACTTCTCACAACCCCCGGCGCCATGGGGTTAGTGATCGCGAGTTCCATTGTCCGTCTGCCACAGGCAATGATCGGCATCGGCATCATTACCATGTTGGTGCAGCAGACGGGTCTTTATTGGCTGGCTGGCTCAATCGCCGGCACATTTGCTCTGACGAATGCGCTTATCGGCCCGCAGATATCGAAACTCGTTGATCAGCGGGGCCAGAGTCGAGTTCTGCCCTTTATGACCGCCTTCAGCATTGGTATGCTGCTGGCGCTGATAATTGCTGTCTATATGAGTGCTCCGACTCTACTGCTTTTTATTCTTGCGGCATTGGTGGGCACGATGCCAAGCATGCCCGCTATGATAAGAGCACGCTGGACGCAGCTTTTCCGTGGCAAGCCGCAATTACACACGGCCTTTTCCCTGGACACTGTTCTAACTGAACTCGCTTTTATAATCGGCCCACCACTCACTATTGGCCTGAGCACCAGTTTTTTCGCCGAAGCCGGACCTCTTGTTGCCGTGTTGCTTCTGATCATCGGCGTGACAGTATTTCTTCTGCAGCGGGAGACCGAACCGAAGGTCGTCGTAGGCATCAGGAGGAACGCAAGCTCGACCTTACTTATCCCCGGCGTTCGTACCATCGTTCTGGCGCTCCTGGCGATGGGTGTGATTGGCGGATCAATTGATGTGGCTGTGGTTGCCTTCGCCAACGCACAAGGCTGGCTAGCGTCTGCTAGTTTCATCCTGGCAGCCTATGCGCTCGGCTCAATGATCGCGGGCCTGACGTTCGGCGCATTAAGGATTTCCTTACCGATTGAAAAGCAGTTCTTCATTGGGGTACTGGTAACTTCAGTCACAGCTGTATTACCTATTTTCTCACCGGATGTCTACATCCTTTCTGGGATGCTCTTTATGGCAGGAGTGTCATTTGCACCAACGATGATCATCGTCATGAATCTTGGTACGATCATTGTTCCACCGTCCAGGATCACCGAAGGACTCACGTGGATGACGACTGGCATCAGCATCGGCGTAGCGCTTGGTAGCGTACTTGCGGGCATGGTGATCGACATCTATGGCGCGCGGGCAGGGTTCGGTGTAACCATTGTCGCGGGGTTGGTCATGGTGGTTATCGTGCTTTTGGGGCTGCGTACACTTCGTGCCACGTCAGCGGTTTGCGCCGAGCCGACCTTCCTGTAATCACCCCGAACCAAGCCGCCCGCGCTGGTAGCGGGCAGCGCTTTTCGATCGTAAGCGTCCGGCAAACCCGATATTTACGCTGAATTAAAGGATTACCCTCATCATCAGTACAACGATAGCGAGCATGTGCCGTGAATCCTTCACCGGAGCTTCTTCAACCTATTGGAGAAACCTCCACACGCAAACCTGCTGCTCGCCATCCTGGGAATCCATCCCCAAGGCGTAGGGCTTTGAATCCTTTAGATCGCAGTAATGAGACCGCCTGAATAGAGAGCACGCAATATCGCCCACCACAATAAGCGAGGATATCCTGATTGCGAGGCAGTTCTCCAAGATGGTGTACGAGCGCTTCTGTTGGAATGTTGATGGCTCCCGGAATGTGTCCTACGGCGTAATCCTCTTCCGAGCGCACGTCCAGTAGTAGTACCCCTTCCTCCTGTCTGCGGAGCAGCTCTTCAACAGAGACACCTTCTAAGTGCTCCGGATGATGGACGCTGTCGGAGACAACACGCTGCATCTCGGTTTGCTGATAAGCAAGATAGTCTCGTAACGCGGCCAGTATATTCGCAACTGGGCCGTCACCAATCCGATACAGGACATGCTTGCCTTCGCGACGGGTTTGGACGAATCCTGCACGTCGCAATTGCTGCAAATGTTGTGAAGTATTGGTGATGGAGAGGCCGGATATCTCCGCCAAATGCTCTACCGAGCTTTCGTGCCGAAAGATTGCCTCAACCAAGGTCAATCGATGTGAGTGTCCAAGTGTCTTGGCGAAATCCGCCATTTCGTTAAGAGCATGAGAGGTACGATTAATCGTCTTCATAAAGTAAAAGCTTCAAATATCAACATTTGCGACATAGATAACATAATTAGTCTACTTATGCCATTGATCCATTTATTGCTGGAATGATAGATTCATGAACTAACCACAGGCTGAGCAAGAGAAGCGGGATTCGGATCAGGCATGTGCGACAAACCGGAGTGTCCCTCAATAGTACGAATCATCGCTATCGGCGCACGAAGATCGGCAAACACCATCACACCATAAACCTCTGCGAGGAACTCCAATGATCACCCATCATGCACCGATCAGCGGGATTGCCGCCTACCGCGATAAGTACGTCTTAACAGCTGGCTACGATAACCAGGTCATCCTGTGGGATGCTAACACCCAACGTCCGCTCGCCCGTGCGATGCACGATCACCTTGCGAATCAGGGCGTATTCTCACCCGATGGTGCTTACGCCGTTACCTCATCATCAGATTATAGTGCCCGGCTCTGGACTGTACCCGACCTACGGTTGGTCGCCGTGTTCGCCGATCATGAGGACGATGTAGAAATGAGCGTATTTCATCCGGATAAGCCTCTGGTCGCAACCGCTTCACGCGATCATCACGTCCGGGTGTACGATTTCAGTGGCAAGCTGCTGCACACGTTCAAAGGCCATTCAGCTGACGTCATCTCGGTTGAATGGATGCATAATGCCGACGAACTTGTCTCGTCAAGCGACGATGGTACGATCAAGCGTTGGTCACTTGAGAAAAACTGCCTCGTCGCTGACATCGATCTCGGTGGCATCGAGACCGACACTATCGCTATCGCAGCAGACGGACGCATCTTCGCTGGCAACGACGAAGGAGAGATAATTTCAATCGGTACTGACGGCTTGCAGGTGACGTTCAGGGCGCATGATGCGGGTGTGAAGCGTCTCGTGCTCGACCACAACCGGGGACTTCTAGTGTCACTGTCATACGACCGCACAATGCGGCTATGGCAAGTGAGTTCATTCGGACAGTTGGAAGAGCTCGTTAGCGCGTCGCTGCCGCCTGAAGTATGGCCGCGTTCATGCTCCTTCAAAGGTGACGATCACATTGTGTTCGCCACTTTCCAATCAGGCTATCGTCTGTACAACTGGAAAACCGATGACTGGGATTTGACTGAGCTAGCGCCGACACACGTCGTCAATGCAGCCGCGTCAGTCGACGGCCAACAATGGGCGATTGGTGATGCAGGCATTGTGTGGATCGACCAGCGTGAGCACGCACGCATGGGCAGTCTGTGCAACTTTCTCACGCCCGTAGGTGACGTGATCCTGACAGGTGGGCAACTCGGCAAAGTGTTTGATGCGCGTACGGGTCGTGAGTTGTACCAGCATCGCTCTCCACTAAACTGTGGCGTATCGTTCAAGCGCAATGGCATCGACCATGCGGTGATCGGTGCGTACACGGGCGAAGGTATTGTGCTGCGTATCGAGGGCTCGCAGGTAACGCACGTCGCTGACCTGCCATTACATGGTAACGCCGTTAAAAGTGTCGCCATCTCTGGTGATCGGCTTTTCTCCATTGCGGCTGATGCGTCAGCGGCTTGGTATCGCGTGTCGACACTTGAGCAGGTGTGCACGCTTAAGCGTGCACACGAGAAGATCGCGAATGGCTGTACAGGCCTTAATGACGGCTATTTTGCTTCGGTGAGCCGTGATCTGAAATTGCGGATATGGTCACCAAATCACCAGGCGGATATCATCGCGACTCCCCACACGCACTCGATCAAATGTGTTGCCGCAGGAGTTGACGGTCGCTATGTCGCGACTGGCAGCTATAACGGCCGGGTTGCTATTTACGACCGTATCAATAACCTCTGGGTGATCAATGTGCAGGTGACGACTGCGGGCGTGTCGTCCCTCAGCTACGATCCGATCACACATGTGTTTCTTGCGAGCTCATATGACGGCAATGTCTATCACATCCCGCTGGAGCACATATGAGCAGTAACACCGAACCACATTACATTGATACTCAGCGGACAATCATCCCCGTTGACGTTCCAAGCACGTCACCACGCGATTATGAAGAGGTGTTACGCTCGGATTTTGTGTCGAGTTATAACGAAGGGCGCGACGTCTGGACCGAAGAGACCGCAATGCAGCAGACAAGTGCGATCTTGCATGCTCACCTCGGTCGCTCTTCCGATATCCTAGACGTTGGTGCAGGTCGCGGACGTGATACTGAGTTCTTACTCGCACAAGGTCATCGGGTCACTGCAGTTGACCTCGTCGAACTTCCCGAGTGGGCACAACTGATGCAGAACTGGGGCAACCAAGTGCGATTCCGCATAACGCCAGTGACTGAGCTCGAAGATGAGAACCTTTTTGATGGTGTGCTCGACAATGGCTGCCTACATCACCAACATCCAGATGCATACATTGAGTATCTCAGGCGCATCCACGACCTTTTACGCCCAGCCGGGCTCTTCACAATATCAGTGTTTGAGTCGAAAGAACCGGGTCGGCTGTACGCAAATAAAATGCGGCGGCTTTATCGCGAGTTCACAGATTCTGAGCTTACCGAGTTGCTGCGCGTCGCGCATTTTACTCTTGTCAGTGTGCACCGTGTACCGCGCCCAACAGCCGGACTGAACTATTTGGTTCTGACAGTTAGAAAATCTGGTTCCTACTAAGGCGAGGCTATACCCATGAAACCTATGCTCGCCGGCAACCCTAACCATCTCAGTGACCGTGCAGCGATGGCGCTGCCCGAAAATCTCTTCGTTGCGCGCATGCCCACGACGGTGTTTTCAATGCATCTCGATCTATTGCAACTTGAGCCGGCAGAGTGGATCGCAATCGCACAGAATCCGTCCACATCATTTGAACGCCGTTATGCAGCGGGTACATTGCTCAGCTTTTCGGGCGATCCACGTATCCGTCCGCTTGATCCAGAAATGTGTGACGTACCCGGCGCAAGCGTTTGGCTCGGCACTGCACCGGAGCAGGTTCCACAGGTCGTTGCCGAATGGCAGCGTGTCGGCGTAATCGAGGAATGGATAGCTAAGGAATGCCCATGCTACAACGTGGAAATCAAGGCATTCCGGATTATGCGTTATCCAGTCACCAATCTCGAATATCGGCTCTTTCTTGAGCAGACGAGAGCGCCATGGTTTCCGACGTCTTGGTTCTTAGGTGTCTATCCGGGCGAACGGGCAAATCATCCCGTCTGGTCTGTCCCTCCGGAAGCAGCAGAAGCGTATGCAGATTGGCTGAGCGAAGCTACAGGTCGGCGTTTTCGGTTGCCTAGAGAAGCCGAATGGGAGTACGCAGCTTCTGGAGGCACTGGTTCCGAATATCCGTGGGGTAACGAGTTCGATCCTTACGCAGCCAATACGGTCGAAGCCGGGCCTTTGTCGACAACGCCTGTCGGTATCTTTCCTCTTGGTCGTAGCACATTTGGCATCGACGATCTCGCCGGCAATGTCGAGGAATATGTCGCCGATGATTACTCCCCCTACCCTGGTGGCGATGTGATTAACGATGACCTCGCAAGCACTCAGGGTAGCTATCGGATCGCACGTGGTGGCAGCTTCACGCGCTTTGGTGATCTGGCACGCTGTGCACGTCGTCACGGCCGCTACCAGCGTGACATCTACGCGATGGGTTTTCGGCTGGTAGAGTCGCTTTGAGCCGGGTCAGGATTGTGATTCGACCGCGTTCTGGCTGTAGTGTGAGGTGTGCCGGTTTCCCAAAAACCATATTACTTAACGAGGGACTTCAATGAGCGAGCTAGCCACTGAGACAATCTATGAGTCGACAAACGATAAAGTTGCACTGACTTCAGTCATCGACTTGGTGAAATTGTCCGATCAATACCGGCAATCGGCAGTCCTGCACTATGCCGTTGCCGAAAAGCTATTTGATTTAACGCAGGAAAGCTGCACATCGGCCAAGGTTGCCAGAAATTTCGGCATGGTCGAGGGTAAGGTGTCAATCCTGTTAAACGCGCTTGTTGCTCTCGGACTTCTAAGGAAGGACGGCAACGAGTTTTTGAACACTGAGTTGACTACGCGATACTTGACAAGTACGAGTTCCGACTACATAGGCGCGATTGTTGAGCATCAGCATCTGCAATGGGAGAACTGGCCCCGGCTTGGAGAAATTCTGCGCAGCGAAAAGCCACTCAATTTCCAACAGGAAAGTCGTTTCATGCGCGATGAGCGTGCTCGCGACGCGTTTAATGACGCGATGGTACGTCTGAGCCAGCCCATGCGTGATGTCGTGAGCGGCCTCAGTGTCTTTGCGAACGCGAATACGTCGATCGACCTTGCAGGTGGACACGGTACCTACATCGCGGAGGCGTTACACCGTCATCCACAGCTAACAGGCCAGATATGGGATCTACCAACGACCCGCGACTCTGCGCAGAAAACGATTGAAGCATACGGCCTCAATGGGCGGCTCGAGTTTTGTGAGAAAAACCTGCTTGACGCTCTCAACTTTGAGAAAGCAGCCGCCGACGTCGTTATGTTGAACGATTGCCTTCACTACTTTGATGAAACAGAGGCGCTTGCAGTGATCCGTTACGCATCCTGTCTTGTGAAGCCAGGGGGTGCACTCTTGATCCTCACAATGACAATGGATGAAAATCTTGTCACGCCCCCGCTATCTGCTGACTTCTCGCTCCACATGATGGTTAACACCAATCACGGCGAGCTACATCCGACGCAGTGGATAGCTCGTGCTGTACATGGAAATGGCTTGTCTATCAGCGAACACGCAATTGGCCGCTACACACTTCTCATCGGTCAACGCCCTGCTAGTGAGGTATAACTATGCTGACCTTCGAACTGATTAATCTTGATATTAATCCCACAGACGCGGAACAGGTCACTCGTACGTTATCCGAACAATGCACAGCGGCCGGCTACCGATTGAATATGGCAGAAGCAGACAATACAACGCCGGATGGGATATTTGTGCTTTCGCGTGGTGCGCCGATTGCGATAAACAGCAAGCGACTGGCTGAAGTTGGGCGGATTGCTGTCGCGCAGATCGGTATCGATCCGGAAAATACCGGCGATGAAGCATCTGCGGTATGGCACGAATATCCTCAGAGCATGTTCTGCTATCCTCTCTCGCTTGAGATGAAATCTGTGGACGCGTCAGCCGATGTCGCACGCGACTGGCTCGCAGGCTTCGCTACGTTTACTGCCTGCATCAAGATGTGGCGACGCTTACGCGACAAACCTGAAGATGGCCGGCCGCGCGAGCTACGTGTGAACCATATCAACATCCTCGCACAGGATCTCGACAAATCTGTCGATTTCTACCATCGGATCTTAGGCGCTTCCTATTGCTACAACCTAGGTCCAAAGAAGGTTGTGATGGAGCTAAACGGCTTCGATTTCTTTATCGAACAAACAGATACTGTTACCTACCCACCCGGCTACCATTTTGGCGTGCGCACAAACCCCGAAGGGGTCAAGTCAATCGCAGCAATAGTAGGGGCGGACGGCGATATCAAGATCGTAAAGGGCAACGGCCCAACTCTTGGCTATCATTCGGGGCCGGATCGTGTGCGTACCGCTTTCTACTTTGAAGATCCGGACGGTCTTGTAATCGAGATCTATTCTCCGGAAATTGAAATGCTTGAGAGCAACCCGCATCTCATCTCACAGCATTTTTCGCAGGCCTGATGACCATTATTCAACCTATCAACAGACGAGGTAGTCCATGAGTTCTAACAATGCCCCCTCTTGGGGGGAACTGCTTTCCGGACGCAACGGCTTGCTTTCAATCGCGCTTGCAGGGGGAGTCGCGCTACATGCGATCAATATCTATATCGCGACGACAATCCTACCGTCCGTCGTACGAGACATTGGTGGGCTTGAGTACTATGCATGGAACACCACACTGTTCATGGTCGCGTCGATTATTGGCGCGCCATTGTCCAAAAACGTGCTAAGCCGTTTCGGACCGCGTGCTGCTTATCTTGTCGCTCTCATTGTGTTCTGTGGGGGGACACTCGTGTGCGCAAGTGCAAAGGACATGTTGTGGATGCTTGTTGGACGATTTGTGCAGGGCTTCGGCGGTGGCATCCTGTTTGCACTCAGCTACGCACTCATCCGTATCGTATTCGATGGGCGGTTGTGGCCCCGCGCGATGGCGATGGTGTCCGGTATGTGGGGTATCGCAACGCTCTGCGGCCCTGCAATCGGCGGTATCTTTGCACACTCAGACACTTGGCGTCTTGCATTTATCGCTCTTTTGCCTGTTGCCGCCGTGCTTGCTGTGATCGTACTCGTCCAGCTGCCAGCCTATGAGAAATCTAGTGCACAGACGGAACGGGCCGCAATTGGCAAGATTCTGCTGCTCGGTGTATCGGTACTTATCATATCGATCGCCAGCCTGTCGAAGGAGATCTTTGCAAACATCTCCGGTGTCGCAGCTGGCCTCGTGATCGTCGTGTTGATTGCGCGCGTTGATCGTAAGTCGAAAATTAAACTGCTGCCGACCGGCGCTTACGATATACGCGCGTCTCTTGGTGCAATTTATGCGTGCATGAGCCTGCTTGTAATCGGTATGACGAGCGAGATATTCGTACCGTATTTTCTGCAAACCATCCACGGTTATCAGCCGTTAATCGCGGGCTATGCGACTGCACTGATGGCGGCAGGTTGGACGGTTGGCTCACTATTCAGTTCCGGGCGCAGCGCACAGACTGCGCAGGCGCTTGTGCGGCGTGGCCCAATTCTTGTTGTGCTTGCGCTCATCGTGCTCGCCATCATCATGCCATCGCAGCACCTGCTCGGCCCGGTTTCTAGCCTTACGTTGATGTGCGTGGCGCTCGCAGCGGTTGGGGCCGGTATTGGTGCCGCCTGGCCGCATCTGCTCACACAGGTGTTTACAAACGCGCCTGCTGGCCAGGAAGATCTTGCGTCGACGTCGATCACGACCGTGCAACTGTATGCGACAGCCATTGGTTCTGCATTTGCAGGCATCGTAGCGAATCTTGCCGGATTCTCTGACCCAGGCGGTTTGGCTGGCGCTCAAAGTTCCGCTATGTGGCTGTTCGCAGTCTTTGCAGTTGCTCCGGTGCTCGCTACGTTTGTCGTACGCCGTGTACGCCTCACATAAACGCGCCGAACGTCTGCCCACAAGAACCAATTAATGAGGACTCATCATGGACCCGGTAACCGGAATCGCTCTATTTAAGGCTCTGCATGCGTTCGGGATCGCCGGATGGGCGACAATAGGCATGATCAATAATGTGCAGTCATTCACAGTGACGACGGGTACAGTAGGTCGCATGATGAGCATGACGCTGCTCAAACAGGAACCACCCGTGAATACTCCGTTGCTGCGTCGTGCAACAACATCACGGGCGATACATAGCGCTGCGCTTGCTGTCATTGTGGTATTGCAGGCACTTACCGCTATTGTCATGTGGAGCGGCGGCTATTTGCTACTGACAACGGCTGCATCACACCCGGACACGCTATTATGGCTCAACGTGGGTATTACCTGCTTTGCTACGTGCGCATTCGTACTGTTACTGGGTGGATTGTGGTATGGCTACTGGATACGCCAAGAAGGCCTGCAACTTACACACATCGCTATCGTCATCTGGTCGATAGCCGCATTTTTGCTGTTCCATCTCAGTATGACATCCGAGTTGATAGGAGACATTCGATGATAAATTCCCTTCCTCTTCACGACGGTGATTGCTTCGTGCAGGTTAATGATGACGTTGCCGCTAAGCTCGATGGGTTTGAACTGCGACTTCTCGCAAGCCGCGTTGTCGCGATCCGTGACAATCAATTCTTCGATCTACAAAACCTGATTGCGGGGGGAGGAGCCATTACACGAAACGGCAATCCATACGACCTACGACGCCAAAATCTCGCGGTGCTGTATTACGATCTCAGCCGTCATGGCGAACTTGAATTGCGTGAGTCTGATGCTGACGGTGCTCGCCTTGCCGTGCTCACGCCGAAAATTACCGTTGCGGCCTCGTCATCACCTATCCAAGCAGTACGGTTATCGCCCAGCGATCGCCTCGCGTTCCTGCCGTTCGAAGAGACGCGCAACGTGCCGAATATAGCAGCCGACGCGATCCATAATATATCTACACAACTTACACTGTCGCACTGGCCAGCGAACCGGACTCCCGCACGCTACAAAGCGAATCTGTCGACTGAGAGCGTACTGCGCTTTGTGCCTGACATGTCAGAGTATCCTGATGTGCGGCATGTGACGACCGACCACTTTGATCTAGACGGGCTCGCATCTGTCTACGCACTGATCGCGCCTGAGCACGCGCAGAGTCATGGACAACTTCTCGTCGACGTCGCACGGTTCGGTGATTTCTCGTGTGGCCATAGCACGAAGGCGCGCCGACTCGCATTCGCGCTGAACACAATCACTGAGCAAGCATTGCACGCCGCGGGAACGGTACCAAACGAAAGTGTGCGCATTACGGCACTTTTCCGCACGCTGCTACCGGCATTGCGTGACTTGCTGGATGCTTCTGTGATCCGCGATGCGCTTTGGCGTGACGCCGAGCAGCATCACATGGAAACGGAAGCGCTACTCGACAGTCCGAACGTGACGGTTGAGCAGTATCCTGAGATTGATCTTGCGGTATTCCGTCTGCCTACTTCTAGTGTGCCATATGTGCGCGTACCGCAACGTTACTTCGGGCTTTCGTCTATTTCCTTCCACAATCGCACGCCATTATCGACGATCGCGCTCGTCACGCAGGACGATGTGGTCGTCCATCAGCGCTATGAAGGATGGGTGGAGTTACATTCCGCTGCGCCACAGCCACGCCGTGATCTATCGATTTTAGCGCGGGCGTTACAGTCAGCCGAAACGGAAGATTGCCGCTGGCACTACGACGGTGTGCAACACATTATGCCACGGCTTGGACGCGACGGCGCACCGCTGAGTAGCTTGTCGGTAGAGACGATCGTATGCGAACTGAAACGCTTCCTCGCGATTGCACCGGCCGCTTGGTCGCCCAGTGTAGGCTGCGCCAAAGTAGTGGGGGGTTGACCTCGCTAAAAACGTTTTTCAGGTTTGTGTCTGGCTGGACGATGGTTCTTTGCCTGGAACAAAAAAATATGTTCCAGTCAAAACCATTGAACAGCAAGATATCAATGCGCTGGAAAAACGCCATGTTGAGGGACGATTTATCCAGTGCGCCTTATATCTCCGTCCTTCAGAGGCTGTCAAGTTCGTCAATATTTACCTTAATCTACAAACCGAATCATTAATTCACTTAAAGACAACAATCATAAAAAATATAAATATATAAACACCAATAAATTCGTAATATTTATAATAATAAGAGAGGTGAATGAAAAAACATTTCATTAACACTTAGATAATAAAATTGTAAAATAAATTTTACCCTACCAATTTTTAAAATCACATAAAAATATCTACCAATTAGCACTACCAATCGAACATTTATCATTAATATTGCATAAATCATGAAAGTAAAATCGAGCCGAATACCGAGTTAAACATAATCATTTTTATGAAAAAAACAGTAGGTGTGGCAGTATGGTAATAATTTATTTAATATAGGCTGCGCGAAACGCATACATTAACAAGTTTTATGCACTTATCTAACCAGAGAAAATCCATGAAAATGACATCTAAGCTATTAATCAGTTTGGCCTGTGTCGCCATGCTTGCCGGCTGTGCTCGTACTGCCCCGATATTAACGCCACAAACAACAATCATGACAAAAAATTCACTGCCAACAGTGAAGAAAGCCATTTTGGAAGCGGGGCAAAAACGTAAATGGGTAATGAATGACGTTTCTCCGGGCATTATCGATGGTCTTCTCAAAAACCGCAGCCACGATGTTAAAATACGCATTACCTATACTGATAAAAACTATACTATCCACTATGTCAGTAGCCAGAATTTGAAAGCACATGACGGAAACATTCACCGTAATTACAATCGCTGGATCAATAGCCTAGATAACGATATTCAATTACGTCTGGCAGCTATGGCTAATCAATAAACACTTATTTTACAGCCTATCCCCTGAATTTAACCCTCATGATCGATAGGCTTTAACTCTATTTCATTAGAGTTTCACTGACGTATCGGATATCTGGAATATGACCCAACCCCATAACTATGACAAAGATGAATGCAGTGCACTTGAAGCGATTACTGAAGCTCAACGTATTGCTTTTGCTCCTATGCTGTTTCAGACAGCCGTCAACCTACGCGATTTCGGTATTTTATCTTTTTTGGATAAAAATCATAAACAAGGGGCAACTAAAGACGAGATCTGTAACGATTCAGAATTAGATAGCTATGGTGTGGGTATTTTGCTGGATATGGGATTAAGTGGCAGAATTATTCTTAAGCGCGATGAGCGCTATTTCCTAAGCAAAATTGGTCACTATTTATTGCATGACAAAATGACTCGCGTCAATATGGACTTCACCCAAGACGTCTGTTACCAAGGCCTGTTTCACCTGAAAGAATCACTGCAAAAAAATAAGCCGGCTGGTTTGAAAGTATTTGGTGAGTGGCCAACGATTTACCCTGCACTCAGTCAATTACCAGAGCCTGCCAAAACAAGCTGGTTCTCATTTGATCATTTTTATTCTGATTCCGCTTTCAATGCGGCTTTAAAAACTATTTTCGCTCTGAATCCCAAATTGATTTATGACGTTGGGGGAAATACAGGAAAATGGGCATTGCGTTGTTGCCAATATGACAGTAGAGTCAGCATCACTATTCTGGATTTACCCCAGCAAATTGAATTGGCTGAAAAAAATATACTCAGCCAAGGTATGGCCGACCGTATTTCCGGCTATCCTGTCGATATGTTATCAGATTGCGAACTCCCCAAAGAGGCGGATATCTGGTGGATGAGCCAGTTCCTTGACTGCTTTTCTGAAACTCAGATTATTGGCATTCTACGCAAAATTTCAGCGGCAATGAAACCAGATGCCCGGGTTTGCATCATGGAATTATTCTGGGATTGTCAGCCTTTTGAAGCGGCAGCGTATAGCCTTAATGCCACTTCACTTTATTTTACCTGTCTGGCAAACGGCAATAGTCGTTTTTACAGCATTGAGGATTTTACTCAATTCCTCCATAAAGCTGGATTTATAGTAGAAAGTCAGATTGATCAGTTAGGGCTTGGGCATACATTACTGATCTGCAAAAAGCAGTAACGAATGGTATTTCATGAAGTTGACATTGGATATTACAGATTGGCAAGCTATTGCGCCGGGGCTTTCTACTCCAGAGGAGTGGAAAGATTGGTCTATTGGCTCACCCGCAACGATTGATGGCTCACGTTCATTGGCAAAATGTACACAATTACCCATGATGACAGCCCGCCGCCTGAGTTCTGGCAGCCGTCTTGCCGTGGATTGTGGTCTCAGTATTCTGCGCCGAAATGAAATAGACGCGGTCGTCTATACCAGCCGTCATGGTGAATTGGAGCGTAATTATCAGATCTTGGTGAATCTGGCACAGGAAGAATGTGTTTCTCCAACCAATTTTGCCATGTCAGTTCATAATTCTTCGGTTGGCAATTTAACCATTGTCGCCAAAGCACCTTTGGTCTCTTCTTCTATTTCAGCAGGCGTCGATAGCTTTCAACAAGGACTGCTAGAAGTACTGACGTTGTTCCATGCGGGTTATGGCAAAGTGCTGCTCGTCGATTTTGATGGCTATCTCCCCAGTTTTTATCACGATGTGATAGGTGCGAAGACACCCACTTATCCGTTTGCGGTTGCTTTGCTTCTGCAACAGGGGAAAAGTCTGCATTGCGAAAAACAGCCTTCATCGAATACTGAACCCGAGCTTCCCCAGAGCCTCCAGTTTCTCCACGGTTGGTTGAGTCACACACAGGGATTTACCGTTACCGGGGATCACTGCCAATGGCAATGGAATCGCTGACATGGAGCAGAAAACGGCAATTAACATGATTGAACGCATTAATTGGGTTTGGCGCCTGACTATGACAGGGGTTTGTTTTGCCTTGTTTGGTATCGGCGGCTTATTACTTTCGCTCATCTGGTTTAATTTGTTACTGGTTTTTCAACGCAATGCCGATAAACGCTGCCGCCTGGCGCGGCACAGCATTTCTGCCTGTTTTCGGCTGTTTTTTTTTCTGACAAGAAAAGTAGGCGTGCTCGATTATCATTTCGATGGCATTGAAAAAATTCGCACGGATAAAGGCTGCCTGATTGTCGCTAATCACCCAACATTGCTGGATTATGTCCTTCTGGCATCAACCTTACCGGATGTGGATTGCATCGTGAAATCTGCGCTGTTGCGCAATCCTTTTGTCAGTGGTGTGATCCGGTCTGCAAATTACCTCATTAATAGCGAAGCAGAGAGTTTACTGCCCATATGCCGTGAACGTTTAACTGCGGGTCATAATATTTTGATTTTTCCGGAAGGAACCCGCACAATTCCTGACCATCCCATCACACTCCAACGTGGCGCTGCTAATATTGCCGTACGGTGTGGATGTGATTTACGGATCGTTCATATCATATGCAGCCAGAAAATGCTGGATAAAAAGAGTAAGTGGTATCAAATTCCACCGAAAAAACCCATTTACACCATCACCGTCGGTGAACAGCTCACCCATGAAAATTTTGCTGTCGATGCTGAGAGCGGGCAAGCCGTCGCCGCCCGTCAACTCAATCGTCAGTTGACCCATTTATTAACACCCTCAAATCACTAGCTGCTGGATACGATAATGCAAGAATTACAAACTGAAATAAAAGAAATCATTATAGATACCTTGAATCTGGAAGATATCACTCCAGCCGATATTGAAACCGAAGCACCCCTGTTTGGGGAGGGTCTGGGGTTGGATTCCATTGATGCGCTGGAACTGGGTTTAGCCATCAAAAATCGCTATGGCATCGTCTTATCCGCTGAAAGCGAAGAAGTACGCCAGCACTTTCATTCAGTAGCTACACTGGCAGCCTATATTCAGTTACAGCAAGCATAAGAGCCGAATTATCCATGGAAAAACAACAAATTTTTCAAGAAGTCTCACAACTTCTGGTCAAACTGTTTGAACTATCCCCTGAGCAGATCACACCTGATGCCCGTCTCTATGAGGATCTGGAACTCGATAGCATTGATGCCGTTGATATGGTCGTTCACTTGCAAAAGAAAACAGGTAAAAAAATCAAACCTGAATCGTTCAAATCCGTACGCACTGTACAAGATGTTGTTGAGGCCGTTGAGCAATTACTGAACGAACAATAATCATCATAGTCAAAACAAACAGCAAGCCCTGAGGTAGTTCATTGAATCGTTTGATTTTATTGTTTCGCATCGCCAATACCGTGCTATTAATCGTCTGGCCTTTTCTGGTATGGGCGATGATCAGCTACGGGCAGTTTCATGCCATGCTGGTGGTCATCATTCTATTTTTTGTCCTGCGCTTGCTGTTGATCCGGGCATCTTCCCACAATCAATCGCCAACCGGATGGGATACTGGCTGGATCTTATCCATTGCCGGAATTATCTTGGGATTAGCCAGTTTCTTTCTACGCAGCCACCAACTGTTGATGTATTACCCTGTGGTGGTAAATAGTGTTTTGCTCACCTTATTCGGCAGTTCACTGCGTTATGGCCCTCCGGTTGTGGAAAGGATGGCGCGTCTGAAAGAAGCGGATTTACCGCCTGAAGGGGTTGCCTACACACGTAAAGTAACCCAAATCTGGTGTCTGTTTTTCATTTTCAACGGCACGGTCGCGCTGGGTACGTGCTTGTACAACGATATGAAGCTGTGGGCATTGTGGAACGGCATGGTGAGTTATCTATTAATTGGCCTGCTTATCGCCATTGAATGGCTGGTACGCCAACAGGTGAAAAAACGATGAAAACACACGCCATATCGCAATGGCTATCGAGGGATGATTGCCCTGATAGCCCTATCAGCTGGCAAGGCAACGACAGCATTACTCTGCGCACTCTCCGTCATGATGTCATGGCACTCTACCTGCGTATGGCAGAAAGCACAGCGACCCGCTGGGCACTGTGTTTTGAAGACAGCTACCATTTTTGTGTCGGCCTGCTGGCAACACTGCATGCTGGCAAGATCCCCGTGATCCCGGGGCATTGCCGTGAGGCACAGCTACAAGAGCAACAATCGCTGTTTGATGGTGTATTGACTGATTTGCCCCTGACCTTATCATGCCCTTGCTGGCAGCTATTCCCGAATGAAGGGAAGATTGATTTACCTGAAACCGTACTGCCCGGAATCGCGCCCGATGCGGTTTTAGTACTGTTTACTTCTGGCTCAACAGGTGTTCCCAAACAGGTAATCAAATCCGTGTCAGTCATGGATCAAGAAACTCAATGGCTGGCTTCCCTGTGGGGAAAAATACTGCAATCCTGTCTCATCAGAGCCTCGGTCAGCCACCAGCATTTATATGGGCTGACTTTCCGCATCTGGCTCCCCATGTCACTTGGCCTGCCATTTGAGCGCACGATGGTGGAATTTCCTGAACAACTGACCAACAATCCACGCTGTGCCTTGATCAGTAGCCCGGCATTTCTTCAGCAATTGGATCAAAATCTCCCTGCCCCAGATTGCTCTTTTGTCGTTTCAGCAGGAGGCCCTTTGCATTTTTCGGATGCAGAGCAGGTCATGCAGTGGTTGAACATTACTCCCCATGAAATTTACGGCTGTACCGAAACGGGGATTATGGCTTGGCGCGCACGCAAAACGGATGATGCCGTTTGGACGACATTTTCTGGCGTTTCCTTTGAAAAAGAGGATGAAATGGGGATGCGTGTCTATTCTCCCCTGCTCTCTGATCCTGATGGCATGGCGTTGGATGATCGGCTCTCCTTTGATGCTCAAGGTAACTTCACCTTAATGGGGCGTCGGGACCGAACAGTAAAAATCGGTGAAAAACGCATTTCCCTATCCGACATTGAGCGTCGATTACGTGAAGTGGATGGGATCGCGGATACCGCCGTATTGACCGTCAAACGCGGTAAACGTTGTCACATTGGGGCAGTTGTAGTTTTGGATGATGAAACCTATGCCCATTACCAGCAACAGGGGATCACACGGTTTTCCCGATATTGGCGCAGACAATTAAAACTTTGGCTGGAGCCGGTTGCATTACCCCGTTACTGGCGGGTGGTTAAAACCATTCCCCTGAATGCCCAAAGCAAGCGCTCATGGCCTGCATTACAGGAGCTATTTAATGAAGCCCGTTGAAATTTACCGTGAGCAACCCGCTCCGAATGAGGCCATTGTACACCTCTATTTAGATCCGGCCCTGGATTGGTTCCGTGGGCATTTTCCTATTCAGCCGATCTTGCCGGGCGTCGCTCAAATCGATTGGGTTATGCATTATGCCCAAACCCTGCTGGCTCCGGGTTGGTCTTTTTCTTCGATTGAGATGGTGAAATTCCAACTGCCCCTGCAACCGGGGAATCGACTGCAATTGAACATGATATGGACTGAAGAAAAAAACCTTCTGATCTTCCATTATGGCGTGGAAAATCCGAACAGCGGTGAACTTCATCCAGCCAGCCAAGGGAAAATCAAGCTATGTCGTTAAATGCACACGCCATTACGCCATGCGTGATCATTCCCTGTTATAACCACGGCAGCACAATGCCCACCGTGCTGGCAAGGCTTGCCCCTTTCAAGCTCCACTGTTTTATTGTGGATGATGGCAGTGCCGCCGACACCCGGCACAGTCTTGAAGCATTAGTAAAAACAACGCCAGATGTGACCCTAATCCGCCTTGAGCGCAATCAGGGCAAGGGCGGCGCGGTGATGGCAGGTCTAAAGGCCGCAGCAAATGCAGGATATAGCCATGCCTTACAGCTTGATGCCGATGGGCAACATTGCATCGAAGATATTCCCAAGTTTCTGGATAAAGCCCAACAGCATCCAGCCAGCCTAATTTCCGGCAGCCCGATGTATGATGCCTCTGTGCCAAAATCCCGGCTTTACGGGCGCTACATGACCCATTTCTGGGTCTGGGTAGAAACCCTTTCTTTCTCAATAAAAGACAGCATGTGTGGCTTTCGTGTTTATCCCTTAGCCCCCACGCTGCAATTATTGTCCCAAAAAGAGATTGGCCGCCGGATGGATTTTGATATCGAAATCATGGTTCGGCTTTACTGGCAAGGGACGGAAAGTGAATTTGTGCCAACCAAGGTCACCTATCCCGAAAATGGTCTGTCCCACTTCGATGCCTTACGCGATAACCTCAGCATTTCTTGGATGCATACCTGGCTATTTTTTGGCATGTTACCGCGCATTCCTTCCTTGTTGTGGCGTAACCGCCGCCATTGGTCGGACATTCAGGAACGTAAGGGGCTGCATGGCATGAAGTTCATGCTGGCCGTGTACCGGCTACTGGGACGACGCCCCTTTGAGTGGCTACTCTATCCCGTCGTCGGTTATTTCTGGGCGACAGGTGGTGCGCAGCGTCAGGCATCGAGACAGTATCTTGAACGGCTGAAACAGACCTTACATCACCAGAAGATCCCCCTTCCCCACGGCCTTAATAGTTATCGCCACTACCTGCGTTTTGGTGGCGCCATGCTGGATAAGATTGCAAGTTGGCGTGGCGATTTGAAATGGGGCAAAGATGTCGAATTTGCCGAAGGTTCAGAAGCGGTACTCCTGAATGGGAACACGGGCGGTAAACTGCTTTTGGTTTCACATCTGGGAGATATTGAAGTCTGCCGCGCCTTAGCACAACATGCTGGCAAGCAAACCATTAATGCGCTGGTGTTTACTGAACATGCCCAGCGTTTTAAGCAGATTATTGAAGAAGTTTCCCCTCAGGCAGGCATTAATTTATTGCCTGTCACCGATGTCGGGGCAGATACCGCTATTATGCTGAAAGAGAAAATTGATGCAGGTGAATGGGTGGCGATTGTCGGTGATCGCGTTGCCATCAATCCCTCCCGTACCCATACACCGCGTGTGGTATGGAGCCAGTTTCTTGGGCATCCGGCCCCTTTTCCACAAGGGCCATTTATCCTCGCATCGGTTTTGCGCTGCCCGGTGCTGCTCATGTTTGCCCTTCGCCAAAGCGATCAGTTCGAAAACAGTCAGCTAAAAATTCATTGCGAACCTTTCGCCGATCCGCTGAAGCTTCCCCGTAACCAAAGAGAGCAGGCATTACAGCAGGCAGTGGATCACTATGCCTCCCGCCTGGAACATTACGCCCTACAATCTCCGCTGGATTGGTTTAAT
Organism: Xenorhabdus bovienii; assembly: GCF_024721015.1. GTDB lineage: Bacteria > Pseudomonadota > Gammaproteobacteria > Enterobacterales > Enterobacteriaceae > Xenorhabdus > Xenorhabdus bovienii. The sequence continues at coordinate 20,960 of NZ_JANAIF010000005.1, forward strand.
TTTTTTGATTTTTGGCAACTGCCCGCCGATATGAAGGGTAAGGAATAAAAATGCTAACAGATCCCCGTTTTACCGCTGAAGTCGAATTAACCGTGCCATTCCATGATTCTGATCCCATGGGGGTCGTATGGCACGGCAATTATTTCCGCTATTTTGAAATTGCTCGTGAAGCACTACTGAACCAATTCAATTACGGCTATCGCCAGATGCGTGAATCAGGTTATGTCTGGCCAATCGTAGACACCCGCGTTAAATATCGAGATTCTCTGCAATTTGAACAGAAAATTCGGGTCAGAGCGACCATTGAGGAATTTGAGAACCGCCTGAAAATTGCGTATCAAATTTTTGATGCAGTAAGCGGCAGGAAAACCACAACCGGTTACACCATTCAAGTGGCGGTAGAAGAAAATACCCAGAAAATGGGTTTTGTCAGCCCAGATATCTTATTTGAACGCATGGGAGTCAGACCTTGAAAAAACGCGGGTCAATACTGCTATTGCTGGCAGCTAATTTATTCAATTTAGCCCATAACGTGGCACAGGCCACCACCCTTGACGAGTTGCAACAACGTTTTGCAAACCAACCTGTGGTTCGAGCTAAATTCACGCAAGAGCGCCAGATTGACGGCATGCCTCAACCTCTGCACTCCAGTGGTGAAATGCTAGTTTCACCACATAAAGGGCTATGGTGGCACCAGCAAAAACCGTTTCCTCTGACGATGCTGCTGGACGATAGCCGAATGGTGCAGGTTATGCCGAGGCAAGCCCCCCAAGTCATCACCGCTGAATCCAATCCACAGATGTTTCAGTTTAATCACTTGATGCGAGCACTGTTTCAAGCTGACCGTGCTGTGCTTGAAGAAAACTTTAAAACTGACTTCAAAGATCTGGGACAGGAAAAATGGCAATTGATACTGACCCCCAAGACCTCGCCGTTGGACAAACTGTTTACCGCCATTACGCTGCAAGGTCAGGCAAATCTGGATTCCATTCTGCTGACCGATCGCCAAGGCGATCGCACCGAACTGTTTTTTACCCAACACCGACTGACGCCGAAGACACTGAGTCATGACGAAAAACAACACTTCAAATTCTGAACCACGCCTGCTACCGATATTCTGGTTGCTGATATGCGGTATCCTGCTGGTGTCGCTGGTCGTGCTCTTGCCGCAATCAAGACTATCGACCAGTGTACTGGCATTATTACCGGCACAAAGTGCGGGAGATATGCCACCCGCATTGAAAGATGAGTTTATGCAACGCCTCGATCGCCAATTGGTATGGATGGTCAGCCCAGGACAAAAAGAGGATGCAGCTCCGGCTCAATTCTGGCTGGAACAGTTACAAAAAGCGCCTTTTCTGGCGGCGGTCAAAGGACCAATGGCTCAAGACCAACAACAGGCATGGGGGCGTTTTTACTATGAGCATCGCAATGCCATGCTTGATCCTGCTACGCGTGACAGGCTGCAAGAAAACGGCAACCGTCAGGCTGACTGGATATTGTCTCAAGTCTATTCCGCATTTTCAGGCGTCAGTGGGCAAGAGCTAAACAATGATCCCTTGATGCTGGTGAGAGGCTCACAATTGGCACTCCAGCAAACCTCCAGCCGGCTGCGACTCCAAAACGGCTGGCTGGTCGCCAAAGATGAAACGGGAAGAAACTGGTATCTGCTGCATGGAGAACTCAAAAGCTCCTCTTTCGATATGCAGCAGGGGCATGATGCAGTGATTGAACTGGCTGAGTTGCAGCAATCCCTAAAGAACGTTTTCCCTGATGCCGAAGTTATTTCACGGGGAACGCTGTTTTACAGCGATTATGCCAGCCAGCAGGCGAAGCATGACATTTCAACGCTAGGCAGTGCGACTGTACTCGGCGTACTGTTATTGATTTATGGCGTTTTCCGTTCTCTGAAACCATTGCTGCTGTGCGTTCTGTCCGTCAGCATAGGCGCTTTGGCCGGAACCGTGCTGACATTGGCCATATTCGGTGAACTGCATTTTATGACGCTGGTGATGAGTATCAGCATTATCGGCATTTCTGCTGACTATGCGATTTATTACCTGACCGAGCGGATGGTTCATGGACAGGAAACAACGCCGTGGCAAAGTATGCAGAAAGTCTTGCCTGCTTTACTGATGGCACTGGCAACGGCGGTCATTGCTTACCTGATCATGATGTTCGCCCCTTTCCCCGGTTTACGCCAACTGGCCGTGTTCGCTGCCGCGGGTTTAACCGCCTCTTGCCTGACCGTTGTCTGCTGGTATCCCAGACTGGCCAAAAATCTGCCAGTACGCCCGATCCCCGCCATGATCACACTCATGCGCTGGCTGGCATTGTGGCGACGCCAACGCCTGTTTTACATCGGATTACCTGTTTTTCTGGCACTTTTCGCCCTGCTGGGAATTTCCCGCTTACAGGTGAATGATGACATTGCTCAGTTACAGGCGCTACCACAGGATATTCATCAACAGGAAAAACGTATCGCAGAACTGACCAGACAGAGAAGTGATCAAAAATGGTTCGTGATCTACGGCGAGAGTGCAGAACAAACATTACAGCGCCTCGAATCATTCATTCCCAAACTGGATGCCGAAAAACAGCATGGCACGTTCAAGAATTACCAGCGCCTGCCATTGTCTTCCCTTGCACAGCAACAACGGGATCTGGCGCTTATCCAAACAGCCACGCCCAATATCATGGCACGCCTGACAGATACAGGCCTGCCGGCGAAACAACCCGACCTCCATCCGATGACCGTCACCCCTGACGAATGGCAAAACAGTATCATTAGCGAAGGCTGGCGTCTGATGTGGACAACGCTGCCAGACGGCCAAAGTGGGGTATTGCTGCCTGTGAATGGCGTTAAGGACAGTGTGCGGATGCGTCAATTGGCTGAACAACAGAACGGTGTCAGTTGGGTAGACCGTAAACTGGCATTCGATGAGATGTTTCAGTTTTATCGCACCATGCTTGGCTGGCTGCTGGCAGGTTCAGTGATCATTATCACGGTAAGTTATATCATGCGGCTTGGCCTGCGACGTGGCCTGATCAGTGTGTTGCCGTCATTGCTGTCTCTCGGATGTGGGCTGGCTACCCTTGGCTTCAGTGGTCATAGCATTAACCTCTTCTCCATCCTCGCGTTGGTACTAGTACTTGGCATTGGTATCAACTATACGCTGTTTTTCAGCAATCCTCGTGGCACACCACTGACTTCACTATTAGCCATTAGCGTAGCTATGTGCACTTCGCTACTCACACTGGGCATGCTGGTATTCAGCAGCACTCAGGCAATCAGTAGCTTTGGCATTGTGTTATGCAGCGGGATATTCACGGCCTTTCTGCTGTCACCGTTGGCGATGCCTGAACGGCAAAAAAGGAATAAAAAATCATGATTCGGTTATTCATCCTGTCACTGGTTTGTCTGCTGGCAGCCTGCTCTAACTTCCCCCAGAACGGCTCGCCCAGTGCATGGTTGAAACCGGGAGTCCGTGTGTCTCTGCCCGCGCCGGCTATCACGCCTGCCATTCATGAACAACAGTTGCTGACCGCAACAGTGAAAGGGAAAGCGCAGTCGTTGATTGTGCTGCTCAATGCCGATGAACAAAAACTCTCTCTGGCCGGATTATCCTCACTGGGTATCCGCCTGTTTAAGCTGGATTACGACCATAATGGCATTCACGCCGAGCAATCCATCGTTGTACCGGAGATCCCACCCGCGAATCAGGTTTTAGCCGATATCATGCTCAGTTACTGGCCGATTTCGTCTTGGCAACCGAAACTGCCTACTGGCTGGACACTAAGCGATACCGTCAATCGCCGCCAGTTGAAGGATAACCACGGGCAAGTGATCACAGAAATTCATTACGATACTCAAAACGAGCAACGACGCCCGATCCGTGTCCAACAATTTATTTTTGGTTATGAAATCGCCATTCAGCATCTGGAAGAGTAAAACATGATTTATATTGCTGCCGTGGGTATGCTCAATGCCTTGGGTAATAATGCAGACGACATTGCCCAGAATCTGGTGCTCGGAAAATCGCCCGGGATGTATGCGCGGTCGGACTGGTTGCAACCCGATGAAAACTGCTTTCTGGGCGGGATTGAGGAAGTCGAATTGCCGATCATTCCTGAACCGTTGTTCATGCACAATAGCCGCAACAATCAGTTACTGCTGGCGGCCCTGATGCAGATAAAACCTCAGGTAGAGACGGCCATTGCTTTCCACGGGCGGGATCGCATTGCCGTTATCATGGGAACGAGTACGTCTGGCCTTGATGAAGGTGACAAGCACGTCAGCCGTGGAATCAAACAACTGCCTGATGCAAATTATCACTATTACCAGCAGGAACTGGGTGATCCTTCCCGTTTCCTTGCCAGCTACCTTAATATTGAAGGCCCTGCTTTCACCATTTCTACGGCCTGTTCATCCAGCTCTCGCGCCATTATCAGTGGTCAGCGACTGATTGAAATGGGCTTGGTAGATGTTGCCATTGTGGGGGGCGCCGACACACTCAGCCGTATGCCAATCAATGGCTTCAATAGCCTCGAATCACTTTCCCGTACCCAGTGTGCGCCATTTTGTGAAAACCGTCAGGGCATTACCATCGGAGAAGCCTCAACGCTGCTGTTGTTGACCAAAGCGCCTCAGCCCGTTGCCCTGCTCGGTGTGGGAGAATCCAGTGATGCATGGCATATGTCCGCACCACATCCCGAAGGGAAAGGAGCCATTGATGCCATCAACATGGCATTGAATAATGCCAAACTATCCCCGCAGGACATCGGTTACATCAACCTGCATGGCACAGGAACAAAATTGAACGACCAGATGGAATCACTGGTGATTAACCAGCTTTTCGGTGAAAACACGCCATGCAGCTCGACCAAACATCTAACCGGTCATACTTTGGGAGCCGCGGGTGCCTGTGAAGCGGCGCTTTGCTGGATCTTGCTGACTCGTGAGTTACCTCTGCCAGCACAGGATTTTTCCCGCTCAGAGAGAGATAAATCACTGCCAGCCTGCGGCCTGTTGAGTCAGCCACAAGCATTGGCAAAACCCATCGTGATGTCCAATTCCTTCGCCTTTGGCGGAAACAATACCAGCCTGATACTGGGAGCCGCATAATGTCTGACTATTTATCGGTCGATCGTTACATTCCTCACGAAGCGCCCATGATATTGCTGGAAAATGTTATCAGCGTTTCCAGCGACAGTGTTCATTGTCAGGTCACCGTCAGCAAAAACGGCGTCCTGTCACCCTTTCTCAATGCAGAAGGTCATCTGCCGGGATGGTTTGCCATTGAAATCATGGCACAAACTATCGGCGTCTGGTCTGGCTGGCATCGCCATGCAAGGAAAGAAGAAGACTCAGCTTTGGGCATGTTGCTGGGTGGCCGTGCTATACGTTGCCAGACGCCCTTTTTCGCGAATGGTCAAGTGTTGGACATTCACATGAATTTATTACTGCAAGATGAAAAATTCGGCAGTTTTGAAGGTGACATCAGTGGTAATGGTGAAATTCTGGCGACAGGACGCCTGAACACCTACCAACCTGACCAAACAGAACTTAAAAAATTATTTCAACAGGATGGAGTAGCATAATGCGTTCAGTTCTAGTGACCGGTGCCAGCAAAGGGATCGGCAGGGCCATTGCTTGTAAGCTGGCATCAAACGGGTTTACTGTCGTCGTTCATTATCACCGTGATGCCGCAGGTGCAGCAAAAACACTGGAACAGATTCAGGCAAATGGGGGCAATGGCCGCACCTTGGGTTTTGATATTTCAGATCGCACCACCAGCCGCGAATTGCTGGAGCAAGATATCGAAATGCACGGTGCTTACTACGGCATCATCTGTAATGCGGGGATTGCTAAAGATGGCGCGTTCCCTGCCTTGGAAGGCAGTGATTGGGATAGCGTTATCCATACCAATCTGGATGGTTTCTACAATGTCATTCATCCCTGCGTGATGCCAATGATTGGTCTGCGTCAAGGGGGGCGTATCATCACGTTATCTTCCGTTTCCGGCTTGATGGGGAACCGTGGACAGGTCAATTACAGTGCAGCCAAGGCGGGGATTATCGGTGCCACCAAAGCGCTTGCCATTGAACTGGCAAAACGAAAAATCACCGTAAACTGCATTGCTCCGGGTCTGATTGACACGGACATGATCCAAATGGAAGAACCTGCGTTGAAAGAAGCCATGAGCCTGATCCCGATGAAACGCATGGGACACGTTGACGAAGTTGCCGGCCTTGCCAGCTATCTGATGTCAGACATCGCAGGCTATGTCACCCGTCAGGTCATCTCAGTCAACGGAGGTATGCTATGACACGCAGGGTAGTTATTACAGGTATGGGCGGCATTACGGCTCTGGGGCACAACTGGCAATCTGTATCTTCCGGTCTGAAAGCGGGGAAAAACGCGGTTCAGCACATGTCAGCCTGGTCTGAGTATGATGGCCTGAATACGCTGCTCGGCGCGCCTGTCACCGATTTTTCATTGCCAGATCACTATACCCGCAAGCGCATCCGCTCTATGGGGCGAGTGTCACTTATGTCAACACGTGCCACTGAATTGGCTATTGAGAGGGCTGGCCTGTTGGATAATCCGATATTGACCCATGGTGAAACCGGCATTGCCTATGGTTCCTCCACGGGCAGTACCAAGCCCGTCAGCGAATTTGCCACTATGCTGACTGAAAAGCATACGCACAACATCACGGGCACAACCTATGTCCAAATGATGCCGCACACGACAGCCGTCAATACAGGGCTGTTCTTCGGGCTGCGCGGCAGGGTGATCCCAACCTCAAGTGCCTGTACGTCTGGTAGTCAGGCCATTGGTTATGCATGGGAAGCCATCCGTCATGGCTACCAGACCGTGATGGTGGCCGGAGGAGCAGAAGAGTTGTGTCCATCTGAAGCGGCTGTATTTGATACGCTGTTTGCCACCAGCCAGAAAAATGATGCCCCCAAAACAACCCCATCGCCGTTTGATACTCACCGTGATGGTTTGGTGATTGGTGAAGGCGCAGGAACATTGATCCTGGAAGAACTGGAACATGCCAAAGCGCGCGGGGCAAAAATTTACGGTGAAATTATCGGTTTTGCTACCAACTGCGATGCTTCCCACATTACTCAACCGAAATCGGAAACCATGCAGCTATGTATGGAAATGGCCCTGAAATCGGCTGGGCGGCAGTCGTCAGATATCGGCTACATCAGCGCACATGGTACAGCAACCGATCGGGGTGATGTTGCGGAAAGTCAGGCGGCTGCCAATGTTTTCGGCCGCAATACGCCTATCTCTTCACTGAAAAGCTATTTCGGCCATACATTGGGCGCTTGTGGGGCACTGGAAGCCTGGTTGAGCCTTGAGATGATGAATGAAGGCTGGTTCGCGCCAACCATCAATCTCAATGAAATCGATCCCGCCTGTGGCGAATTGGATTACATCATGCACCAATCCCGTGAGATCCAGACAGAATTTATCCAAAGCAATAACTTTGCCTTCGGTGGGATTAATACCTCGATTGTGTTCCGACGCTGGCCTTAATGTTTATTAATGGCTTTAGTTGTAGGCTAAAGCCATTAAATATACGTTTGTATTCCCGCTTAAAAAATTCGTATTCGCTTAGCCCAACATTGATTGGGGATTTCCCCCACTCTTTCATGAATCTTTTCATTCATGAGTATCAGTTTTTCTCATTGTATCTCTCAGGAGTAAAGGGCTATAGTCCGCAGCGCTCAAGGTCCTTGAACGACTTACCTACTGCTTAAATCACCAAGATATATCCCAATCCCTGGCATATATCGTTACCGCCATTCGGCAAAATCTTGATGAGAAGCAGCGCATATCCAGCTGATTTTTTTATGTGGAGACGACAGTAGTGAAACTGCTGCGCAACAATGACAGTGCATTTGTACCTGTCGCAGGCTTGACGGTATTTGCGATTGCTTCTGGTTACTTAATGAGTTTAATTCCTTTATCGATGGCAAGTTTCAGCATCGATACGAGTTATGCCAGCTGGTTGGCCAGTGCTTATTACGTGGGTTTATTAATAGGCTCAATTATGATTGAACCTGTTATTGCCAAAATAGGCCACCGCTTTTCATTTATTAGTTTTTTGCTGCTTTTAGCCGCGACGGTTGTAGTCTTGCCTTTTTTTCCGAATAAAGAGAGCTGGTTGGTTATTCGCTGCGTGGCGGGGATCGCCGTTGCAGGGATTTTTGTCGTGGTAGAATCTTGGTTGTTGATGGGTGACAGTCCCAAAGAGAGAGCCAAACGGCTGAGTTTTTACATGACTTCACTCTATGGTGGTACAACACTGGGTCAGCTAGCTATTGGCTTCATAGGGACTCAGGGTATAGTGCCTTTCATGGTGGTGCTGGCTCTGCTATTGTTGGCCACCCTGCCGCCATTACTTATAAGTCAAGGGCAACCTCCCGCTCTTCATCATCAGAGCTTATCGCTAAAAAAAATTGTCCAATTCAGCAAGCCAGCGATAGTCGGTTGTATCACGTCAGGGGTTGTCATGGGTACGATTTACGGCCTGATGCCTTTATCATTAAGCCAAAGCCACTTCGATGGTGAACAAGTCGGCGTATTAATGGCCGCGACTATTTTAGGCGGAATGGTGATTCAGCCCATTGTCAGTAAACTGTCTGTCATAATGAGCAAAACGTTGTTACTGGCAATGGTTTCACTACTCGGTGTATTTGCGATGGGAATGACCTACCTTTCTGAAAATTATATTGTGATGATCGTGGCCTTGGGGCTTCTGGGGATGTCCTCTTTTGCACTCTATCCGATCGCCATCACGCTTGCCTGCGATAAACTGGATTCATCTTGTATTGTGGCTGCAACTCAAGTGATGCTGTTAAGTTACAGTATCGGCTCCGCCATTGGCCCCCTGAGCGCAGGGAATTTTATGTTGCAGCACAATGGATTAATGAATTTCTTTTTCATTGTCTTACTGGCCGCTGCTATTTATATGCTACTGGCGAGCCTGCGCCGTAAAGACCATATCTTGGCAAACTAGTGGCTAAACCAAGTCATAATGATAGCGCCGCACTCTGCGGCGTTTTTTTTACACATGAGTTCCTATTACTTTCTGTTAAATCGATTGTACTGAATCATTTTTAATTCTAGGATAGCCGTGAAAACACACAATCTGACATCGAATAACTGTGAAATATGCGGAGATAATTGATGTATATAAAGCAAGCCACCGAAACGGATTTCGCGATTCTTATCCAGATTTGGGAAGCCTCTGTGCGTGCTACCCATGATTTTCTGCCTGAAACTATAATTGAAGAGCTACGTCCCCTTATCTTGAATGATTACTTACCCAATTTAATCATCTATAAGGCTGTAAATGACCAACATATCATCGAAGGATTTGTGGCAGTCGATCAACAGCGAGTAGAAATGCTATTTATTTCACCACAGGCACGAGGTAAAGGGATCGGCAAGATGCTGCTGGCGTTTGCAATGACTGAATTGCAGATCAACGAACTGGATGTGAACGAACAGAATGAACAAGGTGTTGGCTTCTATAAGCATATGGGGTTTCAGGTTTTTGCTCGCTCAGAAGTCGATGGGCAAGGGAATCCATTTCCACTATTGCACATGAAACTCGCGTAAATTCAGCCGATATTCATTTCCATTTTAGACAAACAAGAATAAGCCATTCATTGATAGCCCAGAATGTTAAACAGCAAACTGGGCTATTCAGGATAACAAATTACAATTTTACTTAAATATATTAACAATTACATCTTATTTATAAAAAATATAAAATAAATAATTCATAATTACTATGAATATATTAATGCAATCTTATTTAGATTAACCATTAATACTAATAAATTTCTCTTTAATAACACTAAATAATAAGACTAATCAACGAATACCTGCATAAAAAACATTAAATAAAGAAATTTAAAGAAATTAAATGATTTATAAACGTTTTAATACCATTGAATGAATCAATGATATACTCGGTAAAGTTTTTAGTTATTGAGTTTAATCCTAATGAATTATCTACAACAACCACAACCTGCTTCTTCAGGTATGAAGCTGTTTACTGATCTTGTCGGAAAGCGTGTTACCCCCGGTGAATACTGGCATTCTTCCAGTTATCGAACTAAATTCGCTCTGCGTAGCATTTTTACGCCTATTTCTACACTTAAGCTTTTGAATAAAATTGCTAATACCCCGCTTTATAAGGATATTTTAAAAAAGCAACCCAGTTTGCCCTGCAAATTGCATCGCCCATATTTGAGCATCAATTTCAAGCGTAAACAGATTGTTTGTGCACTTAATGAACATTACCAGATATTATTTGAACAATTAGAGCCGGCTATTATCAACAAAATATTTGATACTCATGCTTATTTGCTGGCAACAGTTCAGGGTAAAAATGAATCATTCATGATATATATTGATTCATTGGATAATCTGAATAAAGAAGGTGAGCTTTCGTTATATATTACCACAGCAGAAAATGTCGTTCTGGCGAAATGCGCATTCACTTTATTGACGATTAAGGGTAAGCAAACATTATTCATTGGTGTATTGCAAGGCCCGGCTAAAATGGATAATTCTCTGGATATTATCCGCCATGCCACCAAAGAATGTTATGGATTATTTCCTAAGCGTTTATTGATTGAAGCTATCTGCCGTTTTGCCTCTCATGCGAATTGTGAGCAGATCTTGGCGGTCAGCAATGAGACACATATTTATCGCAGTATCCGCTATTGGCATAAAAAGAAAGATAAGATGGTGGCCGATTATAACGCCTTCTGGGAATCCCTGAATGGTATCAGGAAGGAAAATAATGATTTCCATCTGCCATCAGCCATAGAAAGGAAATCCCTGGAAGAGATCGCCAGCAAGAAACGCGCTGAATATCGCCGCCGTTACCAACTACTGGACGAGCTGGATAACCATATCAAAGTAGCCCTTACTGATTAATTATCATCAAGAAGGGATACTTGATCGCGTGTTTAGCGTGGCTTTGCCATTAGCCATAAAAGATGAGTTTTAATGGCAGGCCACTCGCTGGCAAACATGCTGTATACACAAGTGTCTCTTATTGAGCCATCCCTTGCACGCAAGTGACTGCGCAGAATACCATCCCGTTTTGCCCCCAGACGCTCGATAGCTCCGCGGCTCTGGTGATTCAGAAAATGGGTACGAAATTCCACGGCAACACCGCCAAGTTGTTCAAACGCATATTCCATGAAAGATTCAAATATCATCGGCATAAAAGAAACGCTGAACTATTCTCAAATACACTCACGTTAAATTCCAGAATTTGAAGAACGGTTTCCACTGGCACATCATTTCTTGATACTTGTCACAATCGCTTAACAAAACGGTTCCAATCAGGCTGGAACCGTCTAAATTTGATCCCAATCTCATCCGACCACTTAGTCATACTGAAAACAATAATACTTTTAAGTCACCAAATATTTGTTGGAGAATGCAATGAGCAATTACCCTCACCTGCTGGCCCCGCTGGATTTGGGCTTTACCACCCTGAAAAACCGTGTTTTGATGGGTTCAATGCATACAGGGCTTGAAGAACATCCCGATGGTGCCCGACGACTGGCGCAGTTCTATGCAGAACGTGCGGCTGGCGGTGTAGCATTGATTGTAACCGGCGGCATCGCCCCAAACGAACAGGGTGTTGTTACAGCCGGTGCAAGTATTCTGAATAATGAAGATACCCTACCTCATCATCAAGTCATCACGGATGCCGTACATCAGGCGGGCGGGAAGATAGCCCTGCAAATCCTGCATACCGGACGTTACAGCTACCAGAAAAATCTTGTCGCTCCTTCTGCCATTCAAGCACCAATTAATCCTTTTAAGCCCCGTGAAATGTCTGAGGAAGATATCCAGCAGACGATCGGGGATTTTGCACGTTGCGCCCAGCTCGCACAACAGGCCGGATATGATGGTGTCGAAATCATGGGTTCAGAGGGCTATCTCATCAATCAGTTTCTGGTCGCCCGTACTAATCACCGACAGGATAAGTGGGGGGGAAACTTCGAAAATCGTATGCGTTTTGCCGTGGAAATTGTTAAAGCTGCCCGTGCCATCACAGGAGAGCACTTTATTATTATCTATCGTCTCTCCATGCTGGATTTAGTGGAAGAAGGCTCTGACTGGCAAGAGATCGAACAACTGGCGAAGGAAATTGAAAAAGCTGGCGCTTCCATCATCAATACGGGCATCGGCTGGCATGAAGCGCGCATTCCAACCATCGCAACAATGGTGCCGAGAGCCGGCTTTAGTTGGGTAACTCAAAAATTGATGGGAAAAGTCAGCATTCCGTTGATTACCACCAATCGTATCAATGATCCCCATGTAGCTGAACAGACACTGAGTGAAGGCTGTGCCGATATGGTTTCCATGGCACGCCCTTTCCTCGCTGACGCCGAATTTGTTTTAAAAGCCGAGCAAGACCGTGCCGATGAAATCAACACGTGTATTGGCTGCAACCAAGCCTGCCTGGACAGAATATTTGTCGGGAAGTTGACGTCGTGCCTGGTCAATCCACGCGCCTGCCATGAAACTGAATTCATTGCAGAGCCAGTAAAAGCGCCTAAAACCATCGCAGTGATTGGCGCCGGCCCAGCGGGGTTGTCCTTTGCTGTCACTGCTGCCAGCCAAGGGCATCATGTCACGCTATTTGAACGTGACAATAAGATTGGTGGGCAATTTAATATCGCCAAACAGATCCCCGGCAAAGAAGAATTCTACGAAACGCTGCGCTATTTTGATCGCCAATTGGCATTGAACGGTGTTGAGGTAAAGCTCAACCATACCGCAACAGCCGATCAGCTTGCGTCGTTTGATGAGATCATCATTGCCACAGGCATCATCCCACGGACGCCAGATATTGATGGCATCAACCATGAAAAAGTGCTGACTTACCTTGATGTACTGAAACATAAACGCAATGTAGGGCCACGTGTCGCCATTATCGGTGCAGGGGGTATTGGCTTCGATACGGCAGAATACCTGAGCCAAAATGGACAAAGCAGCAGCCTGAGTAGCCACGCGTTTAGCCAAGAGTGGGGCATCGATCAAACACTTTCCCATCGTGGTGGATTACAGCCGGAAGGCGCACAAATGGAACGCTCCCCACGAAAAATTTATCTGCTGCAACGTAAGGATTCGAAAGTCGGCGAAGGTTTGGGGAAAACCACCGGGTGGGTTCACCGCGCCAGCCTGTTGATGCGGGGCATCACGATGCTGAACAGCGTACAGTACCTGAAGATTGATGATCAGGGGCTGCATATCAGTCGCAACGGTGAACAACAATGTCTCGAAGTGGACAATGTGATTATCTGCGCAGGGCAGGAGCCATTGAAAGATCTTTATCAACCACTGCAAACGATGGGGAAAAATGTGCATGTGATTGGCGGTGCCGACGTCGCGGTAGAGCTGGATGCCCGCAGAGCAATTGATCAGGGAGCCAGATTGGCGTTTAAGATTTAACTGCGCAAGTTTTAGACCTTAAATGTAGAAACGGTGATAAAAAGCTATCCGCTGATTACCACCGTTTTTATTTCAGACAATCATCAACGCTGAGCTAACTGATCCGCATTAAGACGGGCATCTTCTGCCTGACAAGCCGCAGCGGTAAACAACACGTCAGTGGAAGAATTCAGGCCAGTTTCAGCAGAATCCTGCAACACACCGATAATGAAACCGACCGCAACAACTTGCATGGCGATTTCATTGGAAATACCGAATATGCTGCACGCCAGTGGGATCAACAGCAAAGAGCCACCCGCTACTCCCGATGATCCACACGCACCAATCACAGCAACCACACTCAGCAAAATCGCAGTTGGCAGGCCAACCGTCATGTCCAGTGTATTGACTGCCGCCAGCGTCAGCACCGTAATCGTCACCGCTGCACCCGCCATATTGATGGTTGCCCCCAATGGGATAGAAACTGAATAGGTATCCTCATTCAGTTTCATGCGGCGACACATTGCCATATTAACGGGAATGTTAGCCGCAGAGCTGCGGGTAAAGAATGCTGTCACACCACTTTCACGCAGGCAGGCAAAAACCAACGGATAAGGGTTGCGGCGGATTGTCCAGTAAACAATCAGCGGATTGACCACTAAGGCAACGATAATCATACAGCCAAGCAGAACGGCCAGCAGTCGAGCATAGCCAAGCAGTGCTTCGAAGCCGGTTGTGGCAATAGTTGAAGCCACCAGACCGAAGATCCCGATGGGTGCTAGACGAATAACAACACGCACAACCTGTGTGACGGCTTCAGCCAGATCCTGCACCAAAGATTTGGTCGATTCCTTGGCATGACGTAAAGCAATACCTAAACCAATTGACCATGCCAGAATGCCAACATAATTGCCTTTTAATATTGCATCAATCGGATTAACAGCGACGTTGAGCAAAATCCCCCTCATGACTTCAACGATATTGTCTGGCGGTGAAATTTTGGCATCATTAGTCACCAGTATCAGCGTTGACGGAAACAACGTACTGCCGATAACCGCCACGACCGCTGCACCGAATGTTCCAATCAGGTAAAGGAGCAAGATCGGGCGAATACTGGTTTTTTGTCCTTTTTTATGGTTTGCAATCGAGGACATCACCAATATCCACACCAACACAGGGGCAACAGCCTTCAGAGCACTCACGAAGAGAGAGCCAAGCAAATCAGCCGACTGAGCCGCAGAAGGTAACAGCCATGCCAATAATATCCCTGCAATTAATCCAATAATAATTTGAGTGACAAGACTTCCCTGTACAATATACTGCACAAAGCCTTTTTGTTGTTTTTCCATAGCCCACCCATTTGGTATTTTTTGGCTCAATGAGCCTGTTGTTTTTGTGTTTGCTTCCCCGGTATAGGGAAATGAAAAAAACTAAAACGAATAATTAATTGAAATATACAGACAACACAATGTTTGATAACAAATTGCTTACATTTGTGTGATCGGAATGGCAATATTCTGATTACAACCCTACAACGGTGTGGTGTGAAGCATAATAAAAAAACAGTAATTACTCTTTTTATTCAATAAATTATATTGAATCATCATTTTAACAACAACGATGAGAATCTGTACTGTCTCCAATATTATTAATGGGTTACTTTTCGTCATCAAATGACACGACAAGGTCTGTTTGGCTGATAAAAAACATAAATTCAAGCAGTCCACATGATAAATAGTTAAATCATGCTGTTTTGGGAAAACTTCACCCAATAATTAATCAATTGATATATGTCGAAGAATTTACTTTTACATTTGAATGAATGTTCAATTGGTCACCAAAATTTCCTGTTTCGCTACTGCTGATTTTGTTAGAGTGTCCCTGTTAGTTCTTATGCCATCTTGCAAGAAGCTCAAGGGTATTTTATGACAATCGGTACTTAATATTTTGTATTTTCAAAGTACCCAACAGAAATGCACCAGAAATGCACCATAAAAGTAAGATGTAATCCTTAATCCGCGTTTTAGGAACATTTGATGGAAATTGTAACAGACCTAATTTATGCACTTTGGCACCAAGATTATGAAACACTGGCTAACCCATCATTCGTATGGGCAATCTACATCCTGCTATTTACGATCCTGTTTCTGGAAAATGGGATATTGCCTGCGGCTTTTTTACCGGGCGATAGCCTGTTGATATTAGTTGGCGTTTTGATCGCAAAAGATGCCATGAGCTTCCCCGCGACGATATTCATTCTCACCGCCGGAGCAAGCCTTGGTTGCTGGGTGGGTTATCTTCAGGGACGGTGGCTTGGTAATACCAAATTGGTTCAAGGCTGGCTGTCACATCTTCCCACTCACTATTACCAACGCGCGCACAATCTGTTCCACCGCCACGGTTTATCCGCACTGCTGATCGGTCGTTTCCTTGCCTTTGTCAGAACCCTGCTGCCAACACTGGCAGGGATTGCCGGGCTGAAAAACGGACGTTTCCAGATTTTCAATTGGTTAAGTGGGTTCCTGTGGGTCATCATATTAACTACTTTAGGTTATGCTCTTGGCAAAAGTCCTCTTTTCCGTCAATACGAAGAATATGTGATGAATTTTCTCGTTCTGTTACCACTGGGTTTGCTACTCATTGGCTTAATTGGCAGCCTGACGGTCATCTGGCGTAAGAAACGCGCTAACCATCCCCCTCAGTAATATCCTGTCGTGAAAATTTTTCTCCTGCCAATACAAAGGCTGGCTTTTCCCTGTGGTATCGAGCCAAAACATACCACAGGGTATTGAACCTCCGGCAAATTTCCTTCTCAACTGACCTTCCTATTCCTTTATCCAATAGCTAGCCGTCAAACAGAATTTAAGATTAATCTCAGGAAGAGCAGGATGATTTTTGACATCCGTACTTTAAACTCTTTATAAAAGCGACTATGTTAGAAATTCATCCATCGTACATTTCAGGAGCATAATATGCCGCAGAAGAAAAACTCTGAAGATTTACGTACTGAATTGCAATCCCTTGCGGATACGCTGGAAGAAGTTCTCAATAGTTCCAGTGACAAATCCAAGGCTGAATTGGAAAAACTACGCAGTAAAGCAGAAAAAACGTTGAAAGATGCGCGAGTCACACTCAGTGACGTCAGCGATAAGTTGGTCGATCAAACAAAAGAAATTGCAGGCCGTACAGATAATTACGTCCGTGATAATCCGTGGACAAGTATAGGAATCGGTGCGGCAGTTGGTGCCGTGTTGGGTATTTTACTGGCAAAACGCTGAGATGACCCAACCACCCCGTTCACAAGGCCCTGGCAAAGGGATATTTGATACTTTACAGCGAGTGGCAGCGATTGTTGTTGGCATGGTTGAAACCCGTATCCGACTCATAGCCGTTGAGTTGGAAGAAAATACGGCCACGCTGGTACAGTTGCTGCTGCTGATTGGGTTCACGCTATTATTTGCGACCTTTGGCCTGATGTGCCTGTTAATATTGATATTCTGGGTCATCGATCCTGTTTATCGGGCAACGGCAATGGCCATTACCGCAGGAATTTTGCTGATTCTCGCCGTGTTTAGTGCATTATGGACGATCAGGAAAACCAGAAAGCTGAATTTTTTCAATTCAACCCGTGAACAGCTAAAAATAGATCGCAAAATGCTGGAGGATGACCATCATGAATAAGTCACAGCGACAGCAGCGAGAATGGCGAAAACAACAGTTATTACTGGAAATACAGCAGCAACGGCAATCACTTTCAGAGTGTACCCAACACTGGCTTGATATCATTCAGGCTTATGACAGAGGCTGGCAGACCCTGCTTGCCTTCAAGCCTTATGTCGCCATTGGCTCGGGTATCGCACTGATCTATGGCATATGCCATCCCATGAAGTTTTATCGCTGGTCACGCCGTATGGTTAGCCTCTTGGGATTTATTAGGGGGTAATAGACATAGGTGGGAACAACTTACGCATGAGCCAGCAACGACAAGGTTATATGCCGATGTAGTATTTGGATAGTTTCTCTCAAGTAGGGGTTTGAGAACCAACGGGGCTATTAATAGCCATTTACATGGGGTCAGGCCTCATTAATTAAGCCAGAAGATTACGAGTAGCAGACATAAAAGTGTGAGCACATCGGTCATACCGGGTCGCGATGCGCTTCCAGTCTTTGATTTTTGCAAACATGTTCTCTATTTTGTAGCGTTGTTTGTAGAGTATTTTATCATAAGGTATCAATCTCAGAGATCAGAAGAACTGGCTTCAAAGTTTTTCCCATTTCGCTGTCTTTCGCCGCTTCATTGATCTTATCTAGCGGATAAAACTTAATCAGTTCGTCAAATGGAAAACGTCCCTGCTGGTAAAGTTCAATAAGCTGCGGGACAAATATCTGCGGGATGCTATCGCCTTCCACGATGCCGCGAATACTGCGCCCTTTTAAAAGCAGATTATTCACGTCAAATTCAGCCTTTGTGCCAAGTTTAGGTGCGCCAACAACACCAATAATACCAAGGCTGGCAAGCGTTTCAATCGCCTGACCAAGAACATCTGTCCGTCCCGTTGATTCAAGCGCAAAATCTGTCCCGCTACCAGTGATCTCAATAATCGCGGCAACAACATCTTGTTCTTTACTATTGACCGTATGGGTTGCTCCAAGTTTTTTGGCCAGTTCGAGGCGTGAAGTGACAACATCAACCGCGATGATCTTGGTTGCACCAACTACTCGTGCGGCCATAACAGCACTTAACCCTACTGCACCCGCACCAAAGCTGACAAAACTGCTGCCCGGTGTGACTTTCAGCGAATTCATGACCGCACCTGCACCGGTTTGAATACCACAGCCAAGCGGCCCCAGCATTGCAAGTGGTGCTGTCTTAGGCACTTTAATCGCATTATTCTCCTTTGCAATCGTATAAGTAGCGAAGGACGATTGTGCAAAAAAATGATCATGCAAAGGCTGGCCATTCATGTCTTCAATTGCTGTTTGACCAGAAAGATCCGAACCACCAAAGTTCAGCCCAAAAAAATCGTCGCAATAGGCTTCATGCCCCTCAGAACAATGGTGACAATGGCCACAGGCACCATAAGTAAGAACCACATGATCGCCCACTTTTAATGTCTTAACCTGAGGGCCGACTTCTTCAACAATGCCAGCGCCTTCATGACCCAGCACTGCGGGTAGTGGAACAGGGTAATATTGATCGCGCACGATGAGGTCTGTGTGACAGAGTCCTGTAGCGACCATACGGACAAGAATTTCATTATAACGAGGGCCGCGGATACGGGCAGGTTCTATAGTAAAATCTTCGCCTTTTGAGCGTGTAACGGCCACTGTAATATCATGCAATTGATTCGTCACGGTCATAATTTTAGTTCCCTTTCTATAGAAAGATTGAATCGCCCCGTGTTTACCGGAGGGTTATTTGTTTATGAATTATGCGACCATATTAAGTTTGGCGGTTATATCAAGTTTGTCTAGCTTTGCTTAGGTGATTTTTTCTTTTTGGGATTTTCCCCTCAAACCCCAAGTAGAGAAACTATCCAAATTTCACTGGCGAGGTTAAAAGATATTAAAAATAAACGCTTCAATTCGTAGTTATTGATTTTCATCACCTAATGAAGACAGTTAAATCAGGTATAAGGATGTCGTTATCATGGGATGTTTCTGGGTTTACGCTCTATCAGGTGGCCTGTGCTATCGAAATAACGGCTTGGCCAAATTTGGGAAGGGGGCATCTCAAGTTGGTTAGCAATGATCCATTCTCCTTTTGGCCAAGGCCGAATTAGGGTATTGGCTAATGTGGATATTGCGACGTCATTTACGGAGAATATCATTGATGCCTATGGTTTTGGCCGATTGGCGAATGAACTCAGTAGTAATTTTGGTGTGAGAATTACTGAATATGTTGATAGGTTTGGTAATCGAAACATAAAGTTAATAGGTCGAACAGGGGTTAGGAATTTTTTAACAGCTACCAAATACGGTGTGAATCATTGGAAAATGATAGATATGGGTATAGGCTCGCAAGGAATACGAGATGGTATAATAACTGGAGCAAGAAATTGTATTTTTGTTGCTGCTGCTTATAGAACTATTGAGTTAGTGCTCAGGGATGAATCCGATATTTATAGTTTTTTTGGAAATATCACTATGGGTGTAGCAAAAACAGCCGTTGGAGTTTTTGCAGGTATAGCAGCTAGATCTATTGCAATGGGTTTTTTGGCAGGTGGCACCTATGTCCTTGCGGTATCTTTTGGTGTTTTCGTTTTGGGTATTGTTGTAGCTTACGGATTATATTATCTTGATAATAAATATGGGATAAGTAAAAGTTTGATAGAGTAAATGAGAGAGAATGAACTAAGTGTAGCTGAACAAATGGGTTATCAGAAAAAGTCGTTCGGTTATCCTTATCCGTGGATAAAGTAGTATGTTCTTTTTTTCGGTAAATTTTTAATGGAATATTAAAGGAATTAGCATGGATAATAAGAATAGATTTATTATTATAGTAAGTGCGTTTTCTTTTCTTATAATGATGTCTATTGTTACATTTTTTATTTTTGAAGATATCGTGAAAATTTTTAATATGGATGAAATTGTTACATTCTCATGGAGAACATTTACATTTTTTTCTCTTATCCTTTTCTTCTTTATTTTTGCATCATTCCTGTTTATTATGTATTGTCTTTAAGGATGCCAAAAAATAATAACATGTTTATTAAATACCTGTTGTTGATTAGTGTGTTTGGCTTAATTTTGAGCATTCCTATATCTTGGTATTTGGACTATAAATTTAAGAGTTTAGGTTATTCAGTCTGTTATAAATTATCATGGAATGCACCAAGTAAATATGTAAAAGATACAAAATTATGTAACTAAGCATATATAAAATATATGCTTAGCAATATTTTATATAAACTCGGTATTCCCATATACTATATGCGGAAGTTCCTGCTGTTACATGGTTCCATGAAATGGATTTATAATTGAGGACAACTTTTTCATACGGCATCTTATCATGATCATTTATTGAGTGAGAGTAAACACAGGAAAGATCAGTGATCGTTGCTTCTGTGATTTTGACTTCATAAAAAAGTTCTAATTGTCCTGTCTGGCTTGTTCTATAGAAAATAAACGCACCATTTAGTGATTCGTTGGAATCTATAGCCATTGCTAATAATGGGGAGGATTTGTCTATGGGTTTGACAAATTAAGATCCTTTTGGTGAGGTTGTAATCTTTAGTCTTGAAAAAAACCATCCTTATAGGAGTGGTTTTCTCAAGATTGAACAGTCCTAGTAAAACTGCTCAATCGTGGTAACAGGCTTGAACAGAAGCTGTCACCTAAAATGTTCTTCTAATGCATCCTTAAAAATACTAATTATTTCATACTCACGACACGTATCTTGTACAAGCCTGTTACCGAGGCTACTACCATCGTGTCTGTCGGGGTTGGGATCATGCGGCTAGTTACCCGACAAGGCGCAGCAGTAGGACTGAATGGGGGGTTCGTGCATACAGGAGTCACTTGGGAAAACGGATAAAATAGCATGACAATATTTAAATAAATCTATATTTTCAATAAGTTAAATGGACATAAAGAAGGTTCATTTCTTGCATAGAATACGTGTGTAATACATTGAACGAGCGTTAATACTATTTTTCAGCTCTCGACTCTTTCTCATTCTCTTTCAAATCCTTTTACGTATGTTAAGTAATTCCTTCAAAAAAACTGCAATAAATTGTTAATATTCCTTACTATCAACAAATAACATCTCTCCCTAGAATACCTGACATCAACTTATGATTAACAAATTGTGCTTTTTAGCTCATTTATTAGTCATTGAAAATATAAACAGACATTTTATTATCATTGCCTTCTGTATCTTGGAGACGTTCATGAAAAAATTTGAAGATAGTGGCCTGCTGACGGCGCGCATTTTAATATCAGTCCTGTTCATTATCGCAGGATATGGGAAGCTGGGTGATGCTTATGCGGGGACACAGCAGTTCATGGAGGCAATGAAGGTTCCGGGAATTTTACTGCCACTCACTATCTTACTTGAACTGGGTGGTGGCCTTGCCGTACTGTTCGGTCTGCTGACGCGTACCACTGCAATATTTACGTTTATTTTCTGTATTCTGACAGCACTTCTGTTCCATAACGATTTTTCAGATGGTATGAACCAAACGATGTTCCTGAAAAATATGGCTATAGGTGCAGGTTATCTGCTACTGGCGATGATGGGGCCCGGAAAATTCAGTATTGACCGCGTACTGAATAAAAACTGGTAATTACCAGCCATTTCAAAATTATCCTCTATTGCGAAAAGCCCCTGACTGTCGATTCTCAGTAAGGGGCTTAATTTCATTGATATTTTATTGCTTCATAAACAGTTTGGGTATTTCACGCAGGCACCACGACTTGGCCTCGCCCATACTATCGCGCCGCCAGGCCATGATGATGTTGGTTTCATGGCTGTATTCCGAACCAATAACCCGTAGTCGTTTTTCGGCAATGTCCTGCTCTACCATCGGGTATGGCATCGTTGCTACCCCCAAACCCGCCAACAGTGCACGACGTTTGTCCTCCAGCGTACTGACAGTTAATCGCGCTTGTTTATCCAATAATTTCACTGTCAGCACAGGGCGCTCCCTTGCCGTATCAGCAACCGCTATTCCACGGTACTTGACCCGCGTGGCATCAGACAAAGGTTCGGGTTCATGGTGGATAGGATGATCCACACTGGCAACATAGACGTTATTGATGGAATAAAGCGTGCGTGAATTGATTTCCGCAGATGGCCTGAAATGGATATCTGGTGCGATAACAATATCAGCATACCCCGTTTCCAGCCGTTCCCAAGCCCCTGCCAACACTTCCGTCATTAATGAGAACTGTGTATTCGATTTTTTCGCCAGTTTATCCACAAGGGGGAACAGCGATACAACGGGAAACAACGCCTCACAGACGATAGTCAGGTGAGTTTCCCATCCACGGGCAAGGGCTTCTGCATCTGCCGTAAGCTTATCTGCTGCTTCGAGCAGTAACCGCCCCCGCTCCAGCAACATCCGGCCAACATTGGTAAATTTCGTGCGATGGCCCGATCGATCGAACAACACAACATCCAGCTCATCTTCCAATTTCTGCATGGTATAGCTTAATGCAGAAGGCACCCGCCCTAATTCATCCGCCGCTGCCGCAAAACTTCCCCGTCGGTCTATCGCATCCATGACGCGCAGGGATTCCAATGTAAGCGCTCGTTCTTTACCCATCTTTTTCTCAATCAGTAATTTTGAATATAGTAACCAGATTAACTGGCTAACATTTCAACGTCCAGATAATTAAGATCAAGCAAAATTAGGTTTATACCCAATAGATTTCAAGCTGCAACTTGAAAGATGACGGGCATATTGGCAAGGAGATGACGGTCATGATAATAACTAGAACAGCAAACCAATGCGGTAAAGCCGATTATGGCTGGCTAAAATCCCGCTATACTTTTTCATTCGGACACTATTTCGACCCAAAATTTTTGAACTATGGAGCACTACGTGTCCTTAATCAGGAAGTCCTTGCGCCTAAGGCTGAATTTCAGCCAAAAGCGTATCCCCACGTCGATATTCTGAATATTATCCTGCAAGGGGAAGCCCAATACCGTGACAGTGAAGGAACTCATATTCATGCACGCCAAGGAGACTGCCTGCTGTTTTCCGCCCGTCAGGGTATTCGCTACAGTGAGCATAATATCAGCGATGCAATCCCACTGACACGCCTGCAACTCTGGCTCAATGCCTGCCCGGAACAGGAGCCACAACCGTTGCAACGCACAGTACTGCCAAACCGACCATTAACATTACTGGCCTCTCCCTCGTCAGAAAACAAGAGCATGTACCTGCGCCAACAGGTATGGGTAAGCTATCTGGTGATCAAGGCCAGTGATACACAAACTCTACCTTTACGGGGAAAAAATGCTTATCTGCAATCCATCCGTGGCAATGCAAAGATCAGCGGCAGCAATCATGCCAACGTGGAAATCAAATGTGGGGATGGGGTATTTATTCAGGAAGAACTGCTGCTAAAACTGCGGGCAGACACACCATTTCAGGGGCTGCTAATCGATTTGGGTGGCTGATTTTCATACTCTGACAGCACATTTTCATCTGCCCTGAAAATGCCCTGAAAAGAATAAGCCCTATAAAGCCAAAGCTCTATAGGGCTGAATCTGGTGGAGTTGACCGATAAGCCGGGTTCTGTCGTGGACAATCATTCATCTAGGCCAGAACTTGCGCGCTGGCTCAAGCAACCTACCCGGGTTCAGTACGGGCCGTACCATGTGAACCTCTATTTGGTCTTGCTCCGGGTGGAGTTTACCGTGCCACGGACTGTTGCCAGCCGCGCGGTGCGCTCTTACCGCACCCTTTCACCCTTACCTGATCCCACCCTTATTTTTGCAAACAAAAGTGGGCCATCGGCGGTTTGCTCTCTGTTGCACTAGTCGTAGGCTTTCACCTCCCAGACGTTATCTGGCACCCTGCCCTGTGGAGCCCGGACTTTCCTCCCCTTTACATCTCCCGAAGGAGAGCGGTAAAGCAGCGACTGTCTAGTCAACTCCGGCGCGGATTATAAGGGGTTTGATATCCGATGTATAGGCCTTTTCACGCACCTTCTTCGATTTGCTCAAGGGCATGGCGATACAGTGCGTTTTTCTTCACGCCATGAATCTCCGCCGCCAATGCCGCTGCCTTCTTCAAGGGCAGCTCTTTTTGCAGCAGTGCCAGTGTCTGTAGGGCTTCTGGCGGCAGGCAATCTTCCGCCGGTTTACGATAGCCTTCAACAATCAGTACCATTTCTCCCCGGCGACGGGTTTCATCTTCTCTGATCCATGCCAAAAGCTCACCCACAGGCATGCCCTTAATGGATTCCCACGTTTTGGTCAGCTCCCGCGCCAGCACGACATAACGATCAGCGCCCCACACTTCCACCATATCTTCTAAACTGTCCAACAGACGATGTGTCGATTCATAGAAGATCAGCGTTCGCGGCTCCTGCGCCAAATCGCGCAGTGTATCCCGGCGTCCCTTACTTTTTGCCGGCAGAAAACCTTCGTAGCAAAAACGATCGGAAGGCAATCCGGCAGCAGACAGCGCGGTGATCGCCGCACAGGGACCTGGCAGTGGAACCACATTAATGCCCGCTTCACGGCAACGGCGGACAACGTGATAGCCCGGATCGTTGATTAATGGTGTTCCTGCATCAGACACGAGAGCAATGCTCAAACCTTGTTCTAATTTCGCAAGTATTTGATCTGCTTTCTGCTGTTCATTATGATCATGAAGTGCGAACATGCGCGCATTAATGGCAAAATGTTGAAGCAATAGGCCAGTGTGTCGCGTATCTTCGGCTGCAATCAGATCAACATGTTTAAGAACTTCAAGTGCGCGCTGAGTGATATCCCCAAGGTTTCCGATAGGGGTTGGCACAACATATAGCGTGGATGTCGTAACCACTGCTCGATTGGTTTGATTCATTGTTTCATCCGAATGACCGATTTAAAATTGAGCATCTTTGAAAAAAACATCACTGGATACAGTATGCTTCCCTCAATTTTTGTGCGTTTCAAAACTGGTTTAGTCTGCACAGCGCTGCTGTCGACTATGATTATTGCAGGGTGTACCACGCCAGAACAGCAAGGGCAACCACCTTCTAAGCCACAAGACAAGATCAGCGCAGAGATTAACCGCTATCAGTCCATTATTGATGCAGCTCACAATCAACCGTCTTTGGATGTTATCCGCGCTTATATTGCGCTGGAAACACATACCGCAGACGACGCTGCTCACCAGAAAAACATTGATGATACATGGCAGGCACTGACGCATCTTTCCCCGCAACAGTTGGGCGAACTGGTGATTAATGCCAGTGAGTATACGCTTCAGGGTTGGCTCGACCTACTCAATGCCTATCTCGTCAATAAACAAGATCTAGATAAGCTACGTACTGCCATCAATGACTGGCGTACCCGCTATCCAGATAACCCGGCTATGCGGAGCTTGCCCACTTCGCTGCAACAAATGCTGCTCAAGCCAAAGGACAGCCATGCCATTATCGGGCTATTCCTCCCCCTGAGCGGTCAGGCAAAAGTGTTCGGTGAGGCAATCCGCCAAGGCTTCCTTGATGCACAAAAAGGACTGCCACAGCCAACTTTGCCTGTAAATGCTACCGTATCAGCGCCAGAAGCAGGGATAGCAGCAAATACGACTGAAACGGCTGAAGCCGCACTATCATCTTCTCCAGCCTCAGCAACTTCAACCACTATTGCTGCTGCCCCGGTCAACGATCAGCCGGTGAAAGTTTATGACACCAACAGCCAGCCACTTGCCAACCTGCTGGCACAAGCTGAACAAGATGGTGTTACGCTGGTCGTTGGACCATTGCTGAAACCGAATGTGGAGCAATTGGTACAAATTAATACGCCATTGAACATTCTCGCGCTCAACGAACTGGACGTTTCACAATCGCGGTCTAATATCTGCTATTTCTCCCTGTCTCCTGAAGATGAAGCTAAAAATGCGGCTTTGCATCTCTGGCAGCAGCAAAAACGCAATCCATTGGTATTAGTGCCACGTACCGAGCTAGGTAATCGGGTAACCAAAGCCTTTGCAAAAGAATGGCAGAAATTGGGTGGTAATGTGGCTTTGCAACAGACTTTCGGGACACTGAGTGAAATGAAGCAATCCATTAATCGTGGTATGGGCATTCGTCTATCTGGTACGCCCATTCCAGTCAGCGCTTACCTGCCAGATGCGGATGCATCACAGCTCAAAACGAACGGAGCGGTGATCGCCACAAGCTCCCCTACAAATTCTGCCAGTGGTGCCGTCGATGCCGTTTACATTGCAGCGACAACGGATGAACTGACCCTCATCAAGCCAATGATCGATATGGCAATCAGTTCCCGTAAGAAACCCGCACTCTATGCTAATTCACGCAGTAATAAGGCGGGTGTAGGGCCGGATTTCCGTCTGGAAATGGACGGTATGCAGTTTAGTGACATTCCATTGCTGACAGGCGTCAATTTGCCATTAATGCAGCAGGCAGCCAGTAAATTTGCCAATGACTATTCCCTGATGCGTCTCTATGCCATGGGCATAGATGCATGGTCACTGGCTAATCAGTTTACACAGCTACAGCAAGGCACCGGATTCCATATGAAGGGGGCATCGGGAGAGCTTTCCGTCACAAATAATTGTACAATATTACGCCAGCTGGCGTGGATGCAGTTTAATAATGGCCGTATCACTATCGAGAATAATGCGGCCAATAATATTGACGCCACTGTCGACAACACCGTTAATAAAAGCACTGACAGCAGTAATTCAGTACAATTAATGCCGTAAGTAACATAAAAATGGGCGCGATCACTATTGCATTATGACGCGCCCCAACGTCACTGGCTTGTTAGCCAGTCAACATAATATTTTCGTTTTAATGGTCATTTCAGGATGAAAAAACCAAGCATCAATCGCTATGCGCAGGGACGCTATTACGAGCAGCAGGTTAAACAGTTTCTGCAACAACAGGGGCTTGTCTTTGTTGCAGAGAATGTGAAAATTCGGGGTGGGGAAATTGATCTGATTATGCGTGATAAACAGACATGGGTATTTGTCGAGGTTCGTTTCCGCCAAAACGCAACATATGGTGATGCCATTGCTACAATTACCCAGAGCAAGCGCAGAAAAATATTGTATACAGCTTCTGTCTGGCTGTATCAACGCAACGAGTGTCTGGAAACGGCCTCGTGTCGCTTTGATATTTGTGCAATTACAGGTCAGAAATTTGAATGGCTAAAAAATGCCTTCACCTGAATGAAAACCTATTGCTATACCCAATAGATTTCAAGTAGCAGCTTGAAAGATGAAGGGTATATAGGCTATCACTCTCTACATAAAATAGATTATCAATATATAGGTCATAACGTGCTGGATAGAATTAAAGTCTGCTTTACAGAAAGTATTCAAACTCAAATCGCAGCAGCAGAAGCATTGCCCGACGCGATATCACGCGCCGCAATGATGATGGTTCAATCACTGCTGAATGGCAACAAAATCCTTTGCTGTGGCAATGGCGGCTCTGCCGCGACAGCACAGCGTTTTGCCGCCAGTATGATAAACCGATTTGAGACAGAGCGGCCAAGCCTGCCAGCTCTGTCTCTGAATGCTGATAACGTGGTGATCACTTCCATCGCCAACAGTAAACAGCCAGACGAAATCTACGCCAAACAGGTCAGAGCGCTGGGACATGCTGGAGACGTTCTGCTTGCCATCTCTACGCACGGAAACAGCCGGGATATCATCAAGGCGGTGGAAGCGGCTGTCACGCGCGATATGACGATTGTCGCACTGACCGGTTATGATGGTGGTGAACTAGCAGGCTTACTGGGACCACAGGATGTAGAAATCCGCATCCCTTCGCATCACAGTATCAGAATTCAAGAAGTTCACATGCTGACAATTAACTGTCTGTGCGACTTAATCGATAATACGTTATTTCCTCATCAGGATGACTAAGGAGCTAAATAATGCGGCTATTTTCTCTATTAATAGTATTTTGCAGTGCAATGTTATTGCAGGGATGTATTGGTGCCGCCGTCGTGGGTTCTGCCGCGATTGCGACAAAAGCGGGTAGTGATCCCCGGTCAATTGGTCAACAGGTTGACGATGGCACTCTGGAAGCCCGCGTCAGTAATGCCATCAGCAAAGATCCACAAATTAAGGCACAAGCCCGCATAATTGTGACTGTTTATCAGGGTAGAGTGCTGCTAACTGGACAAAGCCCGGATCTGCAACTGGGTGATCGGGCAAAACAGCTCGCCTCAAAGGTCGAAGGCACTGAAGCGGTATATAACGAAGTCCGTCAAGGTAATCCTGTTGACCTGGGTACGGCCTCTGTAGACACTTGGCTGACAACCAAAGTACGTTCCAAGATTTTAGCCAGTGATTCAGTGAAGTCATCGAATATCAAGGTCGTCACTGAAAATGGTGAAGTCTTTTTGTTTGGTATTGTCACCAGACAGGAAGGTACAGATGCTGCGAAGATAGCCAGTGAAACCAGCGGTGTTAAGCGCGTGACAACGGCATTCACTTATCTCAATTGAGATCCCGTTGAACATCAACTGTACGTATAGCGGCACAAGTCAGTGCCGCTTTTATTTGAGCATCTCATTGCTATCTCAATTTATTTTGTTTCAGATAACTTTCTCCCCCCTAGCAGCCGCATTTGCCGCAAAATCCACTGCTGACGCTGCAACAAGTAAGCTGAAGGCGCATCAACTTTATAACGATGAGGATTGGGTAACACCGCTGCCAGTAATGCCGCTTCAGAGGCAGTCAAACGATTGGCCGATTTACCAAAATAATGCCGTGCCGCCTCTTCCACACCAAAAATGCCATGACCAAATTCAGCAATATTGAGATAGACCGTCAAAATACGTTTCTTTGACCATAACAATTCCAAAACAACGGCCATCCCTGCTTCCAATCCCTTTCTCACCCAACTGCGCCCTTCCCACAAGAACAAATTCTTGGCGGTTTGCTGGGTAATAGTGGAAGCGCCACGTATCCGCTTCTGAAATTTTTTATTATGTGCCATCGCCGTTTCGATAGCCTCAAAATCCAATCCCCAATGTTTTGGAAACTTTTGATCTTCGGCCGCAATGACGGCTAATGTCATATAAGGTGAAATTTGATTCTGATCCATCCATGAGGAACGGGAAACATAAGATAAATTAATTGACATTAAGGCGCTAATTTGACGCTCTGCCATTACCATAGAAAACGGCACCGGCAGAAACGAAAACAAAATTACAGCAACGAACCACAGAATTGTGATCGTAAGCACAATTTTTTTCAACCAGGGCCACAATATTGAAAAAGGATTTTTCATCCGATTACTCAATCATTTCCAATATTTTGCGAACCAATTTATCAATTCCTTGTTCAGCCTGAGATAGAGATTCCGCAAGCATATAGGCTGGAGTTGTTACAATTTTGTTTTTAAAATCAATAACAATGTCATCAACTGGGCACTCAATGTGAATTCCTCCCATTGCCTCTATTTGTGCCGCAGTTTCTGGGTCATTACCGATGGTTACTTTTATCGGCCTGCCTAATATTTTAGCTACCATGACGGGAGCAATGCACATGAACCCCATAGGTTTACCCTGCTGATGCATAGAACGCACTATACTTAATAAATCTTTATTTATTTCACATTCTGATCCTTTAAATGCGAAATTACACAAATTCTTAGCGACGCCAAAACCACCAGGAATAATCAGCGCATCCAAGGTATTAATATCAACCTGAGATAAAGGCTGGATATTTCCGCGTGTTATTCGAGCAGACTCCTGCATTATGTGGCGAGTTTCTTTTTCCTCCTTTCCATTAAGGTGATTAATTACATGATGTTGTAATTCATCAGGTGAAAAAAAAGACACTTTAGCACCCAAGCGACTTAAAGAGAGCATAGTCAGGACTGATTCGTGAATTTCACTTCCGTCATAGACTCCGCATCCACTTAATATAACTGCAACGCATTTCATATTTATCTCCATTTGTAGTAGATTAATGCTTAACCCCTTAGAGGGTTAAACACCAATCTTCATCACAGATTTTAATGAATCTTGTAACAAAAAATCTTATCTTTGCTATGTTGGTACCTGTGTTCAGTACGGAAGAATTTTTTAACTACTCGCGCTGAAAATAAATTTTAGATAAGCGGGTAGACAAGTTTCCCTGGTGTTGGCGCAGTATTCGCGCACCCCAACTTCGGTTGGGGTTATTTTTTTGTAGCGTCAGTTAACCAGTTTCTCAATGTTTCCGTATCACTTCTCCATTCCAATTTTAACTCATCCACCCATTCTTGAACGTTATCCCACCATGCAGGTAAATCAGGTGATTGAATCTGCTGTGCCAATTGCTG
The DNA here is from genome assembly GCF_024721015.1 of Xenorhabdus bovienii. Classification (GTDB taxonomy): domain Bacteria; phylum Pseudomonadota; class Gammaproteobacteria; order Enterobacterales; family Enterobacteriaceae; genus Xenorhabdus; species Xenorhabdus bovienii. The sequence continues at coordinate 51,432 of NZ_JANAIF010000005.1, forward strand.
TAAGTGACGTAATCCAACAGAACCCGCCGCTCCCTTGATTTTATGGGCCTCCTCCGTGATCCCTTTCTGATCCCTCGCGGTCATGTTTGAATCCAACAAGGCAAGATAACTTGGCATCATGGTTTCAAACATTTTCAGGTTATCAGCAATCATTTTTGGCCCGACCAAATCGATATATTGATTGAGCATCTCTGTATCAAGTAAATCTTCGTTCTTCTTCACAACCTTTGTCTCCTGTAATGTCTGTTCAGGCTTAGGCGCCTTACCCCAGAATTTCTCCATCACGGCGGTTAACTCCTTGACAGAGAGCGGCTTACTGAGCACATCATCCATTCCCACATCAAGATATTCTCTTTTATCCTTCAACACATTGGCAGTCAACGCAACCAATGGAGGAAGTGACTGACTTGGATAGCGCTGGTGTAATTGACGGGCAATATCCAGCCCAGTCATATCCGGCAACTGAATATCAAGTAACACTAAGTCATATTCATCAGGATCAAACATCATCAATGCGTCATGACCATTCATGGCAACATCGACGCTATTTCCCAATTTCTCCAGAACGGAGCGGGCAACAATAACGTTCAGTTCAATATCTTCAACCAACAGGATGTTGAGTGCAGGCAATGGCAATTCGCTCTCTTCTTGTCCTTCTGATTTTTCATCAACAGCAGGGGCAACAATAGACAATGTAAAACAGGAGCCTTGATCCACTGTGCTTTCCACGACAATATCTCCCCCCATACTTTGGGCAAGGCGTTTAGAGACGGCAAGCCCGATACCGGTTCCGGTTGCCGGGCGCCCACCCGCACTGTCTGTTACCTGATAATACATGGCGAAAATTTTTTCCAACTCACTAGAAGGAATGCCAATTCCGGAATCGGTGACTTCAAATAACAGCCGCTCGCCTCCTTCACGCCAGATACGAACCCGAATCTCGCCTTTCTGAGTAAATTTCACGGCATTGCCGATCAGGTTCCACAAGATTTGCCGCAAACGGGTGCCATCAGTCAAAATTTTGGCGGGCAATGGTAATTCCGGTTCCAGTACAAACCGAATGCCTTTCGGCTGCGCCAGTAGCCCTGACAGGTTTTCCAAATCAGCCATAAAGCCCGTGAAGTCAATCTGCTGGTTATCAAGCTGGACTTTACGGCGCTCAATTTTATCCAACTCAATAATATCATTGAAAATATTACCAAGAGTGATAGCACTGACATGGATAGTTTTCAGATATTTACACTGTTCTGGCGTCAGATCAGTGTCCATCAGGATGCGACTCAGACCAACAATGCCATTCAAAGGCGTACGAAGCTCATGGCTAATCGTTGAGATAAAGGTCGTCTTATCCCTGCTGGCATTCTCCAACGCGTCCTGGTAGCGTTTACGTTCCGTTATATCGCGCCCAAACCCCATCAGACCGTGCCTTTTCCCAACGCGATCATAAAAAGGAACTTTTCTGAGTTCAAAACAGGCTTTACGTGCATCGGGATAAACCAACCACTGTTCGTAAGTCAACGATACATTGTGACGAAACACTTTTTCATCGGTTTCCATCACCTTACTGGCGACTTCTTTGTCGTAAACCTCCGTCGGTGTCAGGCCGATAAGTTGTTTTTCACTTTTGCCCGTCAGCAGTTCCATCGCACGGTTACAACCGGAAAATTCATTGTCTTCATTACGGTAATAAACCAAGTCGGGAGAAGCATCAAGAAATGAACGCAGCAGAATCGATTGCTGCTCAAGTGCACTCTGGGTTTTTTCACGCTGTTCCATTTCCGACTTTAATTTATCCAACAGTACCAGATGCGTTTTTTCTGCTTTTTCTCTGTCATTGATTTCATGATTTAATTGAGCAATATTTTCTTTAAGTTGCAGGTTCAATTTGGCATCCCGCTGACGCATTTCCTCCAGTTTTGCGACCAGGCTGGATAAACGTTGGCGGGATTCTTCAAGTTGCTCCACCACGATGGAAAGAAAATAAACCGCCCAAGGCGTGATCAATAAACCAAAAAAGATGGAACCAATTAAATCAGTTCGTTGTACTTCTCCACGCCAGTGTAAAGTGATTGCTATCTGTATCACCATCGCAAGGATAATGAGAACAGATGCAAGCAGTAACGAAAAACGCACCAGCCCTAATTTCATCATCAAATCGACATAATACTGGGCAAATCTCCTGATCCGCTTCATAACAACTCCAAGTAAAATCACCAGATTGAATCATAACGTAAAACAAACTCAACTTTGTTGAGGGATATCACCCCAACACCCACAAGAATAAATAGTCATAAAAATAGAATAATTAATCGATATTTATTTTAAAAATTATTTTAGAACAAAAAGCAATCAATTATTTATTCTCAGTCAACATAAAATACACAACTTAATTCCATTAAATAAAATTAATTAAGATTAAAATATCGCAATAATACATTTTAAAAGAATATTTAAAATAAATATTATGCAGTATTTAGTGATATAGCTCACAACATCTCAGATTAATGATCTCAGTCACAAAATACAAAATGACGATTATTTTTATTTTAATTCAAATAGATATAATTATTCCTGTTGTAAAAAACGCGATCTAGCACGATTTGACCTGCTCTATTTTTCTCGCTAAGTTGGGAATCCACTGAAAATCACTTGTCGGATAATTCTCCGACTCATATTTATGCAGTGTCCTTATGCAGTGACATAACATCATTTTGATTTACCGCTTGTTATTGCCAATAAAGCAAGTGGTGTTTAGCTGAGGGCGCAAATCAGACGCCTGTAGCAATAATATATACCTATATCACCTTGCGGGTGATGTGAGAGTCGGACAGACCTTGGGGAGCTCTACCATGTTGTATGATAAATTGCAGGAAAAAGATAACTGTGGCTTTGGATTAATTGCGCACATTGAAGGGGAGCAAAGCCACAAGGTTGTGCGCACAGCCATACATGCGCTGGCTCGGATGCAGCATCGCGGCGCAATTCTGGCAGATGGCAAAACGGGCGATGGCTGCGGCTTATTAATGCAAAAGCCAGATCGGTTTTTCCAGATGATCGCCAGCGATCAGTCATGGCGGCTCGCCAAAAACTACGCTGTCGGCATGCTGTTTTTAAGTCAGGATGCCAAAATTGCCCAATCATGTCGTGACATTGTCGAACAAGAATTACAAAACGAAACCCTGTCCATTGTGGGTTGGCGGGAAGTCCCCATCAACCGCGATATTTTGGGCAAGATTGCCCTGTCAAGCCTCCCTCGTATTGAGCAGATTTTTGTCAATGCCCCGGCCGGATGGCGGGCGCAAGATCTGGAACGCCGTTTGTTCGTTGCCCGACGCCGTATAGAGAAACACATCACTGATGACGATTTTTATGTTTGCAGCCTGTCCAATCTCGTCACGATTTACAAAGGACTGTGCATGGCTGCTGATTTGCCGCGCTTCTACCTCGATTTGGCGGATTTGCGGATGGAATCTTCTATCTGCCTATTTCACCAAAGATTTTCAACCAATACGGTTCCTCGCTGGCCGCTGGCACAACCGTTTCGCTATCTCGCCCACAACGGGGAAATCAATACCATCACCGGCAATCGCGAATGGGCAAGAGCAAGAACCTATAAATTCCGGACACCACTGATCCCCGACTTACAAACCGCTGCGCCTTTCGTCAATGAAACTGGCTCAGATTCCAGTTCACTGGACAATATGCTGGAATTGTTCCTCAATGGCGGCATGGATTTAATTCGGGCAATGCGCCTGCTAGTTCCTCCCGCATGGCAAAATAATCCTGATATGGATGATGACCTGCGTGCATTCTTCGACTTCAACTCCATGCACATGGAGCCGTGGGATGGGCCTGCTGGCATTGTGATTTCCGATGGACGCTATGCAGCCTGTAATTTGGATCGCAACGGCCTGCGCCCCGCCCGTTATGTGATTACCAAAGATAAGCTGATCACTTGTGCTTCCGAAGTGGGCATTTGGGACTACCAACCTGATGAAGTCGTAGAAAAAGGACGCGTTGGCCCAGGTGAGTTAATGGTAATCGACACCTATGAAGGCCGCATTCTCCATTCCGCTGAAACCGATAATGATTTGAAAATCCGCCATCCTTACAAAGAGTGGCTGGAAAAAAACGTCAAACAACTGATCCCATTTGAGAAACTGCCGGAAGATCAAATCGGTCAGCGTGATTTAGATGATCGGATGCTGGCGACTTATCACAAACAATTTGCCTACAGCAATGAAGAGCTGGATCAAATTATCCGTGCACTCGGTGAGAATGGGCAGGAAGCCACGGGCTCAATGGGGGATGATACTCCGTTTGCGGTACTTTCCAGCCGTCCACGCGTCATTTATGACTATTTTCGTCAGCAATTCGCCCAAGTCACCAATCCCCCCATCGATCCACTGCGTGAAGCTCATGTCATGTCGCTGGCGACCCGTATTGGGCGGGAAATGAACGTCTTTTGTGAAGCAGAAGGTCAGGCGCATCGGCTGAGTTTTGAGTCCCCTGTGCTGCTCTATTCTGATTTTGTGCAGCTCACGACACAGCAAGAATCCTACTATCACGCTGAAACACTGGATTTGACGTTTAATCCACAGGAAACCAACCTCAAAAGTGCTGTCGCAACGTTGTGCAGACAAGCTGAAGAACTGATTCGCAACGGGGCGGTATTGCTGGTTCTGTCTGACCGCAATATTTCACCAGAAAAATTGCCTATTCCCGCCCCCATGGCTGTCGGAGCTATCCAGCACTGTCTGGTTGAGAAAAGTCTCCGCTGTGATGCTAACCTGATCGTAGAAACCGCCAGCGCCCGCGATCCACACCATTTTGCCGTGCTATTGGGCTTTGGTGCCACTGCGGTTTACCCCTATCTGGCGTATGAGTCACTGGGAAAAATGGTGGACGATGGCACGATCAACGCGCCATATGTCCGCGTTATGCTGAACTATCGCAACGGCATCAATAAAGGGCTATATAAGATTATGTCCAAAATGGGCATTTCCACTATTTCCTCTTATCGCTGCTCCAAATTATTCGAAGCCGTCGGCCTGCATTCCGATGTGACAGATCTTTGTTTCAATGGCGTTGTCAGCCGTATTGAAGGGGCAGATTTCAACGATTTTGAACAAGATCTGCGTAATCTCTCCAAACGGGCGTGGTTACATCGCCATACCATTGATCAAGGGGGATTGCTAAAATATGTCCATGATGGGGAATATCACGCTTATAACCCCGATGTCGTCAATACATTGCAGGCGGCTGTTCACAGTGGCAAATACAGTGATTACCAGAAATATTCCCAGTTAGTGAACAGCCGCCCCGCCACGACGCTGAGAGATCTGCTCGCCATTTCTTCTAAAGCAGAGCCCATCGCCATTGAGGAAGTCCAACCAGCCGAATCCCTGTTCAAACGTTTTGACACGGCTGCCATGTCAATTGGAGCCCTAAGCCCTGAAGCGCATGAAGCACTGGCTGAGGCGATGAATACGCTGGGCGGTTTTTCCAATTCTGGTGAAGGAGGGGAAGATCCTGCGCGTTATGGCACGAAGAAAGTGTCCCGCATTAAACAAGTCGCTTCCGGACGTTTCGGGGTAACACCCGCGTATCTGAGCAGTGCTGATGTGATCCAGATAAAAGTTGCCCAAGGAGCAAAACCAGGGGAAGGCGGCCAGTTGCCGGGGGATAAGGTAACGCCTTATATCGCCAAACTGCGCTATTCCGTGCCGGGTGTGACGCTGATTTCACCACCGCCGCATCACGATATTTATTCTATCGAAGATTTGGCTCAGTTAATTTTCGACCTTAAGCAAGTCAATCCGAAAGCGCTGATTTCAGTCAAACTGGTTTCAGAACCGGGAGTAGGAACTATCGCTACGGGTGTAGCAAAAGCCTATGCGGATTTGATCACCATTGCCGGTTATGACGGAGGAACCGGCGCAAGCCCGCTGTCATCAGTGAAATATGCCGGCTGTCCATGGGAGCTGGGTCTGGTAGAAACTCAACAGGCGCTAGTCGCCAATGGGCTACGCCATAAAATACGCCTTCAGGTTGATGGCGGATTGAAAACAGGCATGGATATCATTAAGGCCGCCATTTTAGGTGCGGAAAGTTTCGGCTTCGGCACGGGGCCAATGGTTGCCCTCGGGTGTAAATATCTGCGGATCTGCCATCTGAATAACTGTGCCACTGGCGTGGCAACGCAAGATGAAAAATTGCGCAAGTCTCACTATCATGGTCTGCCTGAGCGCGTGATCAATTACTTCCGTTTCATTGCGCAGGAGACACGTGAGCTCATGGCGCAACTGGGCATACGGGAATTAACGGATCTGATTGGTCGGACAGACTTACTGCAAATATTGGAAGGCATTTCTGCCAAGCAAAGTAAGCTCAACCTTGAGCCGCTGCTGGAAACAGCACAACCCCACGAAGGCAAGGATCTGCATTGTACTGAAGATAACCCGTCATTTGATCAGGGTATTTTGAATAAAGATATCATCAAGCAGGCTATGCCTTATGTGAAAAATTCACAGAGTAAAAAGCTCTATTTTGATATCCAAAATACTGATCGTTCCGTCGGAGCCTCACTGTCAGGTGAAATCGCAGCGTTGCATGGTGATCAGGGACTGGCAGCCGATCCCATAAAGTTACACTTCACAGGAACAGCCGGACAAAGTTTTGGCGTCTGGAATGCGGGTGGTGTCGAATTGACATTAACTGGCGATGCCAATGATTATGTCGGCAAGGGGATGGCGGGTGGTCAAATTGTCATTCGACCTCCGGTTGGTTCTGCATTCAGAAGTAACGAAGCGACCATCATCGGTAATACCTGTCTTTATGGTGCAACAGGCGGAAAATTGTTTGCCGCCGGAAATGCAGGCGAGCGCTTTGCCGTACGCAACTCAGGTGCCATCACGGTTATCGAAGGCATCGGTGATAATGGCTGTGAATATATGACCGGTGGGATCGTCTGTGTTCTGGGCAGCACAGGGGTGAATTTTGGCGCTGGCATGACTGGCGGATTCGCTTACGTTCTTGATGAATTTGATGATTTCCGCAAGCGAGTCAACCCAGAATTGGTCGAAGTACTCTCAATAGATACCTTGGCCATTCACAAAGAACACTTGCGTGGATTGATCACCGAACACGTCCGATTGACTGGCTCCCAGCATGGCGAAAGCATACTGGAAAACTGGTCACAATGGGTCAATAAATTCGCGCTGGTTAAACCTAAATCCAGTGATGTCAGTGCATTGTTGGGGCACCGCAGCCGTTCTTCCGCAGAATTACGGGTTCAGGCGCAGTAAGGAGTCAAAAATGAGTCAGAACGTTTATCAATTTATCGACTTACAACGTGTCGATCCCCCAAAAAAACCGTTGAAAATCCGCAAAATAGAATTTGTGGAAATTTATGAGCCTTTTTCTGAAATGCAAGTTGAGGCACAGGCAGATCGCTGCCTTTCATGTGGGAATCCCTATTGTGAGTGGAAATGCCCTGTACACAACTATATTCCGAACTGGCTGAAACTCGCGAATGAAGGCCGGATTATTGAAGCGGCGGAACTCTCCCACCGAACGAACAGCCTGCCAGAAGTCTGCGGACGAGTTTGTCCGCAAGATCGCCTGTGTGAAGGTGCCTGTACGCTGAATGATGACTTTGGTGCTGTTACCATCGGCAATATTGAACGTTACATTAACGACACCGCCATTGCGATGGGCTGGAAGCCGGATATGTCAGACGTGATCCCGACAGGCAAACGTGTGGCAGTGATTGGAGCCGGACCTGCGGGGCTGGCCTGTGCGGATGTCCTAACCCGCAACGGCGTACAAGCGGTAGTTTACGATCGCCACCCTGAAATTGGCGGCTTGCTCACGTTTGGCATTCCTGCTTTCAAACTGGAAAAAGAGGTGATGATCCGCCGCCGTGAAATCTTCTCCGAAATGGGTATCGAATTCCGCTTAAACACGGAGATAGGCAAAGACATCACGCTTGCTGAACTCACCGAGCAATTTGATGCTGTGTTTCTGGGCGTGGGGACTTATCAGTCTATTCATGGCGGACTCGAGAACGAAGATGCTGACGGAGTCTATGACGCCCTGCCCTTCTTAATCGCCAATACCCGTCATTTAATGGGCTACCCCGCGTTACCGAAACAGCCTTATGTTGATATGAAAGGTCAGCGCGTTCTGGTACTTGGAGGCGGCGATACAGCAATGGATTGCGTGCGCACTTCTGTTCGCCAAGGCGCAACCCATGTCATCTGTGCTTATCGGCGGGATGAAGGTAATATGCCAGGCTCCCGTCGTGAAGTGAAAAATGCCAAGGAAGAAGGTGTAGATTTTCAGTTTAACCTTCAGCCGCTCAGTATTGAGATCAATAGCGCAGGTCAAGTTTGCGGCGTCAAAGTCGCGAAAACACAACTTGGCGAAATGGACGAAAAAGGCCGCCGTCGAGCTGAAATCATTCAGGGCTCCGCATTTCTGATCGAAACTGATGCCGTAATCACGGCGTTTGGTTTCAAACCTCACAACATGCACTGGCTGAACGCGCATCAGATCAATCTCGATCAGCAGGGACGTATTGTTGCTCCTGAAGCCAGCGATCTTCCCTTCCAAACCAGCAATCCTAAAATATTCGCAGGCGGGGACGCCGTTCGTGGCTCCGATTTAGTGGTTACTGCGATTGCAGAAGGTAGAAAAGCGGCATCCGGTATTCTCGACTATCTTGAGGTTTAATCCCTACCCACTGTTTCTTCCATTATTTCTCCGGCCTTTTGACCGGAGAAAATTTCAAAAATTTAGAAACGAGTTCACTTTTATCTCTTCTTTACTCCCATATTAGTTGTATTTTTTTGCTTTATGCGACTATTCTTATAACCTAAAGGTAAATATTCCGATTTAATCTACTGTGTTAATACAGCAAAAAATCTTATTTCTTTTCTCAAAGAGAAGACGATTTTTTAGTGCAATTAGTTAAACGATATCCAAACAAAGATTAAATAATAGTTAATTAATTAAATAATAACTATTAATTGACAATGACTGGAAGAAATAGATGCGCTTACTCACACAGATACTTTTATTCTCTTTCATATCCTTAATGAGCTCACCCTCAATTGCTCATTTATCGACACAAGCGGAAATCCTGCAACAAGTGCGAGAAAGAGGTGTAAATGCCGTTGTTGCGGAATTAGGAGAAAGTAGAAAAAGGGATGAAATCGCCTATAACATTACAACAGGTGAAAGTCAGTGGCTGAGAGTTGCATTTACGCTATCCCCCAATATGCATTCCGAATTTTCGAAACAACTTCTTTGCTCTTTATCTTTTGCCTTAATTAATAACCCTGTAGAAGTCTTATCGCTGTCGAAAAAATATAATTCATTCTCATCAGATCAGATCTGCGATATACCGCCAACTTTAAAAGGCTTGGACGAAAGGACAAGTTTTATTGAAAAGCTGTCTAACAGCCTGAATGCAGCCAGAAAATCTAATTCCGGAAAAAATAATGAAAATATAGAAAATTGCCTGTGGAGACTATGGAGACTAGCTCAAACTTTATAGTACATTTTTGATTCCCAGACGAGTGCCTCTATAAAAGCGGGTACCACTAAAAATAATAAAGGAGACCAAAATCTCCTTTATTTTCTATATTGTAACTGTACCTAGTTGCCTGTTTATTTTACAACACGCAAAGTTGGACGACCTTTTGGAGGTTGAGGGGGTTCGTCATCCGATGAACCATTATCACGAGCAATTTTAGCGTCACTGATAAGCACCAGATTATCCGCTATAGGAGCATCCGAATCTTCCGGTTCGAAACCTACCTTATAGGCAGATTCCGGCTCAAACATCATTCCTGCTCCATTTTCACGACCATAAACCGCAATCACTGCCGCCATTGGAACAGAGACCTGACGCCCTACACCACCAAAGCGGGCATTGAACCGAACTTCATCGTTAGTCAATTCCAGATTGCCAACAGCCCTCGGCGAAATATTCAGGATGATTTGCCCATCGTTCGCATATTCCATCGGGACATTCACCCCATACAGGGTGACATCCACGACAAGATGCGGAGTCATTTCATTATCCAGCAGCCATTCATAATGCGCCCGCAATAAATAAGGACGACGTGGAGACATTTGAATCATCTCCATAAATTAGCCCCGTGATGGTAAACGCATTTCACGTTCTGCTTCCGTCAGTGAAGCCAAAAATGCGTCACGTTCAAATACACGCTGCATATAGACCTGGATATCTTTTGCACCTGACCCAGACAACTCTACACCTAATACAGGCAAACGCCACAGCAGCGGCGAAAGGTAGCAATCCACCAGACTAAACTCTTCACTCATGAAGAAAGGCATGTCTCTGAAAATAGGCGCCATGGCCAATAATTCTTCAGCAAGCTGTTTCCGGGCAGCATTGGCTTCCTGAGTATTCCCTCCCTGAATTTTATACATCAGGGAATACCAGTTTTTTTCAATTCTATGCATCATCAAACGGCTGCTACCACGTGCAACCGGATATACAGGCATGAGTGGTGGATGTGGAAAACGCTCATCCAGATATTCCATAATGATGCGAGAATCATACAGAGTCAATTCACGATCAACGAGAGTAGGAACCGTCTGATAAGGATTCAGATCAATTAAATCCTGAGGCAAATTGCCTGCTTCAACGTGTTCAATCTCAACGCTGACTCCTTTTTCCGCCAGCACAATTCGCACTTGATGGCTAAAAATGTCGGTCGAGCCGGAAAACAGAGTCATTACCGAACGTTTGTTGGCAGCGACAGCCATGAAAACCTCCAAGTTTATCTAAACAAAGGAACGAACAGCCCTTCAGTGAAAAACGGCTATTCTCGCTCATATTCTCATCCTGTTTCGCACTTATTATCCGAGGGTATATTGAAACCCCTGCCAAATCAGGCTCATTCATGGATAAGGCAAAAAATTATCACTAGTCTACCAGATTTTGCACATTTTGTGGGGAAGTACATTGAGAATTAATGATGAAATATCAGAATCTAGTTATTTATTTCTGTAATACGCTAGTTTTTGGGAAAAAAGGCTATTCACCAAAGGAAGGAAAATCAGATGATAAAAAAACCCGCCATATAAATGACGGGTTTCAACTTTAACCCATCGCCACAGCCGTGGCAACAAATTAACGTTTGGAGAACTGTGGACGACGACGTGCTTTGCGCAGACCCACTTTTTTACGTTCAACTTCACGAGCATCGCGAGTAACGAAGCCAGCTTTGCGAAGATCAGAACGCAGAGTCTCGTCATAAGCCATCAGTGCACGGGTGATACCGTGACGGATTGCGCCTGCCTGACCAGAAATACCACCACCTTTAACAGTGATGTACAGATCCAGTTTGCCTAACATGTCAACCAACTCCAGTGGCTGACGAACAACCATGCGTGCAGTTTCACGACCGAAGTAAACTTCGAGGCTACGTTGGTTGATTACGATGTTACCGCTACCTGGCTTAATAAAGACACGAGCGGAGGAGCTTTTGCGGCGACCAGTGCCGTAGTATTGATTTTCAGCCATTGCCTATAATCCCGATTAAATGTCCAGAACTTGTGGTTGCTGTGCCGCGTGGTTGTGCTCGCTGCCCGCGTAAACTTTCAGTTTACGGTACATTGCACGACCCAGTGGCCCTTTTGGCAGCATGCCTTTAACCGCGATTTCAATGACACGCTCAGGACGGCGGGCAATCATCTCTTCAAAGGTCGCTTGCTTGATACCACCGATGTGGCCAGTGTGGTGATAGTAGATTTTGTCAGCACGTTTGTTGCCAGTTACAGCAACTTTTTCGGCGTTAACAATAATGATGTAATCACCAGTATCAACGTGCGGAGTATATTCCGCTTTATGCTTGCCGCGCAGGCGACTAGCGATTTCAGTTGCAAGACGGCCTAAAGTTTTGCCATCTGCGTCAACAACATACCAGTCGCGTTTTACGGTTTCTGGTTTAGCTGTAAAAGTTTTCATTAAAGCTTACCCAATTATAAGTTACACGTTGGTGAACACTCGATGTTCAGAAACTGTTTTTGAGGTTCACACGACTTTTGTCCAGCAAACCTACCCCTTCGAATAGCCTATGCCGGCACTAATGCAAGTTTTTGGGAAAAAAATCTTGCTGTAACGTGGGGTCGCAAGATTATAGAGAAGTCATCATAAAAAATCGACCCCCAATTCAATAATTATCCTGCCAGATAACGACAATCTCGATTTTTCTTACGGATCAAAGCCAGATATCAGGGCAAATGAGGAAGTTTCAAATATTCCTCACTCTGCATCTCCTGCAAGCGGGACAGACAACGCCGATATTCAAATGTCAGCAATTCCCCTTGATAAATCCGCTCCATCGGCGCTTCAGCATTGATGATGAGTTTTACATGGCGTTCATAGAATTCATCCACCAATGCAAGAAAACGCCGAGCTGCGCTTTCATCCAATGCAGTCATAGCTGGCGTATCATGCAGCAGGACAGAATGATAAAGCTTCGACAACGCAATGTAATCCAACGGACTGCGGGGATCGTCACACAAGGTTTTGAAATTGATGGCCAGCACCCCGTCAACACTGCTGATGGCAGGCATACTGCGATGGTTAATCTCCAATACCGGATTCGGTTCTCCTTTCCGTCCCGCCAGACGCTGAAACATGCGATGCATTTCCTGTCGGTTATCTTCCGATAATGGCGTGAGATAAAGATGCGCCTGAGTCAGCGTGCGCAACCGATAATCGATACCCGCATCCACATTCATCACATCGCAGTATTTTTTGATTTGCTCAATGGCTGGCAGGAACCGCGCGCGCTGCAAGCCATTTCGGTACAATTCATCAGGTGGAATATTTGATGTTGCCACCAAGGCAATTCCTCGCTTAAACAGAGCTTCCAGCAAGGTACCGAGGATCATGGCATCTGTAATGTCCGAAACAAAAAACTCATCGAAGCAGAGCACATCAGTCTGCGCCTTAAAGCCATCAGCTATCACATCCAAGGGATTTTCGTGCCCCTGTAAAACGGTTAATTCTTCATGTACCCGCAACATAAAACGATGAAAATGGAGACGTAGTTTTCGGTCGGTTGGCAGGCTCTGGAAAAACATATCCATCAACCATGTTTTCCCACGCCCGACGCCGCCCCACATATAAAGCCCCTGAACCGGCCGCTGCTGCTCTGTTGATAAGCCGCCAAATAACCTGCCCAGTATGCTTTTCAGTCCACTTGAAGGTAAAACATGCTCCGGAGAACGATTACTGAGATCGTGATGCATAATATCCAAGCGGGCAACGGTATTACGCTGCACTTCATCAGGTTGGTACTGGCCTTCTGACAGTGCAGATTGATAGAGAGACGAAGGTGTAATCGGTAACATCAAAATGACAATCCTTAAAAATTTTTGTTCTCAGCACGATTCATTGTACTGGTAAAAATCGCGCTAATCTTTTCTGTTTGAGTTCGTTATATTTGTTCCAATTTTTCATACTTTTTTCCATATCCTCTCTCAATTTCGCCAATAACTCACGACGTATCATCGCAAATTTGTATAAAATTGACACATCAAGTGGTGTATAAATTAATTAATAATCAATATTCCACTCTGACTTAATTAGCGGTTATAGTGATAGCAATGGTATTGAGACATTGTGGAACACTATTGCCGAACACTGAAGTTAATAAAGGGGTTGCCATGACTTGGGAATATGCACTGATTGGGTTAGTTATTGGTTTTATCGTTGGCGCACTGGCTGTCCGCTTTGGCAGTTCAAAACTGCGTCAGCAAAATGCAGCACAGGCCGAACTGGAGAAGAATCGGGCAGAGTTGGAAGAATATCGTAAGGAGCTGGTCAGCCATTTTGCCCACAGTGCTGAATTACTTGATAATATGGCACGCGATTATCGCCAACTGTATCAGCACATGGCCAAAAGTTCCAACGAACTGATGCCAAACATGCCAATACAGGATAATCCCTTCAATTATCGCCTGACTGAATCTGAAGCCGATAAAAGTAAAGTCACCGCCAATATGCCTCCACGGGACTATTCTGAGGGTGCATCCGGCCTATTCCGCCCAATTCAAGATAAAAAACAGTAAATTCTCCGGCCGTGGTAACCTGTTGATACCACGGCTCATTGGCTTTATTGACATTAAAGAGTTTTGTTTTTTAATTTTAATTCACGTAAATACCTGTAAAGAAACACGGCAAAACGACATTGTTAGTGAACTTTGCTGAATAATTGAGAGTCATAACAGCATCGAAACAATTATGCTTAAAACCTATCCCAATAAGCGTAATTCCCAAGGAAAATGAAATTTCCTGACAGGATAGGTCTTTTAAGTACGATTTCCCTTTCTGGCTTAGGTATTAAGAGAACGTATTCAATGAAAAGAAAAAACACATTGCTCAGCGCACTTGCGATCAGTATTGGATTATCTTTAGCTTCAGTTCCAGTGGTAGGTAACGCAGCTTTACCTGCCGCAGTGGCTTCTCAGGAATTACCGAGCCTCGCACCAATGCTGGAAAAAGTTCTTCCTTCCGTAGTGACTGTGCATGTCTCGGGCACAGAAGTTCAAAATCAGCAGCAGCTTCAGTTACCAGAAGACTTTCAATTTTTCTTTGGGCCAGGTTTTCCTCCACAGGAGCAAAGAAGCCGTCCATTCAAAGGATTAGGCTCTGGGGTTATTATCAATGCCAATAAAGGGTATGTGCTGACCAATAGCCATGTTATCGAGAAAGCCAATAAAATCCGGGTTCAATTAAACGATGGCCGTGAATATTCCGCAAAACTCATCGGGCGTGACCTACAGACTGACATCGCACTTTTACAGCTGCAAGATGCCAAGAACCTGACAGCCATTAAATTCGCCGATTCTGATCAACTGCGTGTAGGGGATTATTCCGTCGCCATCGGCAACCCATTCGGGCTGGGGCAGACCGTAACATCGGGGATCATCTCTGCCCTTGGCCGCAGTGGCCTGAATCTGGAAGGTTTGGAAAACTTCATCCAGACCGATGCCTCTATCAACCGAGGTAACTCAGGTGGAGCATTGATCAACCTGAAAGGGGAATTGATCGGCATTAACACTGCGATCCTCGCTCCCGGCGGCGGTAACATCGGCATTGGTTTTGCCATCCCAAGTAACATGGCCAGCAACCTTGCAGACCAGCTCATTGCCCACGGTGAAGTCAAGCGCGGCCTACTCGGTATCAAGGGAACCGAGATGACAGCAGATGTCGCCAAGGCACTCAACGTTGATGCTCAACAAGGTGCATTCGTCAGCGAAGTCATTCCTAAATCGGCTGCGGCTAAAGCTGACATCAAGCCAGGGGATATACTGGTCTCCGTTGACGGCAAAAAAATCACCAGCTTCGCTGAATTGCGTGCGAAGGTTGGTACAACCGCTCCCGGTAAAGCAATCAAAATTGGCCTTCTGCGTAAAGGGAGGCCAATGGAAGTGACCGTAACACTAGAAAATAATGTAACTCAAGAAACCAAGGCTGAAAACTTGAGCGTTGCCCTGCAAGGTGCAATTCTGAGCAACAGCACAGTGAAAAACACACAAGGTGTGAAAGTAGATAAAATTACCCAGAATTCACCTGCCGCAATGTCTGGCTTACAGAATGATGATTTGATTATAGGAGCCAATAACGAGCGAATTCGGAATATCAGCGAGCTGCGTAAACTGCTTGAGACAAAACCACCTGTTATTGCCCTGAACATTTTACGTGGTGATGATAATATCTACTTGTTACTGCGTAATTAATCAATTGAAGATAAAAAACGCGATCTAGTATTACTGACAGACACAGCATAAGCTGTGTCTGCTCGCTTCTATGCTATGCTTCTTTCACTTATTTATTACTGAATAATGCCATGCTGATCAAGTTATTGCGCTCCATATCGATAGGACTACTCATTGCTGCAATCTTATTGGTTACCATACCTTCACTACGCCCCAATGGGTTAAAACATCTCCTGAGTGACAATAGTCGCAACGGCAAACCATACAGTTTCAATCAAGGAGTTCGTCGAGCGGCTCCCGCTGTTGTCAATATCTACAGCAGTAATCTGGGTAGTTTTTCTCATGAAGGCCGGGAACTTCGCCCCTTGGGTTCTGGCGTCATCATGAATGAACAGGGCTATATCCTCACTAACAAACATGTCATCAATAAAGCCGACTCTATTATTGTTGCATTACAAGATGGTCGATTCTATGAGGCGCTGCTGGCCGGCTCGGATGCTCCAACCGATCTGGCTGTCTTAAAGGTCAATGGTAAAAATCTCCCCGTGATCCCGATCAATCACAATCGAGTTGCCCATGTAGGAGATATCGTGCTGGCAATCGGCAATCCTTACAATTTAGGGCAAACCATCACTCAAGGTATTATCAGTGCGACAGGGCGTGTTAGCCTCAGCCCTACACGCCGCCAGAATTTTCTGCAAACAGATGCTTCAATTAATCAGGGAAGCTCCGGCGGTGCACTGGTCAATACGCTGGGGGAATTAGTCGGGATCAATACGCTGACGTTTGATAAGTCAGAATTTGGTGTCACACCTGAAGGCTTGGGGTTTGCCATTCCCACTGAGCTTGCCACGAAAATCATGCATAAACTCATCCGCGATGGGCGGGTCATCAGGGGATATATTGGTATCACAGTCCAAGATTTGCCCCGTATTCGCTCGTCAGACAGCAATATCAACCAAATGCCGGGGTTGCGGGTTTTTGAAGTTGCACCGAGAAGCCCGGCTCAAAAAGTGGGGATCAAAGTAGGAGATATCATTACTAATTTCAATCACCAACCCGCGATTTCTCCGGCAGAGACGATGGATCAAGTCACTGATATCCGCCCTGGCAGTATGGTTCCCATCACCGTGCTGCGTGATGGGCAATCCCTCACCTTCAAGGTTATGGTTGAAGAATTTGACGGCTGAAGAATTTAGCATTTAACGCCTGTAGCAGCTTGCAAGATGAAGAGTATAGCCGACAACTCCGCTGCTTTTTGCTTATTAAATCCTTCGCCCAGTTCGGGCGAAGGATGATATGAGTTCAGTTTAATCAGTCGACTTAATACGCTCGATATTCGCACCTAAACCACGCAGTTTATCTTCGATATGCTCGTAGCCTCGGTCAATATGATAAATACGATCGACTACCGTGGTGCCTTCAGCAATACAGCCAGCCAATACCAAGCTCGCAGAGGCACGCAAATCAGTCGCCATAACCTGAGCGCCAGATAAATTTTCAACACCGTGACAAACTACCGTATTACTCTCGATTTCTGCACGCGCACCCATGCGAATCAACTCGGGAATGTGCATGAAGCGATTTTCAAAGATAGTTTCAGTGATCATGCCAACACCTTCGGCAACCATATTCAACAAGCTGAATTGGGCCTGCATATCCGTCGGAAAGCCCGGATGCGGGGCGGTGCGGAATGTAACCGCCTTTGGTCGCTTGCCGTGCATATCAAGGCTAATCCAATCATCTCCCACCTGAATGTCTGCCCCGGCTTCACGCAGTTTGGATAAAACGGCATCCAATGTGTTCGGCTTGGCATTACGGCAAATCACCTTGCCACGGGAAATGGCGCCAGCGACAAGGAAAGTTCCTGTTTCGATACGATCAGGCAGCACACGATAAACACCGCCTCCCAGACGCTCTACACCTTCAATCACAATGCGATCGGTGCCTGCACCGGTAATTTTCGCGCCCAGTGTATTCAGAAAATCGGCAGTATCTTCGATTTCAGGCTCACGAGCTGCGTTTTCAATGATGGTTGTCCCTTCCGCCAGTGTCGCTGCGGTCATGATGGTGACGGTCGCACCCACACTGACTTTATCCATAACAATACTGGCACCTTTCAAGCGACCATCGACGGAAGCCTTGACGTAACCTTCATTGAGAACAATTTTCGCACCGAGCTGTTCCAGCCCAGAAATGTGCAGATCAACAGGGCGAGCGCCAATGGCACAGCCGCCCGGCAGTGATACCTGCCCTTGACCGAAACGCGCGACCAGTGGCCCCAAGGCCCAAATGGAAGCCCGCATCGTTTTGACCAGTTCATAAGGCGCGCAGTATTCGTTAACGTTACTGGCATCAACAAAAACAGAGCCATTGCGTTTTACTTTGGTTCCCAAACGGTTGAGCAGTTTGATGGTGGTATCAATATCTTTTAATTCAGGCACATTCTGTAATTCAACTGGCTCTTCCGCCAGCAGCGCTGCAAACAGAATGGGTAATGCGGCATTTTTTGCCCCGGAAATAGTAACCTCACCCGATAAGCAGGTAGGCCCTTTCACTCGAAATTTATCCATCTTCATTCTCTTGTTTAATTCAAAGTGTGCTGTTCGCGGCGAGGCAAACAACCTCAAAATCCCTGAAGCTTGCGGTCACGTTGCCACTTTGCAGGTGTATAAGTCTTGATCGACACGGCATGAATGCGATTATCAGCAATGTATTCCATCAGAGGGGCGTAAACAGTCTGCTGTTGTTTGACACGGCTCAGGCCATCAAAAAGCTCGCCAACTGCAATTACCTGAAAATGGCTGCCATCACCGCTAACGATAACGTCATCAAGTGCCAATGCTTTCATCAGCACTTCTTTAATTTCATCAGTATCCATAATTTGCTCACACTCGTCGTTAAAAATAATAATAGTCACCTATCCTAATGGAATCCAGACGACTCTTAAACCAAGAAAAACGCCCTTGTAAGAGGATGACTTACAAGGGCGATGATTATGGGAAAAGGGAATTACATGTCAGGCGTGTTAGCATCAAAGAGACTTTTCAGGCCATAAAGTGCTATCAATGTCTCCAAGCGTTCACTTATGCCAGAAAAGGTTAACAGTTTGCCACGTTGCTGCATGTCTCCTTTTAAGCGGACAAACAACGCCAGCCCCGTGGAATCCACATGCTCAAGCCGAGAAACATCAATATTTTTGATCTCAGCCAGAACGCTGTCTTTTTGCTGCCAAAGCGGAAGTAAACTGTCACGATCCAGTGTACCGTGAAGAAATAATGTACTTCCTGTTTGTTCCCAACTTATCTTTCCGTCATCAGACGTTTGGCTTATTTCCCGGTTTTCCATGTCACTTTTTCTTTTCTAAAGTGATTGGCGTTTTCGCGCTGATTTTCAACTGTTCTGTCAGAGCATCAATCCCTTTCTGCCGCAGGATATCTGCCCATTCATTCTGCTTGGTCGTGATCATGCTTACGCCTTCCGCAATCATGTCATAAGCCTGCCAGTAACCTGTCTTGCTATTTTTACGCCACTGGAAATCCAAGCGAACAGGCGGCTGACCATTTTCATCAGTAATAGTGACCCGGATAGCCGCTATCGTCTTGCCCTCCAATGGCTGTTCTGGCGCAATCTGGTAGTTCTGGCCATGATACATCGCCAGAGCCTGACCATATGCCTGCTCTAAATAAGATTCAAACGCCTTGAAATAGGCTTCGCGCTGTTCAGGCGTCGCCTGCCCGTAGTAAGTTCCAAGAACCAGTGCCCCTGCATATTTTACCTGCACATAAGGCAACAGTTCTTCACGCACAATTTGACGCAGAACTTCTGGGTTTGCCTGAACTTGAGGCTGATCATTCTTCAAACGGGTGAAGGTTTTTTCTGCTGCATCTTTCATCAATGCGTAAGGGTTGGTTTGATCAACTGCGCTGGCCAATGGTGCAACCACCAGCAGCGCAACCATAAGTAATCGCTTAAACATAAATGCTATCTCTCCTAAGCCGTGGATTGCAGATTAATGTGCCGGTGCCGGAGCTGAATCAGATTTTGCCTGACCACCGTCACCGCTTTTATATAAGAACTGACCGATCAAATCTTCAAGCACCATTGCAGATTTGGTGTCCTCAATACGATCTCCCCCTTTCAACATGGATACCCCCATATCAGGGTCATAAAAACCCACATTCATTGCAACATATTGCTCGCCCAATAGCCCTGATGTCCGAATAGAAAGCGAGCTGGTACTTGGAATATTGTCGTACTGAGTGAAAAGATCCAGTTCAACCTGTGGAGTATAGGTTTTGCGATCCAGCCAGATTCGCTCTACACGACCAATCACAACCCCACCAATTTTTACGGGTGAACGCACTTTCAGTCCACCAATATTGTCAAATGCAGCAGATACGCGATAGGTTGTCTGGCTACCAAATGACCGAACATCAGCTACTTTCAAACATAAAAAGACGATTGCAACCAGTGCAATCAAGACAAAACATCCAACCCAAATTTCATTTTTCTTGTTTTGCATCGACTTAGTTCCCAAACATCAGTGCTGTCAGCACAAAATCCAAACCCAATACTGCCAACGACGCATGAACTACTGTGCGCGTCGTCGCCCTGCTGATCCCTTCTGATGTTGGGATAGCATCATAACCATTGAACAGTGCAATCCATGTGACCGTAATGGCAAAAGCTACGCTCTTAAGAAAACAGTTGAGCAAGTCTTTTTGCCAATCCACCGCCGATTGCATCGAAGACCAGAAAAAACCAGCATCAATGCCTTTCCAATCCACCCCCACTATCGCGCCTCCGATGATTCCAACGGCGACAAAGATCAGCGAGAGTAAAGGCATACTGATAAAACCAGCCCAAAAACGCGGAGCAATTACCCGACGCAGCGGATCAATCGCCATCATTTCCAAGCTGGAAATTTGCTCCGTGGCTTTCATCAAACCAATTTCTGCGGTCAAAGCTGAACCCGCCCGACCAGCAAACAACAGCGCCGTAACGACTGGCCCTAATTCACGCAGCAGTGACAGAGCCACCATCATGCCCAGGCTACCCTCAGCACTGAATGTCGTTAAAACCAGATAGCCCTGTAAACTCAGAACCATACCGATAAACAAGCCGGAAACCACGATGATCAGCAGTGACTGAACACCGACGCTATACAGCTGCTGACATAATAATTTCCATTGTTTGGCGGGTTCTGGCTTACCAATGATTGCACTGAAAAGCATAAAGCCAGCACGGCCGAATGAGGCCGCAACCTCGATCGCACGTTTGCCCAGCGCAGCCAGTGCCCGTGTTAACATCAACATTCCATTATCCTAATAACTCAGTTTTGTAATCCCCCGCAGGGAAACGGAAAGGCACCGGCCCATCAGCAATGCCATCAAGGAATTGCCGTACCCGATGATCCTGATTCATTCTTAACTGCTCCGGTGTACCTTCTGCAATGACCGTCTTCTCAGCCACAATGTAAGCATAATCAGCAATACTCAATACTTCAGGTACATCGTGAGAAACCACAACACAGGTGACACCGAGCGCATGGTTAAGCTCATCAATTAATTTGACGAGAATGCCCATCGTGATAGGGTCCTGACCAACAAAAGGTTCATCGAACATAATGAGATCGGGATCGAGTGCTATCGCCCTCGCCAATGCAGCCCGTCTAGCCATGCCGCCAGACAATTCCGATGGCATCAAGTGCGCAGCCCCACGCAGCCCGACAGCCTCCAGTTTCATCATCACCGTGGTGTGAATCAACGCTTCGGGCAATTGGGTATGCTCACGCAAAGGAAAGGCGACATTGTCAAAGACATTCAGATCCGTAAACAGCGCACCTGACTGAAATAACATGCTCATTTTCTTACGGGCAGCATAGAGGCGTTGGCGGGACAATGCCGGAATATTATCGCCATCAAACCAGATCTCGCCGCGTTCAGGGCGGATCTGCCCACCAATCAGGCGCAGCAAGGTGGTTTTCCCTATGCCTGAAGGCCCCATGATGGCAGTCACTTTTCCTTTTGGAACGGTCAGATTAATATCAGAAAAAATCGGGCGTTGACCACGAGTGAAATACATGCCGCAGATCTCAATAAGATTTGCTGTTTGTTGACTCATTATTTGATAGCCCCTAACCGTTAATAAAACTTGTTTCTTACTGTTTTTAAATAATCAGTCATGCATACTACAAAAAAATTGCCAAATTTGCGTTAGCAAAGTTATGACAAATTTTACTTTTTACCGCTTGACCGTCAGAATATATAAGTCTAGCTGAATAAACATTTCATGTTTAAAAATCAACCATTATTAGCATTATGTTCGGAATAAATTTTATTTAAGGAACACCCCATGTTTCTGTCTATTGCCCTGCTCATTACCGGGTTGATTTTACTGGTGTATGGCTCTGATAGATTAGTATATGGTGCTGCGGTTTTTGCCCGCTCACTGAAAATACCCCCCTATATCGTCGGCTTGACAATAATGGGAATCGGCACTTCACTGCCAGAATTGATGGTGTCTATCACAGCAGCTCAAGATGGGCTACCGAACATGGCTATAGGCAATGCCATTGGTTCCAATATTACCAATCTGCTACTGATTACTGGCGCTGCGTCACTCATTCGACCGATCACGGTGAAATCAGATATCCTGCGGCGGGAGTTGCCGCTGATGTTGCTGATTACTGCATTTGTAGGCTATATTCTGGCCGGCAGCTACCTGAGCCGCCTGGACGGTATCGTCCTGTTACTTACCGCCTTGTTCTTTATCGCCCTAATGATCAAAATGACAATAGTTTCCCAAGATGATGGCCTAGACAGCTATACGCAGGAACGAGATGCAGAATTACCCATCGAAGGCAACAAAGGCATCGCACTTCTCTGGGTTGTTTTAGGATTGATTATCCTCCCCATTTCTACCCGCATGGTGATTGACAATGCAGCTGTGGTTGCACGTATTTATGGCATCAGTGAACTGGTTATTGGCCTGACAATTCTGGCGGTAGGAACCAGCCTGCCTGAACTTGCCACTTCGATTGCGGCGGCCATTAAAGGCGAGAATGACATGGCGATGGGCAATATCATCGGCTCAAATGTTTTCAACATCACCCTCGTATTGGGTATCCCCGGTATACTCTCACCCAGCGTCATTTCACCTCAGGCCTTTTCCCGGGACTTCTGGGTCATGATGGCTGCCAGTGTGTTATTCACGATATTCTGTCTGGGGAGAAAGCATCGATTGAACCGATTAAACGGCGTCCTGTTACTGGGCTGTTTTATCGCTTATTTTGTCGTACTTTTTGTTTCTAATTATTACGGTACTGATTAATTGCCGATGACGTGGGAAGTAAAAATGTCTAAGATCGATTTTCAACAAACAGGTAAAAAAGTATTACAGGTCGAACTCGACGGATTGGCAGAACTGGAACAATATATTAATGAAGATTTCAGCCGGGCCTGTGAGTTGATGTTTAGTTGTGAAGGAAAAGTTATTGTCATGGGGATGGGCAAATCCGGTCATATTGGACGAAAAATTGCCGCCACATTTGCCAGTACGGGTACTCCCTCTTTCTTTGTTCACCCCGGTGAAGCCAGCCACGGCGATCTCGGTATGGTGACATCAAAAGACATCGTGCTGACAATCTCCAATTCCGGTGAATCCAATGAAATCCTTTCTCTGATCCCCGTCCTCAAACGGCAAAAAGTTCCGCTTATCTGTATGACAAACAACCCAAACAGTAGCATGGGGAAAGCTGCCGATATCCATCTGTGCATCAAAACGCCACAGGAAGCCTGCCCGCTTGGGCTGGCGCCCACCACCAGCACGACGGCGACACTTGTCATGGGGGATGCTCTGGCCGTTGCGCTCTTACAGGCCCGTGGTTTTACCGCTGAAGATTTTGCCCTTTCCCATCCGGGCGGCACACTGGGACGCAAACTTCTGTTACTGACCAGTGATTTAATGACCACCGACGATGATATTCCCCGTGTTCCTTATACCGCGACACTACGTGAGGCCTTGGTTGAAATCACCCGTAAGAAACTGGGAATGACCGTCATCTGCGATGACGATATGCAGATCAAAGGGATTTTCACTGACGGGGATTTGCGCCGTGTTTTCGATATGGGAACCGATTTAAACCATGCAAACATCTCTGATGTTATGACTGCCGGCGGTGTCCGCATCAAGCCCCATACACTGGCCGTTGATGCCCTGAACCTGATGCAGTCACGCCACATCACTTCCCTGCTGGTCACTGACGGTGAAAAATTGCTCGGCGTACTGCATATGCATGACCTCTTGCAGGCGGGTGTAGTATAAGGTCCGTATATACCCAACAGAGAAAGATGAAGGGTTAGAGTATGAAAGCACAGGCAATGGTATAAGCAGCTGTGGTATAAACCTTAAGAGAATTCCTGAATGAGTCAAAAAACGTATCTGGACACCTGTTATGGCCCGGTCAACGAAGAAATTATCGAAAAAGCCAGTAAAATCCGTCTACTGATTTGTGATGTTGATGGTGTGATGTCAGATGGCCTGATATATATGGGCAATCAGGGTGAGGAACTGAAAGCCTTTAACGTTCGTGATGGTTACGGCATCCGTTGTCTGATTACCTCAGGCATTGAAGTCGCCATCATTACTGGCCGTAACGCTAAGTTGCTGGAAGATCGCGCAGAAACACTGGGTATTACACATCTTTACCAAGGACAGAGCGATAAGGTTTTGGCGTATAAGGAACTGTTAGATAAACTAACGTTACAGCCAGAACAGGTCGCTTATATTGGTGATGATCTTATCGACTGGCCTGTGATGGCACAAGTTGGGTTATCGGCTGCGGTTTCTGATGCCCATCCACTGCTGCTGCCAAGGGCGGATTATGTGACTCGGATTGCAGGTGGCCGTGGTGCAGTCAGGGAGCTTTGTGATTTGGTACTTTTCGCTCAGAATAAGCTGGAAGATGCCAAAGGGTTATCAATATAAGACTAAAATTGAAAAGAGAATGAGCAGAATTCAATCCTGGCTGATCGGAACACTGGCATTGATCGCGCTTGCGCTGATTGGCTGGAATTTATCCAATTTAAATGAAAACGCTTCATCGCCGATTGTGGATGATGGGCATCCCACTTATCAAACACAGGAAGCCACTTCTTTTGTCTATGATCCCGAGGGCAAGCTGGCTTACAAACTGGTGGCAGATGACGTACAGAACTATACGGAAACCAAACTGACTTGGTTTACTAAACCCATATTGACAATCTTTGCCCCCAATAGCACTTCCGAAACACCGACATGGACAGTACGCGCAAATAAAGCAAAGCTGACCAACGATAAAATGCTCTATCTGTACGGCGATGTCCAGCTGGATAGCCTGACCGATGCATCACAACTGCAACGAATCACGACAGAAAATGCGACCGTCAATCTGGTGTCTCAAGATATCTTATCCGACGACCAAGTCACTCTGATTGGTATCGGCCTGAAATCTGTTGGCATGAAAATGCGTGGCAATCTGCGAAACAAAACTGCTGAATTGATTGAAAAGGTGACGACTCACTATGAGATCCCAAATGAACAACCTAATCCGTAATACCGTTATTGCCAGTACCCTGTTTGCAGTCAGCCTGCCCGTACTGGCATTGAAAGAAGATACGAAACAGCCCATTACCCTTAATTCTGACAGGCAATCTTTGGATTTAACGGGGAACGTAGCCACATTTACGGATAATGTCAGCGTAAAACAAGGCTCAATCGACATTCATGCGGATAAAGTCGTCGTCACTCACCCAGAAGGGGATGCGAAAAAAACGGTTATTGAAGCCTACGGTAATCCGGCGACTTTCTATCAGTTACAAGATGACGGCAAACCCATCAAAGGGCATGCCTCAAAAATGCGCTATGAGATGGATAAAGAGCTGATGACACTGACAGGTAATGCCTATCTTGAACAACTCGACAGTAACATCAAAGGCGATAAAATCACCTATCTAGTGCCAACACAGCAAATGGAAGCCTTTAGTGACAAAGGTAAACGCGTTACTACCGTCCTGTTGCCTTCCCAGCTACAGGAAAAAGGCACCAGTGTTAACAACAAGAGTAAATAACGACGTATGGCAATTTTAAACGCAGAAAATCTGGCAAAGGCTTATAAGGGTCGCAGGGTCGTTGAGGACGTCAGTCTGACCGTCAAATCAGGCGAAATCGTGGGTTTGCTTGGCCCCAATGGCGCAGGTAAAACCACGACCTTCTACATGGTGGTCGGCATTGTGCCACGTGATACTGGCACCATCACCATCGATGGTGAAGACATCAGCCTGCTACCGCTGCATGAACGCGCCCGCCGAGGGATAGGCTATTTACCGCAGGAACCTTCTATTTTCCGTCGTCTGAGCGTATTTGACAATTTGATGGCAGTCTTGGAAATCCGCAAGGATATTACACAAGAACAACGAAAAGAGCGGGCAGAAGAATTGATGGAAGAGTTTCACATCGCTCATCTGCGTGACAATCTGGGACAGTCACTTTCCGGTGGTGAACGCCGTCGTGTGGAAATTGCCCGTGCTCTGGCCGCCAACCCGAAATTCATTCTTCTAGATGAACCTTTTGCTGGCGTCGATCCCATCTCCGTACTCGATATCAAAAAGATCATTCAACATCTGCGGGACTATGGGCTGGGAGTTCTGATTACAGACCACAATGTCCGTGAAACACTGGATGTCTGCGAACGCGCCTATATCGTCAGCCAAGGGCAGTTGATTGCCCACGGCTCCCCGGAAGATATTCTCAACAACGAGCAGGTCAAACGCGTTTATCTGGGTGAGGGTTTCCGTCTTTAATCCTGATTCTGTCAGGCGTCATTCAGGAGAAATTCCAGAGAAATTCAGGAGAAAGTGGTAATGCTATGAAGCAAAGTTTGCAACTCAGGCTCAGTCAGCAACTGGCGATGACGCCACAACTCCAGCAAGCTATCCGTTTGTTGCAACTTTCTACGCTTGAGCTTCAACAAGAGATCCAGCAGGCTTTGGAAGCTAACCCACTGCTTGAACAGGATGATCCGCATGAGGAAATTGACAGTCAGGAATCCCCTGATGCGGCAACTGAGGTGATGGATACCCGCGAAGCGCTTGAACAGAAGGATATACCGGAAGAACTGCCATTGGATGCCAGTTGGGATGAAATTTACACGGCTGGCACTCCTTCGGGGACAAACAGCGATTACAGTGCTGAGGATTTTCCCGTCTATCAAGGTGAAACCACTCAGACACTGCAAGACTATCTGATGTGGCAGGCAGGGTTGACACCGTTTACTGAAACGGATTCTGCCATCGCCACCTCCATCATTGATGCGATTGATGATTCAGGCTATCTGACAGTTTCAATCGAAGAGATCCTTGCCAGCATTGGCGATGATGAGCTGATGCTGGAAGAAGTGGAAATCGTACTCAAACGCATACAGCATTTCGATCCGATTGGTATCGCCGCCCGCGATTTGCGTGAATGCCTGCTTATTCAACTTTCGATGCTGTCAACAAAAACACCTTACCTGAACGAAGCCAAACTGGTTGTCAGCAAATACCTTGAACTATTGGGCAATCGAGACTTTCGTAATTTGTTACGTCTGAGCAAATTAAAGGAAAACGCCCTGAAAGAAGCCATCGATATTATTCAATCATTGGAACCCAAACCCGGATTAGTGGTCAATACAGGTGAATCCGAGTATGTTATTCCTGATGTGCTTGCTCATAAAGAAAATGAAAGCTGGCAAGTCAAACTGAATACCGATAGCATCCCCCGTCTGCGCATCAATCAACACTACGCAGCGTTGGGGCAACAGTCCCATAGTGAAAGCGACAGTCTGTTCATTCGCAATAATCTGCAAGAGGCCAAGTGGCTGATAAAAAGCCTCGAAAGCCGTAATGACACGTTATTGAAAGTTGCCAGTTGCATTGTTGAACGGCAACAAGATTTTTTTGAATATGGTGCAGAGCACATGAAACCGCTAGTACTGGCAGATATCGCCTATCAGGTTGAAATGCACGAGTCCACCATTTCCCGTGTGACAACACAGAAATATCTGTATAGCCCACGGGGCATTTTTGAATTGAAATATTTTTTCTCCAGCCATGTCAATACCGATAGCGGAGGTGAAGCCTCTTCTACTGCGATACGGGCACTGGTGAAAAAATTGGTCGCGGCAGAAAACCCGGCCAAGCCACTGAGTGACAGCAAATTGACCAGCATACTGGCCGAACAGGGCATTCAAGTAGCGCGTCGAACTGTCGCAAAATATAGAGAGTCGTTATCCATCCCGCCTTCAAACCAACGCAAAAAACTGGTTTGAACAACACAGAGAAGGAAAACACTATGCAACTCAATGTCACAGGCCACAATATTGAAATCACCGATGCATTACGCAACATTGTGAATACAAAATGCGGCAAACTGGATCAATATTTCGATAAAATTAACCTCATTCAGGTCATACTCCGAGTGGAAAAAGTGCAGAAAATCGCTGAAGCCACGGTGTATGTCAATGGAGGTGAGTTGCATGCAAGCTCAGAGCATGAAGACATGTATGCGGCAATTGATGCGCTGGCAGATAAGCTGGCACGTCAATTGACCAAACACAAAAGTAAATTGAGACAACATTAACAGCTTTCTGGCAACGGGGCTGTCATAAACTCATCACTGTTCTACTTACATACCCAATAGATTTCAGATGAAAGGTATAAACAGTGCATCAATACCGGGTGCCTCCAGTCAGGCATCCGGTATTACAGGCCCTAAGTGAATAAAGAAATGAACAACGAAACAGATTTACCACTAAGCTCGGTGCTTTCGCCCGAATGTACACGCAACAACGTACCTTGTTCGAGTAAAAAGCGCGCCTTAGAGATTATCAGTGAACTGGCATCAAAACAGCTTGGATTACCGGAAAATACCATATTCGAGGCCATTCTTTCCCGCGAAAAAGTGGGCACCACAGGTATCGGCAACGGGATTGCCATTCCTCACGGCAAACTGGATAAAGAGTGCTCACATAATGCCGTTGGCGTGTTTCTGAATCTGGAACAGCCTATTGCCTTCGATGCCATCGATAATCAGCCTGTTGACTTGCTATTTGCTTTATTGGTGCCGTCTGACCAGTGTCAGACCCATTTACATTCACTATCATTGATTGCAAAGCGTCTTGCAGATAAGAATCTCTGCCGCCGCCTGCGTTCAGCACAAAGTGACGAAGAGCTATATAAAATCATAACTGAATAAATAGCGATTAAAATTATTGGGAAGCAACAAAACAGCAGCGGCTCATTAGAACCGCTGAGATATTAAAGGGGAGTCATCTCATGGTGCTGATGATAGTCAGCGGTCGTTCCGGCTCCGGTAAATCCGTTGCCCTGCGTGCGCTGGAAGATATGGGGTTCTATTGTGTCGATAACCTACCAGTGGTCTTACTGCCGGAACTGGCAGGCACACTGGCTGAACGCTCTATTTCAGCGGCGGTCAGCATAGACGTGAGAAATATGCCGGAGTCGCCAGAAATTTTCGAAGAAGCTCTGACGAAACTGCCGGACACGTTCTCGCCACAATTACTGTTTCTTGATGCGGATCGCAACACCCTGATCCGCCGCTACAGTGACACACGTCGCCTGCATCCACTATCAAACAAAAATCTGTCGCTGGAAAGCGCTATTGATCAAGAAAGTGACCTGCTGGAACCCCTGCGTTCACGGGCAGACTTGATCATCGACACCTCTGAAATGTCCGTGCATGAATTGGCAGAAATGCTCAGAACGCGTTTACTGGGCAAACGCGAACGCGAACTGACGATGGTGTTTGAGTCTTTCGGCTTTAAGCATGGCATTCCGATTGATGCCGATTATGTTTTCGATGTGCGTTTCCTGCCAAACCCACACTGGGACCCTAAACTGCGGCCAATGACCGGTTTAGATCGTCCTGTGGCTGCCTTTTTGGATCGCCACACAGAAGTACACAATTTTATTTACCAGACCCGCAGCTATCTTGAACTCTGGCTGCCGATGCTCGAAACCAATAACCGCAGCTATCTCACCGTGGCAATTGGTTGTACGGGGGGTAAACACCGTTCCGTCTACGTCGCTGAACAATTAGCGGACTACTTCCGTTCCCGTGGCAAAAACGTGCAATCACGTCACCGCACACTGGAAAAACGTAAATAATACAATAATGGCAGAGCATGACAGTCAAAAAGCAGCTTGAAATTAAAAATCGGCTTGGTATGCACGCCCGGCCTGCAATGAAACTGCATGACCTTGTGCAGCAGTTTCAATCGCAGGTCATTCTGCGCAACAGCAGCAATATTCAAGCCGAAGCCCACAGTGTGATTGCCATGCTTATGCTGGATTCAGAACAAGGCAGTTACATTGAAGTTGAGGCGACCGGGTCGGATGAGCAGCAGGCACTGGCCGCCATTATTGAGTTATTTAATGCCGGATTTGATGAAGAATAAACACTTTCCTACTCTTCCCTACCCTTTCCTTCCTTTTAAACACTGAATCATCTCACTATAACATGCCGTTTCTTAAGCGAAATATCGTTTTTTCGCAGTTCCTGCCATTGACGACTATATATCGTTCAAATAATACCGTTGTCGAATAAATAAACAATTATCAGTATTCAACAATGGATACCAAGGGTGAAAATCAACCCAGAATCACGCCATATTCCTCTCATTATTTCCTCTGCCAGACATTACTCTCAGAAGATCATTAACATCTTAAAATATAAATTTAGCTTATAATATTGCTTATTTACAAATAGTATTCCTATTACAATCAAAGTTACCCCCATAAAGCTTAACCATATGAAATTAATTAATAAAAAACTTATCATTACGGGGTATTAACACTCGGAGCATTTTTACAGTTCAAATATTAAACCGGAGATTACTTCATGCGTTTTAATAAAATTACACTGGCAATCCTTCTTGGACTAACCCTATGCCAAGGCACTGCTCAAGCCGCCCCTGCACTTTCTTTAGACAATACTCAGGCAGAACACGTTGCAGCTACTAACAACGCTTGGGTTGAAATCAACACGACGACTTTCGAAAATAATATCCACACACTACAAAGCAAACTGACGAAAGACACCAAAGTGTGTGTAGTTCTGAAAGGTGATGCCTACGGTCATGGTATCGATTTACTGATGCCATCTGTCATCAAAACAGGCATGCCTTGTGTAGGAATTACCAGCAATGAAGAAGCTCGCATCGTGCGTGAAAGCGGCTTCAAAGGGCAATTGATGCGTATCCGTGCGGCGGCTGCGACTGAAATTGAAAGTACGCTGGGCTATGACATGGAAGAAATGGTTGGCGATCTAGAACATGCTAAAACTATCGATGCCCTTGCCAAAAAACACGGCAAAGCAATCCGTGTCCATTTAGTTCTGAACACGGGGCGCATGAGCCGTAACGGCCTGGAAATGAAAACTGAGCAGGGTAAACAAGAAGCGCTGAAAATCGCCCAGTTACCTAACCTAAAACTGGTTGGCATGATGAGCCATTATGCCCTCAAAGATCTGGATGCGATCCGCGAAGGCGTGAACGATTTCAAAGAACAAACGGCTTGGTTGATCAAAACCGCCAATCTGAAAAGAAACGAGATCACTCTGCATGCTTCGAGCTCTTATGCGTCAATCCGCGTACCTGAAGCACAATTCGACATGGTGCGAGTCGGCAGTGCACTGTACGGCGTTCTGACCCCTGAATATCCAGAATTCAAGCCACTGATTCAGGTAAAAACCCGCGTTGCTTCTGTTAAACCCTATCCTAAAGGTAATGGTGTCAGCTACGACAACACCTACATCCTGAAACGTGATTCCAAACTGGCTAACCTGCCTGTGGGTTTCTCTGACGGTTTCAGCTCCAGCCTGTCCAACAAAGCGTTTGTTCTGATCAACGGTCACCGCGCACCGGTTGTCGGCCTCGTTTCCATGAACACCGTCATGGTCGATGTAACTGATTTGCCTGATGTGAAGAGTGGCGATGAAGTGGTCATCTTCGGTAAACAAGGCAAAGAAGAAATTACCCAATCTGACATTCAAAAATGGGGCGGAATGCATATTGTTGAGTTCTCTTCCATCTGGGGAGAAACCAACCCAAGGATCGCCATTACAGGCGCATAATCCACGGCTCAAAATGATATAGGGCTGTTCTTCCATTCTGTGTGGATTAGCCCTATTCCATTAACAGCACAAAACAGTTCGTGATCATGATCTCTTTATTTTCACGTCAGAACAGCCTAATATCAATTTTATTACTTTGAAAATAACACCCCCCTCCTTGTGATGCGGGGTGTTATTTTGTATTGAGCCTAATTTGGAGCGTGGTATGAAAAAACCAAAAATTATTATTAACGAACTCGATGCGGAACGTTTAGATTCGCTGTTGGAACAACCGGCCTTTGCCAATACTAGCATTGCAGAGGCGCTGAATGCGGAGTTGGATCGAGCTGAAATTGTGCCTCCGGTCGAAATTCCACCGGATGTTGTCACAATGAACAGTGAAATTCGCTTTATTGATTTGGGCAGCAATGAAGAGCGTGTACGCACTCTTGTGTATCCAGCGTCTCTACAGGATAGTACCAAGCACCTGTCTGTCATGGCACCTTTAGGCGCTGCTCTTTTGGGTCTGAGGGTGAATGATGAGATAACCTGGCAACTACCAAACAGTGAAAAAACCCGGATCAAAGTATTAGAAATTATTTATCAACCCGAAGCCGCAGGTGAATATCATCGCTAACTCACAGCCAGTCCAGTAAAACCCAAACTGGCTGTTGTTGATTGAGTATCCCTATTGACCGGCGATACTCATTTCCGGCAGCAGTACCGAACCACACTGAATATTACTGCGTGTTTCGATATCATCACCGACGGTCACCATATTCGCCCACATATCTTTCAAATTACCTGCGATGGTGATTTCACTGACTGGATACTGGATTTCGCCATTTTCAACCCAGAAACCGGATGCACCACGGGAATAATCGCCGGTAACCGCACTAACACCTTGCCCCATCAGATCAGTAACAATCAGGCCAGTTCCCATTTCACGCAACAAAGCTGCAAAATCCAGCCCTTGACCCGCAATACGCCAGTTATGAATACCACCTGCATGCCCCGTATTCACCATGCCCAGTTTACGGGCTGAATAGGAAGTCAGCAGCCACGTCTGCAACACACCCTCTTTGATAATATCACGCGGTGCAGTATGCACACCTTCACTGTCAAAAGGTGTTGAAGCCAGACCTCTGAGCAAATGCGGCTGCTCTTCAATCGTCAGCCACGAAGGTAAAATCTGCTTGCCCAAGCTATCCAGCAGGAAAGAAGACTTGCGGTAAATGCTGCTGCCGCTGATCGCACCGACCAAATGACCGAACAGTCCCGTAGCCACTTCTGCAGAGAAGATGACAGGCGCTTTCATGGTCGGTAACTTACGTGCACCCAGCCGAGAAAGAGTACGGCGAGCACACTCCTGCCCAACCCATTCCGGTGATTGCAATTCGTCAAAACGGCGGCTGACGGTATAAGCATAATCACGTTCCATATTGCCATCTTGTTCAGCAATCACACAGCTAGACAGAGAGTGGCGGCTTGAGCAGTAGCT
Source organism: Xenorhabdus bovienii (assembly GCF_024721015.1). GTDB lineage: Bacteria > Pseudomonadota > Gammaproteobacteria > Enterobacterales > Enterobacteriaceae > Xenorhabdus > Xenorhabdus bovienii. The sequence continues at coordinate 84,856 of NZ_JANAIF010000005.1, forward strand.
TTGCAGCATACCGTGACTATTGCCAAATATCCGGATACCATAATGGCTGTTAAAACTGCCGCCTTCGGTATTGGTGATACGTTGATCTGCCTGCAATGAGGCTTGTTCAGCACGGGCAGCCAGTTCAATGGCGGTATCCGTATCTAAATCAGCCGGGTGGAAGAGATCCAGATCCGGCGCTGCGAATGCCAGTAGATCTTTATCCGCCGGGCCAGCATAAGGATCAGGTGACGTATAGCGGGCGATATCAATCGCGGCCTGCACGGTGCGGGCTATTGCCTCTGGGCTGAGATCGGTTGAAGAAGCGCTGCCTTTGCGCTGCTGGTGATAAACCGTGATCCCCAGCGCACCATCGCTGTTAAACTCAACATTTTCGACTTCACTGAAACGGGTGCTGACGCTAATCCCCGTCGTTTTATTGACCGAGACTTCCGCAGCATCAGAACCGGTCTTCGCTAATTCGAGAGCGTGGGAAACCGCATCTTCCAATTGCTTGCGCTGTTCCGCGATATATTGATTAGTGACTATCATTAATTAACCGTAATCCAATGAATTAAAGAGATAATTTATCAGAAAAAGCGCCTCACATTCGTCCACAACGTCAATGCCGAGTGGTAATCAGGCAATTTTCCCAGTTACAATACACAATATTAGGATGTTAACACCCACCGGACGATTGGTCATGTTCCAAAATGCACCTTATCCGGCCTTTTTAGAAGGAAAACGATTATGGTAAAGCAGCCTGAAGATTGGCTTGACAATTATCCTGCTGAAGAGGAAGACGAAGAGATAATCTGGGTCAGTAAAAGTGAAATTAAGCGGGATTCTGAAGCACTGAAAAAGCTGGGAATGGAGCTGGTTGAACTGAGTAAAAACGCACTGGAACGCATTCCGCTGGATGACGACCTGCTGGCAGCCATTGAGCTGGCACAGAGAATCAAGCGTGAAGGCCGTCGCCGCCAGTTGCAGTTAATTGGCAAAATGTTGCGTTCCCGCGATCCGGAACCGATTACCATTGCACTGGATAAACTGAATAACCGTCACAACCAGCAGATAGTGCTGTTTCACAAGCTGGAAGAATTACGTGACAAACTGCTTGAAGATGCAGATGGTGCCTTGACGGAAGTGGTTACGTTGTATCCGCATGTGGATCGCCAGCAACTGAGGACGCTGGTTCGCAACGCCAAAAAAGAGAAAGAGACCAACAAGCCACCAAAATCCTACCGTCAGATTTTCCAATATCTGAAAGAGCTGTCTGAATCAGCTTAATATGTTCCCACCGCCAATTCTTTAAGAACTGGCGGTATTCTCTTTCTTCTCCGCCATTTTATCTTCATCACCTCTATGAGGTCACAAACCAAGCATCTATATTCATAGTTAGTTACATTAAATTAACTTACGTTAACAGTTTAAGTCTAAATAAATATAAAATATAAAATATAAAATATAAAATATAAAATATAAAATATAAAATATAAAATATAAAATATAAAATATATTTAATGATATTTATTTTTAAAATAAAAGATTATTTATAAAAAATAAATATAGAAAAAAAGGCGTGGGTAAAAATTATTTAATATCAAATGGTTTTAAATATACATCATGAAAATAGGTTATACGATTTTCTTTGCTCAATAAGAAGTAGAACAGAGCACCTGATGAATACCTCAGGTGCTCACGGTCATATAACAGAAAGCCCAAATTCACGAACAAGAAAGGAAAACTCACTCTACTATGTTAAACTGCAATTCCCCTTCCAATTCTTCTTCGGCTTCTTCAAACAGCAAAACTAAAGCCGCAAAATATACTCGTTTCTGCGACGAAAAGTGGATAAAACTAATCTCAACCGGCAACTCAATGCCACCCGTTACCGCATCCCACAGGGCGTCCAAGTTTGCACCAAAATGATCACCAATATCGAAACTCTCCTTAAATTCGCAATAGAAGGTTTCTAAGTCAGGGATACGGTCAAAATCAAATTCCACTTTTTTCATATCATCACTCCAATTTTTTAAACGTGTTGTAATGATCCACTGTCAGATAGATCAGGCCATCATTAGAATAGAGCAATCTATCACTGCCTCGGTGTCCACAGCTATAATTCACATCCGCTTCAAACCACTGGCGATCACGTTTTTTCGGTAGCTTATTTTCACGATTGGAAAACCGATCTCCACCGATCGCCGTATTCGGCGAGACTTGGCATAAGTTGCCTTTACGGGCATCCCAACCAAGATTACGCGCCTGTGCCTTCGTGAGGTAATAATCGGGAAGTCTACTATTGTTATGTTGGCGGAGATACTGCGCAACACGTTTCGGTTTAGTCAGAACGCCAATCGGTTCAGAAGAGGCGCTCTCCAATACCTCTGTATTTTGCTGTGATTTTTCTGCGCCAACCGACTCAGAGCCTTGGGCAAAAGTGATAGATACAAAAGCCAAAATCAATAAGATACCTGCTAGTATGCTCTTTTTCATAATGACCTCACGTTTAGTTTATTATTATACCACTCAAGAAATTATCAAGCGGTTCCCCCCACGGTCAGATTATCCAGTTTCAATGTTGGCTGCCCGACACCCACTGGTACACTCTGTCCTTCTTTACCACACACTCCGACACCCTTATCAAGAGCCAGATCATTCCCAACCATCGATATTTGCTGCATAGCTTCAATGCCCGAACCAATCAGTGTGGCACCTTTCACCGGTTTGGTAATTTTGCCGTTTTCAATCAAATAAGCTTCCGATGTCGAGAAGACAAATTTTCCGGAAGTGATATCCACCTGACCACCACCGAAATTCGGTGCGTACAGACCACGATCAACACTGGCGATAATTTCTTCCGGTGTGGATTTCCCCGCCAACATATAAGTGTTGGTCATTCGCGGCATCGGCAGGTGTGCATAGGATTCACGGCGACCGTTACCGGTCGGAGCCACACCCATCAAGCGCGCATTAAGCTTGTCCTGCATGTAACCTTTCAGAATGCCGTTCTCAATCAGCACATTGTACTGCCCCGGTACACCTTCATCATCAACAGATAATGAACCACGACGCCCTTCGATCGTGCCATCATCGACCACAGTACACAGTTCAGAGGCAACTTGCTGCCCGATCTGGCCGGAGAAGACCGAAGTACCACGGCGGTTAAAATCGCCTTCCAAACCGTGTCCCACGGCTTCATGCAGTAAAACACCCGGCCAGCCAGCGCCCAGTACGACGGGCATGGTGCCCGCAGGAGCCGCAACAGCAGAAAGGTTGACCAGTGCCATACGTACCGCTTCACGGGCAAGCTGTTCTGCCAGAACCTGTCCGTCAGCCGTTTGCAGGAAGTATTCGTAGCCATAACGCGCGCCCCCTCCGCTGGAACCATGTTCACGCTTGCCATCTTCTTCGACCAGTACGCTGACAGAGAGACGTACCAATGGGCGAATATCCGCGGCCAATGTGCCATCAGTCGCCGCGACCAGCATCTGTTCATAAACCCCTGTCAGGCTGGCATTCACTTCCTGTACCCGGGGATCTTCAGCTCGCGCAATCTGATCAACCCGGTGCAGCAAGGCAATTTTTTCTTCCCGGCTCATACTCTGCAAGGGGTCTATCGCTGGGTACAGTCCTTTATGTGTGACCGCACCCAATGTATGCACGGTGCCATTACCCGCTTCCCGTACGATGCTGCGTGCTGCCTGAGCACTTTGCTGCAAGGCATTCAGCGTGATTTGATCCGCATAGGCAAAACCGGTTTTTTCTCCACTGATCGCCCGAACGCCCACACCTTGATCGATATTATAGGAGCCATCCTTAATAATGCGGTCTTCCAAAATCCATGCTTCGTGGTAGCTAGATTGAAAGTAGAGATCGGCGTAATCCAGACGGCGCTCTGCCAATTGTCCCAATACAGAAAATAAATCTTGATGATTCAGGTTATTAGCAGCCAGTAAATAGTCACTGACAAAAGTTAAACTCATAGTGATTACTCTTTTACCTTAATTTGTATTCTTTTTTATCAAAGAAGTCAGTTGTGGACGGAATCGATTATGTTTCACGACTTTAATCTGCTCACGCATGTGAGTCAGACTATCCCGCCGGATGTTGAGTTGTAATGCACTGACGGTCAGAGGATTTTTCTTGATAACTTCCCCCCAGCCACTCACCGCCATTGAATGCCCCCATGTTCTGCGAGTACCATGCACCCCAACCTGTGCGGGTGCCAGAATGATGCACTGGTTCTCGATTGCCCGTGCTCTCAGGAGAGGTTCCCAGTGTGCCTTACCTGTCAGGCGGGTGAAAGCAGCAGGAACAGATATCAATTCCGCCCCCTGTTCACGCAGTGCCTGAAACAGTCCGGGAAAACGCAGATCATAGCAGATAGCCATCCCCAAACGGCCAACAGGCGTATCGACAACGGTAATGTGCTCCCCACGCTGATAAACGGTGGATTCATTGTAGGCACCATGTTCATCGTTGATATTGACATCAAACATGTGGATTTTGTCATAGCGCGCACGGATTTCACCTTGATCATCAAACAACAGGCTACTGCTTGTGATGCGGGTCGGCTCTTCCCGACTGATCATCGGCATTGAACCAATCAGCAACCAGACACCATAACGCTGTGCTATTTCACTCACAGCCTGCTGCAACGGGCCACTTCCCTGTCCTTCTGCATACTTGCGATAGGTATCAGCGTCTGCAAACAGTAACGCATTTTCCGGGGTCAGAACTAATTTTACCGTATCCGGCAGTTGTTTAATCTGCTGTTCAACTTGCGCTAAATTATGTTTGACATTCGCACCACTGCATAATTGTAAAAGTGCAACATTGACGTTTTTCATGACCCTTTATTCTCCTTAAGCTGACGTAAAACTTCATCAATTTTAGGCTGTTCGAGGCTACCCGTGAGCCGGTAGCGAATGACCGATATTTTGCTCCACAGAGGCCCCAACACTTTTGTCGCCGCAAAAACAGCAGCACCTGCCACAGGATTGACCGCAAAAGCTGTCGCCACACCAACCGTTGTCGAGATTTCCGGTGTAATCACCAACTCCATATTGATCTGTCGACGAACCAAGTCTGTCTGACCTTCCGCATCGATGTCCGCCGCCAGCCCATCAATACGGAAGTTTTCGGTATACATGACGCCATTTTTGATCGTTGTGTCGCCACGAATGGAATCGAAGTTGAAATCATTACTGAATGTGTCACTGAAATCCAATTGTAATTTGCGCAGCAATGCATCAAAACTGATCAGTCTTAACAATTGCCCCGCCCGGCCACCACCCAATTTGGCTATAGCGCCTTTTTTCGTCTCGCCCGTCAGTGTACCATTCAACGTTTTAATATCGGGGTTCCACGGAGTCCCCCGCCAACCTAGATCGAAATCAAATTTAAACGGCGCATCGACTATTGGGACGATAAACCCCAGATAAGCCGCCATCTCATCGAATCTTTGTCCCGATAATTGCCCTTTGGCCTGAGTATAGTTTCCAATATCGTTTTCACCCCAGTGCCCAGATAATGTCAATTTGCCCGCACGGTTCTCCAGTTGTCCATTTGTCAAAACCAGTGAATCACCTTCCGGCATCACCGTTCCGGATACTTTGCCGAGTTTCAGCCCGGCAACCCAGCACTCTGCACACTTAACATTCAGTGACGGCCAATGGCGCAAGCCGTATTTTTTGGCTTCCGTGGTGTCTGAAGTTAACGTATTGGAGCCAGCCGATGAATCTTCAGGAAACTGCGGATCATAATAAAGGTAATCGATTGAGGCTTGCCACGGCTCATGACGGTAAATCAACAGATTGCCTTTGAGCTTTTCTCCCGCCGCGCTGACCTTCATGCCATCGGCCTGTTGAACAATATTGAAGACGAGCTGATTCCAGCGCTGGCCGCCAATCTTCAGTGACGGCATGGAAATTTCGAACATTTCCGGCCATAACAGGCCATCATCTTCTGATGAACCAGACATCAGTGGCACTATCAGCGGCAACCACTTTTCGCCATCAATCTCAGGCAGGTTTAACGCCAGCAGCGACTTCTCCGGCAGTATTGGAGTGCCATTACCCTCGCTATTCATAATACCGCGTTGTAGTCGGGCATGCGTTTTTCCCAATTGCCATTGGGTATTGAATGCATGTTGTTTTCCCAGTGAACCTTTAATCTGTATTTGGTTCATGTCCCCCTCAGCAAGAACATCGATACCCTGCCATTCCCGTAGCAATTCGGTGTCCAATGCAGCCAGTTTACTGTTGATATGTGACAAATCTGCATTGATCGAAACACGGTATTTCACACCATTTTGTTGCGGTTTAGTGTGTGAAGATGTGCTTTGTGCAGGTATAGCGATGTTCACTTTCCCCTGCCAATCCAACGTTCCTGATAGTTGGCGGCGAATTTCGGCGGGGACTTCCGGTAATTTCCCGGCAGCCCAGTGCGCATTCAGATCAACATCCACCTGATAATGTTTCGGTAAATCCTGCGTGGTAAACCGCAGGGACAGAGGATGTCCCAACCACTGAGCGGATAATGTATCACTTTGCAGTTTGCCATCATCAAAGCGAAATTTCCCACTCACATGTTCCATTTTGCTATCCAATGGCTTGATGAACAGTGCGGTATCTTGCAATACCACCTCTCCACTCGCATTGACTTTGCCATCCTCCAAGGGAATATCCAGATGGAGCTTACCATCAACTCTGCCATCAAGTTGTAACTCATCCAGCGCACTGCCGATAGACCCTGCCAATGGGCTGTGTTTAAAATAATCGTGGATATTTTTGCCATTCCCCGATAATTCGCCGTCAATCAATAGCTTCTGTTTGCCATAATCGGGGATCACGGCAGTCAGCCGGGTGGCATCGACTTTCCCCAACTTCGCTTTCGGTACCTGCATCCACAATCCGTTATTTTGGAAATTCAGATCGATATCAAAATCAAACAAGGCAGGCCAGTCAGGTTGATATTGAAAGGTCGCATGGCGCAAAGGAACCCAAACCTGAAATTGGCCATTGTTCTGCTTGAACGGGAAATCGTGGGGATTGCCTTGAAAGAGGAGAGTGGCATTCTCGATCTTTCCTTTAATCAGAGAGTGGGTCAAATAGTCCGTCAATGATGCCCCCATCAGTGGCTTGGGAAAATAACGCCATGCCTCTCCCGCATCATCAACACGAATTCCCGCAAGCATTTCCAGCACTGGCGGCTCATTCTTGGGTAACAAATAGTTAAAAGCCCCATTGAACCATAATGATTTGGCCTGTAAATCCAGATCCCGCCCCCACACCTTCAACCCATGATGGTCATTTCTCCAGGCAAACTGCCCTTCACTGCTCGTAATGTCGAACGGCGCCTGAAACAAGCTGCGATAATCAACGGTACTGTTTTTCAGCTCAAATTTCAGACTTCCCCACTGCTTATTGCCACTCAACGTTCCACTGAAATGGTTGACAGACGGCAGATCCTGCCAGCGTAACCAGCTAACATCCTGCCATTTGATGGCAATTCCCATTGAGCTATCCGGTAATTCAGGCGTGATATCAAGGGCAAAGTGGTTGAGCATCCCCTTCGGCTGCCGATGCTGCCAATCTTTGACAACATTCGGTGTCACAGAAGAGAGTAATGGCAATATTCCATTCAGACGTTCAAGTTGAATATTTTCAGCACGGAGACGCCAGTGAGCTTTTCCTTGGTATTTGTCCGCCTGCATGACATACAGCGCCGCAATGCGTCCCACTGGCCACTGCTGACCATTGGTTTTCAGATTTGCCAGATTCGGGATATTAAACAGCCAGCCTTCACCCTGTCGGCACATTTGCAGAATGAGGTCACTGACCGCAAGCTGGTGTTTTTCACTACCAACATACCAGTTGGCTTCTCCTTGCTTCAGTTGCAGACGCCCGCTGTCAATTCTTCCCCCTTTCAGGGTAATCCAGCTCGCCAGACTGAAACGGCTACTTTCCAGCCCCGTGTTATCTCTTAACCAACGGCTTAACCACAACCGCATATCAATATCATCAGCCTGTAAATAAATAACACCATTATCCAGAACCCCATTGATATCTTTCAGGTCAAATTTCACCTGAACAACGCCTTCCTGACCATTAATCGAAGAGAGATTGACGCTTCCCTGTGCTCGATGGCGATCGTCTTTATTCAGCCATGTCAGTTGTGGCAGTATCAGTTGCGCTTTTTCACCCGATGGCGTCTGGAAGGTCAAACGGCTGTCGTGCAAATCAAAATGATTAAGTTGCTCAAGAACAAAGGAAGAGAGGCTGTCTGGCTCAGAAAGTAGATTTTCATCTTTCCCACTAAACAGGGGCTTATCATAATTGACTTCCAGTTGATAAAAAGACAGGTCACGGAAATGCCAGCGCCATTGTAAAAGCGAACGCCAGACATTCAGGGAAAGCGTCACCTTTTTAGCCTGAAAACTCGCATCCTTTGTTTTGGCGCTGATATCACGGATTTCCAAACTGGGGCCAAATGATTCCCAATGGCCGTTGATATAACCCATATGGACAGGTATATCCGTCACGACAGCAATTTTTTCCGCCACTTGCTGACGATAATCATTGATATGTGGCAGGAAAAAACGTAACCCGCTGACAAGCAAAGCCACAATGATAACGACTATTGCGGCTGTCGCTAATAATATCCCCGGCAGTCGCCTCACACATTTCTCCTTGGTTGTCAGCGTTATCTCTCTGCAAACCGGTGGTTTTACATCATCACAACGTCAAATTGCTCCTGACTGTAGAGTTGTTCTGTCTGTACCTTAACCTGTTTGCCCACAAAAATTTCCACCTCAGCCAAGGCGTGAGATTCATCCCCTTTCAGGACTTCGCTCACAGCAGGAGAGGCATAAACCAGAAAACGATCTGCATCAATGAGGCGGTGAACACGCACAATCTCACGCAGAATTTCATAACATACTGTTTCAACGGATTTTACCGTGCCACGTCCCTGACAAGTCGGACAGTTATCACATAAAATATGCTCGATACTTTCCCGTGTCCGCTTGCGGGTCATTTCCACCAGACCAAGCTGGGAAAAGCCATTAATGGTTGTTTTCACCCGGTCTTTGCTCAATGCCTGTTCTAAAGAAGCCAGCACACGGCGACGGTGTTCTTCATTACCCATATCGATAAAATCAATAATAATGATCCCACCTAAATTACGCAGCCTTAGTTGGCGGGCAATCGACTGAGTGGCTTCAATATTGGTATTAAAGATCGTTTCTTCCAGATTACGATGCCCGACAAAAGCGCCAGTATTAATATCTATTGTCGTCATGGCTTCCGTTTGATCAATAATCAGATAACCACCCGACTTTAATTCTACTTTACGTTCCAGCGCGCGCTGAATTTCATTTTCAACATCATAAAGATCGAATATAGGCTGGTTTCCCTGATAATGCTCCAGCTTGGCGTTCATTTCAGGAATATATTCGTCGATGAATTCCTGTAATTGAAGGAATGTCTGACGGGAATCCACCCGAATACGATTAAGGGGAGCGCCCGCAAAATCACGCAGAACACGCTGTGCCAGTGCCAGCTCACCGTAGACTTTATTTTTGGTGATATTACGTTTCTTACGTTCAATCACTTTACCCCACAGGCGCTGCAAAAATGCGGCATCCTGTACGAGCTCTTCTGCCCCTATACCTTCGGCGGCCGTGCGGATAATAAACCCTCCATGCTCATTACAGTAATCCATCACAATAGATTTCAGGCGGTCGCGTTCTTCTTCACTCTCTATCCGCTGTGAAACACCAACATGAGAGGCTCCCGGCATAAACACCAGATAACGGGATGGCAGGGTAATATCTGTCGTCAATCGGGCACCTTTTGTGCCGAGGGGATCTTTCACCACCTGCACGATCAAATCCTGCCCCTGATGAACCAACTCGGCTATATCTCTGACATGGAAATTCTTCTTCTCTTCACCCGCAATACATTCGGTGTAAGGCACAATATCCGAAGCATGAAGAAAGGCGGCTTTCTCCAGCCCGATATCAACAAAAGCCGCCTGCATTCCGGGCAGAACCCGGCTCACCCGACCTTTGTAAATATTTCCGGCAATGCCTCTTCTCGCTTCTCGCTCAACATGTATTTCCTGCAAAATACCGCCATCAATATAAGCAACCCGCGTTTCGGATGGCGTGATATTGACTAATAACTCTGCTGTCATGAATAATGCTTCCCATCAGCTAATGCCAAAAATCGTGTGATTAATTCATATGTTTCCACCAGTGGTAAGCCGACAACAGCATGGTAACTGCCATTAATTTTTCTGACAAAACAACCGCCCTTACCTTGAATGCCATAAGCGCCGGCTTTATCCATCGGCTCCCCAGTTGCAATATATTTCTGTATTTCCTGTTGGGATAACTGGCGGAATATCACATCTGTAATGACTATTTCACTTAGGGTGTGCTGACTGTTCGATAAAGCTACAGCCGTCATAACTTGATGACTCTGCCCAGACAAAGTACTCAATATTTCAGCAGCATGTTGTGGATTACGCGGTTTTTCCAGAATACGGTTATTCAATACAACAATAGTATCCGCACCCAGAACGGGAAAGTCATTCGGTGCTATTGCCACGCCAGCCTGTGCTTTTTCTCTGGCCAGTCGGCTGACATATTGCTGCGGTGATTCCCCTTCTTGCCATTTTTCTTCAACCTGTGGTGTCAGAATCTCAAAATTGAAGTCTAACATTCCCACCAACTCACGCCGCCTTGGTGAGCCAGAAGCTAAGTAAAGGGTTTTCATCGTGAGTCATCCTTAAAGCATATTGCATTGGAGGCTATTAATATCAGTCCATTAAAAAACAGGAAACTGCCTTTAACGAACTGAAAATTGACGACGGATTTTCCGCATTAATAAGAATAGCCAAGGCCAGAGAATACCATTGACCAGGCCATTCCAGAACACTTCTGGATGGAAAAGCGTCTTTGGTATCAAAGCATGAGCCAGAAAAACACAGAGATTCATCAGCGTTGAAAGCGCCACGACAACCAGTGCTTGCTGCCAGAGCGCCATATTACGAATTAACTGAAACTTGAACACCACCAGGAAACTAATGATGCTGAAAGCCAAAGCATGCGCACCGAGAACACTGCCTTGTAATAAGTCAGTAATGATGCCTAATACAAAGCCCGTACCCACACTGACGCGATGAGGGATCGCAAGCAGCCAGTAAATTAAGCACAGCACCAGTAAGGTAGGCCGGAACATATAGAACTGCTCCGGCCACGGCATAATCTGCAACACGATTGCAATCAGGAAAGATAACCAGATAACCCAGCGCCCTCGACTACGATATTGATTCATTGACGATTTCCTGTAGCTGAAGATGAGGGCTTTGTTACAGACGGTACTTTATTCCCCTCTTTATTGCCTTCTTTTCCTTCACCTGAATCCTGCGTCGGAAGCTGCGGTTTTTCTTCAAGTGGATTTGGCAGTACCTCAGGTAACATCTGCATCAAGCGTTCATTTGCTGCGCGATGTACTGCGGAAGGTGGCAACGGTTCCGACGGATCGTTACCTGATCCCCACAACAACAGCAGATAGCGCAGGCGTCGTAATTCAGCCAATGGACGTGCACGAATGACCACATGAGCCCGCTGGTTGTCTATTTTGACGGAAGACACCACCGCGACCGGATACCCTTCGGGAAAACGCCCGCCCAGACCCGATGTCACCAGCACATCACCAACACGAATGTCGGTATCGCTTGCCATCGGCTCTAGATGCAGATCTTCCGTACACCCCGCTCCAGCAGCAATCACACGGAGATCATTGCGCATGACCTGAACGGGCAACCCATGAGTCGGATCACAAATCAACAATACCCGACTGCTCAAATGACTCACTGAAATGACTTGACCAGCAACCCCCCGATCACTGATGACAGCCTGCCCTTCATACACGCCATCTTTGGCTCCCCTATCAATGACTATCTGATCTCGATAAGGATCCATGCCACCCGAAATCACCTGCGATACCATCATGTGTTCATCACGACGCACAGGTGATCCCAGTAATTCACGCAGACGGGAGTTTTCATGTTTCAGTTGCCCCAGCAAGAGAAGTTTGCTGTTCTGTAACCGCAGCTCATTGCGTAGGGTATTATTCTCCATCTCAAGGTGCTTACGGGTAGCCAGAGATTCAGAGATGCCATCCAGAAATTGGCGTGGCCCATTGGCCAGAAAATAAAAAGGACTGACTGCCGTATCCATATAGCTACGGACTTTATTAAAAAAACCGAAACGGCTGTCTACCACAACCAGAATAATGGCAATAATAACAGCTAAAAAGAGTCGTAATTGCAGAGAAGATCCACTGCTGAAAATCGGCTTCATAAATTGCGCATTGTTAAGCTGTGTTGTGTCATAAACGATCAAACTCCCGAACAAACAGTAAGGAGGCTCTGATAACACATAATCGCCCCCCAGCTCGCAGAGTTACGTTCAGTCTTCGCTGAACAGATCGCCACCATGCATGTCGATCATTTCCAACGCCTTGCCGCCACCCCGGGCAACACAAGTCAGAGGATCTTCAGCTACAATGACAGGAATGCCTGTTTCTTCCATCAGCAGGCGATCAAGATTACGCAGCAGCGCACCACCACCCGTCAGAACCATACCGCGTTCCGAAATATCAGAAGCCAGTTCTGGCGGGCACTGTTCCAGTGCGACCATAACTGCGCTGACGATACCGGTCAATGGTTCCTGCAAGGCTTCAAGGATTTCATTGGAATTCAGGGTGAAGCCACGCGGTACGCCTTCGGCAAGGTTACGGCCACGTACTTCGATTTCATGGACTTCATCCGTTGGATAAGCAGAACCAATTCCATGTTTGATACGTTCTGCTGTTGCTTCTCCAATCAGGGAGCCATAATTGCGGCGAACATAATTGATAATCGCTTCATCAAAGCGATCCCCGCCGATACGGACAGAAGAGGAATAAACAACGCCATTGAGGGAAATAACTGCAACTTCAGTCGTACCACCCCCAATGTCCACAACCATTGAGCCAGTTGCTTCAGAAACAGGCAGACCGGCACCGATTGCCGCTGCCATTGGCTCTTCAATCAAAAAGACTTCCCGTGCACCCGCGCTCTGGGCCGATTCACGAATAGCACGACGTTCAACCTGAGTTGCCCCAACAGGTACGCAGACCAGTACGCGTGGGCTTGGGCGCATGAAACTGTTGTTGTGAACCTGTTTGATAAAATGCTGCAACATTTTTTCCGTGACATAAAAATCGGCAATAACCCCATCCTTCATCGGACGGATGGCTGCGATATTACCCGGAGTACGCCCCAGCATCTGTTTTGCTGCCGACCCTACAGCGGCAACACTTTTTGGTGAACCGGCTCTGTCCTGACGGATAGCAACGACAGAAGGTTCATCGAGTACAATTCCCTGGCCTTTGACGTAAATAAGGGTATTGGCAGTACCCAAGTCAATGGACAAATCGTTGGAAAACATGCCACGAAATTTCTTTAACATAACGAAAGGATAATCCTGCAAGCTGGGGACGGATATTGTCCGTCTACTCTACCAACCACATGAAGCAGCGACAAGGCGCATCACTAACTACTTTTACTACTTCAATAAAAGTGGCTACGTTATTATTCATATCAGACACACAATATTCTACGTTACTTTTCTCTAACGGAGCAGAAAAAAACTGCATAAAAACGGGTTAATTTCACCGATAACCTCATCACCATGCCCTAAAATGATCAAATGTCTCAAAAACCAACATTATAGTGCATATCGCGATACCACTACCCCGATTTTACTGCTTCTATGTTGACCTGTAATCACTTCCGCAAGTTCAACCAAAACGTGTTTTTTCTCAACATTTTGACCTCCCCCGGATAGCGCATTGACAAAAATAGCGTCCCCATCAACGGTAATAAGTAAAAATAAGGATTATTCTGAACAGATCAATAATGTCATTTTCCTGATTGTTACCCTGTGCATTTGATCTTTTACACTGTCATCTTGAACAAAAATAATTAATCGCGGTTTTGCCACTCTCCATCACAATATTGCTGCTCGCCCGTTTCAGCACTCTCAATTTTATCTATATTGTGGTGATGTCAAAATGGTGATGGTGTCGGATATAAAAAATCCATCAAGAGAGAATAATGATGAAAGCCTTATTACTTGAGCAACACGAGACATTATCAGCCTCTATTCAAAATATTGATACCTCGCAACTGCCCTCAGGCGATGTCGTTGTGGATGTCCACTGGTCAACACTCAATTACAAAGACGCCCTTGCTATTACTGGGAAAGGCAAAATTAGCCGTCAATTCCCGATGGTGCCGGGAGTCGATTTTTCTGGTGTTGTCCATCATTCTGAAGATCCCCGCTTTCATATCGGCCAATACGTTTTGCTGACGGGCTGGGGCGTAGGTGAAAATCACTGGGGTGGGCTGGCAGAACAGGCCAGAGTCTCCGGTGAATGGCTGACACCATTGCCGCAGGAGCTAAGCGCCAGACAAGCCATGATCATCGGCACAGCCGGTTTCACCGCCATGTTATGTATCATGGCGCTGGAGCAAGGAGGAGTGACACCGGAAAGTGGAGAAATTGCCGTTACTGGCGCCAGTGGCGGGGTCGGTAGCACAGCGATTACTCTGCTGTCACAACTGGGATATTCTGTCGTCGCCATCAGCAGCAAAACCGAAAACCAAGATTATTTACTTTCACTGGGCGCAAAAACGATCCTGCCTGTCACTGATTTTAATCAGCCATCGCGTTCGCTGGAAAAACAGCGCTGGGCCGGCGTCATTGATACCATCGGTGGCACAGTACTGGCAACTCTGTTGGCACAGGTGCATTACAACGGCACTGTCGCCGCTTGTGGCATGGCGAGTGACAGCCAACTGCCCACGACTGTGATGCCGTTTATTCTGCGTAATGTTCGCTTACAGGGCATTGCATCAGTCACCGTGCCTGCCGTAAAACGCCCTGATATTTGGAAAAGATTACAAAAATTGTTACCTGACGCCTTTTATCAACAGGCCACCACTGAAATTTCATTAGATCAAGTGGTCGAATATGCCAATAAACTGATAAACAACCAAATGACTGGCAGAACGTTGGTAAAGGTAGCTGATAAGACCAGTATTTAGCTGCTAAATGCTACGATATGTTTATAATGTCGGGCTTCATCGCCAAACTTACAAATAATGATAACAGAAAAAGATGACAAACCGTTAACATCGAGTTATCTTGGTCGATTGTTGACAGATTGCCGGAGATACCCGCACAATGGCAGACAAGTTTCGCATTTTACTCTTGAATGGCCCCAACCTGAACCTGTTGGGAACGCGAGAGCCAGAGACCTACGGCAAGTTAACGCTTGATAACATCGTCAGCAAACTGTCAAAAGAAGCTCACCAATCGGGAGTCGAATTATCCCATCTGCAATCCAATGCAGAATCTGAATTGATTGAGAGAATTCATACGGCGCGGGGCAATATCGATTTTATTTTGATTAACCCTGCGGCATTCACGCATACCAGTGTGGCACTACGCGACGCACTTCTAGCGGTCGATATCCCATTTATTGAGATTCACCTCTCCAATGTGCATGCCCGCGAGCCATTCCGCCATCACTCATATCTTTCTGATATTGCCGTTGGCGTGATCTGCGGATTGGGTGCAGATGGTTATAGCTTCGCATTACAGGCAGCGGTCAACCGCTTGTCAACATTCAACTCATTTACCTAAGAGTACGGAACCACATTCATGGATATTCGTAAAATAAAAAAACTGATCGAGCTGGTTGAAGAATCCGGCATTTCTGAACTGGAAATTTCTGAAGGTGAAGAGTCAGTACGTATCAGCCGTATAGCAGCAGCCCAGCACATGCCAATGACTCAGCAATATATTTCAGCGCCTGTTCAACAACCTGTGCAAGCCGCCGCACCAGCCATTCCAGCGGCTGCTGAAAAACCAGCGGAAATTATCGGTCATACCGTCTGCTCCCCAATGGTTGGCACGTTCTACCGCTCACCAAGCCCAGATGCGAAAGCTTTCATCGAAATTGGCCAGCGTGTTAATCAGGGCGATACCCTGTGCATCGTTGAAGCGATGAAAATGATGAACCAGATCGAAGCTGACAAAACCGGCGTGGTTAGAGCGATTCTGGCACAAGACGGTCAACCTGTTGAATTTGACGAGCCACTGGTCGTCATCGAATAACGAGGCGTTCCATGCTTGAGAAAATTGTCATTGCTAACCGTGGTGAGATTGCACTGCGTATCCTGAGAGCCTGTAAAGAGCTTGGGATCAAAACCGTTGCGGTGCACTCTACGGCAGATCGTGACCTGAAACACGTCCTGCTGGCGGATGAAACCGTCTGTATCGGTCCTGCGGCATCAGCAAAAAGTTATCTGAACATTCCTGCCATTATTTCTGCGGCAGAAATTACCTGTGCTCAGGCAATCCACCCCGGTTATGGCTTCCTGTCTGAAAACGCCGATTTTGCTGAACAAGTAGAACGTTCTGGTTTTATTTTCATCGGCCCTAAAGCAGAAACCATCCGCCTGATGGGGGATAAAGTCTCTGCCATTAACGCGATGAAAACAGCCGGTGTCCCCTGTGTTCCCGGTTCTGACGGCTCATTAGGGGATGATACCGAGAAAAATAAAGCCATTGCGAAACGCATTGGCTATCCGGTGATCATCAAGGCATCAGGTGGCGGTGGTGGTCGCGGTATGCGCGTTGTACGCAGCGACAAAGATCTGGAACAATCCATCGCCATGACCCGCGCAGAAGCGAAAGCCGCTTTCAACAACGACATGGTCTACATGGAAAAATTCCTTGAAAACCCACGTCATGTTGAAATTCAGGTACTGGCAGATGGTCAGGGTCATGCTCTCTACCTAGCTGAACGTGACTGCTCCATGCAGCGCCGTCACCAGAAAGTGGTAGAGGAAGCGCCAGCACCGGGTATTTCGGCAGAATTGCGCCGCACTATCGGTGAGCGCTGTGCCAATGCCTGTATCGAAATCGGTTATCGCGGGGCAGGTACGTTTGAATTCCTGTATGAAAATGGTGAGTTCTACTTTATCGAGATGAACACCCGTATTCAGGTTGAGCACCCCGTCACAGAAATGATTACTGGCGTTGACCTGATTAAAGAGCAGTTGCGCATTGCCTCCGGCCTGCCACTGTCCATCAAGCAGGAAGATATCGTGATCGAAGGTCATGCGATCGAATGCCGTATTAATGCAGAAGATCCAAAATCCTTCCTGCCAAACCCGGGCAAGATCACCCATTTCCACTCTCCGGGCGGGTTCGGCGTGCGCTGGGAATCCCATATCTATGCAGGATATACCGTACCGCCTTACTATGACTCCATGATTGGTAAGCTGATCACGTACGGCGAAACCCGTGAAATTGCCATTGCACGTATGAAAAACGCACTGGCTGAGTTGATCATTGATGGCATCAAAACCAATATCGACCTGCAAGTAGCGATCATGAATGATGAGAATTTCCAGAAAGGCGGAACCAATATCCACTATCTGGAGAAGAAACTGGGTTTGCAG
This sequence comes from Xenorhabdus bovienii, assembly GCF_024721015.1. Lineage (GTDB taxonomy): Bacteria > Pseudomonadota > Gammaproteobacteria > Enterobacterales > Enterobacteriaceae > Xenorhabdus > Xenorhabdus bovienii. The sequence goes on from NZ_JANAIF010000005.1 coordinate 102,436, forward strand.
GAGAAGTAAGGTTTCTTGCTGACGTCCAGACGTTGTTGCTTTGAATGATTAAAATCCCATCTTTTTAAAGGTGGGATTTTTTGTTTTCATACTGGAAAGAAAAACCATTTATGATTTAAGAAATGAATATAGCTAATATATTTCAAACTGTTAATTATAATATTTTTAACTGAAAAAATAATTATTTGATTTATTATTACAAAATATTATTACTTTAATTTTATTTAACTTTCTATATCACTCAAATTAAACGCAACGCCAATAAGACAAAAAATATAGAAAACCCACCATCATAATACAACAATAAAATGATTATTTTTAATATGCAAATAAAGCCCGAATTAGACTCAACGATACGGTTTGCTAATTTTTCCGGCACATTTTCCCCTGAATAAATCCGCAGGTTACCGTACAATTCCCTCCACATTGTTTTATATAAGTTATCCGGAGAACGGATGGACAGACGATTTGTTCAATCCCACAAAGAAGCGCGCTGGGCAGTATTCCTGACGCTGGCGTATCTTGTTGGTTGGTTAGTCAGCGCCTATTTACCCAGTGATGCCACGGGCTTAACCGGATTGCCATACTGGTTCGAATTGGCCTGCCTGCTACTGCCAGCCCTGTTTATCATCCTCTGTTGGTTGATGGTGGCGTTTATATTCAAGGAAGTTCCATTGGAGGATGATAATGCAAACTGAAGTGATCTTACCTCTGGTAGGATATCTGGCGTTGGTTTTCCTGCTGTCAATCTATGCTTACCGCCGCCGCCAAACAGGCGAATTTTTGAATGAGTATTTTCTCGGCAATCGCTCAATGGGCGGTTTTGTACTGGCCATGACCATCACGGCAACCTACATCAGCGCCAGTTCCTTCATTGGCGGCCCCGGCGCAGCTTATAAGTACGGTATCGGCTGGGTTCTGCTGTCGCTGATCCAATTGCCCGCGATATGGCTCTCCCTAGGCGTGCTGGGGAAAAAATTTGCCATCCTCGCCCGTCGCTACAACGCTGTCACCCTGAATGACATGCTGTATGCCCGCTATCAGAGCCGTTTTTTGGTCTGGTTTGCCAGCCTGAGCCTGCTGGTCGCCTTTATCGGAGCGATGACCGTACAGTTTGTTGGAGGCGCTCGTTTACTGGAAACAGCCGCAGGTATCCCCTACGATACCGGATTACTGATTTTTGGCATTTCAATCGCGCTTTACACGGCATTTGGCGGGTTCAGAGCCAGTGTCCTCAACGATGCCTTGCAGGGGCTGGTCATGCTGCTGGGAACCGTAATATTGCTGGCAGGTATCATTTACAAAGCCGGAGGTTTGTCAGAAGCCATCGCCACACTGCGCGCCATCGATCCCAACCTGGTTTCGCCCCACGGTGCTGATAATATCCTTACAGGGCCATTTATGGCGTCTTTCTGGGTACTTGTCTGCTTTGGTGTTATCGGGCTGCCACATACCGCTGTTCGCTGCATTTCCTATCGGGACAGCAAAGCCGTCCATCGTGGTATTATCATCGGCACTATCGTGATGGCGATCCTGATGTTCGGTATGCACCTTGCGGGCGCTTTGGGAAGAGCGATTATTCCTGATCTGACCATCCCGGACCAAGTGATCCCAACTTTGATGATCACCGTACTGCCGCCTGTCGCTGCGGGTATTTTTCTGGCGGCACCGATGGCCGCGATCATGTCAACAATTAATGCCCAACTGCTGCAATCTTCGGCCACTATCGTCAAAGATCTCTATTTAAATCTGTTCCCCCAGCAAATCAGCCAAGAGAAAAAGCTCTCTCGCATTTCCAGCTACTCCACTCTATTTTTGGGAATGCTACTGCTGCTGGCCGCATGGCGCCCACCTGAAATGCTCATTTGGCTGAATCTATTGGCATTTGGCGGGCTGCAAGCAGTATTCCTTTGGCCACTGGTACTGGGGCTATACTGGGAAAAAGCCAATGCATATGGTGCCATCGGCTCGATGATCATCGGTGCCACGAGCTACACACTGCTGGCCAGTTTCAATATCCAGATTTTTGGCTTCCATCCGATAGTGCCATCGTTGTTATTCAGTTTACTGGCCTTCGGGATAGGGAATATGATTGGCAGCCGTAAATGCCAGCAAACCGCCGCATCTCAATAACGGCGACATTATTTCATTTTCATAAGAAATTGATTCACAGAAAGAGAATTTTTATGCCTTGGATACAATTAAGATTAAACACCACGGGACAACAGGCCGAAGCACTCGGTGACGAGTTGATGGAAAGCGGCGCGGTGTCAGTAACCTTTCAGGACAGCCACGATACGCCGATTTTTGAGCCTCTGCCGGGAGAAACCCGCTTATGGGGCGATACCGATGTTATCGGGCTGTATGATGCAGAAATGGATATGAAAGCCGTAGTCAGCCAACTGGAGCAGGTTCCACAGCTTGGCAAAGGGTTCCTTCATAAAATCGAGCAACTGGAAGATAAAGACTGGGAACGCGAATGGATGGATAACTTCCACCCCATGTGTTTCGGCAAACGCTTGTGGATTTGCCCAAGCTGGCGAGAAGTGCCAGAACCGGATGCCGTCAATGTGATGCTTGATCCCGGTCTGGCATTTGGTACCGGCACTCACCCAACGACTTCCCTGTGCCTGCAATGGCTGGACGGCCTCGACCTGACAGGTAAAACGTTTATCGACTTCGGCTGCGGCTCTGGCATTTTGGCTATCGCCGCTCTGAAACTCGGCGCAAAACATGCCATCGGCATTGATATCGACCCACAGGCGATTCAGGCAAGCCGGGATAATGCAGAACGCAACAGTGTATCCGCACAATTAACACTCTATTTGTCGAAAGATCAGCCAGCAGACCTCAAATGTGATATCGTCATTGCCAATATCTTGGCTGGTCCATTACGTGAACTGGCGCCGATCATTGGCTCATTACCTAAATCTGGTGGGCTATTGGGCTTGTCCGGCGTATTGGCAAGTCAGGCAGAAGGTGTTGCCCAAGCCTACAGCAATGAATTTATTATCGATCCGATTGCAGAACAGGAAGAGTGGTGCCGCATCACCGGGATTAAAAAATAATCACTTGATGTCTATTGAAAAGCGAGATTATCCACTAAAATGATCACCTGAGGGGGTTAATTGGTGGTAATCCGCGCTCTTCATCATGATAAATGCAGGTAACGATAAATTTCATCAATAATATGTAACTTGATGTTATTTAAAAGCAATTGACCAACTTTTAAAAAATCAACTGGAAAAATTCTGTTATAAATATCGATTCGCTCAAAGTTTGGCCTTTCATATCTTGTGAAAAATGCGTAATATACGCGCCCTTAGTCACAGTTGGCCACTCTTTCTTCGCCTATGCGTATCGGACAATACCAGTTGAAAAACTGTCTTATTGCAGCTCCTATGGCTGGCATAACAGATCGCCCGTTTCGATCGCTATGCTATGACATGGGTGCAGGAATGACAGTATCAGAAATGCTGTCTTCCAACCCACAGGTTTGGAAGACAGATAAATCTCGGCTGCGTATGGTTCATCGCGACGAATCTGGAGTGCGTTCTGTACAAATTGCCGGCAGTGATCCTGATGAGATGGCGGCGGCAGCGAGAATCAACGTTGCCAATGGCGCTCAGATCATTGATATCAATATGGGGTGCCCAGCCAAAAAGGTGAATCGTAAGCTGGCAGGCTCTGCATTACTGCGTTACCCGGAATTGGTTCAAGTAATCCTTTCTGCGGTAGTCAACGCGGTTGATGTACCTGTCACACTGAAAATTCGCACTGGATGGTCACCGGAAGAGCGTAACTGTGTAGAAATTGCCCAATTGGCTGAGCGTTGCGGTATTCAGGCTCTTACAATACATGGCAGGACGCGATCCTGCCTGTTTAATGGTGAGGCCGAGTACGATAACATTCGGACAGTTAAGCAGACTGTTGCCATTCCAATTATTGCTAATGGCGACATTACTGACCCGCTTAAAGCCAGAGCAGTGCTTGAATACACCGGGGCTGATGCCCTGATGATAGGCCGCGCTGCTCAGGGAAGACCCTGGATCTTTCGGGAAATCCAGCATTATCTGGAAACAGGAGAATTGCTGCCACCGATGCCTCTTGGCGAAGTGCAGCATTTAATGAGCGAGCATGTACGAGAACTGCATGACTTTTACGGTCAAGGCAAAGGAGTTCGTATTGCACGTAAGCATGTGTCTTGGTACCTCAAGGAACATGCTCCTGATGACCAGTTTCGGCGCACATTCAACGCCATTGAGGATGCCAGCGAACAGCTGGAGGCGTTGGAGGCATACTTCGAAAATTTTTGCGTAAATAAAGAAAAGAGCTGACAGAACTATGTTCGAACAACGCGTAAATTCTGATGTACTAACCGTTGCTACTGTAAATTCACAAGATCAGGTAACTCAAAAACCTCTGCGTGACTCAGTTAAACAAGCACTGAAGAACTATTTTGCTCAACTGAACGGTCAAGATGTTAATGACCTGTATGAGCTGGTACTGGCTGAAGTAGAACAGCCACTGTTGGACATGGTGATGCAATACACCCGTGGCAACCAGACCCGTGCAGCCCTGATGATGGGAATCAACCGTGGTACTCTGCGTAAGAAACTGAAAAAATACGGCATGAACTGATCCTAGTCTTAGCTCATGTTGATATAAAAGCACTTTCTCTTTTAGGGGAAGTGCTTTTTTTGTTATGAGTACCCCACCGAATACCCCACATAAAAATCCTCAGCATAGAAAGTCATTAGAAAACATAGATACAAACGAGAAGTGAAAGAGAGGGAAGCATTAGTGGGGTGACTAAATTACCCCACGAGATATGTCTTTTAAAATCAGACCTACACTAAATATCCCTAATTTACCAAATTCGCCACACCTTTCGGTTGTGGTACTAAGCCTGTAACATATTGTTTTTACTATTTATGGTGATGATGCCAAACGACGAGCAGCCTCAACGATAGAGGCTCTGCGTCTGGCCTGTTCTTGCAGATCATCAGAACCAGTTAGCATACGTGCCACTTGGGGGACAGCCGACCACCAGCCGGCCAATGCCAGCACCAGAAATACCAAATGCCCGGGTTCTAGGGTTCGTGTAACCGTTCCTTGACGTTGCCCATCGACTACGGCCTGGATTTTGTAGCCATAATATTCACGTCGCTGCTTCTCATCCGGAACCTCACCGTCGAAAATCAGTCCCTCCCAACGCATAAGACGGCTAAGTTCGGGGTGCTCGCAGTGGTAATCGTAAGCTCTACCAGCGTATTCCCCAATGTCTTCGACTGCGAAAGATATGATAGGTACTGCCTGCTCTACCTTAGCTAGTTCTGTGCGCAGCACAGCCGAGAACAGTGCTCGCTTGTCGCCGAAGTAATTGTAAATGCGTTCTTTATTCACTCCGGCTGACTTAGCAATCTTTTCGACTGTCGTACCATCCGGACCGAGTCGGGCGAACTCTGCCACTGCAGCTTCCAAAATCTTGCGCTTTGTTCCTTCGGTATCCCAAGCCATCGTGCACACTTTCTCATCTATCAGTTGTTGTCGTCGCTAAAATCATACTATAATCAAATCCAACGTTATAGTTGGAAATTGGATTATGAAACACATCATACTAATTAATTTGTGGTTACGGTCCAGGTATCTCTCACGCAGTTGCTCGTCGTTTTGGTAAAGCTGGACATCCCGTTGCCCTTGCTATCAGTGTAGCCGCCCAATACAAAACCACCAGAATCCTGACTCACACTTTCGCATCGCACGACATTCATGTGAGCGAAGTAATTGTCAATGGTTTTGTCAACAGTACACCGGGGGAAGCCGGAAAGAATAGTACGATCGCACCGGCAGATATCGCCGAACAGTTCTGGAAACTGTATACAACACGTCAAACTCATTCCATCATTTTTGGTTCAACGATACCAGTATCGGAGACAGTAGCTCATGCATAACCAAACACAGCACATAGGGAAACTTAATGATACAGGAAGCAAGTCAACATCACTCGATCAGACCCACACCGCAAATCGTAGTGTTGTTGTTTTGCTAGCTGCTATCGCCCTGTTCGTTCTGACACAGCTCTATCTGGCAATTCCTCTGCTCACGCACGTTGCCCAGGATTTCGGTTCAACGAATCCAGAGAGTGTCACGTTTGCTCTCGCGACAAGTTTTAGTCTGGCTTATGCCTGTGGTTTCCTTATCTGGGGACCGATATCGGATCAATATGGTCGCCGACCAGTAATGCTGGTGGGATTGATTATCTTGTCGATCGCCACATTCGCATGCTCCTTCGCCCCATCACTATCATGGCTGGCAGGGCTGCGAATACTGCAAGGTCTGGCAGCATCCAGTTTTGCACCGATAGCACTAGCCTATCTTACCGAAGCATTACCGGTGCGCCATCGCGCTACTGCTATTGGGACTATGTCCACATCGTTCCTTGTGGCAGGTATCTTTGGGCAGGTGTTAGCCGCCTGGATAGTGCTACGATGGAATTGGGTCTGGATATTCATAGCGACGGGGGGATGCCTGACAGTTGCGATTCCACTATTCGCAGCAATGGTCAAAGAGCCACAGCGTGCTGTTGTCGATGGACATCTAGGGCATCGCTTTGTGGCATTGGGCAGAATTATCGTACGGCCAGCCGTATTACTTCTGTCATGTGCTCATATCACGCTATTGCTGTCATTTGTCGCCATGTACACAGCATTGGGTGCTCATTTGTGGATGCTAAGCATTGCTCCAGACAAGGTCATTTTGCTGCGCTTAATCGGGCTACCCGGTATGTTTGCAGCACTGCTGGTTGGGCCGCTTTCTGCCCGATTTAGCATGCCGATTATCTCGATTATTGGTTACGTGACTGCGGCATCAGGTCTGGCGCTAGAAGCAATGTTGTCACAATCCCTGATCGGCATCGCCGCCAGTAGCTTGATTTTCGTCACTGGTATAGCTCTTGCCGTACCGGCAATGATCACTCAGTTTGGCTCTATAGCAGCATCCAATCGTGGCGCTGGCATGGCTCTAAATGGGTTCATTCTGTTCATCGGTGCAAGCATCGGCCCGCTTATTGCGACAGGGATAGCCAACTTTGTCACGTTGTTAGTTGGAGCTGCGCTGACGCTTCTTCTGGCCGCCTTCTGCGTTGCAGGCAGTGCGTCACTTACATCATCCTTGAAGAAGCCATAGAACTCGCTCTCTTCAGCTTTGGCCGCTCAACGCAAATCACTGCATTTTACTTAGTACTACAGCCGTACTCTCCATGATGAGGTCAACAAAAATTAATCACGGCCTGAGAGGTTTGCCAAAATAATCGTTCTGATTCGTTTGGGGGTTAATCCATTGTTATACCCATAAGGAATGAGGCAATTTTTATCTTTATGATGGCTGAGCGCGTGAATTTTACGAAAGCAATATTTTGCAAAGAAACATCACTGAAGAATTGCAATTAGCTGGTGTTTTATAGCGATAATCGTCACAGGTTTCATCCGTGTTTCTGATATTGAGTTTGGCGACGATTATCAGCTCATAAATGAGGCCTTTTTGCTATCTAAAATAGTCGGTTACTGCTTAAGATCCTTATATGATAATCGGTTAATACTGCTTGTAGCCTTCCGTCAGCTAGGTAGGGCTTAGCAAGGTGTTCAGGGATATAGGCCAATCTCACTCCATCAAGAGCAGCATTCAATTGATGGAGAGTACTATTAAAAACTAATTGGCCATCAAGTTTAATACTAAAAGTACGACCTTCGTGCTTAAACTCCCATGCATAATAATCTCCCCACTGACACATCAACAGCAATGAAAAATCACGACGGGCACTGCTTTTACGAATAAAGGCTATTGAGTGCCTACGGCTGTACCGTTTCAAGAAGTTCTTGAGCAAGACCATCCAGGAAAAATACGCACCCTTGGTGTTTAGATGGCAAACTTCAAGCCTATGTTGTTTTTCTAGCCATTAGTACGTTTTGAAATGAAGACGGGCAAATAAATGTGGGTAATTATCACATCTATGTTTTAATTTTTATCATAAAATTCAGATGATTACATATTTTAATTCATTGTTTCAGGATATATTGAAATAGATTCAATACTCTTATTTTGCGCAATTCTATAAACAACAATTTTGTACAATATTTAACATCTAGGCAGGAATATCGTTAACGTAAATTTAACTTAAGCGAATTATGAGATGATATTTAACACTGATCACTTTTGGATTAGGCACCCCCCAGAAATTGCTTCAATCGCGACTCTTGGGCCTGAAGGAACAAGCAGTCAATCCGCAGCGAAATATCTGACCCACTTAATTGGAGCCCCCTTAGACATACTTCTTTTTGATACTTTTGAACTCGCCTCTGAGCATGTGGAAAAGAATGAGTCATGCATTTTTCTAGTCGCCAATGCATATCAACGAGTAGATAACTTTTACATGAACAAAAATACCCTTTTACTTGGGTCGTTTTTCTATTCACCTCCCGATTATTATCTTGGTCGTAAAACTTCCCTCGCTTTAGAGAAAAAGATAGCTGAGCAACAAACTATAAAAATAGCTACACATCACGCGCCTCTATCTCGTTTAAAGAGCCTAATTGAATCGGCTGAAGACAAGATTTTTGGAATATCTGATGCTCATTTAGAAATAGAGATTACGAACTCTACAAGCAATGGAGCGAAACTAGTTGTAAACGGCGACGTTGATTGTTGCTTAGCAAATGCTGATGCAATTAAACATTATGGGCTTACAGCAATATCTCACCCTCTACATATTGAAATGACATGGGTGGTATTTTCTAACAGCCAAATTCATAAAAGGAAAGTTGCATAATGAATGACAAAAAGTGTGTATTGGTAATCGATAAAGATCTTCCTCTTGGAGTCATTGCAAACACAGCAGCAGTGCTAGCTCTGAGCCTTGGCAAGGCTCATCCTGAGCTCGTAGGTGACAATATCAAGAACCGTGATGGAGGGGAACATTTGGGGATCACTCGTATCCCAATCCCAATTCTTGCGGCAACTGCAAGCGAGATAAAGGAAATTCGTTCTCAATTACAATCACACTCTACGATAGTTGACTTCTCGAACGTGGCAAAAAGCACTAAGAGTTATGAGGATTACTCAAGTAGGTTAGAGGCTGTCAGTGAGGACAGCATCGAATATTTAGGTATAGCTGTGTACGGCGACAAAAAAGCCATCATTAAGCAAACTGGAAATATGAAGTTAATACGATGAACAATTTAATTGATATGGTTTTAGTGACAGGATCTCCTTATCTACGTGGTTCAGAGTTGAGCCCTGATGAGCAGCCTGTGCGCGTAGTTACCCTTAGTGATTTTTTCATTGATGTTCACCCTGTGACTAACGCTGAGTTTGCAGTGTTCATTGAGCAGGGGGGCTATAGAAGTAAGAAATATTGGTCAGAAGAAGGTTTTCAGTTTATCCAAGATAATGGCATTTCAGAACCTTTATATTGGCATGATTCTAATTGGAACCAACCAAAGCAGCCAGTAACCGGCATTAGCTGGTATGAAGCTGTCGCATACGCAACATTTATAGGTAAGGAATTACCAACTGAAGCGCAGTGGGAGTTTGCGGCGAAGGGGAACGATAATCGACTCTATCCATGGGGAAATAGCGAGCCATCTATTACAATTGCAAACTATGCCCCAGACTGTGAGCCAGCTGAGCTCAACCGAAAATCCACGGATTGGGATGCACATCCACAGAACCGCTCTCCATTTGGTTGTATTGATATGGCAGGTAATCTAGCTGAGTGGTGTCTAGATAATTACTACCAAGATTACAGTTGGGACAAAACTCATATTGATCCCGTTTATCTTAGTATCCCTACTGGTGATCATATAGTTCGAGGTGGTTCAGGGCTGCATGATGAAGATTATATGCGCTGTACATGCAGAGATAACTACCCTCCAACAGTACGAGACAACATCGTAGGTTTACGCTGTGTCAAATCTCTATAATAAATACATAAGAAAGGAAAATATGAGTATTCCATATATTGATAAGAAGCCTTCTTCTTTACGGTACTACCAAGAAGAGCCACCTGAATCATATGATTCTATTGATATGAAAGAATGGGCGCTCAAGATATTTTTACCTCATGAGTCAACGCCAATTCTTGTCGCATTCGAAGACCTTAAGAACATTGCGCCAATAACAGAAAGCCGCCGAGTTGTATGTGTTTGCAATTGGAGTATCAGAAGAAACTGGACAGGAGTTTTACTAGACGATATCGTCATGAGATTTTCAGCCAAAGAACAAGGCAACGGATTTGCACTGCGGCAAGAAAAGACGCGCTATTTTTTGCAT
>NZ_JANAIF010000060.1 GCF_024721015.1 Xenorhabdus bovienii
AGAGTAATTGTCATGGGCGCGATCTTGATCTGATACGAATGAAAAATCAAGTATCTTCAATTACGATGGGTATATATCATGAAGTCATTCCATCTGGTTTGTCAGATGGCTATAGTGATCCTGATGCTTCAATAACTGAACGTAGTTATAGCAGACATCATTATTCTGTGGCGAAAGATAATTTTGATAAAGCAATAAATATTGCTCGTAAAAATCGTGAAAACCTAATTTTTGATGAGGAAAGTGGTTTAACTACACTAACCGTAGAGGTAGATAAGCAATATTCTGAGTATATGAAAATTTTTTGGTATTATAAGCCAGCAGAAGATACTGTTTCTCCTCTTCACTATAAATGGGGAAAAGAGCCAACGTTGGAAAATGCGGTTTATGGATATGAAGATGAGGTATTACGTTAAATGAGTATATTAATTAAAAGAATATTCAAGAAAATTTTTAGAGTGAAGACACCTCCAACAGAGCCATTATCTACATTTGGTGATCCTGTTCTAGAGGAAAAGCTAATTCTGCAGGATAATAAAACCGTAAAACGTGCAGGATTTTTGGATGCAATAAATAGCAAGGAGTGTCATTTTCGTCATAATCTTATCAGAGCAAGAAAAGAAGTTATAATACCTGTGTTTGTTGGGTTTATGTTAGGGTTTTGTTTTTTCATTAATAATTTTGTTAAAGTATGGAAAGCTAATGAAGAAGATTATCTTTGGTTCTTAAAAGATGCAAAAAAAAGCTATGGAGAGCAATTTTATTTAAATCCTAATGCACCTGCATATACTAAATCATTACAGATTATATCAGATGACAAAAAGGTATCTTTATTAGAATATCTCTATATTAAATATTATAAAGATAGTTTTTATGGTGAAGAAAGGGCTAGGCGATATCTGATTATAGATGCAAGTTTCGGATTATTTTTCCTTAGTGCCAATATTCTTATTATCAGCATCTTTTTGAGATTACGTAAGCCTGCAAATTTCATTATTGATCATGAAAGGCAACTTTTTTATACTTGGAAAAAAGGGAAGGTGTATGTATCTCGCTATAAAGAATTAGGCGTAGCGTTTGCTAATAATATTTTGCATTTCAAATGTTATGGGCTGAACGAAAAGAATGAACTGACATATCAGTTTTTTATCCCTTATCTTAGCCTTTTCAACTCAGACGAGGATAAAGCTTATATTTTTGCATTTATGTCAAAATATTTATTACAAGGAAAAGAGGCTGTCAGTTCAGTTGATTTTAAACGTCAAGAGCGATTACCGTGGTTTCGTAAGCAAATAAAACCAGCAGATTTGGAAACTCAGATTACGGCAATCTTAGCTGAATTGGATAGGCTTGGGCCTCCGAAAGGTGTGACTGATCCTAAATAATCGTTGGAAAAAAATATTAATACAGTGAGTTATATTTTTATTCCAGAAAAAATAGCACCGAAAAATACTATAATTATCTCGGTGCTAATTTTAAAGTTTAAAAAAATTATATTGTAAATCGTTACTTTATTATCATTTATATATAATTATTATATGTGATTGTTTTGTATGGCTAAGGATAACGAAATTAAATTCGTTTATTAGGCCAATTTTAAAAAAATAAAGATGATTTATAATTTTCTATTACCTAATTTTAGATTGAGAGAATCAGAGTTGGTTTATAATATTTTGAAATTTTCTTATGGTGAATAAGGAAGTAACCACCCTAGTTATTATTTTATGTTGATACGCTATAAGAAGGCATCGGAAAGATAAGAAATTAAATACGGTGGATACGTCTTTTTATCTGTCTTCGCCTGACATCACCCCTGAATTTATTGGTGCATCAACCCGTGAGCACTGGCGCATTGAAAATAGTCTTCATTGGTTACTGGATGTGGTTTATCAAGAAGATGTATGAGGAGTTCATGATAGGAATGAGGTTGAATTTCTGGCTATCATCAGGCGTTTGGCATTAAATTTAGCCAAACTGTAAATAACGCAAAAACGTATATAATTTTTCTCATAGGTATTCCAATAATAAGCCTGATTGACAATCATATCGGGAGTATTCAGGCAATTAATACAAGCGAAAATATAATAAAGAAAGTTCTTATGTTGACTGTGGCTATTATGATGATAACGCTATTATTCACAGTTTTAAAATAAGTGTTAAGGAAAAAGAGGCGTTGTACGCCTCTCTTATTTATAAATCTTATTCAGAGTGAATGAAATCATAGCGTGTTTAATTGTTAATTTTCTATAATCTACTGTATAAATTGGATAAACTTAACTATTTCGGTAAGTTATATCAATTTTTCCAAAATTATTGGAAAAATATTTTTAATAGCATGAATTTTCCGAGTTAAAAATTGTGCCTATCACATATCAGTAGCACATCACACCATTCTTTGAACAAAACACAAGCAATTACCCCCTTATTTTATTCTATTATTAATGCTTTTTACTGCCTCGTTGATTTGATTTACAGGATAAAATTCCTGTTTAATATCATGATAAATAAAATCTTATTAATAAAAAACCATGATTCATTCATCACTGGCAAGAAACGACATTTATCAGCCTAAGATAATGAAACATCTAAAAAAATAAACACAACAAACTAATCATAAAGCGGGGATAACCAGATGAAGGTATCAAAAACGAAAACAGTTCTGGCAGGTTTTATCGCGATGGCGATAAGCCAGTCCGTGTGGGCAGAAGAGATCAAAGTCGCAGTCGTGGGGGCGATGTCGGGGTCGGTAGCTCAATATGGTGATATGCAATTTACAGGAGCACGTCAGGCTATTGCAGATATCAATGCCAAAGGCGGTATCAATGGCGATAAGCTGGTCGGTGTGGAATACGATGATGCCTGTGACCCAAAACAAGCCGTTGCAGTCGCGAACAAAATTATTAACGATAATATCCGTTATGTCATCGGCCATCTATGTTCCTCCTCGACACAGCCCGCTTCTGATATTTATGAAGATGAAGGCGTGATGATGATCACCCCAGCGGCAACCAATGCCGATCTGACAACCCGTGGCTATCAGACGATCCTGCGTACCACGGGGCTGGATTCTGATCAGGGACCGACTGCCGCTACATTTATTGGCAATAGCATCAAACCACAGCGTCTGGCTATCGTTCATGACAAACAACAATACGGAGAAGGGCTGGCGCGTTCCGTGCGCGATAGTCTGAAAAAAGCCGGTATCACTGCCGTCTTGTTTGAAGGCGTGACCGCGGGCGATAAAGATTTCTCGGCACTGGTTGCCCGCCTGAAAAAAGAGAACGTTGATTTTGTTTACTTCGGTGGTTACTACCCTGAAATGGGGCAAATCCTGCGTCAGGCAAAACAAGCAGGTTTGACAGCCCGTTTTATGGGGCCGGAGGGCGTGGGTAACACGTCACTGTCCAATATTGCTGGAGCCGCGTCGGAAGGCATGTTGGTAACACTACCAAAACGTTACGATCAGGTTCCGGCGAACAAAGCTGTCGTTGATGCCATCAGGGCGAAAAAACAAGATCCAACAGGCCCGTTTGTCTGGACAACTTATGCTGCCTTGCAATCTCTGAGTACAGCCATGAAACGCACTGGCAGCGCCGAACCCGCTGAACTGGCGGCAGATTTGAAAGCTAATCCCGTTGATACCGCAATGGGGAGCCTGAGCTGGGATGCAAAAGGTGACCTGAAAGGCTTCGAATTTGGTGTATTTGAGTGGCATGCCGATGGGACATCCACAGCAGCAAAATAAAAAAATAGGCTTTTACATCGCCTTTAGCCCCTGTCTTGGCGCAGGGGCGATTTTTCAGAGAGGTGTCTTATGTCAGAACACATTCTTTATTTTATTCAGCAGATGCTGAACGGCCTGACTCTTGGCAGTACCTATGCGTTGATTGCCATCGGTTACACCATGGTTTATGGCATTATCGGAATGATCAACTTTGCCCACGGTGAAGTTTATATGATAGGCAGTTACCTCTCTTTTATTGTGATTGCCGCCCTGATGATGATGGGTATTGATGTCGGCTGGTTGCTGATTGCCACTGCATTTTTGGCTTCGATCATCATTGCGAGCGCCTATGGCTGGAGCATTGAACGCGTCGCCTATCGGCCTGTGCGTCATTCCAAGCGTTTGATCGCCCTGATCTCTGCCATCGGTATGTCGATATTTCTGCAAAATTACGTCAGTCTCTCGCAGGGCTCCCGTGATCTGGCTCTGCCCGGTTTGATCAGCGGGCAGTGGACATTAGGAGAAAGCAACGGTTTTGCTGCCAGTGTGACCGCAATGCAGCTAACCATCTGGATCGTCACAATCGTAGCTATGTTGGTACTGACATTGTTTATCCGCTACTCCCGCATGGGACGAGCCTGCCGTGCCTGCGCTGAAGATCTGAAAATGGCGAGTTTGCTGGGCATTAATACTGATCGCGTGATTTCCATGACTTTTGTCATTGGTGCAGTAATGGCGGCGGTGGCAGGGGTGTTGCTGGGGCAGTTCTATGGTGTGATTAATCCTTATATCGGCTTTATGGCAGGGATGAAAGCCTTTACCGCGGCTGTGCTGGGCGGTATCGGCAGTATTCCGGGAGCGATGCTGGGGGGATTGATCCTTGGCGTATCGGAAGCACTGACCTCAGCTTACTTAAGTACGGAATATAAAGATGTCGTGTCATTCGCTTTGCTGATTGGCGTATTGTTGGTGATGCCGACCGGAATTTTAGGTCGTCCGGAGGTAGAAAAAGTATGAAACTGGCCAACTGGATTAATGCGATTATCGCTACGGTAACGCTGTTTATCTTGGCGGCTTTCATGATGGGCATGCAATTGTCACTGCAAGGCACAAAACTTGTGGTGCAGCGTGCTGACGAAGTGCGCTGGATGTGGATTGCCATAGATTGTGCGATCGTTTTTCTATTTCAATTATGTCGCCCCATGATCCAGCAGGCAGTACAGAAGATCCCGTCAAAAAGCCGGAAGTTAGCTGATTTGGATGGATCAACCCGAAAACAGCAATTACTGGGGGTACTCATTGTTGCCGCCGCCATTATTTGGCCTTTTGTGGTTTCGCGCGGTAGCGTCGATATTGCCACGCTGACCCTGATTTATGTCATGCTCGGCTTGGGGCTGAATGTTGTGGTCGGTCTGTCAGGGCTATTGGTATTGGGCTATGCCGGTTTTTATGCGATTGGGGCTTATACCTATGCGTTATTGAACCACTATTACGGTTTGGGATTCTGGCAGAGCCTGCCACTGGCGGGTTTGACTGCGGCATTGTTCGGGTTGCTGCTGGGTTTTCCGGTTCTGCGATTGCGGGGCGATTATCTGGCGATTGTCACACTGGGCTTTGGGGAAATCGTCCGTATCCTATTGCTGAACAATACAGAAATCACCGGTGGGCCAAACGGCATTAGCCAAATTCCTAAACCTACCCTATTCGGATTAGAATTTAACCGTAGCGTCAAAGAGGGCGGTTGGGATACTTTCCATCACTTCTTCGGGTTGAAATACGATCCCAGTGACCGGATCATTTTCCTCTACTTGGTGGCTTTGCTACTTGTGGTAATGACGCTGTTTGTCATTCATCGCCTGTTGCGGATGCCATTGGGACGCGCTTGGGAAGCCCTGCGTGAAGATGAAATTGCCTGCCGTTCACTGGGACTTAGCCCGACGCGCATTAAACTGACCGCATTGACCATCAGTGCAGCTTTTGCTGGCATTGCTGGCACCTTATTTGCGGCCAGACAGGGCTTCATCAGCCCAGAATCTTTTACTTTTGCTGAATCTGCTTTTGTTCTGGCGGTTGTTGTGCTGGGAGGAATGGGATCTCAGACCGCAGTGATCCTGTCTGCCATCATATTAGTGGTCTCCCGTGAAATGATGCGTGATTTGAACGAATACAGCATGCTGCTGCTGGGGGCCTTGATGGTGTTGATGATGATCTGGCGGCCACAGGGATTATTGCCGATGAAACGTCGTCAGCTTGAATTAAGTACTGAACAGAGAGACCACAAAGCATGAATGCGACCCCTTTATTACAGGTCTCAGGCCTGACTATGCGCTTCGGTGGTTTGCTCGCAGTTGATAACGTAGAGCTGGCCTTGAACCAAGGTGAAATCGTTTCTCTGATTGGTTCCAATGGGGCAGGAAAGACCACGATATTCAATTGTCTGACTGGTTTTTACCGGCCAACCTGCGGCATGATAAAACTGCGGGAAAAACACCTCGAAGGTTTGTCTGGGCAAGAAATTGCCCGGTTGGGCGTTATCCGCACCTTTCAGCATGTCAGACTGTTTCGTGAAATGACCGTCATTGAAAATCTGTTGGTTGCCCAACATCGATTTCTCAAAAACAGTATTTTTGCGGGTTTATTGAAAACACCGGCATTCCGACGAGCGGAAGCTGAGGCGCTTAACAGCGCAGCTATCTGGCTGGAACGGGTTGGATTGCTGCCACTGGCAAACCGTCAGGCGGGTAATCTGGCTTATGGGCAGCAGCGCCGCTTGGAGATAGCCCGTTGTATGGTGACACGCCCGGAAATATTAATGCTGGATGAACCCGCCGCAGGACTTAACCCGAAAGAGACGGAAGCGTTGGATGCCTTAATTGTAGAATTAAGAACGCAGTATCAGGTTGCTATTTTGCTGATTGAGCATGATATGAAACTGGTGATGGGAATTTCAGATCGTATTTACGTTGTGAATCAGGGCGCGCCCTTGGCACAAGGGCGTCCGGAAGAGATCCGTCATAACCCGGAAGTGATTAAAGCCTATTTGGGTGAGGCCTATTAACATGTTGGAGTTTAATCAAGTATCCTCTCATTACGGCAAAATACAGGCGCTGCACCAAGTCAGCCTGAACATTCAGCAAGGGGAAATCGTCACCCTGATTGGCGCCAATGGGGCAGGAAAAACCACTTTGCTCAGTACCTTGTGTGGTGAGCCAAGGGCAACGGAAGGCTGCATTATCTTTCGGGGCAACGAGATTACTCAATGGCAGACGGCACGTATCATGCGTGAAGCGATTGCCATCGTACCGGAAGGGCGGCGGGTATTTGCCCGCATGACAGTAGAAGAAAATCTGGCGATGGGGGGATTTTTTGCGAATAAGCAGCAATACCATGAGCGTATTACCCGGGTTTACCAGCTCTTCCCCCGTTTACTTGAGCGGCGCAGCCAGCGTTCAGGTACGATGTCTGGCGGTGAACAGCAGATGCTGGCGATTGGCCGGGCGCTGATGAGCCAGCCTCAATTATTATTGCTGGATGAACCCTCGTTGGGATTGGCTCCGATTATCATCATGCAGATTTTTGACACCATCCAACAATTGCGCGATGAAGGTATGACGATTTTTCTGGTTGAACAGAATGCTAATCAGGCATTGAAATTGGCCGATCGCGGCTATGTGCTGGAGAATGGCCATATTGTTCTGGAAGATCGCGGAGCCGCGCTGTTAGCCAATGAAGCCGTTCG
This sequence comes from Xenorhabdus bovienii, assembly GCF_024721015.1. GTDB lineage: Bacteria > Pseudomonadota > Gammaproteobacteria > Enterobacterales > Enterobacteriaceae > Xenorhabdus > Xenorhabdus bovienii. The sequence continues at coordinate 7,464 of NZ_JANAIF010000060.1, forward strand.
GAGTGCTTATCTTGGCGGATAATTGCCAGAAAAGATTTCCCTCAACGAACTTGTCCCCGCTAACTGGGTTCAAAAAAACAGATTGCCTCGCTCATCTATGGAGGAATTGTTCGATGGATTGGTCACTTTGTTTTTTGTTCATCCTGCGGAAAGCAAGGTAATAAAAAATCAAGCTGAATTGAAATCCAGAATATTAGCATTACTGACTTATTAAATTGACTTGTCGTACAATGGCCAATTAACTTATTGGATATGTGGATAAATAAAAATCCAGGGTGATTGTTCAAATCTCATAATCACCCTGTAAATTCAATTTAGACGTTATCAAATTATGATTAAAAAAGTGACTGCTTAATCACGGATTCCAATCACCATCGCCCTCAGCTAGGCCTGTAAGGGTGCCAAGTCCCTTTCCCATAAAGTCTCCCAACGGATAATAGGCACTATCCTGAAATATAAGTTTACCCGCAAATGTCCATGTATAAGCCCAAAAATGAACTGTTTTCGCAAAAAGATCAGTAGGATTTGCAGTCGTTATAGTCCCCGACCAATAATCTGCGTAACCTGCTGTACTTACTCCCCAAGCTCCTCCCGAAAATTTTTTGGTACCATCGTCAAGTGTTGCCGTGACATTATAATGAATGATTTCACTTATTATAGATACTGATGCACCAAACAAATGTTCATCATTTTTATCGAACATCATTTTGATTGTTTTATCAATATTTTTAGATGAACTTTTACCACTCATTGAATCACAGAAAGCCTTTATAGCCTCAGTTTTAAGTTCATCTGGCAATACCAATTTAGTATCTTTCATAAAATTCACCCTTAGTATAAAGAATAAAAAATTATCAGGATATTAAATATCTATTTAAATTTTTAATAATATAATAGAAACATAATTTATAGATTTATTATAAATAAAAATTAGTTTTTTTAGTGATAAAAATTTATTTTTATATTGATGTAAAATAATTCTGTCATATTCGCCTTTTTTAAGGCGATCTGCTACAAACTAAAAGCTATTCCAACATTATTATAAATCGATGAATTAGTTTCTAATTTAAAGTCTAGTACACAAGGAAATATTTTCAAGTAATTATAATAAACAGTAGGTATTATTACACATGAATTAGCCCACTTTTTGTAATGTTATGTCAGACAATGTGTGGGATTGCCCACGTGGACTATGGCAAAGTACATGGTGAAGGCTGGCAGTTCATTTATAGATTCTTGCGCGCGACTTGAACAAACGACTTAGCGAATAAGGTAGGTTTAATCTGGCTCTTTGGTATCTGCTTTAGTGACATTATACATAGATATTCTAAACCATAGCTGCTCTTTGTAATATATATTATTCTGTTTAATATCAGTTAATTATGTATTTATTCAGTGTTGGATGTTGCTGATAAAAAGCGCTATACTACATACATATGCACAATAGAACCTAACGGAGGAAATTATGTTGCACGTTGCTGATTATCCTCAAATGAAGCAGATCGCATGGTATCTAAAAGATGACGCTGAATTAGATGAAAAGGAAGCTTTAGCCTTTTATGAGCGCAACTGGAAATATGTAGAGCCAGAGGCGCTGGAACCGCATGAGAAGGCGCTAATCGATAAATTGGTAAAAGAATACGGCGGCGGTATTTTAAATGTATAAATATCGGCTGGAACATCACGCCAAGATAGCGCGTATTCTTGAATCTATTGATGCCGATTTTATCGAAGATGCTGAATGTTATTTTGCAGGCGGTACAGCAATAAATCCCATTTTGACAGTTGCATAGGGCTGCTACATATCTCAGAAGAGAATACAGATAAAATCGTTTCAGCGTTGAATTTGTCTTTTTGTGACAATGATTATGAATCTGATTTTATGACCAACTTCAATCGATAGATATAATTAAATAATAATTCAATTAAGTGGCTCACACAATCCGATAAGTATATTGATAAAGGCTTATATCATTATCGACATTTGGTGCAAAATGCATTTGCCAGAATTAAATATTTTAGAGCAATCACAACAAAATACGATAAATTAAAACCGAATTACGCCAGCATATTAGTACTGGCGTTTATCAATGAATCAAGGTCTAGCGCGAAGATTTCAATTCACGGAGCGATTTTAAATAGTAGGATTTCCCCGGATTATACAACGGCCCCATATCGATAGTTTCATGATTAGATTTGGCGATATATCCCATACCTTCTCTGGCGGCATTGGCCAACAGACCGCAATCCTGATCACCAGACCAGGAAAAGATCCCTCCCAGTTGATGCTCGGTGACATATTCTCCTTTTTGTTTCACCGTGCGGGGAGTATCCAGTGAGATGAAATGCCCCTGTTTTTCACTGAACAGGAAATCCGCATCAGCATTGGTATCTGTCATCAGTACAAACTCATTTTTTCCTGTACTCAGTGTATGTTCACTATCCATGTAGTTATTGACAATATCGAAAAATTCCGGCGCCCCTTTTTCCATTGTGCCCAGAGCATCACCCGGCTTATCGTACAAACGCGTTTCCAGCTTGGCACCTTTACCTGAACGTCCATAGTTGGCATAACCTAAGTTAATTATACTCAGAGGAATACCGAGATCTTGATGCAGGTAATTAATCGCCGCTTCTGCCGAGAGATCATATTCTCCATTAGGATCGGGCTCGTTAGGGGAATAGAGGTTGGAATGATGTCCGATATAGGCGGCCCATCCGGTGCCAAAAAAGTCGTAACTCATTAGGAAGATATTATCCAGCCCATTTTTAACTAATTCAGCGATATTTGACTTAGCAAGTTTGGCTTTTACCCCACTACAGGCAATAGAAATTTCTTTACTGCCTATGCCGAACTGCTCATCCAGCTCTATTCTCAGATCTTTAACCAGCAAGGCATAATTTTTGCCGTCGTCTTCACTGATAATATTGTGTACATCTCCCGCAGCACCTGGGTATTCCCAGTCAATGTCAACACAACTGAACATCGGGAAGCGTTCAAAAAAATCAACTACGCTTTTGATGAAAACGGTACGTTGGTTTTTATCTTCTGCCATCTTGGAGAAATAACTCGATAAACTCCAGCCCCCGATACTGAATGCCAGCTCAAGTTTGTGTCCTGCTGCCCGCGCGCGCTTTTGTAATTCCCGTAATCCGCCCAGCAAACCCGCCGCTTTACTCTGCTGATAATAGGGCAGAAAAGTCCCTGCATTAATTGAAGTATTTTTGCTCGATTCAGGCAGACCGACGTTACGGGCGGTGCCTAAATCGCCGTAAGGGTCCAGTGGCACAATATGGCCTTCGGTGATTTTCTGGTCAGTCTGGGAATTCCAGCCTTTCCAGACTTCATTCACTTTTTCTTTCTTGACGCCAATATCCCCACAAATACCCAAGAAGCTGAAAATCAATTTGTCATAAGTGGTCGGGTCAATCGTCGATAGATCAAAGCCTCTGCCGCGATCCTCGGGGTTTTCATTCTTGTCATCAAGACGGGCATCATATTGACACCAGTCCGTAATGTAAGCAGAAAGTTTGGGTTTGGCCGGATCACGCGCATATTGGTTATACATCGGTTTACAGACACGGGGCGCGGTATAAGAGAGGTTTGTGCCTGAGCCATCGGGTTTGTACTTCACCTTCTCGTAAGTCTCTTCCGTGTATCGGTCAGATTGCAGAACGGGGGATGGAATCTCTTCTGTCGGGTTTACCGTACCCTCCGTTGGATTACCATGTGCGTTGATCTCTTCTGCCGTTGCCGCACGGACGTACTGCCAGGCATTGTGCGGCGAACTTTCCTGGCCAGATTGACCCGGTACATGCCAGCGTTCAACCCAGTAAGTATTGGTATAAACGTTGCTATTAAAAATCACGTTATAAACCCGCCCGCCTTCCTGTTGTTTCCAGGCAGTGAGTGGATCACCAATAACATCACTGATATCGGACATTGCTTTTGATGATGTGTAAGTATATTTGTTAGTCATTAATAAACTCCGATAATTTTTCCTGTTCAGCCCCCTGTTCAGGAGGCTGGTTAATCATGAAAATCGCCAGTAACACGCTGAACCTGTGCGGTTATGAGTCCGTGATTTTTTGTTCTACCAGCAATTTCTGAACGGCTTTACCGAATGTAGAGGAGCCGATTTTTGCGGTATACCGAACATGGAGAATCACATCGGTCAGACTGTCGAGATTTTGCGAGTTATTGGTAAAGCCGAATGTCCAACTTGATTCGACACCCGCGCCTTCAAATGGCAGGAAACGCTCATCATCAAAATTCAGTGTGAACATACCGCTGTCGTTTATGCCAGTGGATAAGGAAATCTGCTGGTTGGGATGGATGCTGCGTGCCAGATAAGGCGAATCAGCATTAATCCCTTCTTTCACCAGCTTTTCCATTGTCTGGATGTCGGCTTTCACCATGCGGGTATTGACGCCCAGAGAGAGTTGGGCGCAAATGTCCTCATAAGGCTCGATTAACATGGGCAGAGAAACCGAGACAGATTTGATCCGGCGATTGGCAAGGTTAGGGTAATCTTTAGCAAAGTCTGATTCTTGCAGGTTAAAAGTAATAGGAGAGTGCTGTTTCAGGGTTGCAAGATCGCTTTCCCATGCTGTTTTCCGTAATGCCTTGAGAGAGATAGTTTTAGTGATTTCTTGCAAGCGTGAGTTTTGTTCAACATAAGCGCGCTCCATTCTTTGCAGCGCCAGTTTCAGTGTTTCACCGGACATTAACCCCTGATAGAGATCATTCCAGCTACTGCCTTCAATAAAGGTCTGCTCTGAATCCAATTCGTACTGCAATGAGGCTTCTGCGGAGAGGCAAAGTGATGAAACGGCATCATAGGCTTGCAGGTACAGGTTTGACAGTTGGCTAATCATCCATGTGTACAGGCTTTCATTGGTAAAGCGGCTGGAGTAATAATCCAACAGTGCCAGCGATTTTTGCTGTTCCGCCTCAACCTGTGCCAACCGTTTCATGGAAGCAGTCAATTGCAGGTTTTGGACATTGATTTGCTGATCAATGGAATTGACTTCCCATTCCGCCTGTTTGTATTGCACTTCCCATTCTTGGCGGCGTCGACGGTATGATTCAGACACATTCAGACTATCGGCTTTGATACTGTCAGATTGATGTTTGATCATGATCATTTCGGCCGCCGCATTCAGTGCAGCTCCCCAGCGCGATCCGCCCACGGCCAGCCCATAGATATTGGGTAGCATATCCAGTGCAGCCGCGCCGGTACGCAAAGTTTGTGCCGTCAGCAACGCTGAAGCGGATTGGGATTGCAGTTCAATCACCTGTTGCTCGGTTGACGAAATATTTTCGTCATACAATCCCTTAAAGTGTTCATGCCGCTCTTGAGCTGATTTTTTACTGACCTGCAAAACCTCAAGGCTGGCTTGATTGATGTTGATTTCCTGCTGTTGCAGATCGATTGAGAAGCGGTAGAGATCACTACTCTGGAGCATCTGGAATTTTTCAAAGCTCAAACTGTCCTTGCGTTCCAGCAGGCTCAGTAAGGTGCCGCCAAACTGTATCAGCGTTTCAACGCCTGCTCTGGCACGTGCCAGCATCGGTTCAAAACGGTAATTGGGCGTTTTGAAATTCATCCGGCTGGCATTGCGGGCAGTGACGACGCGCTGGTAACGCAGGTTCATCAGGTCGCGTGGCGAGATCTTCTCATCATAGAGTGCCATGTTGATCTCTTTGCCATCCAGCGTCAGGTTGTGCCGTAAATTGTAAATCCGGTTTTCCATACGATCCCAAATCTCCGTCAGTTCATTATTGATCGGCTTCATGAACAGCTCATTATCAAGGGCGCGGATCGTGTTGTCATGAACGACGGGAATATGGGGCAATGGCTGGCTTTGCATCTCCAGTTGGCGCAGCTCACTGTTGTCATATCGGTAGAGAGCATCTTCAAGGGACAGCGGTTGCCAGAAGCTTGCCAATTGCACATCAGGGCGTCGGCCAAGCAGCGAACTGGCGGTTGCATAACTCAAACGGGCAATAGTCCTTGCCGTGGGTTGAAGCTTCCGGTATTCCATGTCACCGTCGTCAATCAAGTTTCTGACCAGGAAATAGAAAATCGCCTTGCGATAATGTATCGGTTCACCGGAAGCAATTGCATCGGGATCGCTCGGCTGCATCAGGCTGTAGTTTTTCTTCGGTTCATCAATCAATGGGCGGCTGTTCCAGTAGCGCGGCTTTCCTTGTTTCAGAGCCGGCTTATCCTCATTTTCATAAGGATCGAAAATATACTTGAGCCAGCGGTTAGCTTCTTCATAACGCTGCTCAACATTGAAACGCCATGCCACCATGAACGGCATATGGAAGAACAGTTCCCAGAAATAGATGCCATTGGCACCCTTGAGATCAATCGGTTCTGCGCCACTGCCGGAAATCGACTCTTCAGGCAGGTTCTGGGTATCCCAACTGAGCACCAGATCCAGTTTCTGGCTGGCTTTACTGACGAGTTCCTTGGCGAACAGGGTGTTTAAGCGGATTTGTTTATCGGCATACCAAACGGGAGTAGGTGGATTTTCAGGGAATTGCAGATATTGGGTTTGCTTGGTTTGCTTGATCTGGAATTTTTCACGAACCCGCCTGCCCACGCTCAAGATGACTCTGATTCTGCCGCCGATATCGTCGGCATTTGCCTTAGGCAAGCTGAAACCGGTGACAATCGTGATGTCGCTGAGGTCATCGCTGTGACACCGTTTGACTCTGACACTGAACTCGATTTTCCCTTGCTTAAAATCCTCTTCTGTCAGTACTTTGTAATCCAGCCAACATCTGTTTTTATTTTTGTCTTCCAGCCAGATGCAGTACAGGATGTTTTTGCTCAGGCTGAAATCGTATTTGTAGGTGGAGATGGAGGTCAGATACATATCCAGTGAATCTTCCAAATAGTCAGCTTTGAGGTCGAAATCCTCCTTGTTCCCCAGTGAGCCCTCAAATGTTCTTTCCTTCTCAATCGGCCACTTTCTATTGATATGGACGGGATAGAGGATCAGCTGCTTGAATTCATCCATGCCACCATTCTGGGGTTCACGGAAGAAGAACCAAACCAGTTTGTTACCATAATCATCTTGGTCAGAGAGTTTCGTGGTTGAGGGCGGCAGATCTGTGGAGGCCATCAGCATGTTATCGCAGATATAACTGAATACTACGTCATAGTCATAAGGGCCTTCGCTGTTTTTTCCTTTAAGACGGGTAAATGCCACCAGTACCAGACGGTCTTCTTTTCCGGTTCGGTCGAGCACGGCAATCATTTTGTCCATAGCATGGTCAAGCACCTCTTCGCGTACGGTGGTGCCGCTGCTCCATGTACCATCAAATCCCAAGTGCGCCAGATTGAGCTTGGTACGGTATCGAATGATGGTCTTGCTTTCGTCGTTTTTGTTTTTCTCTTCTTCTTTTGAGACTTCAAACCAGCTTATGTAGAGACGGTTATTCATGATGACCGGACGGACAACGCCATTGCGGGCATTTTCTAACGGCACACTGATAGGTTTCCATTCGCTCCAGGCTGTTGGATACAGCTCATTCGAGTCCGTATTACGCTGTTTCATGTCCAGTGTTCGTCAGAAATAGCGATAAGGCTGGGTACGGGTTTTAGCAATGAAATAGGTTTTGTCATTGGCAAGATCAATACCATCTTCATAACCCGAAATAATTTCCAGATTACTGACTTCTTCAAAATTGTTCAGGTAACCAAGGACCGCCTTCTGAGCGACGTTATCCGTCAGTTTTCCCTGATTCAGCACACTTTCCAATTGGAAGAAAAACTCGGTTTTGGTCAGCCGCAAGGTAGGATCAACATAAATTTCGGGGTATAACCTGAGTTGCTGATTGGCAGACCAATAACCGTAACGGTTGGCAAACTCCTGCCAGTCGTAGGTTTCTTCCTGAGTCATGGAAAGACCCGGTTCCAAATTGAGCACAATACGGTTGATATACTGCTGTATCGATTGGGTTACGTGAGACACGCGCGATGTGATGACTTTTGAAGAGACCTGGGTATCCAGTAGCAGAAAATCATAGAGATCATCGACGTTCTTGATTTTGTCGCGATAAAACTGGAAATTTTTTCCCTTGGGAACAATTTGCCCAAGATAGTAATCAACGAGCGCATCACGCAGATCTTCTTGTAATTTTGCTTCGATGGAATTAGACATTCTCGTTATCTCCTTGCGTTTTTAACGCCGCCATGACCGCTTCACCGACACTCTGGTAAAGGCTGAAATCAGTATTGAGGGTTAATGTGCTGGCATCCCATAACGTTTTGACTGACAGGCTGGTCGTGACTGCAAGCTGCTGTAATCGGCGTAACCAATCGATATGGGGTAAATTTTTGGCCTGCGGGGGTGTCAATTCTCGCAATGTGCAGGCCAGATAAATTTCATCGGCGTTCCAGCCCAGAATATCGGCCAGAATTTCTGCACATTTTTCACTTTCATCATTATTGTCTTTGACGGCCTTTCCATTGGCTTGCGGCTTGTTCGCGTAAGAAAAATAGTCATGGATCTTGTCTTCGTTCTGATTGGCGTTGTTGACGAAGTCTTGATAGCGGGTCAACAGATATATTTCATTCAGTGACAATGAATTTGATGTTTTACTGTTTGACAAACCGAGCCATTCTGGTTTTGTCAGGCGTAGCAAAAGCAGGTTTTTATTGAGATGCCTGAACAGCCCCAACTCTTTCAGTACATTGTCAGTAATGCTCATATCCAGATTATCGGCTTCTGCCTTGATACCGGAAGCCAGCAAAAGATCAAGCTGGTGGTAAGGCAGGCCAAGCCAGCGCTGCAAGCGGACAAAGCGGTTCAGCCGATCATAACGGAAGTTGGATACGGCTTTGATTTCACGCCCGTTATCCGCCCGAATAATTTCCAGAGCATCTTGTTGTCCGGCATTAATGTAAACCCCGCCATAATGATAAGCGGCCGGGAAGGTGGCGGTGCTTTGTCCGTTGAAAAAAATCGGGTTGGAAAAATGGGCATTAGGGGAAACGATAGGCCGGTAGTTACCACTACTGAATAGATTTTCAATGTGAGTAACTTGCGTTCCGGTTTGGTCGCCAAAAATGGCGATCTTCTTAAGCTGGGCGCTTTCTTCTTCTGAAAGACCATAATTATTGATAAAGAAGTCATTCGCCTGCGGTGATAATTCGGAAGATGACGTACCTGATTTGGCAATCGCAAGACGATAACTCATTGCCTGAAACACAATACCGTCTATTGGCCCGGTTGGTTGATTTTCACCTGATGGTGTTTCTTTGGGGGTAGCCGCATAAATGGTCATATTACCAAAGTATGGGCCATCATCCAGATTGCCAATGTCTGAGTTATCGCTTTCCACATAGGTCAGCTTTAACTGGCGGCTAAAGGGCGGAGAGTTGTCAAACGGCTCCATCCTTGCCTTGACGCGATAGTAAGTGAGAACGTTTTCTGCCCGTAGCTTGACCGAGATGGTTTTGTCTGCCTGATTTTTGCAGGTGATGGAAATCCTATCGTAGGCATTGGGCGAATTTTCGACCAGTTTGATCGGGCCTTCAACACTGTCATCTTGAGCAACAATATAAGCATGCCGCGAAATATCTTTGTCAGGCACAAGTTCTGTCGTACTGCTGCCGTAATAGGCTTTGATGAGCTGATCCCGTGACAGCAGGTTCTGAGAGAAAGGGGCAGCTTCGGTCAGTAGGCTGATTTGTTCATTGCTCAACTGTGAATAAGCCAGCAAGATCTGGTCATATTTTGAAATTTCAGTATGCCACGGGAAATGCGTATCGACTTGCCGGATCACGGTACCCAATTCATTTTTGCTTTCTGCCAGCCCCCGGTTGATCTGCTGAGTCGGCAAGTTATAGGGCAACGTAAAGGGAAAACGCGTTTCTCCCAATACCTGATTAACCGGTTTATTGGCTTCCCCTGTCTGGTTAATATATATTCTGGCGCTTTCAGACAGCACATCATTTACGATGGTCAGAGCAGGAAGCTCTTTATAAAGCGCATCGCTATCGAGCATCAGATGTGAAATATCCGACCGCCTGCTTGCCAGCAAAATCGCCTGATTGGTGCCATCCACTTCAATCTGCTGAATAAATTTATACAGATCCAACAGATAGTTGGCAGGGCTATCAAGGGATTCGATGGCATCCGGCTGACAGAAGTCATCCCAAGGCTCCGGGAACAGGCCGCTATAATCAGGCAATTTTCCTGTTTGTTCGTTGGTGTTCTGATTATCTGTCGTGGTTGACAGGAAAGCCGCAGTCTGTCCATCGTATTGTCTGAGCGGGTTCTGCCGATAGTATTGAACCAGTTGGTTAGCCATACTCACTGCTTTGTCAAAGATGATTTCAGCATGACCCGCAAGAGATTCATTGTGACGTTTAATAAAACGCTGTTTTGACAGGCTGACAATATCGAAGATGGAGTGATAGCCCAGATTTCTGAGTGAATCTACCAACAAAACAGATGGTGGGGTATTGTGCTGTTTCACTGTGGTGAGTGAATATTTTTCCGGTGATGGTATTTCCGGTAATGATATTTCAGCCACCGCCGTCAATAATGGTGATACTTTTTTCATATTCTGCTGTTCATCAGAATAATTGTGATTCTTGTCCATTTTTATTATCCCATTTCAATTATTCGGCCATAATCATCAAACAGTCATTAATCAAATAACCATTAGATGCTGTATTTCAGACGTTATGTTGATTAAACACAGTCCTTACATTGAGGTTCTTTGGGTTTATCGTAAGAAGGGAGATCATCGTTATCGAAATAAAACGGTGACATATCGATAACACTTTTCTTAACGGTACGTCCCAGACCTTCGTGGGCTGCGTTGGTTAATAGGCCATTATCCTGATCACCGGACCAAATAAATAAGCCGCCCAATCCTTTTTCTTTGACGTAGCGGGCTTTTTCTCTGACTGAGCGTGGCGTATCCAATGACATAAAGACCTTGAGATCTTTGTTATAAAGATAATCCGCCTTAGCAACACTATCTTGAATGATTTCATAGCCATTACGACCTATGCCATTTTCGAAATCAACATAGTTATAGATAACGTCAGTCCATTCGATAACCGCAGATTCGAAAGTTCCGACGATATTGCCCTGGCTGTTATAACTTCCTTGAAGCGGGCTTTTACTGGTAATGTCTGCGCCTTTTGCATTGCGCGTATAACCGGCATAACCAATGAAAATCTTTTTCTTGTCAACACCCAGAGTGATTAAATGCTGAACGGCATCATCAATAGAATATTTGGAATGTTGGTCATCTTTGTTGCGATAAAGGTTGGTATGGTGAGAAAGTTTACCGTCACCCAAGGTAAAGAAATCATAAGTCATCAGGTTGATGCCAGTGACACCGGCTTTCATCAGTTCTGGAATATGGGCATCATCAATTTTTTTAGGATCGGCTGAAGCCGCAATACTAATTCCTTGTAAATTGGGAATATTGGCTGCCGTTAATTCCTCAATCAGTTTTTTATAATAGACGTAATCATCTGCACCAAATTGATTTCCCATTCCCGCAGAGCCGGGGTATTCCCAGTCAATATCGATATGATTGAACATTGAGAAACGACTGAATAGATCTCTGATTCCATCAATAAACTGTTTACGATAGGGTTCACTGCGACAAATGTCATAAAAAGCACCACTCATTGACCAGCCGCCGATACTGACGGAAACCTCCAGATTAGGATCGGCCTTTTTCAATGAATTGAAACCGCCCAGTAATCCTTTAGCTTTATCTTGGTTATATATTGTTGGGTACGGATCGAATGCTCCACTATCGAAACCGCAGTTAAAGTAAGCGCTGACATCGGCCCATGGGTCGATTGGGATAGGCCATCCAGTGTAATTTTTGAGGGTTTCAACCTCATCGGCTCCGAATCCCCAACCTTTGGCAGCACTCAGAATTGTGGTTTTCTTTGGCCCTTCATCACCAACGATGCCGGCAAAACTGAATATCAATTTCTTAAAGGGGCTGGCATTGGTTGAATCACCTTTAATGCGGGTCAAATCGGCACCGCGCCCGCCTTGAGTTTTAAATTGTTCATCTGTAGGGAATTCTATTGTTCCTCTGGCATCATATTGAGCCCAGTCCGTGAAGTAACACGCGATACTGAATTCATCATCATCGTTATAGGTGTTAAACACCGTCTTAGCCATGCGGGTGGGGGTATAGGTTAAAATATCGGTGCTTGTTGCCGGATTATAACCGTTTAATTGATAGGTTTTTTGTGTTGCTTCCTTGCCATAACCCTGAACAGGGCTTGGATGTTGATATCCTGGATCAGTGTTATAAACTAATTTGCTTTCTGTATCTTTTTCAGTGTTATCCATTTTATACTCCATTATTGTTACATATCTTTGGAAAAATCAGATACGTTCTCTGTGATTATCAATGTTAAAAATGATGGAGTTGGTCAGATGGCGATGATTTATTTGATTTAAGCCTGTAATATAATTCATTAATAACATTTTAATAACATTTTAATAACGTAGAGTGTGATTAATCTATAAATAGAAATTTAAAACTAAGCTAAAGATAATACGTTTTCTTATGAAATAATTTAAACAATTTTTTTATGTATAGGCAGTAAAAAATAGAAGTGTCATTTTTTATCTGGAGTATTCGAGAATATACAGGAATAGATCACATTGATGAGACTATGGATAGCATTATTATTTTTTTATTTTAAATAATTAAATCATAAAAATACTAAAAAATGAAAATTGATAATGTTCTTTCTATTTTACGATTTGAGAAATAGGATAAAAATCACTTTTAAAAATGAATTAAACAATATTTGTCATCATGCCATAACGTGCCTTCGTTGAGATTATCAAAAATGTGATAACTATTAACATAGTCGGCACTTTAAGCCGTTTTCAGTCTGCATGTTTCAGTGTGGTTTGTGGCTTGTTTGGATATGGGCAAAAACCCTGTGTAATCGGTGCTAGTTTGGTTGATAGCGTGATTTCAGAATGAGGATTGCCAAACCAATCGCTAGAGCAAATAGCAATGCACCTGCGATAAAGATCCATTCATAGTGATTATCGAATAACAGAAAACTGCTAATCATGGGGCCAGCCGACATCCCTGTATACCTGATGAAATTATAAAGGCCGATTGCGGTTGCTCGTTCTTCGACAAACTCTGAGATTAGTAAAGTTGCATGTGTGGGCATCGATAGCCCCAATGTGAAACCATAGAAGACGGTGATTGTGACTAAAACAGCAATACTCATTGAATAAGTCATGGCAAATATCAAAATTATGAACAAATTTAATAGGCTAGTGATAATTAACGCTCTTTTTTGGGAAACATGCTGGTGGATCATGCGATAGCTGTAACTGCCGCCAATCATTGCCAGGGACATAGGAATAAACATCCAGCCAATATCGGCAGGGCTGAAATGATACTCACTACTTAAAATAATGGGTAAAAAAGTGAGTAGACAGAAATAACAGTAAAACAGCATAAAACTGATACAAAACACAGATTGGCTGATGTTATTTGATAGGATTTGATGGAAGTGATCCTTCATTTTTTTATTTTGTGTGGGGAGTTCAGGCTTGGTCTCTGGCAGCCAAAACAGATTCCCTATGATTAACAGACCACCAATAATGGCAAGACACTGAAAAATGGCAACATAGCCATTTAATTCAGCCAGATAACCACCGAACAGTGGCCCAACGGCAGGAGTCAGAGCCAATAACATCTGGTAGGTACTCATGGCTTTTGCCCGTTGCTGTCCCTCATACAGATCGCCAATGATTGTCGCCGCAACAACGGGAATGGCGCCCAGCCCAATGGCTTGAATAACCCGAAAGAAGATCAGCCAATAGATATCGGTTGTCATGGCACAGCCGAGAGATCCCATAACGAAGATAACGAGGCTGGGCAGTAAAACGGTTTTTCGTCCCTTACTGTCAATCAACGGGCCATACACGAGTTGCATCACGGCCAAAACAAACGTGAATGCTGAAATTGTCAAATTCACCAAGGGTAGCGAAGTATTGAACACTACCTTGATGAGAGGGATAACCGGAGTATAAATATTCTGTGCCAGCGAGCCTAAAAAAGCACTGAAGCACACCAGGTAGAAGATCGTTTTTAAATTACGGCTTGAAGTTTGGCTATTCATCTCTGTTCCTTTTATTGTTTCCTTGGAAACAAAATTAGAATTAATGAATATACCTGATACATGTAAGGGACGGTATCAGGCAGTTTATTACGGATATAGTTGGTGTGATGGGTAACCCCTGAGAGTGTAGATAAAATAATCAGGGGAGTCAGAAGCCTCTGTTTTGCCAGATTGAATCAGGCCTTAAAGCAGGCTTCTGACGAGTTTCTCTGGTCCCACTTAACGACCATCTTTTCCTATAACTGTTTCAGCAATGGGAATATATTGATCAGTGAGTTTATTGACTGTGCTGCCCTCTTTTTTATCTTTATAACAATCTTCAAAGAACCAGCTAATTGGAGTATCCAACAATATAGTAATTTCAACAAGATGAACTATATTAATCCGATTTTTTCCTGTTTCATAACGTGAAAGCTGCTGCTGGCTAATGCCAATTTTTTTCGCCAATGCTGTTGCTGTCATACTCAACTCTTTCCTTTTGGCCTGAATACGTTGTCCGACTAATAGGTTAGCTTCTTCCATATCTTATCCTTTCAATTTAAATCAGTAAGTTATGGCGTTATCAAGGATAGTTGCCCTGGAGCTTGAATAATGGCTTGGCTTTTACCTCACCATTTGCGCCTATTGTTACACCTGATTCGCCGTTTTGTTTTCCGACATGCACTTTGTTTTTTTAATGGCATGACTTTTTTATGAACGTGTTGTAAAAGACAGTACCCTTACCAAGTAAAGGGGTTTTCTTCTATGACACGAATTGCATTCTTTGTTTTGGTGTCACCTTGCATCTTTCAACTTCCTCACCTGTCACCGGGTTAAACAGCATTTTTATTCTCCTTACACGAGGGATAACTAACCTTTACACGAGGGATAACTAACCTGCTTCCTAACTTTTTTCTTATGGTGATTTATGTAATTTTAAATTTATTAAGATATTGAATATAAAAGAAATAAAATAGATAAATAATAATAATCTGTAAAAAATAATTAATACAGATTTAAAGGCGCATTATTGGATGTATATTGGTTCTATTAAGACCTTTCTTCAGGCTAGAAACTGGACAAAATATACCAAACTGTCTAGTTTAGATTTATAATCTATTTGAAAATAATTTAATGGAATTTAATTTCGGATATGTCAATT
>NZ_JANAIF010000061.1 GCF_024721015.1 Xenorhabdus bovienii
CGAAAGAACTCACCACCCGGTTGACAGATAATTTCCAGACTTTAATTCCTGCATCTTCAAGTTAATTGCGTATATATGTAAATAGATGAATAAGTTAAATAACAAAAAAAGAATTAATTAATAACACGATAAATAATTTATATTTAAAATTATGACATGCATTTATTATAAATATACTCATGTAATTTTATTAGATTACACCCTCTATTTTATTATCCTACTTATTTATTGATACAGATCCTTTATATTTAAATACAATTCTGACAGAAAAATAAGAGTTAATCCCATAAAACATTCGGGATAGATGTCCTAGCATAGGAAAAACCAAAGTACTCGGAGAATATAATGAAAAAACTACATGATATCGCAAAAGAAATGTTACCTGCTAAATCATATAAAATGTTGATTAATGGAGAATGGGTAGATAGCGTTTCAAAAGAAACCCGTAAAAGTTATAACCCGGCAACCGGTGAGTTACTCACAGAATATGCTGCTGGCAATGCCCAAGATGTTGAACTGGCAGTCAAAGCCGCCCAAAAAGCCTTACCTGCATGGAGTAAAAAATCAGCAGCCGAAAAACAATCTCTGCTACTGAAAATCGCTGACCTGCTGGAAGCTGAATCAGAACGTTTCATTACTCTTGAAGCCTTAGACGCCGGTAAGACACTAAATCTATGTCGGACGTTTGACATTCCTTTTGCCGTTGATCACTTTCGCTACTTCGCTGGCGTCATTCGCGCCCATTCCGATGAAGCCGATGTGATTGATGCCGATACCCTCAGCCTAGTGATCAGAGAACCCATTGGGGTTGTAGGACAGATTATCCCGTGGAACTTCCCACTGCTGATGGCGGCATGGAAACTAGCTCCTGCTCTCGCCGCCGGTAATACCATCGTGATCAACCCCGCCAGCCTGACTTCAATCAGTTTGCTCGAATTAGGTCGTATCTTGAATCAAGTTCTGCCAGCGGGCGTTGTCAATATCGTTACAGGTCGCGGGTCTAGTGTTGGTCAAGCGATCCTCGATCATGAAGGCATTGACAAGGTAGCCTTTACAGGTTCAACAGAAGTCGGTTACAACGTTGCCGCAGCGGCAGCCAAACGGATCATCCCTGCCACATTAGAACTCGGCGGTAAATCTGCCAACATTATTTTCCCTGATGCCAATATGAAAAAGGCTGTCAAATATGCTGCTGACGGCATTTTGTTAAATCAGGGGCAAGCCTGTGAATCTGGCGCTCGCCTGTTCCTGCATAAAGATATTCATGACGAGTTCCTGAAATCGCTGAAAGCGGCATTTGAATCCGTTCGGGTGGGCGATCCCATGATGGCCGAAACCGAGATGGCTTGTCAGATCAGTCAGGAGCAAATGGACTTTATTCTGGGCTATATTGACCTTGCGAAGCAGGAAGGTGCAACTGTGCTAACTGGTGGAAACCGCATAACAGGCGCGGGATACGATGATGGTTTCTTTGTTCAGCCAACCATTATTACCAATGTGACCAATAAAATGCGGGTTGCACAGGAAGAAATATTCGGGCCAGTGCTGTGTGTCATTCCATTTAGCAGTGAAGAAGAAGTCGTGGAAATGGCCAATGATTCTGAATACGGTCTGGGAGGCGCTGTCTGGACGCAGGATATCAACCGTGCTCTGCGCGTGGCAAAAGCGGTTCAGACAGGCCGCATGTGGGTCAATACCTATCATGCCCTGCCCGCCCATTCCCCATTTGGCGGTTACAAAAAATCCGGTCTTGGCAGAGAAACCCATAAAATGAGTCTGGATGCTTACACTCAGGTGAAAAATATCTATATTAGTACGAAAGAATAGTTATAGGTTCCAAGACAATCGCCACCCTTCCGGGTGGCGATTTTTATGATCAATTTTTTATTGATATGAATTACAACCAGAAGAACCAGGCAACCACAGAGATAATGGCGATACATACCACGTTCAGCACCATGCCCACTCTCACCATCTCAATTTGCTTGATATAGCCAGAGCCATAAACAATTGCGTTAGGAGGCGTTGCCACAGGCAGCATAAATGCACAGGATGCACCGATACCGATAATCATAGTCAGCACCATGACAGGCATCCCCAAGGCTTCTGCAACCGTAGCGAAAATTGGCACCAGCAGTGCAGCACTGGCGGTATTACTGGTAAATTCCGTCAGGAAGATAATGAACGCAGTAACAGCAAGGATGATCACAAACCAGTGACTGGCACCGAAGGTTGCCGCCATGCCATTCGCCATAACTTCGCTGGCTCCGGAGTTTTTCAGGACAGCACTCAGCGTCAGGCCGCCACCGAACAGCATCAATACGCCCCATTCGGTGTTATTCTGAATCTGTGACCAAGTTGACACGCCAGTGATGCCAATCAGGATGGCTGCGCTCACTGCAATAATCGTATCCAGATCTTTGATACCGCCAAAAGCATCACTGATGATTGAACTGAAAATCCAGCTAAACACCGTCAGCAAGAAGATAGCCATAGTGATAATACGCTTACTGTTCCACTCCAGATGTTCCAATTTCAGATCAAATTTATGCTTTAGGTTTGGACGCAGCATGATATACATCACGGCCACCATGACTGGCAACAAAATGATGACCATCGGCACGCCATACTTCATCCATGTGAAGAAGTCCATACCCAGTTGCGCCGCTGCAATGGCATTCGGGGGGCTCCCCACCAGTGTTCCCAAACCACCGATACTGGCGCTGTATGCCACCCCCAGCAACACAAAAACAAACGTATTGCGTTCAGTGCGCACATCCAGATTAGCCAGAATACCCAGTATCAGCGGCAGCATCATCGCAGCAGTCGCGGTGTTACTGATCCACATGGAAAGCACGGCTGTAATACCAAATATCAGCAATACAGCCACCGATAAACGCCCACGGGCAATCATCAGAAGACGGTTGGCGATCAGCCGATCCAGACCTTGAATATGCAATGCCGTTGCCAGTGCAAAACCGCCAAAGAACAGAAAGATGATCGGGTTTGCAAAAGATTGCAGCGCATCACCCGTATTCATTAATCCCATACCAACAGCCAGAATTGGAATACACAGAGCCGTAATTGTGACGTGTATAGCTTCAGTCAGCCATAGCACACCAACAAATGCCATCAATGCCAGACCCGCATTGGTTTTTTCGCCATACGGCAAAAACTTAAGCAAAGCGACAAGCAAGATAATATCCAGCGCGAGAATAATTAAGCCTCTTTTATTTGAGGGATTTGGCCCAATCGCTGGGGTTAAAGATTCAGAAGCGTCCATGAAGACTCCGTAAAACAATGAAACACAACACGGTAATGTAAAAAGAATTATTGATGAATCATTGCCATAAATGTTAAAGAATTACATTACATGTGAAATAATAAGGAGTATTAACAAGGAAGAAAATACAACGTGTATGATTTTGGGATCTATCACGTGGGGTTTGTTCAATTAATGAATGATTGTTTAGAAAACATACGGATATTGTGCCGTTATTTCATACTTTTCATTTCATCATCGTGTATATAATCACTTATATGGATAAAATTATCTTTTGTTGAGATGGCGAAAGAGCATATACTCTTTCGCCAAAACATAAATAAAATTTATTTTTTATCGATATCGACCGGCAATTATGCCTGACCTTTCACTTCTTTCAGACCATTGAAAGTCGCACGGTTACCCAGTGCTTCTTCGATACGGATCAGCTGGTTATATTTAGCAACACGGTCAGAACGGCTCATAGAACCGGTCTTAATTTGACCTGCCGCAGTACCCACAGCTAAGTCAGCAATAGTCGCATCTTCGGTTTCACCAGAACGGTGAGAAATCACCGCAGTGTAGCCCGCATCTTTTGCCATCTTGATTGCAGCCAGAGTTTCAGTCAGTGAACCAATCTGGTTGAATTTGATCAGGATGGAGTTTGCGATGCCTTTTTCGATACCTTCTTTCAGGATCTTGGTATTAGTTACGAACAGATCGTCACCAACCAACTGGATTTTGTCGCCCATAACTTTAGTCTGATAAGCAAAACCATCCCAATCAGATTCATCCAAACCATCTTCGATAGAAACGATTGGATATTCTTTGGTCAGGTCTTCCAGATAGTGGGTAAATTCCTGAGACGTGAACGTCCTGCCTTCGCCTTTCAGTTCATAGTTGCCCGTTTCTTTGTTATAGAATTCAGAAGCTGCGCAATCCATCGCCAGAGTAATATCTTTACCCAGCACATAACCCGCTTGTTCAACGGCTTCTTTGATCGCGGCCAGCGCTGCTGCGTTAGATTCCAGATTTGGCGCATAACCCCCTTCATCCCCAACCGCCGTACTCATGCCTTTTGCTTTCAGCACTTTTGCCAGATAGTGGAAAACTTCTGAACCGATGCGTACCGCTTCTTTCAGCGTGCTGGCACCAATTGGCTGGATCATGAATTCCTGAATATCCACGTTGTTGTCAGCGTGCTCACCCCCGTTGATGATGTTCATCATTGGCAGAGGCATGGAGAATCTGCCTGGCGTACCGTTCAACTCAGCAATGTGCTCGTACAGAGGCATGCCTTTTGCCGCTGCTGCCGCTTTAGCGTTCGCAAGGGAAACAGCCAGAATCGCATTGGCACCGAAGTTAGATTTGTTTTCAGTACCATCCAGCTCGATCATGATTTTGTCGATGTTAGCCTGATCTTTCGCATCCTGACCAACCAGAGCCTGAGCGATTGGGCCATTAACCGCAGAGAGCGCTTTCAGTACACCTTTACCCATGAAGCGAGATTTGTCACCATCACGCAGTTCCAGTGCTTCGCGAGAACCTGTTGATGCACCTGATGGCGCAGCAGCCAGACCAACAAAGCCACCTTCCAGATGTACTTCTGCTTCTACCGTTGGGTTACCACGGGAATCGATGATTTCACGGCCAAGTACTTTAACGATTTTGGACATTAGGTTTTCCTCAGTACAAGTTAAATTCCGGGCAATCGATTGAAATTAAATTCATTAAAATTCAATTAGTTACAATTAAAACCAATCAATCGCCCCATATCTTATTTCAACTGGCCTTTCTGATATTTGCCTGCGGCTTCAACAAAGCCCGCAAATAACGGATGACCATCGCGAGGCGTTGAAGTGAATTCCGGGTGGAACTGGCACGCCACAAACCACGGATGTGCCGGGTTCTCAATGATTTCCACCAATCTGTTATCGATTGAACGGCCGGCAATACGCAGGCCTGCTTTTTCAATGCGTTTCAGCAATAAATTGTTCACTTCATAACGATGGCGATGACGTTCAATAATGTCGTCCTGACCATAAAGTTTACGTACCAGACTGCCTTCAGACAGACGGCATAACTGGCCGCCAACGCGCATCGTTCCGCCGAGATCACTCTCTTCGCTACGTACTTCTAAGTTGCCGTTCTCATCACGCCATTCCGTGATCAGACCTACAACCGGTAATTTACACTCTGGCTCAAACTCTGTGGAGTTGGCCTCTTTCATGCCCGCCACATTACGTGAAAACTCAATCAGGGCAACCTGCATACCCAGACAGATCCCCAAGTAAGGGACTTTGTTTTCACGGGCATAACGTGCAGTCATAATCTTGCCTTCGATACCACGGCCACCGAAGCCGCCCGGCACCAGAATGGCATCCAGACCTTTCAATACATCAACACCACGGGTTTCAACATCCTGAGAATCGATCAGTTTGATGTTGACGGTCAGGCGTTTTTTCAACCCGCCGTGTTTCAGTGCTTCAATCACTGACTTATAAGCATCCGGCAGTTCAACATATTTGCCCACCATTCCAATGGTGACTTCACCCGATGGATTAGCTTCTTCATAAACGACCTGTTCCCATTCGGACAGATCAGCTTCAGGGTATCCGAGGCTAAATCGTTTACAAATATAATCATCTAAGCCCTGAGATTTCAAGAGACCCGGGATTTTATAAATGGAATCAACATCTTTTAAAGAGATAACGGCTTTCTCTGGAACGTTACAGAACAGCGCGATTTTTGCACGCTCATTGGCGGGAATAATACGATCTGAGCGGCAGATCAAAACATCCGGCTGAATACCAATGGAGAGCAGTTCTTTCACAGAATGCTGAGTAGGCTTAGTTTTGACTTCACCAGCCGCCGCCAGATAGGGCACCAGCGTCAGATGCATGTACAAGGTATGTTCACGGCCGACTTCCACAGCCATCTGACGGATAGCTTCAAGGAATGGCAGAGATTCAATATCACCGACAGTGCCGCCGATTTCCACCAGCACCACATCATAGCCTTCTGCACCACGGATGATACGATCTTTGATTTCATTGGTAATGTGGGGGATAACCTGAATGGTTGCACCCAGATAATCGCCACGGCGTTCTTTACGCAGCACTTCAGAGTAGACACGACCGGTCGTGAAGTTATTGCGGCGTGTCATTTTGGTACGAATGAAACGTTCGTAATGGCCTAAATCCAGATCAGTTTCAGCGCCGTCTTCGGTAACGAAAACTTCCCCGTGTTGGGTTGGGCTCATTGTACCCGGATCGACGTTGATGTACGGGTCCAGTTTCATAATGGTGACTTTGAGTCCACGGGCTTCGAGTATAGCCGCCAAAGAGGCAGCAGCAATGCCTTTACCCAGAGAGGATACGACCCCGCCGGTCACAAAAATATAATTAGTTTTCATGCTGAACCTGAGAGTTTAGGTTTAAAAGGATGATGAATATAACAGGACGGGAAAGCAGTATACCCTAACCTTAAATGCGCTACAAACCATCTAGGCAGGATAAAGTGCCGACTTATCAGGGACAGCGCGAAACCAGCCGATGTCTTTCTCTTTAAATTCATCAAGTTAATAGTTTAAAAAATTTTCACCTGATTCAGGTTATTCGGCGATTCCACGACGTTTTTTTCGCTATTTCTGCCCTATGACTGCTGTTTTTTGACTTGCTGCCACATCTGTTCCATTTCCTCCAGTGTCGCCGTTTCCAATGACAGACCTTGGTCGAGGACACGCTTTTCGACGCTTCGGAAACGCTTTTCAAATTTACCGCAGGCTTTCTGCAATGCCATTTCTGGTTTATGCCCTAAATGACGGGACAAATTGACGACAGAAAACAACAAATCCCCTAGCTCTTCCTCCAGCCGGGCTTCATCAACAACCGCCTGCCAGGCCTCATCCATCACTTCATCGATTTCTTCATACACCTTGCCCAGCACCGGGCCAAGTGTATCCCAATCAAAACCAACCGAAGCGCAGCGCTTCTGGATTTTATAGGCTTTCATCAATGCGGGCAGACTGGCGGGAATATCATCCAGCACAGAATGCTGGTCTTTTTCCGCCCTCTCTGCTGTTTTACGCTGTTCCCAGCTCCCTATCGCTTCTTCGCTACTGATGCCTGCCTGTTGATCAAAAATATGGGGATGCCTGCGCTCTAATTTGTCACAAACCGCGTCGCAGATATCGTCAAAATCAAACAACTGCTGTTCTTGGCCCATCTGGGCATAAAACACGATATGAAACAGCAAATCCCCCAGCTCTTCTTTCAGGGCATTTGCGTCGTTGCGCTCAATGGCATCAATGACTTCATAGGTTTCTTCCAGCGTGTAAGGCGCAATGGTGGCCGAAGTCTGCACTTTGTCCCACGGGCAACCCTGCTGGGGATGGCGCAACTGCGTCATAATCCCCTTAAGTCGTTCAATCGAAGTGGTTTTTATCTTATCCATGTTTCATTAATTACCGTGCAAACGTCTGGCTTCAATCACATCAGATAGCTGGTTGAGCTTCGCCAGTACCCGTCCCAATACCTGTAGATTATAAATCTCAATATTCATATCGATAGTCGCCAATTGCTGCTTCACGTCGCTTCGGCTGCTCACCCCCAGTACATTTACCTTTTCATTGGCAAGAATCGTGGTGATATCACGCAGTAATCCGCTGCGATCATTAGCAAGCACCCGCACCACAAGGGAGTAGCCGCTGGAATAATTTTCTCCCCATACCGCATCCACAATGCGCTCTGGTGCGCTAATTTCCAATTCGGCCAACTGCTCACAATCAGCACTGTGGATGGAAATTCCGCGTCCGCGCGTAATGAACCCGACAATTTCATCACCGGGGATCGGCTGACAGCAACGAGCAACATGGTGCATCAGGTTGCCGACACCTTCCACGACGATACGTCCATTGTCTTGTTTTACATTGCGCGGAGTGTAGGTTTTATTTTCCAGATTGCGCAGCGCCTTACGATCAGCTTCTTCCGCCGTCGTTTTGTTGAACTTGCTTTGCAGGAAATTCATCAATTGGTGAATACGGATGTCACCAACACCAATCCCCGCCAACACTTCTTCCAGCGAATGAACGTTATAACGGGCAATAAGTTCTTTCTCGGCTTCCCTGACAGTGATTCCCAAATGGGTCAGTTCATTATCCAGCATCTGGCGGCCGGCAATGATGTTCTTGTCACGATCCTGCTTGCGGAACCAGTTGTGGATCTTTGCTCGTCCCCGGCTGGTGGTTACATAGCCAAGGTTCGGATTCAGCCAGTCACGACTTGGATTCGGATGCTTCTGGGTGATGATTTCAATTTGATCCCCCATCTGAAGCTGATAGCTGAACGGCACAATGCGTCCACTAATTTTCGCCCCGATGCAGCGATGCCCGACATCACTGTGAATATGATAGGCAAAATCCAACGGCGTAGAGCCTGCCGGTAAGTCAATCACATCGCCTTTTGGCGTAAAGACATAAACGCGATCATCAAACACTTGGCTGCGAACTTCATCCAGCATTTCGCCAGTGTCCGCCATCTCCTCCTGCCATGCGATCAGCTTACGCAGCCATGCAATACGGCTTTCATAACTGCCCGATTTGCCGCCGCCAATGGCGGTGCCTTCTTTGTATTTCCAATGGGCGGCAACCCCAAGTTCAGCATCATCATGCATCTGACGGGTACGGATCTGAATTTCAAGCGTTTTCCCATTCGGCCCCAGCACGACGGTATGAATGGACTGATAACCATTCGGTTTAGCGTTAGCGACATAATCATCAAATTCATCCGGCAGATGACGATAGTGAGTATGCACTATTCCTAAAGCCGCATAGCAGTCCTGTAAACGCTCAACGACAATACGCACTGCCCGCACATCAAACAGTTCATCAAAGGCGAGGGATTTTTTCTGCATCTTGCGCCAGATGCTGTAAATATGCTTGGGACGCCCATAAATTTCGACCGAGATCCCTTCTTTGAGCATGTATTTGCGTATGGTCGTAACAAACTTTCCGATGTACTGTTCGCGATCGATCCGGCGCTCATGCAGGAGTTTGGCAATCTTTTTGTATTCATCAGGATGCAGATAGCGGAAACAGAAATCTTCCAGTTCCCATTTTAGTTGACCGATACCCAGCCGATTGGCAAGAGGCGCATAGATGTTGGAACACTCTTTTGCCGCCAGTACTCGCTCATCTTCGCTGGCATCCTTCACTTCCCGTAAATGGGCGATCCGTTCCGCCAGCTTGATGATCACACAGCGGAAATCTTCCACCATCGACAGCAGCATCCGACGCACATTATCGACCTGCACTGAGCTGGTGGAATCCGTGTGGGTGGCTTTCAACTGGCGAATGGCATCTATTTCCATCACGCCATGCACCAGATTGGTAATGGCCGTGCCAAATGTTTCTGTCACTGTTTCATTATCGAGCAGTTTGGCATCAAGGATGGGAAAGAGCAGCGCAGCGCGCATACTGTCATTATCCATACTCAATGTGGACAGGATTTCCACCATTTCCACACCGCGCCACAGCAACAGCGCCGCATCAGGGTGATCCTGGACTTTTTCGTGACAGTAATGCCATGTTTCGGCTAATTTCTCACTGGATTGTGGATTCGTGATATTTAAACTCGTGATCCACTTATCGACCGCAAATTCACCTGCCGGTGTGAGATGTGCACTTCTTACCGCAACCATAATTCCTCCCTACTCGATAGCCATTGGCTCACGGCTGAACAAAGCCATGGATTCCAGGTGGCTAGTGTGCGGAAACATATCCAGCATCCGCACACTGACAAGATGATAACCAGCCTCCAGCAGAACTTTGCTGTCCCGCGCCAGCGTTGTGGGGTTACAGGAAACGTACACCACTTTTTCAGGAGCCAGTTTTACGATATGTGACATGACGCCCGCCGCACCTGCGCGGGCTGGGTCCAGCAGCACTTTATTGAACCCCAGCACCGCCCAAGGCTGCTGGTGAATATCCGATTCCAGATTTTCATGGAAAAAATCGACGTTATTAAGTTCATTGAGCTGGGCATTATATTGCCCATTCGCGACCAAGGCGGCAACCCCTTCTACACCCACTACGGCCTGTACTTTAGGCGCCATTGGCAAGGTAAAGTTCCCCATGCCGCAAAATAGATCCAATACCCGATCCGTCGGCTGCAAATCCAGCCAGGCCAACGCCTGTGCCACCATTTGCTGGTTAACTTCATCATTAATTTGAATAAAATCCCGCGGGCTGAATTCCAATTTCAAGCCATCCACCTGATACCACGGAGAAGACTGCCCTTCTATCAAAGGCTCAAGGGATTTTTCATCGCCGGCCAGATAGACTGCCGTTTTATGCTGCACCGAAAAAGTGCACAATTTTTCCCTATCTTCGCACTTCAGTGGATCAAGATGACGCAACACCATTAACGGGCCATTATCCGCCAGCACCAATTCAACGTGTCCCAGCCGTTTAACCGCACTCAGGCTATTCAGGCACTGGGATAACGGTTGCAATAACTGTTCCAATTCAGGGCGCATTACCGGACAATGTGCAACGGCCACCAAATCGTTGGTCTGGCTCTGGCGAAATCCCATCAATAATTTTTGCTGCCTGGCCGGGTTTTTCTTAACATCGTATTGCAGGCCAAGCCGTGCCCGACGCCGATAGCCATATTCCGGGCTGTGAATAATGGGATGAGCGCTGATACTGATGCCAGTTTCTCGCTGGATAAGGTGTTCCAGCACGCTGGCCTTAGTTTTGGCTTGCAGCTCAATCGCAACGTGCTGCTGCTGACAACCGCCACACACATTGAAATGCGGGCAGCGCGGTACAACACGAGACGGGCTGTCTGATAGACGTTTTACTATTTTGGCCTTGGCAAACTGGCGTTTTTCTTCTGTCAGTTGGATTTGGGCCTGTTCACCCGGCAATAATCCCTGAATAAAGATCGTTTTTCCCTGATGACGGGCAATACCTTGCCCTTGTGCATCAAGGTTATCTGCGGTAACGGAAATAATGCCTCGGTTTACGGAGCGGCGGTTTGGGGAGTAAAATTGCACCATGATTCTGACTGACTTTGAAAAATTGAGTTTTGATTTTCCCACAATGGACGCTTATGACCAAATATAGCCTACGCACCCGTATGATGAGCCTGATATTGGTTCCTGTTTTACTGGTCGGAACGCTGGTGAGTATATCATTTATCTCATACCGTTATTACGAGTTGAAGAACCTGATAGTCCGCAGTGGGATCAGCATTATTGAACCGTTGTCCATCGCCAGCGAGGTGGGCATCAATCTGGATAATCATCGACGGGTCGAAGTCTTAGTCAATAGCCTGCATCGCCGTAACTCCGAGATTGTCAAAGCCATTGCGATTTTTGATAAAAATCATAAGCTTTTCGACATTTCTAATGATAAATATGATGCGAACCAGTTGCGGCTTCCTGCTGGTGAGCCAATCCCAAAGATCCTACTGAGTCAATCAGGACACGATAATAATATCATTTTGATGATGCCGCTGATTGCAGAAAACACCCAAGAAAACGAATGGCGCAATACCACCAGCAAAGCCAATCCCATCGGCTATATCGCCATTGATCTGGATTTGAGAACGGCCCAAATCCAGCAATATAAAGAAATTACGACGTCAATCATCCTGCTGATCCTCTGTCTTGGCGGCACTGCCCTGTTTGCCCACATTTTGGTGCGCAAAGTGACACAGCCACTGGGTGACATGGTGAGAGTCGTAGAACGGATACGGCAGGGACAATTGAACATTCGTGTCACTGGCGCGATGCCGGGAGAACTGGCCGCACTCCAGAATGGCATCAATACCGTCGCGGAATCGCTGTCGAAATATAAAGATGAGATGCAGTTGCATATTGATCAGGCCACATCTGACTTACAAATCACCATGGAACAATTAGAAATCCAAAACGTTGAACTGACTCTAGCCAAAAAACGCGCACAGGAAGCGGTTAAGATCAAAACAGAATTTCTGGCAAATATGTCCCATGAATTACGCACACCGCTTAATGGCGTTATTGGCTTTACCCGTCAGATGCTCAAAACACCCATTACTTCTCAGCAAGCCGAATATCTTTATGTGATTGAACGTTCTGCCAATAATTTGCTGAAAATCATCAATGACATTCTGGATTTTTCACGGCTGGAATCGAATAAACTGGTGCTGGATCAAGTTCCTTTTCTACTGCGAGATACGGTCAATGAAGTCATCGAATTGCTCACTCCCGCGGCCAGCGAGAAAAACCTCCCCCTTCATCATCGCATAGATGACAAATTGCCTAACCTGATGATCGGCGATCCCATTCGCTTGCAGCAAATACTCACTAACCTGATTGGTAACGCGATTAAATTCACAGATAAAGGCAGCGTGATACTGGAGGTCAAATTGCGTCAGCAGCAGCACCATCTCGTGCAGATTGATTTCACTATAACCGATACTGGCATCGGCATTAAACCAGAATATCGTCCGATTCTGTTCCAGGCATTCAATCAGGCCGATGCCAGCATTACCCGCCACTACGGGGGAACCGGACTGGGTTTGAGCATCACTAAAAGGCTGGTCAATGAAATGAAGGGAGAGATCGATTTCATCAGCGAACCCGCAAAAGGAACCGTATTTTATTTTGATCTCTGGCTGGAAAAAGAAGCGTTTTTATTGGGTTCATTACCTGAACGCCTGCCCATTCCCTCGGTTTTTCCACGTTTGCCCATAACCGTGATGGCGGTGGATGATAATCCGGCCAATCTGAAATTAATTGGTACTTTGCTGGACGAACAAATCGAGAATACCCTGCTGTGCAGCAGTGGTCTGGAAGCGCTGACTACGGCACAACAACACGCACTGGATCTGATTCTGATGGATATTCAGATGGCAGATATGGATGGTATTCAAACCTCTGAACAGATCCATCAATTACCACAGCATAAAGAGACACCCATTGTGGCCGTGACGGCTTTTCCCTGTAATGAAACCCAAAATGGGGGACGTTCCCCGTTTGTTGGCTGCCTGTCAAAACCATTGGATGAACGTCGCCTGAAAACGTGGCTGAATCAATACAGCCAAAAGAAAAAATCACAGTTCATCGATTGGGATATGGCTTTGAAACAAACGGCCGGAAAAGAATCTCTGGCGCGGGAAGTTCTGGAGATGCTAGTACAATCGCTGCCAGAAATGAAAGCGATGATTGAACAGATCTTGGCAGCAGATAGCGACATTGATCACAAACAGTTTCAGCATCATGTCCACCAATTACATGGCAGTTGCTGTTACAATGGCGTCCCCAAACTGCAAGCGATTTGTGAATTCATCGAAAAACAACTGAAACAAGCTATTCCTCTGGCGGATCTGGAGCCAGAATTACTGGAATTCATCGATGAGATCAATCACGTCATTGCCGCGGCTCCTGATGTACTGAGAGCGATCGGGCCTCTCACTTCGATACCATAAATTTACGATATTCTTCGTAAGCATAATGGTCAGTCATGCCACTGATATAGTCCTGAATCAAACGCGCCCGATAATAAAATTCGAGCACATCTTTTTCAGCTTCATCAGTGGCGACAATGTTTTCTACCGCCTCTTCATAGGCCAGCCGGTGTTTGGTAGATAATTTGTGCAGCAGGCGCGTTTCAATAAAGTATTTTTTGTGAAAATTATCTCGGTGCAGCGCCATAAAATCCTGCCGAGATAGCTCCAATAATGGGCTATAAACATCCAGCAATCCGGTAATAATCCGATAGCCCTGCAATTCCAGCTCTTCGACTTCAGGGTGGTTAAATACCCATTTCCGCGTGACACTTTTCAAAATCTGCAATAGACGTTGCTCATCGCCATTCTCTTCCAACAAAGCATGATTGAATGTACCTGCATAAATTTCGGGCAAATTCTCAATAAAACGTTTAGCGGTATAGGGCACCAATTTTCCGGTGATAAATACCCGTAGATACATGAAAAACTGCTCATGAATACTGCGACGAGCCTCATTGCTGGCCGTTTTCTTATGAGCCTGCATCACCGTGAATTCAAATAAATCCCCTTTCCTGTGTCCCCCATTTTCCTGCCACTCTTTTTTCAGGTATTCCACCAACTGTTCAACATTGAAAATGCCCTTTTCAACCGCATCATCCAAATCAGCAATGCAATAAGAGATATCGTCTGCGGCTTCCATAATATACGTCAGCGGAAAACGGCAGAAATCCCCCAATTGCAGCTCTTTTCTTAATTCATGGATAAAACTGTCTTCCGACCAGTAGTAGCCTTTTTTCTTCATCAGGTAACTGAATTCTTCGGGAGATCCTTCAAGACGGTAAGCCGGGCAAGTATATTTCAGGATACAGCCGATTTGGGCATAAGTCAGATTCAGTTTAAGCAGATTATGTGCCAGCCGGATCGCTTGGGCATTGCCCTCAAACTCACATAAATCCTTACGTAACTGGCGCCGGAACAGATCTTTTTTGGCTTCACCATTGTAGCTCAATGCCGCCACTTTACAGCCATCTTGCCGAGCTGTGCTTTCAGAAGCGCAATCTGAAAAATAATCAGGATCTAATCGACGCGAGAACCAATCTCTGATCGCAGCCTCACCAAAATGGCCAAACGGCGGATTACCGATATCGTGCATCAGGCAGGCCATTTCAATCAGGCTTTCAAAAGCAAGTAAGCGATCACTCAGCCCATATTTTTCCAGCAGATTTTGCTTTGTCAGTTCTGCAATAATCGTTTTTGAAATATAGCGACCGATTTGCTGCACTTCCAGCGAGTGAGTCAACCGGCTGCGCACGGCGGCGTTGCGTTCCAGCGGAAAAACCTGCGTTTTCTGCTGCAAGCGCCGGATAGCGGCTGAATTGATGATCCGCCCACGGTCACTTTCGAATTGACGATTCACCTGATCTTCATCGTCAGGATGTATGGAAGAGTTGCTGTACTTACGCTGGTAATTCAACTTCTGCTTGAAATCAATTTTAGTCATTAATCCCCCCATACCGAATGAAACGCTTATTTATAGCCGGAATATCCAGTAAACAGTGATTCAATGTTACACTGCCGCATCGAATAAGAGTGCCTTTTCATAGACACTAATCCATTAATTAACCATGAGTATGACACAATGAAAGTAGGTGTAATAGGCGCAATGGAACAAGAAGTAACACTACTGCGTGACCAGATTGAAGGTCTGCAAACTGTGTCGCGGGGCGGATGTGAAATCTACACCGGCAAGCTGAATGGCGTTGACATCGCGTTGCTGAAATCCGGCATCGGTAAAGTCTCGGCCGCTCTTGGCACTACCCTGTTGATTGAACATTGCCAGCCAGACATCGTGATTAACACCGGATCAGCCGGCGGCCTTGACCCTAAACTGAATGTGGGGGATATCGTGGTTTCCGGAGAAGTCCGCTATCACGATGCCTATCTCACTGCCTTTGGTTATGAGCCGGGTCAAATGGCACAATGTCCACCTGCTTTTATCGCCGACAGCCAATTAATTACACTGGCCGAAAAATGCATTAAATCCCTTGACCTGAATGCAGTTCGTGGGCTGATTTGTAGCGGTGATGCTTTTATCAATGGCGCAGAACCCCTGGCGCGTATCCGTGCTACTTTCCCGCAAGTCGCGGCGGTTGAAATGGAAGCGGCAGCTATCGGCCATGTTTGCCACCAGTATCAAATT
This sequence comes from Xenorhabdus bovienii, assembly GCF_024721015.1. Classification (GTDB taxonomy): domain Bacteria; phylum Pseudomonadota; class Gammaproteobacteria; order Enterobacterales; family Enterobacteriaceae; genus Xenorhabdus; species Xenorhabdus bovienii. Next base: position 15,959 of record NZ_JANAIF010000061.1, read on the forward strand.
CCATTCGTGGTGGTTCGTGCCATTTCTGATGTTGCCGATCAGAAATCTCATATCAGCTTTGATGAATTCTTAGTTATCGCTGCCCGTGAATCAACACGGATGGTCAACGCCATGTTGAGCGAACTCAGCCAACATTAATTAATCAATTAATTGAAGTGGAGCACCGATTATGAAATTCTGGATGAAAATAATCTCACTTAGATCAATCTGGTTGTCATTCTCATTCCTGCTCTTTAGTTTTCTGTATAGTGTCAGTGCGCCACTTCACGCCGCAGCCTCTCGTGTTATCAGCCTTGCTCCCTCGACGACCGAACTCGCGTATGCGGCTGGACTAGGCGATCGGCTTGTTGCAATCAGTGCTTACTCCGATTATCCCGAAGCCGCCAAAAAACTAGAGCAAGTCGCTGATTGGCAAGGCATCAATGTTGAACGGATCATTGCCCTGAAACCCGATCTGATTCTGGCCTGGCGCGGCGGTAATCCCCAGCGTCCGTTAGAACAGCTCGCGGCATTAGGTATCCCGATTTTTTATTCTGATGTGAAAAAAGTGGAAGATGTCGCAACCGATCTGGAACGACTGGCTGTCTATAGCCCACGCCCCGATATCGCCAAAAAATCAGCCGCTGATATCCGCCAGACATTCAGCCGATTAAAACAAACCCATGCCACCCCCAATCCCAAGCTTGTGTTTTTACAATTTGGTATGAATCCGATTTTTACTTCATCCGATCACACCATTCAAAGTGAAATCGTATCCGCATGTGGTGGTAAAAACATCTTTGCCGACAGCACTGTACCGTGGCCGCAAGTCAATCGTGAGCAAGTACTTACACGCAAACCTGAAGTGATTGTGCTGGGAGGAACTGAAGATCAAAAACAGCGCGTGGCGGATTTTTGGCAGCCACAGTTGAATGTCAAGATCATCACCCTGAATGACGATTGGTTCAGCCGTGCAGGGCCACGAATTATTCTGGCGACAGAGCAGCTTTGCCGGGAGCTTAATCTTTCTGGCGGCTAGAGGCCAACGTAGAAAAAAATAAAGGCGGCTCTTAAGCTGCCCTTATTTTTAATAACGGTATCATATTTTCGATCAGACGCTGAAAGAAGAACCACAACCACAGGTGGTTTTTGCATTCGGGTTAGTGACGATAAAACGGGAACCTTCCAGTCCTTCCGTATAATCGACACAGCCACCCACCAGATATTGCAGGCTCATCGGGTCAACCACTAACTCAGCACCTTGTTTCTGAATCGTCAGATCACCTTCGTTCATTTGATCATCGAAAGTGAAACCATACTGGAAACCGCTACAGCCACCACCTGTAATATAAACCCGCAGACGCAGGTTCGGGTTATCTTCATCAGCAACCAGTACTTTAACTTTATTGGCTGCGGCATCAGTAAACTGCAAAGGCAATGCAGCATCATCGCTCATTTTTTTGCTCCAGACCGGTGTTTCGGTAAAAATTCTCAGAAAGTCGTTTTAAACCTTCTGATCAGTTAGCCGCGATTATCCGATACCTGACTGATTCGTTCAAGTTTTGCTACACCAAGGCAACACGCTTCTCCATGTCAGGATGATTTGGCTTCCCCATCAGGCTGCTTTAAAATGGCCTCCCCCTATCTGTACCCTTATTTTTTCAGGAGCTTTTATTAATGAGCCAGTCCGAAATACTTTACTCTCAGGCAAAACAGGTGATCCCCGGCGGTGTCAATTCACCGGTACGCGCCTTTAATGGTGTCGGTGGCACACCTGTCTTTATCCAACGCGCCGATGGTGCTTACCTTTACGATGTTGATGGCAATGCCTATATCGATTATGTCGGCTCATGGGGGCCAATGGTACTGGGGCACAATCATCCTGCCATTCGCAACGCCGTGATTGAAGCCGCCGAGCGTGGCCTGAGCTTTGGTGCACCAACGGCTGCCGAAGTGGAAATGGCAAAACTAGTGACAGAGCTGGTGCCTTCCATGGATATGGTTCGCATGGTGAACTCCGGTACAGAAGCCACCATGAGCGCCATTCGTCTGGCGCGTGGTTATACCGAGCGCGATAAGATCATCAAATTTGAAGGCTGCTATCACGGCCACGCTGACTGTTTGCTGGTCAAAGCGGGTTCCGGCGCCTTGACCATCGGCCAGCCCAATTCTCCGGGCGTTCCTGCCGATTTCGCCAAACATACTCTGACCTGCGTCTATAATGACCTGAATTCCGTGCGTGAAGCCTTCGAAAAATACCCAGAAGAGATCGCCTGTATCATCGTAGAACCCGTCGCCGGTAACATGAACTGCATTCCCCCACGACCAGAATTTCTACCAGGTCTGCGTAAGCTGTGTGATGAATTCGGCGCTTTACTGATCATTGATGAAGTCATGACCGGGTTCCGTGTCGCTTTGGGCGGCGCACAAGAGTATTACGGCGTTGAGCCAGATCTGACGTCCCTCGGCAAAATCATCGGTGGCGGTATGCCAGTGGGCGCATTTGGCGGCCGTCAGGACATCATGGAAAAACTGGCACCCACTGGCCCGGTTTATCAGGCGGGAACCCTCTCCGGTAACCCTATCGCTATGGCTGCGGGTCTGGCTTGCCTGAATGAAGTCGCCCAACCCGGCGTTCACCAGCGTTTGAGCGAACTGACAGACAAGCTGGCGGTTGGTCTGAGAAACGCGGCATCAGCAGCGGGCGTTCCTCTGGTGGTTAACCACGTTGGCGGGATGTTCGGTATTTTCTTTACCGACGCAGAAAGCGTGACTTGCTATCAGGATGTCATGGCGTGTGATGTTGAACGCTTCAAGCAATTCTTCCACTTGATGCTGGATGAAGGCGTCTATCTGGCTCCTTCTGCGTTTGAAGCAGGCTTTATGTCCATCGCCCATTCAGATGAAGATATTCAGCGTACCGTTGATGCCGCCGCTCGCTGCTTTGCCAGACTGAATTAAGTCATTCCGTTATTCATGACGCCACAATCCTGTGGCGTCTTATATTAAAACTCGCACGACCTGAGTTGACGACATTATCACCAATACACCCAGTAAAATAAGTACCAGCCAACGGAAATGCCGTGGATTAATACGCGTTCTTAGCCAAGTACCGATAATCAGGGACTTTACTTTGTTGAATAGAGAAGATTGGATACTCTGAAATACTGACATGTTGTCCTTCTCATATATTATAAAAAGAACAGCATACCGAATTGAATGATAAATAACGTCGGTTAATTATTTTTTAAATCTTTAGAATTAATGAATACCAATTGAACATCAGGCTATTTTTCAAACACTCAATAAAAATCCCATCCAATCAAAAAATTATATCTTTACTTTTTTTCAAATTTACTAACGTATTATCATTTTCTATAATGCTTTATTTTTAAATAAAAACAATAAACTAATTACCAAATCAAAATTATTTTCAAACTAAAAATCTCATCACTTAATATTAAGCATGCGAATAGATTTGAATACAAACAAACCAAAATAATAATAAATAAAAGTGTACTGATTATTCGAATTCAGCTGTTAGATTAAATACCAGACAAATACAGATTGATTTACACACATTATTTAAAAAAACAACTAAATTCATAAAAAATACAAAACTATAAGAATATTGTTTTAAATTTACATTTCTATATAATGCAGCGTCATTTTCTATATATGTGTAATTTATTTATGCCTCTTTATTCTCCGGGCAGAATTTCTACTAATTCTGCTCGTTTATTGCTCCTTGCGCTGCTAGCAATTTCAGGGAAATCAAATGCATCATCATTTATCAGCCCTGTTGATCAAGATGCCATTACTCAGCAACAAAAAGACTTATTACAACAAGCACAACAGCAGCGTGATGACATTCGCAATAGCATTACGCTATCACCACTCGCGACACCGACATCTGATGATGAAGAGTCGCTCTGCCACCCTATTCACCAAATTCAGTTTGAAGGCGCAGAAAATCTCTCCGCATCAGTGCAACAGGCATTATCCAAACCCTATCTATCCCGCTGCCTGACCGTCGGTAAAATTAACGAATTGGTACGTAAGGTATCAAACACCTACATAGAAAAAGGTTATGTAACTTCTCAGGCAGGATTAAAAGAGCAGGATTTATCCACCAGCATCCTGACAATTACGGTTACGGAAGGAAAAGTCGGCTCCATCCTGCTTGATGATGAAACGCCCCTTGCCCTGAAAATGGCTTTTCCATATATGGTCGGAAAACTCCTTAATTTGCGGGATATTGAGCAGGGCATGGAACAGTTAAACCGTCTGCCTTCCCAACAGATAACGATTGATATCCAGCCGGCTAAACAACCCGGTTATTCTGACGTTATTTTAAAGCGCACCGCTTCCCGATTGCCGGTCAATGCCAGTCTGGGACTGGATAACAGTGGACAAAAAAATACCGGGAAAGAACAAATTAATGTCACTTTAGGGCTGGATAACCTACTGCACCTTGCTGATCTGTGGTCAATATCCGCCAACCGTAACAGTGATTTTCGCCATAATCACCAGAACTGGAACGTGACATCAGGGATAACAATTCCTTATGGCTACTGGTCATTCGATTACCAGTATGCCAGAAACAGCTCATTTCAAATGATATCTGTAGGCACCGACCGTTACCGCCATGAAAGCAAGGGACAAACTCATCAGTTAAAAGCAAACCGGACATTATACCGTGATAGCAAGCAAAAACTGGGGCTGAATATAGGGCTAGTCCGCCGCCAGACCTCCAACATTGCGGCCGGAGTAAAGTTATCCGTCAGTAGCCCGACATTAAACGCTGTCAGTCTGGGTGCTAACTACAGCACTGTACTGGCAGGGGGCTATCTTACGTTCAACCCGACGCTCAGTCATGGTTTAAGCATCTGGGGTGCGACTAAAGATAACTCCGGCGACCGCAATGCCCTCAGAAGTCAGTTCCGTAAATTCAGCCTGAGTAGCAGTTATTTTATTCCTGTTACGGAAGATATCTATTACCTGACCTCCCTGTATGGGCAGTTTACTCCGGATAATCTTTATGCCGGTGAACGCCTTTCATTAGGCGGGCAATATTCCGTCCGAGGATTTAAGGAGCAAAATCTCATCGGGAATAATGGTGGATATTGGCGTAATGAACTGAACTGGAAATTAGCCAGACTCCCTTTATTGGGTGAACTTTCTTTAAATGGTGCACTGGATACAGGCTGGCTGGAAAACAATAAAAAAAGGCAAATCGAAGGAGGTAATGTCACAGGAACATCACTGGGTATTTCGCTCAATCACAACAGGATGAATCAGAGGGTCACACTAGGAAAACCGCTGATTTATCCCAATCATCTCAAACCAGACCACTGGGTTATTTATTGGTCTGCTTCACTCAGTTTTTAATAAAACTATACCAGCAAATTAGGACTTAATTTAGGGACTGTTGATGTTTTATGTTCATAAATCAATCAGCCCACATTGGTAACCAAACGAGAGTAAATGCCAGTGCTA
>NZ_JANAIF010000062.1 GCF_024721015.1 Xenorhabdus bovienii
AGCGAAAGAACTCACCACCCGGTTGACAGATAATTTCCAGACTTTAATTCCTGCATCTTCAAGTTAATTGCGTATAGATAAAATAATTCAATTTGTCCTTTCAACTTCCATATATTGTTTCATATTATTACTATTTTATTTTAAATTATCACAATGGATATTACCCTGCGTCAATATGTCAATTCTCACAGGGGTAAGTGCTTGGTAGGCCTAGATGCAGGAGGATTAGATGGCTGAACAATTAGAGTTTTTTGCTATTCCAAACCCTTGCAAGGGGGTTTGTGAATCTGATTCCCGTGGTTTCTGCCGAGGATGTTATCGGAGCAGAGAAGAGCGATTTATGTGGATGAAGTTATCCGATAGACAAAAAAGAGAAATATTTAGGTTATGTCATCAGAGATATCTGAGGATATTAAAAAATAAGGGAAAAAAAGATGATATTACACCGAATCAACCTGAATTATTTTAATTTTCTACTGATTTGTTTAAAAAAATACTTACATGAATAATAGTTTATGATTGCCTTAAAAATAAGAAATATTACCAGTATTAAATGATGTATAATTTATATTACACGCTTTTTATTTGACATAGGTCGTTCGTAAATATCGTTACTGTTGACTGATTACCGTGTTTCGGTAAAATTTTCTTATCAAAGAATTACTTATTGAACAATAAAAGAGCTTATTTTCTATCTTATTGTTTTTAATGTTATTTATTATAATGTGAACTATCATTGTAAGAGAAAAATGATATTAATGTAAAAATATATAGATTAGTATTTGGATGGCGGTTATTCTTATAGAACTTTAACCGAGTGGAACTGTATCTATTTTTAGGGTTTGTATTTATTTTGTTGATATTTAAAATTACAATAGTTTAGCTAGAGGATTATTTTATACAGTTTATATCGTTGGTGGATTAATGCGCGATTTTATTCGGTGCGCCGTAAAACTTCGCTCTTTAGGGCGACGAAGATGTCAACTTTGAGTAACAAGCCAACGCGACACTAATTAGGTAATTAGCGAAATTTCTGACTCTGCTAATGTAAGCATGATATAGGTGCGTATCCATTATTCATATGAATAAACTGATTGGATAATTCATTGATGTTATATGAGTCTCTAATTATAAGGAGGGGTAATTGGAATTGACATTGGGATCAGACCTAGCACGTTTAGTTCGTGTTTGGCGCGCTTTAATTGATCATCGTTTGAAACCGTTGAAATTAACTCAAACACATTGGGTTACTCTATACAATATTAGTCAGTTACCACCAGAGCAGTCACAGATACAACTTGCGAAAGCTATTGGTATCGAACAACCCTCTTTGGTGAGGACTCTGGATCAATTAGAAGAAAAGCAACTGATTACACGTCACACATGTGCTAATGACAGGCGTGCGAAAAGAATCAAATTAACCGAGGAATCGGAAACTTTTATCAGAGAAGTTGACAGTGTTATTGGCTCTACAAGGAAAGATATCTTGGAGGGAATTACTCATGATGAGTTAATTCTGCTTGCTTCTGTAATAAAAAAAATCGAAAAGAATATTAGCCAATTGCATAAACAGGTAATATAAAAATTAACCGATGAAGAGAAAATCGCGGTCCAGCAGATACTGGCAAGCCGCGATTTTTTTGTTTGATTGTACGTGAACTAATGATGTCAGAGTGGTGATACTGTAGTCGAATTTCCACCGTCAGCGATCTTGACACGTTGTCCTTTGCTGAATACGACTTGATCCAGTTTCTGTACTACAACGATATTTCTTCCGCTATCCGTGCGAATATCTAATTCGACACCTTTCGTTTTATTGATGGCCCCTTCAATCCCCTGGCCAGCCACTCCACCAGCAATAGCACCTGCGGCCGTAGCAAGTCTTTGGCCTGTACCATCACCGACCGTGTTACCCAATAACCCTCCTAAAACAGCACCACCAATCAAACCCAGCATGTTTGGGTTACCAGCCTGAGCACCTTTAATATACACAGGACGTACAGATAGAATAGTGCCGTAGGTTACGTTTTGAACTTGTTTGGCTTGATCAATAGAGTAGGTATCACTAGAAAGTGCTCCCATGTCTGCGCAACCAGACAATGTTGTTACTACAACTGCACCAACCAGGAAACGTTTGAACATAGTTACTCCTAATTTTAATGCCCAATGGGAAAGCCTGATAATAAACCTACAACCAAGCATTAGGCTACTATTGCCAGCAACAGTCATAACAAATTTGCTGGCTACTAATTGCCGATACACTAACAGCTCATTTCTCGATAAATAATAAATAATGAAGACGAACTCCTAAAGGAATAATTCCTGACCAAAAGTTTAGCATGTTTTGTGAAGGACTCTCCAAAACTCAGATTTTATCTCTGATATTGACTGCTAAACATATATAGTCCAAATAGATGTGTTTCATAGTTTATGTAAGATTAAATGTAATCTACGAACGAAATGTAATCCACTCTTTAAATAGGGGAGTATTTATGAAGTCAGGACGTTATATCGGTGTCATGTCTGGTACTAGCATGGATGGAGTTGATGTTGTTCTGGCGGCGATTAGCGATAAAGTTGTTGCACAGCAAGTGAGTTATTCTCACCCATTTCCACAAGAGCTTAAGCAAAAATTGCTTTCCATCTGTCAAGGTCAACAGACGACATTATCTATGGTTGGTCAGTTTGACTATGAACTTGGAACACTTTTTGCCGAAGCAGTAAAAGGTCTGATGGACAAAGCTGGGCTAACCGCAAGCGACATTACAGCAGTTGGCTGTCATGGGCAGACAGTATGGCATGAACCAGACGGCGAAAAACCCTTTACTATGCAAATCGGTGATAATAATCGTGTCGCTGCATTGACCAATATTACTACTGTGGGCGATTTCAGGCGGCGTGATATGGCTTATGGTGGTCAGGGCGCACCTTTAGTACCTGCATTTCATATGGCGGTTCTCGGGCATCCAACAGAAAGACGCATTATTCTGAATATTGGCGGGATCGCAAATATCTCCGCACTTCTGCCAGATTCTGCTGTTAAAGGATATGATACTGGGCCAGGGAATATGCTGATGGATGCCTGGATATGGCGGCATAAGCAGTTACCTTATGATAAGGATGCTCAGTGGGCAAATGAAGGAACAGTCAATCAACGCTTGCTCCAGAAAATGATTTCTGATCCTTATTTTGCACGTATTGCACCGAAGAGTACGGGGCGTGAGTACTTCAATATGGCATGGTTGGAAAAACAGTTGACAGATTTTCCCGACGTCTCATCTGTAGATATTCAGGCAACGCTGGCTGAACTAACCGCGGTAAGTATTACACAGCAGGTAGTGTTGAGTGGTGGGTGTGAACGCTTGCTTGTCTGCGGAGGTGGGGCACGAAATCCACGTGTAATGAGCCGCTTATCTGCTTTATTGCCAATTACTGAAGTTGCTACTACCGACAAATATGGGTTGAGTGGTGATGATATGGAAGCACTGGCATTTGCTTGGCTGGCATTCCGCACTATGTCTGGATTGTCGGGTAACTTGCCGTCAGTAACGGGTGCGGACAGGGAAACGATTTTAGGGGCAATTTATCCTGTTGCCAGCAGATAACAATGATATGTTAATACTCACTAAGAAATTGAGAGTTAGAAATGTCAGAACATAATGAAACGGGTATTGCAGACCTGCGCCGCGAATATATACGTGGCGGATTGAGGCGGAAGGATCTTACTAAAGAACCGATTGAACTTTTTGAACTTTGGTTGAAACAGGCTTGTGAAGCCAAACTCCTTGACCCTACGGCAATGTGCATTGCTACAGTTGATGAACACGGTCAGCCTTACCAACGTATTGTTTTATTAAAACATTTTGATGCCCGTAGCTTGGTTTTTTATACCAACCTTGGTAGCCGCAAGGCGAAGCATCTGACCCAGAATAACCGAATCAGCCTCCATTTTCCGTGGTATCAGCTTGAACGGCAGGTCAGTTTCCTTGGCAAAGCTGAGCGCTTATCTCCTACAGAGGTCGTGAAATATTTTCATAGCCGCCCAAGGGATAGCCAAATCGCTGCATGGGTGTCACAACAATCTTCCCGTATTTCTACTAGAGGCATTCTAGAAGGTAAATTTCTGGAGTTGAAACAGAAATTCCAGAGTGGAGAAGTGCCGCTACCCAGTTTCTGGGGAGGATTTAAAGTCGAATTCGATTCTGTGGAATTCTGGCAGGGAGGCGCGTATCGCCTTCACGATCGCTTCTTATACCAGCGGGAAGGCGAAGAATGGCATATTGATCGCCTTGCACCCTAAGAGATTAATTACTGTTTTTAATACTGGCACTTAAATTACTGGCGTTTTATGCTATAGCACGCAATTTATAACGAGTTACTTATATAGGTCATTATATAGGTAAAGTATACAAACCGATGGAGCCATTGATGTTTAGCAATAACCTGATAAAACAACTGCAAGATCGGGGCCTTGTTGCCCAGGTAACGGATGAAGAAGCGTTAGCAGAGAGGCTGGCGCAAGGTCCGGTTTCTCTCTATTGCGGCTTCGATCCTACCGCTGACAGCTTGCATTTGGGGCATCTGGTTCCCTTGCTGTGTTTAAAACGATTCCAACTGACCGGGCATAAGCCTATTGCGTTGGTAGGTGGTGCGACAGGTTTGATTGGCGATCCAAGTTTTAAGGCAACTGAACGCAAATTAAATACAGAAGAGACCGTTAAAGAGTGGGTTGAAAAAATTCGTAAACAGGTTTCACCATTCCTCGATTTCGATTGTGGTGAAAACCGTGCGGAAATTGCCAATAACTATGAGTGGTTTGGGGAAATGGATGTGCTTACTTTCCTGCGTGATATCGGAAAGCATTTCTCCGTTAATCAGATGATCAACAGAGAAGCGGTAAAGCAGCGTCTACATCGTGATGATGTTGGTATTTCGTACACTGAGTTTTCTTATAACCTGTTGCAATCGTATGACTTTGCTAACCTGAATGGAAAATATGGTGTTGAATTGCAGATTGGCGGTTCAGACCAATGGGGCAACATTACTTCAGGTATCGACTTAACGCGCCGCTTACACCAGAAACAAGTTTTCGGTTTGACAGTGCCACTGATCACTAAATCTGATGGTACTAAATTCGGTAAGACAGAAGGTGGTGCAGTTTGGTTAGATCCAAAGAAAACCAGCCCGTATAAATTCTACCAATTTTGGATTAGTACCGCGGATGCAGACGCTTATCGCTTCCTGAAGTTCTTTACTTTTATGAGCATTGAAGAGATTAATGCTTTGGGAGAAGAAGATAAGAACAGCGGTAAGGCTCCGCGCGCTCAATATGTATTGGCAGAGCAAGTGACGGGTATGGTACATGGTGAAGCCGGTCTTGCTGCGGCGAAGCGCATTACTGATAGCCTGTTCTCTGGCATTGTTGCAGACTTGACTGAAGAAGATCTTGCTCAATTGGCGCAAGATGGTATGCCAGCGATTGAACTGGAAAAAGACGCTGATTTGCAACAAGCTCTGGTCACCGCTGGGCTAGTACCTTCCCGTGGTCAAGCTCGTACCATGATCGGTTCTAATGCGGTTTCCATCAATGGTGAAAAACAATCCGATGCTGAATATACGTTCGCGGACAGCGATCGTTTGTTTGAGCGTTATACTTTGTTACGTCGTGGTAAAAAGCATTATTGCCTTATCAACTGGAAATAATTCATAAAGACGTAGTTGTAGTTAAAGACATAGTGAAAAACAAAGTTAAGGGCAACAGCAATGTTGCCCTTAAAAAATTCGACTTGTTAATAAGCCGCTCATGAATCATAAAATAATAAATTAGGCCTTATCATGAAAAATGTTCTTTCAATTCAGTCTCATGTTGTTTTTGGTCATGCTGGAAACAGTGCTGCTGTTTTTCCAATGCGTCGAATGGGAGTGAACGTATGGCCATTGAATACGGTTCAATTTTCCAACCATACCCAATATCCTCAATGGCGTGGTTGTGTTATGCCGCCAGAGCATTTGGCTGAAATTACCCAGGGAATTGGTGAGATTGATAAATTAGTTTCCTGCAATGCGGTACTGAGTGGTTACATTGGTTCTGCGGAACAGGGAAACTATATTCTTGATATTGTAAAACAGGTTAAGCAAGCCAATCCCGAAGCATGGTATTTCTGTGATCCCGTGATGGGACATCCAGAAAAAGGGTGTATTGTCGCTCCTGGGGTTGCTGAATTCCTCTGTGAAAAAGCATTACCCATCAGCGATATCATTGCTCCTAATTTACTGGAGCTTGAAACGTTGAGCATGCGGAAAATCGAAAATGTAGAACAAGCTATATCCGCAGCCCGCGCATTATGCGAAAAAGGCCCAGAGATTGTTTTAGTCAAACACCTCAGTCGTGCAGGCTACCGAGCAGATCGCTTTGAAATGCTTTTGGTGACTAAAGAACATAGTTGGCATATTAGTCGTCCATTGATTAATACGGGTGAACGTCAACCTGTGGGTGTTGGTGATTTAACGAGTGGTTTGTTGCTCGTCAATTTACTGAAAAGTACATCATTAACAGATGAAGCATTACAAGCCGCGCTGGAACATGTTGCATCAGCAGTCTACGAAGTGATGCTGGAGACTCAAAAGAGAGGGGAATATGAGCTACAGATCATTGCCGCTCAAGATAAGATGGTTACTCCAACACATCAATTCAGAGCTGTGCAAATTGGCTGACAATCAAGATTGTCGGTGAAGTTATGCTTCCGGTAGCTTAAATTATTTTTTTGGCGCACCGGAAGCGACAATTCTCAGATTTAAATTAACCCTTCTGCTTTTAAAGCATCTTGAACATGTAAGCGCTGTCTGATATTTTGCAGATAGGCACTCAAATGGCTGAGTTCAGACAAATCCAGTGTTATATCAGGTGTCCAGCCACAGGTTGTGAAGAGATAAGCATCTATGACTGTAAAATGATCGCCCGCAATATACGAGCGTTTTGACAAAATACCATCAAGATAAGTAAATTTTTGCAGTAATTTCTGTCGGGTAATCGAACGATAGCTCTCTGGTGCCTCCATTGCTGGAGAGAATGCCCAGAAGCTTTGATGTATTTCGCTGGCGACATAACTCAGCCATTCGATTTGTTGGTAGCGTTCCAAAGTACCCGCTGGCGCGATTAGATTTCTGTCTGGTTTTTGATCCGCAATATATTGCACAATTGCAGACCCTTCCGTGAGAATGACATCATTGTCGAGAACCAGTGCTGGAACTTGTCCCTTGGGATTGACTTTGAAAAAATCAGTTCCATTTTCTGTTGTTTTATCTTTTAAATTTACCTTTATGAGGCTGAAATCTAGCCCAGTTTCGCGGAGAATAATGTGAGGAGAGAGTGAACAAGCTCCCGGTGCATAGTACAGTTTCATATGTTGCTCCTTAATCAAGTCCTTAATATAGAAATGCAGGAAAACGAAAGAACACCAGTCAAGTTTTTATGTTATCAATTTATCTTACATTAACTGGTAATAAATTGGATGTGGTATCTGTCGGCGCAGCATTCCAAGTAAAGTGTAAATTAGAACAATATGAGGATAGATGAAGATGATACAGAGATGGTGGGAAAGAAATAAGCCCAGAAATACAGTTATCACTAGGCTTATTTTAAGATATCAATGAGTTATTGAAATTATTTCAATTCCAACTCATTCATGGCAGCGATACTGAAACCGCCATCGACGTGCAGAATTTCGCCTGTCACACCGCCAGCTAGATCAGAACACAGGAATGCGGCTGCATTACCTACATCTTCTGTTGTTACAGTACGGCGAATAGGTGTTACCGCTTCGCAGTGTGCCAGCATTTTGCGGAAATCCTTGATGCCAGATGCCGCTAGTGTACGAATTGGGCCTGCGGAAATACCGTTAACACGAACACCTTCAGCACCCATTGCATTCGCCATATAACGTACATTAGCTTCCAGAGAAGCTTTTGCCAGACCCATTACGTTGTAATTAGGGATTGCACGTTCTGCACCCAGATAGCTCAGAGTGAGCAGGGCTGAGTTAGGATTCAACATGTTACGGCATGATTTCGCCATAGCGACGAAGCTGTATGCGCTGATATCATGTGCAATTTTGAAACCTTCACGGTTGACGGCATTAACATAATCACCATCAAGCTGCTCAGCAGGAGCATAACCAATAGAGTGAACGAAGCCGTCAAACTTAGGCCATACTTTACCTAGTTCAGCGAATAATGCGTCAATACTTTCATCTTCAGCCACATCACATGGCAGAATGATGTTCGAATCCAATGATGCAGCGAATTCTTCGACACGAAGTTTCAACTTGTCATTCTGGTAGGTAAAAGCCAGCTCAGCTCCCTGATCGTGCATTGCCTTGGCAATTCCATAAGCGATAGACAGTTTGCTGGCGACGCCAGTAATGAGAATGCGCTTGCCGGTCATGAAACCCATAGCAGTATCCTTATTGTTCTTAGTGGTCAACACCAGAGTTATATTGTGGAGTAACAAAAATATATACTTACTATAACTAGGGTATTTGTTGTTAATAAACGGGGACGATTCTACCACGCTGGAGAAAAATGTGGTGAGTTTCCCACGCTGCTCCGAGCAGTGAATAAAACACGCCCAGTAAAAAATATTAGGTGATATCCTGCCGCCATGCTTCGGCGGACAGTGGTTCGCCAAAATGGCTGGATATCAGTTTACGTGTAATATCGTGTAATGGTGAGGCCAGTACTTCCGCTGTATTGCCACGTTCTACCACTTCTCCCTGATGCATTACCAGTACCTGATCACTGATGTGTTTCATCATGCCGAGGTGTTGGGTGACATAGATATAGGCAATGCCGTGCTTCTCTTGCAGCTCCAACATCAGGTTAATGATTTGGGAACGCATGGACATATCAAGAGAAGCCAATGCTTCATCTGCAACAATAATTTGCGGTTGCAATATCAGCGCCCGTGCCAATGCCACGCGCTGCTTCTGACCTGAAGCGAGCATGTGCGGATAATAGTAGGCATGATCTGGCAGCAAACCAACTTGACGTAATGTCTGGTTGATTTGCTTCTCTCGCTCAGAAGAAGAAAGTTCCGTATTCAAGAGCAACGGCACATCTAGAATCTGTCCAATACGCTGACGGGGATTCAATGATGTACTGGGGTCTTGGAAAATCATGCGGATACGTTGGCTGCGATAGCTGTAATCCCCATAGGCCAGTTTATGGTTATTAATCAGGATATCGCCCGAAGTTGGTTCGATAACACCTGACAGCATTCTTGCCAGCGTGGATTTACCGGAGCCATTCGCACCAATGATTGCCAGCGTTTTTTTGGGCTGCAAAGTAAAGCTCACGGGCTTTACAGCATCAAGGTGGTGATGGCGAAACAGTCCGGTTCGGTAGCGGAATGTTTTAGTCAGATTTTTAACTTCCAGTAATGTTTCAACCAATTACTGTTCCTCCATGTTCAAGGGGAAATGACAGGCGAAGACATGATTTTTAACTCCCCGTAAACGTGGGGTTTCAATACAGGTTTTCTGGGCATAGGGACAACGAGGTCCTAAGCGGCATCCTATCGGTAAATGCTCCAGTGATGGAATAGCCCCTGATAGAGTATTCAAACGGCCTTTATGAGGCAATGGATTGCCAAAATCAGGAATTGAGCGAATAAGTGCCTGAGTATAAGGATGATGAGGTGTCACTAGCAATTCATCGGGTGTGGCACTTTCCACTGTTTGACCGCAATACAGTACATTAATGCGCTTGACCAGTTTGCTCATCATTTGCAGATCATGGCTAATCAGCAAGATTGTCATGTTGTTGTTCTGGTTTAGGCTCGATAGTAAGCGGAATATCTGGGCTTGTGTTGTTGGCTCCATTGCGTTGGTGGGTTCATCCGCAATCAGCAGTCGTGGCTGGTTGGCGAGTGCAATGGCAATCATCACTTTCTGACATTCTCCATCCGTTAACTCATAAGGATAACAGTGCATGATGGCATAGTGATCTTTAATCCCAACCCGATGCAGCAGTTCGATGGCACGCCGTTTTCGCCAATTGAATCGCTGCCACCAGCGGCCCTTATAGGTCCAGCCCGGGATGGACTGAATGAGCTGTTTGCCAATACTTTCTGATGGATCAAGGCATGACTGCGGTTCTTGAAAAATCATCGAAATGTTGTGTCCGATTACTTTCCGACGTTGTCTTAACGTCAGGCGCAATAAGTCAATGTCGTTGAAACGAAAACGGTCTGCGGTGACGCTGAGGTTGTCTTTCGTGACACCACAGATAGCCTTGGCAATCAAACTTTTACCAGATCCTGACTCGCCAGCTAATCCGAGTATTTCACCTTCTGTCAGTGAAATACTCATACGGTCAACCACTTTAACGGGGCCTTCTGACGTCATGAATTCAATGGTGAGATTTCGGATATCGAGTAGAGGCATTATTCGACTCCTGCATTAATGGCGCGGTGCAGGCCGTCACCGAGTAAATTAACCAGTAAGACACTGAGCGTAATGGCAGCACCGGGTAACATGACGGTCCAAGGGGCAGAATAAATGAGTTCCAATGAATTTCCCAGCATGGCTCCCCATTCAGGTGAGGGTAATTGAGCACCTAGATCGAGAAAGCCTAACGCAGCAATATCAAGGATAGCGATAGAGAGAGTGCGGGTTAATTCACTGACTATCGCCGCCGTAATATTAGGAAAGACGGCATAGCGCAAAATACGATAATTTGAAGCACCATCCAGACGTGCTGCGATAATATACTCTTTATCCAACTCATCGTGTACAGCAGTATAAATTGTGCGTACTATCCTTGGCAGTAATGCCAGCCAGATAGCAATCATTGCATGTTGCAGACTGGCTCCTACAAAAGCCACGATAATGATAGCCAGTAACAGTGAGGGAATTGAAAGTAACGTCTCAAGAATATGGTTCAAGACAGCAGACTTCAGCCCATGGGTCATACCAGCAAGGCTACCGATAGCTAATCCAGCAATTGCCGCTGCGGCAGTCACAATTAATGCCGCTCCAAATGTGGAAGACGTACCAATCAGCAAACGACTGAAAATATCTCGCCCGAGATCATCGGTTCCAAGGAAAAAGGCGACATTCCCGTGGTGTGACCATGACGGGGGCATAAGCTGGTACATAAATTGCTGATCAAGTTGATATGGGGCAATTTGCCCACCCAAAAGACTTAATGCAATTAAAATCAGTACCCCATAAAAGCCCGTCATTGCCAGTATATCAGCATAGAAAAAACGCCAGATGACTTTCAGTGGAGAAGGCATTTTCTTTTCACGGTAGAAATTATCTAAGGGCATACCATTCCTTATGCTTCAGGGGATTAGCTATCGCGCCAATAATATCAGTCAGCACATTCACTGAAATAACCAAAGCTCCGATCACCATCACGCCAGCCGAGATGGCTGAATAATCCTGCTGGCGAATGGCGATGATGAGCCAGTGTCCCAAACCCGGCCAGTTGAATACCTGTTCTGTTACCATTGCTAGCGTGAGCATGGTTGAAAATTGTAATCCCAGTTTAGGAATAATGGGGGGCAGGGCATTATGCAACAAATGGCGCCGAATAATCGTCAATCGTGATAATCCGCGAGTGGCGGCCGATTTGATATAGTTTGATGCCGAGACTTCCTCTGTACTGTTGCGCATTAAACGAATGACTTCGGTCATGGGTGCAACGGCCAGTGTGATTACGGGTAAAATCATGTGCAAAATGACATTCAAGATCATCTCATTGCGATAAGGCTCCTTGGACAGCCAGGCATCAACCAGTGCGGAACCTGTCACTTGCTCCATCCGATACAGTAAATCAAATCGTCCTGAGACTGGCAGCCATCCCAAATACAGTGAAAAGAGGAGAGTGAGTAGCAGGGCCAACCAGAAAACAGGGATGGAAAAACCCAATAGAGCAAATGTACTGATGATTATATCTGCCTTTTTGTTGCGCCAGACGCCAGCAATGATCCCCAAAGGAATGCCGATTAATAACGCCATAGAAAAAGAGAGAATACAAAGCTCCATGGTTGCAGGAAAAACGCCGTACAATTGTTCAATAATGCGTTCGCCGTTAATGCTGGAAATGCCAAAATCCCACTGTAACAGGCTGTGGAAATAGAATACATAGGCGTCAGTCAGTGATGCACCGCTCAAAGGTCCATGAGGCGTGAAATACATCAGGCTGAAACTGATTAATGAAAGAAAAAACAGCGTCACAAGCAGAAGCAGCAAACGACGCAGAATATAAATAATCATTTGCTTTCCTTTTTATTTCCAGTCGGCGTGGTCGTTTCCTGTACGCGGTAGACTCCGGCAAAGGAGCTATTGCCAAACGGGCTCAATACTAATCCTTTAATGTTATAACGAAATATCTGTAATCGTGTTGGATAAGCTAATGGTAATACAGGTAATTGCTGGGCAAGGATTTGCTGGGCAATATGATAGTTTTCAATACGTGATGCAAGCTGCTGATTTAATAAGGCTTGATGGAGTGAATCATCAAAGGTTGAGTCGCACCAGCGGCTCAGGTTGGTTTGGGAAGAGATGGCTGCACAACTCAATAGTGGTCGGAAAAAACTGTCAGGATCGTTACTGTCAGTAGACCAGCCTGCTAGAGTCATGTCATGGGTTTTATCCATCAGTTGGTTTTCCTGAGCACGGCCTTCGACAGGACGGATAGACATCTTAATACCAACCTGTGCCAAATCTGCCTGAATCAGTTCTGCCATTTTCAATGGGCTCGGATTATAAGATTGTGAAGCCGTTGGCACCCACAATGTCAGTTCTAATCCATTTAATCCCAGCTCAGTTAGCATTTTTCGGGATTTTTCGGGATTGTATTCGGTGATTTCCGCACTATTATCATAAGCCCATGATGCGCGTGGTAAAATTGAGGCAGCTGTTTCAGCTGTGCCATAATAGATGGATTTCATCAGTCGCTGATTATTGATGGCATACGCAATGGCTTGACGAACTGCTAGCTTGTCCAGCGGTGGTTTGCTGGTATTGAACGCAAGATAGGCGATATTCATACCTGAGCGTAATGTCTGGTGCAGGTTTGGATTATCATGCAGCACACTGAACTGATTGGCAGGAGGATAGGCCAATACATCACATTCCCCCGTCAGCAGTTTAGAAATTCTGCCTGTGCCGCCGGCACCGGCATCTATAACAACCTGTTCCATGTGTGGCTTGCCTTTCCAATATTTATCATGACGGATAAGTCGAATAAATTGTTCTGCCCGATAATCTTCCAGCATGAATGGCCCTGTTCCGACTGGTTTCCAATCAATTTGTTCCTGTCGATTTATCTTATGCAGTTTCTGCCCATACTCCTCAGACAATATTGGGGCATAGTGAGTTGCCAAGTGCCAGAGAAACGACGCATCAGGTGCATTAAGGCGAAATTCGACTGTATATTTATCGATTTTTTGAATACTCAATACAGAATCACCAAATTGCAAACTATCAAAATAGGGGTAATGCCCACCGTTGACATAATGGTAATAGTGCGTTTTGTCGAATAAGCGACGGAAGCTGAAAACAATATCATCGGCATTCATGGTACGGGTTGGCGTAAACCAGTCCGTTGATTGGAAAGCGACATTATGGCGCAGGTAAAAGCGGTATGTTGCCCCGTTGTCCCGCACTTCCCAGCGGGAAGCCAGTTCTGGTATCAAACGATAGGTCAGAGGGTCAACACCTAAAAGACGATCATACATCTGGGCAGCCAGAGTATCCACAGTCAGGCCGCTGATAGCCATCTGAGGGTTAAAAGTACTCAGATTACCGTTAACGCAATAAATAAAACCATTCTGCCGCAAGGCAGCCGACACATAGGATAAATTATCCAATGTGTCGTCAGGAATCGCTTCGTGAGTAGCTTTAGTCTTTTCTGGAATAACATTGTCAGCAGCCAGTGTGGATGCTGAAAGCAATAATATGATCCAGTAAATCAAATAGCGCATATAAAACATCAATCATAAAAAAGAGTTTGTGCATTGTAACTTAATTAACGCTTTCTGCTCAAAAACAACGAGTAGATCACTATAATGAGAAAAATTCTCAATAAAACACTTTACAAATCGCATTGAGAAACATTATCATTTATATCGTGCTTTGGAGAGACATCTTGTGATACTAAATATGTTTTCTCAGAAAAAGCACGACATTGCTCACATTGCTTCCAGTGTTTTTATTAGCCAGCTCGGGTGCTGGCTATTTTTTTATCCCTTTATCTTCTAATTTATCTTCCCTTTTAATCCATGACATGAATGTTGATATGGTGTTTTTTGATTAATCCACGTAGTTGATGGTAGGTCAGGTTGAGTTTCCCAGCCGCTTTTTTCTGGCTGAACTGGCTTTTTTCCAATGCCTGTATAATCAACTGTTTTTCGCTGTCATTTTGCCACTGTCTTAAATCGAAAGGTAAGTTGGGGAGGGAATAAGGCGTCACTTTATTATGATTACACGCAGGAATAGACATTTGTGAAGAAAATATTTGTGATGATGCAAAGGGATTGATAATGATGGTATCTAATTCTTTTTCATTATCTCTGTGTCGATAAATAGAGCGTTCTATCACATTCTTCAATTCACGAATATTGCCGGGCCAGTGATAAGTAAGTAACTGTTGCTTGGCTTCATCGGTAAATCCGGGGAAGAACGACAGGTTCAACTCTCGGCACATTTGAATGGCAAAGTGTTGTGCCAGTAACATGATATCTTGCTGCCTTTGGCGCAGTGGCGGGATTTGGACAACATCAAATGCCAGCCTGTCGAGCAAGTCAGCTCTGAATTTTCCACGGGCAGCCATGGCAGGTAGATCTTCGTTGGTTGCACAGATCAATCGTACATCTACCTGTAGCGACTGATTGCCTCCCACCCGCTCAAGATGGCCGTATTCAATTACCCGCAGTAGCTTTTCCTGTACCTGCATAGGTGCGGTGGCCAATTCGTCAAGAAACAGCGTTCCACCATCGGCACGCTCAAAACGTCCTTGATGTTTGGAACGTGCGCCCGTAAATGCACCCTCTTCATGGCCAAACAGCTCAGAATCCAGCAAATTTTCATTAAGTGCGGCACAGTTGAGGGAAATAAAAGAGCCTTGCCAGCGTGGAGAAAGGTAGTGCAAACGGCGTGCAATTAATTCCTTGCCCGTTCCTCGTTCTCCCAGCACCAAAACGGGTTTATTTAATTTTGCAAGTGCAGAGACTTGCTCCAGAACTTCAATAAAACAGTTTGCTTCGCCTAATAGGTTATCAATGAATTGATGCATAGTATTTTTCGCCAATAATTGGTTAATTTAACTACCCTAAACCATGATGTTAAAAAGTTAAAGAAAAATTATATCAGATAATTCAATTTGATAAGTTAAATATGAAAGTTGGCACGTATATTGTATTTACTTGTCTTACAGTGTATCCGTTTTAACAGTACACAGGCATAACATACATACATTCTAATGAAAGAGGTTTATGACTATGGGTATTTTTTCTCGTTTTGCTGATATCGTTAACGCCAATATCTCTTCCCTGCTGGATAAAGCAGAAGACCCGCAGAAAATGATCCGCCTGATGATTCAGGAAATGGAAGATACGCTGGTGGAAATCCGTTCAACATCGGCCCGCACATTAGCAGAGAAAAAACAGCTTTTGCGTCGTATCGGTACTGGTGAGAATCAAATAGAAGGCTGGCAGGAAAAAGCCGAACTGGCGTTAAGTAAAGAAAAAGAAGATCTGGCTCGCGCCGCTTTGATTGAAAAACAGAAAATCAGCAATTTGATTGACGCGTTGAAAAACGAACTGTCTATTCTGGATGAAACCCTTGGACGTATTAAAGGGGAAGTAACTGAATTGGAAAACAAACTGACAGAAGCGCGTGCAAGACAACAATCACTGACCCTGCGCCATCAGGCAGCCGCATCTTCCCGTGAAGTACGCCGCCAACTGGACAGCGGTAAAATTGATGAAGCTATGGCACGTTTCGAACAGTTTGAGCGTCGAATTGATCATATGGAGGCAGAAGCGGAAGCTATTGGGCTGGGCAAACAGAAATCACTGGAGCAGCAATTTACAGAATTAAAAGCGGATGACGAAATTAGTGCACAATTGGCAGCCTTGAAAGCTAAAATGAGTGTCAAAGATTCACAATGACTAATCATTGACTCACCATTTAAGGAAAGATAATGGGCTATATATTTCTTGGAATCCCACTGATCCTCTTCGTGCTTTTTGTTTTACCCATCTGGTTGTGGTTGCACTATAGTAACCAGAGTCGGGGTCAGTTAGGGAGCAATGAAATTCAGCGTTTGGAGCAATTGGCAGAGAATGCACGGCATATGCAGGAGCGAATTAAAACGCTGGAAGAGATACTTGATGCAGAGCATCCAAACTGGAGACAATCATAATGTCGAATACTTACCGCCGGAAACTTTACCGTCTTCCAGAGCAGGGGATGGTGAAAGGAGTTTGTGCAGGGCTGGCGAGTTATTTTAATGTACCGGTTCCGCTCATGCGTACCATCACGGTATTATCGTTGTTCTTTGGATTATTTGGCTTCACGGTATTGGCCTATATTATCTTGACCTTTGTTATGGATCCCGCGCCAGCGGGATATCAGGCAGAGGACGTAAATAAGGGGCCATCGGGACAAAATATACTGGATGAAGTTGATTACCAACTGAAAGCAAGTGAAGCGCGCCTGCGTCAGATGGAGCGCTATATCACCTCTGATACCTACAGTGTGCGTAGCCGTTTTCGTCAGCTTTAACCGTGGCAAGCTTTATGTAATAGCATCTAAGCCATAGATAAATATGAAATCTGGCCAGTAACGACAGTGAAGATGCCAAATTTTGGCAATAATTCTGTTGATGTTACCAGGCCGGATATAAATTGAGTCACGGTATTCCATTTAGGAGAAACATGAAACGGTTGCAAAACGAATTGAAATCCCTTGTTAATCGTGGAGTAGACCGTCATTTGCGGCTGGCGGTGACAGGATTAAGCCGCAGTGGAAAAACGGCATTTATTACTTCTTTGGTGAACCAGCTTCTTCATGTCCACAGCGGGGCTAGATTGCCGTTGTTTTCTGCTGTGCGGGATGGACGTTTACTTGGTGTGAAGCGGGTGCCTCAACGGGATTTTGGTGTTCCCCGTTTTGCTTATGATGAAAATATTGCAGCATTGCGCGACACACTACCTTATTGGCCAATACCAACACAGGGCGTGAGTGAAATCCGTCTGGCTCTGCGTTATCGCTCTGAAGATTCCCTGCTTCGTTATCTTAAAGAAACTTCCACCCTGTATCTGGAAATCGTTGATTATCCGGGAGAATGGCTACTGGATTTACCGATGCTGGAACAGAGTTATCTGGCATGGTCACGACAGATGAACGGTATGCTGAAAGGGGAAAGGGCAGATTGGGCTAAACCATGGCTCGAATTATGCCAACAGTGCGATCCTCTAGCACCTGCCGATGAAAATTTGCTTGCCAGAATCGCACAGGCTTATACGGATTATCTGCATCAATGCAAAACGCAGGGGTTGCATTTTATTCAGCCGGGTCGTTTCATATTACCGGGTGATCTGGCAGGGGCACCGGCGCTACAATTTTTTCCGTGGCCGGATATTAACGGAATTGGGGAGCCACAACTGTCCAAGGCGGATAAACATACCAATATTGGTATGTTGCGGGAACGATTTGCCTATTACTGCGATCACATTGTAAAAGGTTTTTATAAAGAGCACTTTCTCCGTTTTGATCGACAAATTGTTCTGGTTGATTGTTTGCAGCCATTAAACAGCGGTCCACAGGCTTTTAACGACATGCGTCTGGCTCTGGCACAGCTCATGCAGAGTTTTCATTACGGTAAGCGAACCTTATTTCGCCGCTTATTTTCACCTTGCATTGATAAATTGATGTTTGCAGCAAGCAAGTCTGATCACGTGACCGCTGATCAACACGTTAACCTCATATCTCTCTTACAGCAATTAGTTCAGGAAGCGTGGCAGAATGCGGCCTTTGAAGGGATCAGCATGGATTGTGTTGGTTTAGCATCTGTTCAGGCTACTGAAAGTGGTATCGTGCTTCACGATGGTGAAAAAATCCCCGCTATCAAGGGAAATCGGTTGTCAGATGATAAATTACTGACGTTTTTCCCGGGAGAGGTGCCACAGCGTTTACCGAACAGTGATTTCTGGCAAAAACAAGGGTTTAATTTTGAATCTTTTCGGCCAAAACAAGTAAATGTAGATACACCGTTA
This sequence comes from Xenorhabdus bovienii, assembly GCF_024721015.1. Classification (GTDB taxonomy): domain Bacteria; phylum Pseudomonadota; class Gammaproteobacteria; order Enterobacterales; family Enterobacteriaceae; genus Xenorhabdus; species Xenorhabdus bovienii. Next base: position 18,290 of record NZ_JANAIF010000062.1, read on the forward strand.
CCCCACATCCGCATGGACAGTGCGATGGAGTTTTTATTGGGAGATAAACTAACATGACTGATCCCTTGAAACCGAGAATTGATTTCGACGATCGTTTACAAACACAGTCGGAACCCTCATTGAAATCTCAGAAAGAATTCAATGGACAGGAAAATGAGTTCTGTCCAGTCGCGCCTGAACGGGAAGCAGAAGAGCAAGAAAGCGAGTTTGAAGGCGCAGTCAATGCCGCTCTGAAACCAAAGCGTAGTTTTTGGCGAAAAGTTTTTTCCGGTGCGGTTCTGTTGTTGGGTATTAGTGTGGTTGCGCAGTTTATTCAATGGATATACCAATCATGGCAGCAACACGATTGGATTTCGCTGGGTGTGGCCGCCGCAGGCAGTATGATTGTTTTTGCAGGCATAGGTACTGTAATAAGCGAATGGCGGCGTCTTTATCGTTTGCGTCAACGAACGGAAGAGCGCGATATAGCGAAGTCATTATTGCAAAGTCACGGTATAGGTAAAGGGCGTCAATTTTGCGAGAACTTGGCGGAGCAGGCTGGGATCGGGCAGCAACATCCGGCATTGCAACGTTGGCAGGCTGCGGTACATGAGACTCACAATGACCGTGAAATCGTCATGTTGTACAGCAAACTTGTTCAGCCCGTTTTGGATGTTCAGGCTAAAAAGGAGATCAGCCGCTCGGCTGCGGAATCAGCTTTAATGATTGCTGTCAGTCCGCTGGCTATCGTGGATATGGCCTTTATTGCATGGCGAAACATTCGCCTTATTAATCGCATTGCGGCACTATATGGGATCGAATTGGGCTACTTCAGCCGTATTCGCCTGTTCCGATTAGTCTTGCTGAATATAGCTTTTGCGGGTGCATCGGAGCTGGTCAGGGAAGTTGGTATGGATTGGCTGTCACAGGACATTGCTGCCCGGCTTTCGGCGCGTGCCGCTCAAGGTATTGGTGCTGGGTTGCTGACGGCACGCTTGGGTATCAAGGCAATGGAACTGTGTCGTCCTTTACCGTGGATTGATAGTGATAAGCCAAAACTGGGGGATTTCCGCCACCAGTTGATGACTCAGCTTAAAAGCACGTTACCGACGAAGATGAAAAGTGCAGTAAAAAGAACAGAGAACAGCACAGTAATCAAATAGTGGTTATTTTGACGCCCTGTTTTATCGTCAACTTTTGCTGACAGGGGGCTTCATCTATTGCATCTTAACGGGTAACATTTCAGACGGTTATGAACATCGTGTAAATAAGGTCGGAATAAATGCGATTGGAAGTTACTTGTCAGGATCGAATTGGGTTGACTCGCGAGCTACTTGATTTACTGGTTTTACGAAATATTGACCTGAAAGGAATTGAGATTTCTCCTGCACGTCGTATTTACCTTAATTTTACTCAAATTGATTTCAACACCTTTCGCTTATTGATGGCGGAAATTCGCCGTATTAACGGGGTAATAGATGTCAGGACGGTTGCTTTTATGCCGTCAGAAAAAGAGCACAGGGCAATGTGGACATTGCTGGAGTCTGTTCCTGAGCCCATTTTTTCTATTGATATGAAAGGAAACATTGATCTGGTTAATCCGGCATCTTTAGTATTATTTGGTCTCAACAAAGAGAGAATTGGTCAAAAAAATATTGGCCACCTCATCAGTAATTACAATTTCCTCCGCTGGCTTGAGAGTGAACATCATCAACCTCATTCGGCAAATTTAGTCATCAAAGGTCAAGATTACTGCATGGATATTATTCCCATGCAATTAACGGATGAAAATCAGTCTGTTAAATGTGTGGGGGCTGTGATTATGCTTCGTTCGACCACGCGTGTTGCTCTTGCCCCATCGAGTAAAAAGTTTACTGTGAGTGATGACAGTGCTTTTGACAAAATTGTCGCTGTCGGCCCGAAAATGGTTCATGTCGTTGAGCAGATACGTAAAATAGCGATGCTGGATGCACCTTTATTGCTGATTGGTGATACAGGAACAGGAAAAGATGAATTTGCCAAAGCTTGTCACCTGCGGAGTTCAAGAAGAAAACAGCCTTTTCTAGGATTGAATTGTGCTTCCATGCCGGATGATGTTGCAGAAAGCGAGCTGTTCGGTTATGCCGCAGGGGCTTACCCGAATGCACTGGAAGGTAAGAAAGGTTTTTTTGAGCAGGCTAATGGTGGCACGGTTCTGTTGGATGAAATTGGTGAAATGTCGCCACAAATGCAGATCAAGTTACTGCGTTTTCTAAATGATGGGACGTTTCGTCGTGTTGGTGAAGATAATGAAGTCAAAGTTGATGTCAGGATTATCTGCGCTACTCAAAAAAACTTGGTCGAGTTGGTGCAGAAAGGGGAATTTAGGGAGGATCTCTATTACCGGCTTAATGTATTGACTATTACATTGCCTCCTTTGCGGGAACGTCAGGCGGATATCATGCCGTTGGCGGATTTTTTTGTTACCCGCTTTGCTGAAGAACAGGGGTTGGAAAAGCCTAAACTCGCTCATGAACTGGAACACTTTTTGTGTAGTTATCATTGGCCGGGAAACGTCAGACAATTGCGCAATGCTATTTATCGGGCACTCACTCAGTTTGAAGGTCACCAGTTACACCCTCAGGATATTCAGTTACCTGAATTAGAGACAGAGGTTGCATTCAGTGACGATATTTTGGCAGGCTCTTTGGATGAGATTAGTAAACGTTTTGAACGTTCTGTACTCATTCGCCTTTACCGTCATTATCCAAGCACCCGAAAACTGGCTAAACGGCTAGGAGTTTCTCACACAGCCATCGCGAATAAATTACGTGAATATAGTTTAAGCGGGAAAAAACAGATGGCCGAACATGAAGATGATGAGTAATTTTCATCAACTTAGCTGTTTTTAAGTATTAGGGACTGTTGATGTTTTATGTTCATAAATCAATCAGCCCACATTGGTAACCAAACGAGAGTAAATGCCAGTGCT
>NZ_JANAIF010000063.1 GCF_024721015.1 Xenorhabdus bovienii
AGTGGACGCGGTAAGTCAGTGTATTGTATTACCGACTATAACAAAAGTGCAGATAATTTCATTGATTAACTTAACAGGCTTTGCTATCCTTGACTGCTCACCATTATTAGTAAAGTGATGAGTTAAAGCAGTGCTATGCCAAAATATAATGAAAAGGCCCATTAGGGCCTTTTTACTTCATTACGGTTCGGAAATAGGGAACCAGAAATAAAAATTATCCATATAAGATAACATTTCTTTGAACTTTCCTTTTTGTCCATCGATTTGAGCTTGTCCGCTTTCAAGCAATTCATCCAGCGTAAGTTCTCCCAGCGCCACTTTATCCAGCGTTTTACGATCAAGTATGATCGTGCTGTCAACTTTTTCAGCGGTTCCAGGCAGGTAATTCATGACACCGTTTTTCACAGTTAAAGTATATTTCTCACCGACATCTGGGAAAATCAAGTTGAAGGCGTAATGGTGGTCGCCTACTTTGGGTCCATTCAAATGAATGGCTAAGAAATCGAAGAACATTGGAAGCGTCATGCCCTTGATCATATCAGGTGATACTGTTTTCGGGGTTACTGTGGCTTTGATCCCCTCGCGTAACTCTTTGGTCCCAGTCAGATAAAAGTTTCTGGCCGACGCTGATTCAGCTTGATATCCGGTCATGTATTAAATAGTTAGATCTTGGTGTTAAAAATAATGTTCACGTTCAATAAAAGTTCCTATCACTTTATCGTGCATTTCCGCCGACTTTGAATAACCGATGGTTTTTCTATTCAACCTTTTGATTCGGGTACGATGCGTTAAGTTCGTTCTCTCTATACGCTGAGTAAACGTCTTTCCAGTCAGGCGCTCTTTCTCGGGAAGGCTGTCATAAACAACATAATCATCCGTGCAATAAAACCGAATATCAAAGGGCGATAAGAGGGCAAGGAGCTTGTCTAACGTTTTTCTACTGCGATCGAAACATGGGCTAGTATTCGCTTCAGCCGGGGTTCCCAAGCATACCAAAGCCAGCGTTGATTTTTCTTGTTCCCCACAAACGACCCTTGCTCGTCTATTTCGCAGATAAGCTGAATGTTCTTTCCATCAAGGGGAAGTGTCGTTACATTTCGGGGTCTGAGTTTTTTAATGTTTTCATGACGGTTGCTGTAGCGACTTTCAGGAGGCGGGCGGTGTCACGAATTCCTCCGTTATTCATCGCGATATCGATAATCTGCTTTTTAACACCGGGTTTGCAGGCTTGGTAGGTGTATTCTAACTGAAAGACCTTACAGCAGATATAGCAGCGATAACGAGGATGTCCGCCATTTCCTTTTCCATGTCCTTTGACCTATTCTGATTGGTGACAATAACGGCAATAGACATCAACTTTAGCCATGCTTCATCCTTAAAAAGCCGGAAGCATATCACAGCAACTAACTATTTAATACATGACCCGCCAATCCATTGAACCGCCTCTTTTGGAAATTCAACCCAGCAGAGTGTCAATGCGCCAGAATGTCTTTGGCACATAGTACACGAGCAGGTGTGAGGAAAGTCGGGGATTCCGGTAGCAATGAACTTGATATTGCCACATAAACATCCACCTTTATATTCTTTCTGGCTCATCATTACTCCTTACGCGATGTTGTACTTCTGCTTGTATTATTTTTATTCAGACAAAGAAAAATAGCGAACTTGTACCTTTATTCTGCTCAATATATAAAGTACTGCGTAGAAATATAGGTATTATTTTAATCCGAGTCGATTTAAGAGGAAATTATCATGCCTGATTACCGACTTCCTTACACTATTACTCCGGCCATACTCAATCGGGTGGTTGAAATCGGCGAATTATGAGGGCGTTGGTCAGCACAAGCGGAGCATTCTTCGCCTAATCAGGAAGTACGCAATGCGATATTGGCCTATGAAAAATTACTGAACTGGCAGAGTCATCGATTAACTGAAATTTGTTTTCCTGATGCGAAAATTAATGCTAAATTTCTATTCACGTTTCTCAGGATGACTTGACAGCGGGGGGGGTTGGTTGGAAACTAGTTGTTGGTCTAATGTTTTTCACTATGATTAGATTTGCTCTTTTGGGCTTCTTATTTTCCCTCAAGCAACTGTACAATTCAGATAGTTTCTGATTGGTAACATTCATCTAGAGACCCTATACGAAAAAACCCGCTTCACGAAAGCGGGTTTTTTTATCACTACAGCTTAACTGCTCAGGCTATTGCCCTCATCGCTATTGTAAGCTTTAGCGAACTTATCGGCCGTTAAAGCGCGATAACATTGGCAGCAGACGGGCCTTTAGCGCCACTCTCAATGGAGAATTCCACTTTTTGCCCCTCGTCTAAGGTTTTAAAATCGTTACCTTGGATCGCTGAGAAATGTACGAATACATCTTTGCTGCCATCCTCCGGAGAGATAAAACCAAAACCTTTACCAGCATCAAACCATTTTACTAAACCAGTCATTTTATTAGACATAGATATTTCCTTTAATTTTGAGCCACTTTATGTGGCGAACATGGCCTGTTTTGCAGAGATTTACTTATTGGGCACTTAGGAGGAGGCTCATGAAGAAGGATATCTATGGATAACGCTTGAACTGAGGACTGCTTTACTAAAACTGCTTTCATAAGGTCTGTGTTCCAAACCGATTGACTATAATAGCCACGTAATGATTTATTTAGCAAGAATTAATTTTTATTTTTCCATATGAAAGGTTAAAACCACCGACTTTAGTCGGTCAGCTTTAGCTGCGATACTGCGTTGCACGAGAGGTGCAATATGGATTACAGATATGACAGCCACACGGTATTTCAGATTGAATATCATTTTGTGTGGGTAACTAAGTACAGATACAAAGTGTTGACAGGTGAAGTTGCTCTACGCGTGCGAAAGTTAGTTCGTCAGACATGTGAAGCATTTGAAATCAGGATATTAGAAGGTGTAGTGAGTCAAGATCACGTTCATATACTGGTGAGTAGTCCCCCAACCTTGGCGCCCTCAGAAATCATGAGGAGACTGAAGGGAAGGACAGCGAATAAGTTGTTTGAAGAGTTTTCGCATCTGAAAAAGCGCTACTGGGGTCGACATTTTTGGGGCAGAGGCTATTTTTGTACCACGGTGGGCCAGTTAACGGAAGAAATGATAAAGGGTTATCTGGCACATCATTTTGAACCGAATCCGGATGATAAGTTCAGAATGGACAATTGACGCATCGTTCAGCCGATGCGTATCCGGACTTTCAGTCCGTTAATCATTAACCCACCGACTTTAGTAGGTGGTTGTTGAGTAATATTTTCTCGTCTATTTATCACCATACCTTCTCGGTGACTGCATGCACTGGGGCACGGCGCTTACCATGGAGGTTGACTTTCAACAGAGTACCCATTCATCAAAATTAGTGTTGCAAAAAAGGGGTGACCATCGATTTTTATGCTCTTCATATCCAGTAGTAGCTGGATAGATTGTCTTTAAAATTGACATACCATCAATCTTTTAGTTTACTATTTGTGATATTGTTACACCAAGGGTGAATCTATGTCATCAAAATTAAACTGGCTTTTGCAAAATACTGCGCCGGGCTCTCTGGTGTTGCAATCCTGGCTGACAAAACACGGTATCAGTCCCTCGCTAGCGAATAAGTACATGCATAGTAACTGGTTACAAAAATTACGAACCGGGGTGTACGTGCGGGCTGGGCGTGATCCTGAGTGGTGGGATGTGGTGTTGTGCTTGCAAAACCAGCTTGGTTTCCCAGTACATCTGGCGGGGCTTACCAGCTTGGGATATCAGGGGCGCTCTCATTATCTTCAGTTCAAGCAACAAGCCATTTGGCTCTATGTGCAAGATAAAGCTGCGTTGCCAAAGTGGTTCAAAGAATTCCCCAATATCGAGTGGCTTTTACTTTCTAATCAGAAGCTCGCTAAACATGATGAAAAATACCTGACAGAGGTAGAAATCAAGGGGGAACAGCTAAGAACGAGTGTGCCTGAGTTGGCAGCTTATGAGATTGCCAATGCTGTACCAGGGATACTTTCGTTTGAACACGCCGCCGAACTTTTTCAAGGGCTAGTGAATCTGAGCCCCCGTAAAGTAGAAGCGCTGTTGCAATCTAGCCGAGCGGTGCAAACTAATCGTCTTTATCTGTTTCTGGCTGATTATTATGCTCATGCATGGGCTAAGCGTTTAGATCAAACCAACATTGATTTAGGAGCAGGGAAGCGGCAGATTGTGTCTGGTGGTAAGTTAGATAGGAAATACCAAATCACCGTTCCTGAAAAATTTGTGAGCCATGGGTTATTACATGGATAAATATTCGCCGTACTACCGACAAGTTGCATTACTCATAAGCGCACTCCTTGTGGTGGCATCGGAGCGCTGTTTTGCGCTAAAGGGTGGGACGGCAATTAATCTGTTTGTGCGTGATTTTCCTCGTTTGTCGGTTGACATTGATTTGGTCTATGTACCACTGGAAAGCAGGGACGTAGCTTTGGCTAATGTTCGGGCTGCTTTAACCCGTATCACTGGGTTGCTCCAACAACAAGTGGGTGTTTCGGCAATACTGCAAACGAATAACCATGATGAGATGCGCATTATTGTCTCTTCTCAAGAGGCACAAATAAAGATTGAGGTTTCACCCGTGGCGCGTGGAACGCTATATCCTTCCCAGGATCTTGATGTTACTGAGGCGGTAGAAGACGAGTTTGGTTTTGCCACTATTCAGGTTGTCTCAATGGCTGATCTTTATGGTGGCAAACTGTGTGCTGCATTAGACCGTCAGCATCCACGCGATCTTTATGCTCATGAGTTTAGCGGAATGACATTTGATAACGTATCGCTGGAAGAACTCAATGTTGTACCTGAATTGATGATTTCTGCCCTCAAGTCGCAATTCACTCAGCAGGATTTTGATTTCCTAATGTCCTTCAAAAGCGGTGAGCCGGATTGGCAACTTGTTCCTGAGAACCAAATTCAGCATTTACCCGCAGTAAAAATGGAAGTTACACAACATTGGCCGTATACCTGAAGAGAAACATATTCAGGCGCTGGAGAAACTTGAGAAAGTACTGATCGATTGGATGGGATAGTTTATAAATTTATCTATATCTATATCTATATCTATATCTATATCTATATCTATATCTTTATTTTAGCTATTACTATGTGGCCGATAGATATCTATCACTCTATAATGACCTAAGATAAATACCAGTAAAAAATTATTAAGGTATATATAGAAAATATACTTAATCAATTGATAATAGAATATGTTTGCGAAGCTGATCGCACATATTTTGCAATGAATGCAAGACTTTTGCTACGTTCTTTTAGAGAAACGAGCAAAAGTCGGTAAAACACTCACTCAAACATCGATAAGTAACGATCCCTTGACCAGCGATAATATAAGGCCAGTCTATTATTAATTTCTTCTACATCAAATTTCTCAGGGGAAAAAACGTTATCAGGGGAAATATCAGCTTCGCCATTAACCCATTCAAACATGTCCTGATAGTCTTCATGAGTGGGATCTTTAAGAATACTAAGTAGTTCCATATAGCCATATACCCCACCGGAATCTTCTGGTGGGCAGGCTTGTTCACCTTCAAGGCAGAAAATAGGCATCGGCAACTTTTCGGGAGAATAGTTACTGTTTTCCAGTACAATCTCATGCTCCCAACTGTCACCAAAATCATAAAGATAAGCAAATTTGCTGCCCTTGCGTTTGATCAGTGAATCCAGTTTGAATCTTCCTTCTTCCTGACCATTCTCCATTTCTTCCGGCATTTCGGTAAAGCGTTTGGCGCTAAAAATGAACTCATGTAAGTGACTGTCTTCCCAACCCATCACAGCTTGTATCACATCGTGCAAACGATCCAATGAAATATTGGATGGAACAACAAAGCGACGCCATATAACCGGTTCGGTTTCAGTAAGCATAATTTTTAACTGATAGAACTTTTCCATTTATCACCTCTATGAGTTGATGAATTGATGGGAAAGAGCTAAATATTCGCATATTTCCGTTACGATATGAAGTGATCCGGATTAAAATTCAAACGATTTTTATACTGATAAAATTAGCTGTCTGCTATTTAGTTGATTTTTTAGCAACATTGTTTTGCTGACATCCTTTATCATCAATAGCTTCTGCTATGAATATATTGGCAGAAAAGACACCGGATCTGAATAATTTAGCGTTGGGTAAAATAAATGGCAAATAGCAAAATATTGATAAAAAATGAAGAAGAAATAAAACGGATGGAAGTGGCTGGGCGTTTAACAGGGCTGGTACTTGAAGCTGTTCGTCCCGTTATTGTGCCGGGAGTGACAACCCTTGAAATTGATGCATTTTGTCATGATTACATTGTCAAAACTCTTGATGCGATACCGGGTAGTCTTGGACAGTATGGTTTCCCCTATACAGCCAATACTTCGGTTAATCATGTGGTTTGTCATGGATGGCCGTCAGATAAAAAACTGAAGAATGGGGATATTGTTAACGTGGATGTGACTGTCAAAAAAGAGGGTTATTATGGCGACAGCAGTATTACGTTTTGTGTTGGTGACGTGCCTTCTCATGCCAAACGCTTGGTGGAGGTAACACAAGAGTGCCTATATAAAGCCATTAAGCTTGTGAAGCCTGGTATCACCTTGGGGGATATCGGTCATACGATACAGCAGCATGCTGAGGCGAATAATTACAGTGTTGTGCGTGAATACTGTGGTCATGGCATCGGCCGTAATATGCATGAGGAGCCTCAAGTTCTGCATTATGGCAGCGTGGGTGAGGGAGTTGTGCTGGAAGAAGGCATGACGTTTACGATTGAGCCAATGATTAATCAGGGGAAAAAGGGGATCAAACAGCATAAGGATGGCTGGACAGTGATGACCAAGGATCATCGGTTGTCGGCTCAATTTGAACATACCATTTTGGTTACCCGTGATGGTTTCAAGGTGTTGACTCTGCGAGACGAAGAACGTGAAGTTTTTAAACGCTATATGAGCATCAACCAGTAAATCTATTGAATATAGATATTGTTATTTTGTTAAGTTAACTGTTTTTCTGTTAATAAATTCTCTTTGAAAAAGAGAATTTATTCCTTTGTGAAAAATATCATTTTTTTCGCATTGAAGACTGTAGTAAAATCGAGCTAATTTTATCGTCTGGCAAAAATCAATAAGTGATGAATGGTAGTGTCCGTGATTTTTGTCGGGTTTTCATTTTCAACGACTTCTTTTTGTTATCGTTTTATCCTGAATGATCTCGCAATAAATGGATAGGGTTTGGAGTCAAAATGATTGACGCTAGCAAAAATTTATCTACGGCTATCTAAAATCACAGGAAATTTATGTCTTTTTTTGATAAAAACAAGAAGGCATCTTGTTTTGTTGCGCTATTTTTTCTTATTTTTCTTATACATCAATGCCTTGGGTATCAATTGAAGCTGATATATGTCTTCAGTGCCTTTGCCTTATTCTTATTGCTGGCGGCGGTCAGTAAGCGTGTATATCTCTTTTTGATTACTTTTTTTTCCCTTGTGGCAATACTGTACGCGCCGGTTGGCCTGAATTACGGTTTTCCAGATATTAATGCGGTAGGCTCACTGCTTTACACAAACCAGAATGAAACGTTGGAATATATCAGTGGATTTCCTGTTTCAACTTACTTAACCGTGATGGGTATTTTTGCCTTGATGATGTTCTCATTCAGGCTAAATGTAAACTTATCAGGAAAAAATAAAAAATGGTTATTTTTTCTGTTCTTTATTCCTGCATTTTGGTCGCCAGCCAAAGGATATATTAAATCTGGTTTTGAAAACGGTACGGAGCTTTTGAATACCAGTTTACCTGAAGTCCGCTTTTTCAGTGATGCTTACCAGAATTACACTAAAGTGATGTCTGAAAATAGCCGTTTCGCCAAAATTATCAAACTTCAGGATGATTGGCAGCCCGTAGTCAAAGAAGAAAAATACGACACTTATATTATGGTGATTGGTGAAAGTGTCCGAAAAGATTTTCTGGGCGCTTATGGTTTCCCCGATAAAAATACACCGTGGCTGGATAATGCGAATGCAACCCTGTTAACCCACTATATTTCTGCCGCACCATCAACCCAGCTATCACTGACGAATTCTCTGGCGATCCGTCAGTCGAATGGGATTAATTTGAATAACAGTGTTGTCACGCTGGCAAATAAAGCGGGGTTTGAAACTTACTGGCTTTCTAATCAAGGGATGAAGGGAGGGTTTGATTCTCCTGTGGCAATGATCGGCCAACAGGCTAAACATTCGATGTTCTTGAAAGAAGGTAGCTCAGATGACAGGAGCTATATGCCGGATGAAAATTTATTACCTTATATCCGCAACGCACTGAAGAATGATCAGCATGATAAAAAGAAAAAACTGGTTGTCATCCATTTGATGGGTTCGCATCCGCAGCCCTGTGCCAGAACCAATAACCAGTACGGTACTGATTTCCATTCCAAAAATATCTCATGCTATGTACAGAGTATCCATAATACCGATAGCCTGCTGGCTGAAATAGAAAACATTGCCAATCAAAACCAGTTGAACTGGACAATGCTTTATTTTGCCGATCATGGGTTGTCTTTTGTGCATAAAGGAACGGATAACGAGAACTTGACTCATGGCGATGAAAATCAACAGAATTATCAAGTTCCTTTTATTATTACCTCTTATGACTATTCCGCCAGAAATAAAATAGACACCCAGCGCAGCGGCCTGCATCTTTTGCCCATGTTATCTCTATGGTTAGGAATTGAAGAGCCTCGGCTGGTCTCAGAGTGTGATTGGTTTTCCAATCAAAAATGCCAGAATCAACATACTGTCATTTCATTTGATGGTAAACATATGGACTTTAATCGCCTGAATAACGACACCATTCATTTTGGTTTATGAACAGTGAATTAACTCACAAAACGTCACCCATTGCACCCGTACCCGAACCACTGATTAGAGGATTCTGACCGTTTAATACGGTATTCAACCGCTGGCTCAGATCCTCCTGATTTCGTGGGTGAAAGTTTCATATCATAGTGCAGTGTGGCGAGGAGTATAGCTTCCCTCTGGCTATCAGATAGCTGGCTTATAAAGAGGGAAGTGAAAGATTAAATCATGACTTGCTGTTCGTCTTACCTTAAAAAGGGTGTTTTATGAACAATAATAAATTTTTAAAACATATCCCCTGGATGATATTGGGGATAATTGGCGCATTCTGCCTTGGGGTCGTTGCGCTGCGTCGGGGAGAACATGTTAGTGCCTTATGGATAATCGTTGCTTCCGTGGCGGTTTATCTTGTGGCTTATCGATATTACAGCCTTTATATCGCCACTAAGGTGATGAAGCTGGATGCGACACGGGCAACACCTGCGGTCGTCAATAATGATGGATTGAACTACGTACCGACTAACAAAAATGTCCTGTTTGGCCATCACTTTGCGGCTATTGCGGGAGCGGGGCCATTGGTGGGGCCGGTATTGGCGGCACAGGTCGGTTATCTGCCGGGGACGTTGTGGCTGCTGGCAGGGGTTGTGCTTGCTGGGGCAGTACAAGATTTTATGGTGCTGTTCATCTCTTCCCGCCGCAATGGGGCATCACTGGGTGAAATCATTAAAGAAGAAATGGGACAGGTTCCGGGGACGATTGCCCTGTTTGGTTGCTTCTTGATCATGATTATCATTCTGGCGGTGCTGGCTCTGATCGTCGTGAAAGCACTGGCGGAAAGTCCGTGGGGCGTATTTACCGTTTGCTCCACTGTACCGATTGCGCTTTTCATGGGGATCTACATGCGATATATCCGTCCGGGGCGTGTGGGTGAAGTCTCCGTGATCGGGGTTCTCATGCTGGTTGCTGTAATCTGGTTTGGGGGGGTTGTTGCGGCTGATCCTTACTGGGGGCCTGCACTGACCTTTAAAGATACCACCATCACTTACACACTGATTGGATATGCGTTTGTTTCCGCATTACTGCCAGTCTGGCTGATTTTGGCTCCACGTGATTATCTGGCTACTTTCCTGAAAATCGGGGTGATCGTCGGTCTTGCGATTGGGATCGTGATCCTGAATCCTGATCTGAAAATGCCGGCCGTGACGCAATTCGTTGATGGTACCGGACCAGTCTGGAAAGGCACGCTGTTCCCATTCCTGTTCATTACCATTGCTTGTGGTGCGGTATCTGGCTTCCATGCACTGATCGCTTCCGGTACTACCCCTAAATTGCTGGCAAACGAAAAAGATGCCCGTTTTATTGGTTATGGTGCGATGTTGATGGAATCGTTTGTTGCGATCATGGCGCTGGTTGCTGCATCCATTATCGAGCCGGGTTTGTATTTTGCCATGAATACGCCTCCGGCGGCTTTGGGCATTACTATGCCTGATCTGCATAATCTGGGAACGGCAGAAGCGCCGATGATCATGGCATCACTGCAAGAGGTGACAGCCCATGCAGCCGCGACTGTAAGCTCATGGGGCTTTGTTATTTCACCCGAGCAAATTCTGCAAACGGCGAAAGACATTGGTGAGCCATCTGTGTTGAACCGTGCCGGGGGAGCACCAACATTGGCGGTGGGAATTGCTTACGTATTCCACCAGATTATTCCAGCGGCAAACATGGGATTCTGGTATCACTTCGGCATTCTGTTTGAAGCGTTGTTCATTCTGACTGCACTGGATGCAGGTACGCGCTCCGGTCGTTTTATGTTGCAGGATTTACTGGGGAACTTTGTTCCATTCCTGAAAAAAACGGATTCTCTGGTTGCCGGCATCATCGGTACTGCGGGCTGTGTCGGCTTATGGGGCTATCTGCTGTATCAAGGTGTGGTTGACCCATTGGGTGGTGTTAAGAGCCTGTGGCCACTGTTTGGGATTTCGAACCAGATGCTGGCAGCGGCTGCGCTGGTACTGGGAACTGTCGTGCTGATCAAAATGAAACGCGCCAAGTACATCTGGGTGACTGTTATTCCTGCAATCTGGTTGCTAATCTGTACGACATGGGCACTGGGGCTGAAATTATTCAGCGACGACCCACGACTGGAAGGTTTCTTCTTCCTGGCGAAAGAATATAAACAGCGTATCGCTGAAGGCGGGGCAGAACTGACAGCCCAGCAAATCAGTAATATGAATCACATTGTCGTGAATAACTATACCAATGCGGGCTTAAGTATCCTGTTCCTTGTGGTGGTCTATAGCATCATTATCTATGGCATCAAAACCGCGATAAAAGCGAGCAAAAACCCAGCGCGTACAGATAACGAAACGCCTTATGTTCCTGTTCCTGAAGGTGGGGTAAAAGTTTCTTCTACGCACTGATATGATACTCAGACTGATGCCAGCCAAGTAAGGCTTCATCGGTAACGGCTATACTGTAATAGCGATACCCCGCATAATCGCCTTTGTATTATGTGGGGTATTTTTCTTTGGAGAACAGTATGTTTGGTAATCTTGGCAAGGCGGGTAAATATTTGGGGCAGTCTGCTCGCATGTTGGTGGGCGTTCCTGATTATGACACTTATGTCCAGCACATGAAGGAGAATCACCCAGATAAACCTTACATGACCTATGAAGAGTTTTTCCGTGAGCGTCAGAATGCGCGCTATGGTGGTGATGGCAAAGGCGGAATGCGCTGCTGTTAGTGTTTTAGTGAGCAAAAGATCAAAAGAAAGAAAATCGTTGTCAGTGAAACAGGAAACGAAAATGAAACCCATATCAGTCACAATTCTGGCAGGTTTTTTGGGATCGGGCAAAACGACGTTATTGCGTCACATCCTCAATGCCGAACATGGTTATAAAATTGCCGTTATCGAAAATGAGTTTGGTGAAGTGCCCATTGACCATGAATTAATTGGGGATAGGGCAACCCAGATTAAGACATTAAGTAACGGCTGCATCTGTTGTAGTCGCTCAAGTGAGCTTGAAGATGCCTTGCTGGATTTACTGGACGGAATTGACAAAGGGCAGATCGATTTTGACCGTCTGATTATTGAATGTACAGGTATGGCAGATCCCGGCCCTATTACGCAGACCTTCTTTTCCCATGAAATTCTGTGCCAGCGTTTTTTGCTGGATGGGATTATCACACTGGTGGATGCGGTGCATGCTGATCAGCAGCTTAATCGCTTTTCCATTGCGCAGTCACAGGTGGGTTATGCCGATAGAATTTTGCTGACGAAAACAGATGTTGCCCCTGAGCATGATGCTCTGCTTGAACGTTTACAGCGAATTAATGCCAAGGCTCCCATTCATAAAGTGGTTCACGGTGAGGCTGACTTAAGTTTGCTGTTTGATATCGAAGGCTTCATGCTCAATGATAAGCTGACGGTTTCGAACCCGGTATTCCGGTTTATTCCCAAACAACAGAACACCATCCAGTCGATTGTCGTTAACTTGAAGCATCCGGTTGGGTTGGCCGAGGTTTCTGACTTAATGGAAGAGTTACTGCTGAGTTTCGCTAACAATCTGCTGCGTTACAAAGGTATTCTCGCTATTAAAGAAGAGCCACACCGATTACTGTTTCAGGGAGTACAACGCCTATATAGCGCAGACTGGGATAGAGCTTGGCACGATAACGAGGAACGCCTCAGCGTGCTGGTTTTTATCGGCATGGATTTACCTGAACAGAAAATCCGTGAAAAGTTTGCGGAATTGTAGTTGATCATATTTTATTCTTTATTGAGCAGTGAAATAGTTTGTATAAAAATCCGCTGCTCATATTTAAATAGAAATTTATATTATATATGCACTCTTTTCGTCTTGGTTTCTTGTAAAAATATAAGTAATATTTTAACAAAAACAAAACAACAAGAATAAAACCTATTCATAAATTGAATTTATCATATGTTTAAGACAATTCATTATTTATGTTATGGAGGAATTATCCATCCGCAATCTCCACAAGTTAGCCGGTGGAGATTGTTGCAATAACAGATCATGTTAGTGAAAAACGGGAATGATAAATAAAAGGCTTACTTCGTATGCTACTCCCAAATTCTGGAAAAACGTTTCACATTACTGGCGGTGTAAATCACCGTATGTGAAATATTACGATGCCCGAGATAATCTTGAATCAGACGTGTATCACGGCCAAGATCCGCCAGTGCGTAGCCGCAGGCATGCCTTAACATATGCGGATGTGGAGAAACACTGACAGACGCCTGTTTCCCATAGCGCTTTAGTAACCCATAAACTTGCTGGCGTGAAATAGGGCCGGATTTTTGGGAAAGAAACACCCACGGCGCATCGGCATCCCGCCATTTCTGGCGGACATCAAGCCATTTTTTAAGTGCTTCAATTTCTTTTGGAATCAGAGGGTGTGTTGTTGATAGCCCACCTTTTAACCGCCTGATATGAATAATTGCTGAATTTAAATCGAGGTCGGATAAACATAAATTACACAATTCACTAACCCTAAACCCGTGAATAAAACACATTAATAGCATGCAGTAATCCCGTTCTGCATGACGTCCTTGTTTTGTTTGTTCCAAAATTGCGTCTATTTCGTATCGGGTTAAAAATTTACGTTGCTTCATGACATTATCATTCCTATGACATCAGATAGATTAATTATAAATAGCAAGGTATTTAAACCAATCGAATAAAACCAGCCATCAGTATTTTTAAACATGATTAGCAAAATACCAGATTAATCTAATTGGAAAACAGTAAATAAAAAAATTTGTAGCTTCTATTCGTCTTATCTTTAATGAAAATATTGATTGTAATTGTATAAATACGTGTTATGTAACCCTGGTGTACAGAATGAGGTAATCATAAGCATAATTCCACAATAAAAATTGTTTGATTAAAATTCGCGACTAAAAATTTAGTCTAATTTCATTTTTAGATTTTTATTCTTCCAATGTTCCTTTTATGGGTAATGAAATTGTATTTTTACTGCATTTGATGAAAAAAGTAAATGATTTAACTAAGGCGTTAAAGTATTAGTTATTGGGTGATCAAAAAAACACCCGCATCTCATTTTTGTTAGCTAGTTTGCAATATTAAATTTTGTATTTTTTATTATATTTGGTTTTTAATGCTATTTTTTGTGGGGATAATTTAAAATCAACGTGGTACTCAGATGCTACTAATAGAGAGGGATTTAGCACTAAATGAAAAGTAAAGTCCCTAATTTAGGATAAATTAGTTTTAATGGTTATTATTTTTAATTGAAATTATTAATTTGCCAATTAAATGGGATTATTTTTTTATTCTATATGGCTCGTGAGATTTAATAAAATAGGTGTGGATTATAATTAATGAAATATCATTTCATCATCATCATTATAATTATTTCTTGAATTATGTACTGTCGAATATCATTTTTTTGACGCTAAAGACCTTTTAAAATAAAGGTCTTTAGCGTGTTTGCTTATTCAGGCAACCCTTGCCTTATACACCATAATTTCGATGATTTGTGTATCCGTTTGTTGCATCGCGTGGTGAGCGAGTGGACAAAACTGATCGTAATTCACCTTTCTCACGTTAAGAAAAGGCTAGAAAAGGAGAAATACATAACAAAATCCCGGTGAAGATAATTAGGATTAGCGAGGCGCCTTTGTAATGATGGAGGCTGGGTACTTTGTAGACCAGATAAGAGGGGATCAGGCAACCGACGATACCAAATATTGGGCTACAGATAGAAGTGAAACTTAAGACTGGCGCATTCAGGATAATGGCACCCCATGCCAATAAGATGGCAAAAATCATAATGCCTTTTTGCACCCATTTTTCATTGATCTTTTCAGTGGGCATCAGGCGCCCGAGAATATTCATGGCAATTCCCTGGCTGGCTTCGCGAAACCCGAGATAAACACCAAAAAAGGCAGTCATTACCGCAAAAATATTGAGAATAACACTGACCGTAACTACCCAGCCGTCAGGGAAGAATTGTGCAGCGATAGCTAGTGCAGAAATATTCTGTTCATAGGCTTTGATGGCTTCATCGTGACCCATTGCTAAAGTAAAGGAGATGGCATAGAAAAATACTGTACAAAACAGGACGCCAAACGCCATATTCATGGCTCGGAGCGCTTTATAGCGCGCAACTTCACGATTTTGCTGGCGGTTACGGTAAGAAATCACCATTGGACTTAGCGTCTGGATAAACAGGATGGAAGTGAGTGTAAAGGGTAACGTGATAATGGCTTTTTTGATCAGTATGGCGAAAGGTGGCAGCACGCCGATATTGTACAGATGCCACATCCCAATCATTGAAAGACCCAAGGCGGCGACAACAAATAATTTTGTCAGCACCATCAGGCTGGAGATTTTGAACAGCCACTGTTCTCCACGGGAGGAAATCGCCACCAGAATACAAATTAAGATCAGTCCATAAAACGGATTTTTGGATAATAGCTCACTGGTAATCCCAAATGTGTGCAGATAAGAGGCGCTATCGTTGGTAATGGCAGTCGAGTACACAAACATCCAGATCACCAGCATGATAAAGTAGAGAATACCTAACAAAATGCCCCAGTTTTTGCCGAGATAGCCACTGATCACGCTGGGATAATCTTTACATTCTGGTGATTCCGCGAGGGTATTGATGAATAATCGCTGAAAAAGATACATGGCGGGATAGCCAATGATGGAAGATAACAGGAAAACCCACAATCCCATCAAACCGACCTGAACAGGCAGGAAAACAATTCCGGCACCGATTGCCATACCAATACTCATGATGATCCAACCTGTGTCGGTACTGTCGAATTTTATGGCTTTTTTCCATTCAACTTCAGTCATATTGGCGCGCTTGGCTGCCGGAGAGGTATGGGTCGTGACCTCATTGTTTTTTGTTGCTGTTTTCATAATAGCTCTCGCTTACATCTTTGGTGTTGTAATAGGTATTGAACAGGTACAGAAAGAAACGCATCACATAAACACAAAATAACCATTCATTAAGTAAGTGAACTATCGTGTGTGGATATTAAAGGATTTTTTTTCAATGGGAGATAGCAAAGGAAAACCATACAGAAAAAGAACGCGGGTTTATTTGTATCATCATGATAAATAAAGTTATTATATCTTCACTATAAGGTATTATGATTATTTGTGATATTAACAATTCAAACAATTAGAGAGAAAAGTTGTGTGCTTTATCACGTTTGCACCTACTCAAAACACCCTGTCAGTATTAAATCCTTTTTATTGTTAATATTATGGGGTAGTTCAGCATATTAATCTAGATTTTTTTCCGGCTATCCCGTAGACACTAAGGATGAAAAACAAGCGAATAAAATGCCTGTCGTTTGGGCTATTTTTCTGTTCGTGCTCAAATAACTTGTAATTTTGAGTTCTAAATGGAATATCATTCTTCAGTATAATTATTCATTTTATTAATTACTGATGTTATTATTTTAGATAATATAATGATATTAATTTTAATGGTTTTATTAAATTGAAAATTGGAAATGTGTTAAATTTTGTAAGTCAATGAACATATAAAAGTTATAGGTTGTGTTTCACTGTAAATAGAACTTTGTTAGAACTGTCACATTTTAAAATTAACTCCATAAGGTATGATTGCATTGTATTATAAATAAATTTATTTTTTTGATTTATGAGATTTTTAATTAAATGTAATTTCACAGATGAAATTTGTGTCATAGTGAAATAATTTTTGTAACATTATATATAGAGAGTTTTAATGAAAATTATCGGAATTTCAGGTTTATTACCGTCACGATGCGTAACTAATAGTGATGTACTTGATTTAATAGAACAGAATTCAAAAGAAACTTTCCAGGGTGATTTGCCCAAAACATTAAGAACGATTCAAAGGTTACTGGATAAAACAGGACTTGAAAGCAGATATTGGCTGGGTGAAGGTGAAAAACCGATGCGTCTGATGAAAGAAGCTTTTGAACAGGCTTTGAAACAGGCGAATATCAGAAAATCCGAAATTGATCTATTGATTTATCCTAACGTCACTCGTGGTTTCACTGAGCCTGCAAACAGTACTTTTATTGCAAAGGCGTTAGGATTGAATTGCCGGAATTATGATGTTCTTGATGCCTGTAATGGTTGGGTAACGGCAATGGATATCATTAATAGTAAAATGAAGGCGGGTGAAATACGTTATGCGGCTATTATTAATATGGAATTTGGCATGTCTGAAGGCGGTCCATTCAGAAAGAATTTTTCTTTGAATTCTGCTTCTGAATTGGCCTATAAATATCCTAGCTTTACAATAGGTGAAGCGGCTTCCGTAACCATATTGAGCAATGAAGATACAGATAATTTTAAATTTGATTATATCAGCAGACCCGATTTAAGTGACATATGTAATATCTCTTTACCTAATTGGGAATTGTTTTGCAATGATAGTGATATTGAGCTTATTTCCCCTCTGGGAGGTAAATATCAGTTCAATTCATATGCCGCGGCACTCCATGAATATGCAGGAGAAGAAGTGCCTAAGGTATTCAAACAGCATAATATTGCCAGTAGTGATATCCATAAGATTTTCATTCATACAGGTGCACCAAATATGTGGGATGGCTTTGGTAAAGCCGTCGATGCCGCTGACAAAATGCACAATATCGGCCAGAAAACCGGTAACATTATTACCGCTTCTATTCCTTTTGGCATCGCTGATGCTCTTGAGAAAGATCGGGTCGAAAGAGATAAACTC
Source organism: Xenorhabdus bovienii (assembly GCF_024721015.1). Classification (GTDB taxonomy): domain Bacteria; phylum Pseudomonadota; class Gammaproteobacteria; order Enterobacterales; family Enterobacteriaceae; genus Xenorhabdus; species Xenorhabdus bovienii. The sequence goes on from NZ_JANAIF010000063.1 coordinate 17,633, forward strand.
TGCATGGGATGGGCAGGCAGTGGTGGAATGGTGTTTTCCGCTATGTCGTTTAAATTATAATTAACCTCTTGTCTTATTTTTTTAACTGCTGACTGAATATATCCCCTTCGTCTTTTAAGTTGCAGTTTTGTTAACTACGCTCACTCACCTCGATCACATAATTAACTATGTGACCGAGGATTCGTTTCCTTGCCGTCGAAATCAACTTTATCAATACCATGAGTTTATTCGACTCATAAGCATTATGCTCATTTTCTATTTAAATAGACTTTTCCTATAACAATATCTATTATTTTGCCGTTTTATGTTAGCGGTATCCGCCTGTATAAGTAATCTGACAGGCTCAATTGAAAATTTATTCAGATTCAGGAAGACATTATAATGAAAAGTAAATTCACTCTGGCTTCACTTTGTTTGGCTTCTCTTATGCTGGCAGGATGTGCGACAGAATCCTCTTCAACTCTCCAGGTTCAAAAAGTCTCTTCGTATAACACTATTTATCAAGGTATCCGCAGTCCTATCGCTGTGGGTAAATTTGAAAATCGCTCAAGCTATCAGAATGGCATTTTCTCTGACGGCATTGATCGTTTAGGCAATCAATCAAAAACAACGCTGGTGACGCATTTACAGCAGACCGGCCGCTTCAATGTGTTGGAGCGTACCAACATGGCAGAATTGCAAGCGGAAGCCGGTTTGCAGGGTAAAGCCCAGAAGCTGAAAGGGGCTAACTATGTCATTACGGGTGCTGTGACCGAATTTGGCCGTAAGGAAGTGGGTGACCATCAATTATGGGGCATTTTGGGACGTGGTAAATCACAGGTTGCCTATGCAAAAGTGATGCTTAATGTTGTTAATGTTGAAACGTCTGAAGTCGTCTTCTCCTCAGCAGGGGCAGGGGAATATAAATTATCCAGCCGTGAAATTATTGGATTTGGCGGTGCATCCGGTTACGACTCAACTCTGAATGGCAAAGTATTGGATTTGGCGATTCGTGAAGCAGTCAACGACCTTGTGGCAGGTATTGAAAATGGCGCATGGAAGCCAGTTAACTAATTATATCGGGAAGATAGTTTAATGTTTTTGATGAAAAAGACCTTGATATTGTTATGGGTATTATTGTTGGTGGGATGTGTCAAAGCGCCGAAGACCATTTACGAATGGGGTGATTACCAGCCAACAGTTTATCAATACTATCAGCAGGACAAAATGGGGCTACAGGAGCAGATTCAGGCGTTGCAGAAGGTGATTGAATTAGCCAAAGCGAAAGATAAGTCTGTTCCTCCTGGCCTGCATGCTCAAATGGGGTTGCTTTATAGTCAAACAGGCAAAATTGATGAGGCCTTTCAGCAGTTTGCCATAGAGAAAAATTTATTCCCTGAAGCGGCACCTTATATGGATTTTCTGTTGAGCAAAAGTAAGGGAGTGAAATAATGAACCGTTTTTGGGGCGCTATTGCCGCTTTATTATTGCTGACACTGACAGGATGTGTTCAACAAAAGCCTTATGATTATACGGCTCTAAGGGAAAGTCAGCCTAAATCCATTCTAGTGCTACCCGCAGTGAACAAATCCGTGGAAATACAAGCTGGTGGCAGCCTGATTTCTCAGGTGACTTACCCACTGGCTGAATCTGGATATTACGTTTTCCCGGTTGCGGTGGTTGAAGAGACATTCCGACAGAATGGTGTGACAGAAGCGCAGGATATCCAAAATATCAGCTATAAGAAGCTGCATGACATTTTTGGTGCAGATGCTGCGCTTTATCTGGATATCACGCAATACGGTACACAATATCTAGTTATTAGTAGCGATACTCGTGTCAGCGCAGCAGCCCGTTTGGTTGATCTACGCAGTGGTAAGCAACTGTGGCGTGGTACGGCGACAGCCTCTTCAACAGAAAATGATAATCACTCCAGTGGTGGGCTGATAGGAATGTTAGTCTCTGCGGCTATTTCTCAAATCGCGAATACGATCACTGACAGAGGCCATGATATTGCAGGTATTACCAGTAATCGGCTGTTAAGCGCGGGTCAATATGGCCGATTGCTGTATGGGCCGCGCTCGGAACACTACGGTAAAGAAAAAATATAATTTTTATACCATCAGAATAAAAATGCCGCAGATATTCTCTGCGGCATTTTTATTTTTTACCTCTATTTCAGATATCAAATATCCAATCGCTTGGATTGCCACCTTTTGGACTTCCAGCGCCAAGCGTTCACAAGTCCTCGCATCCATTCATCGCAGAAGAAGCCAATCCAGATCCCCAGAATGCCCATATTCATCACGATCCCCAGAAAATAGCCGACAGGAATGGAGATACACCACATGAAAATCAGTGCAGTGTAGAGCGGGAAGCGGGCGTCACCGGAAGCGCGCAGGGCATTGACCATCACAATATTGAAGGTGCGCCCTGGCTCCAGAAATACCGATAACAGGAACAGAGGCAGCAGAAGCTCAATAATCTTTTTATCTTCCGTCATCATGTTGAGGAGTGGTTCCCGGAGCATCCAGAAAACCAGTACGACACCAGACGTAACGATAACTCCGATTTTCAGGCTATTTAATCCGCGGATATAGGCATCTTCGAAGCGTTTTGCGCCTACAAGGTACCCAACCATAATTTCATTGCCAATACTGATGGAAATACCGAACAACATAATGAACAGCGATAACTGGAAATACATAGTTTGTGCAGCCAGAGACGTTTCACCCATCAGACCGATAAATGCCTGTGCGGCCATATATTGCAGTATCCACACCAGATTTTCACCGGCAGCAGGCAAACCGATATGCAGAATTTTGCCCAGCATATTTTTCGACCAGTGTATGAGCAATCTGGGGTTGAACTTAATCTTCAAGCCATAAAACAGTAGCCCGCCGAGTAAAATAATCGCGACAGTACGGCCAAACACGGTAGACCACGCCACGCCTTCCAGCCCATATTTAGGCAATCCAAAGAACCCATACAGAACAATCATATTGCCGACAATGGTGAGCAGGTTGGCAATCAGAGTGACATACATGGCTGCTTTCGACTTACCATAAACCCGCAGACAGGCAGCGAGAATAATCGACATAGCTTCTGGAATCAGACAGATACCCAGAACACGCAGATAAGCGCCCCCATCTTCCATCAGGTTTTCGGGCAAATTCATGATGTGCAGGATCTTATAACCGAAGAAAACCGTGACCAGCGCACAACCAAGACCCAGTACGAAATTGAAAGCAATGGAGATATGAATGGCTTGGCTGGCTTTATCCCGTTTTCCTGAACCAAGATATTGCGCGATTACAACACTGCAACCCACACTGATGAAATTGAAAATCGTAATGCAGAGATCGAAAACAAGATTGCCTCCCCCCATGGCAGCCAGGTAAGCCGAAGAAATATGGCTGACCATATAGGTATTGATTAACCTGAGATTTGCTTAAGAAGGGAACTAAAGTGCCTGAGGCACGATCAAAGTTTTTGCTAAAGAAAACAAAATCG
>NZ_JANAIF010000064.1 GCF_024721015.1 Xenorhabdus bovienii
TCAGATTAATTTTCATGAGCGCGATCATGATCTGATACAAATGAAAAATCAAGCATCTTCAATGACGACGGATATATTCATAAAATCACCACAGATTATAAAGGTGAATATAAACAGGATAATTTTCTCAAAGCCCGAGAAAAATATCCTGATAACGCCAAAGGAAGATATAAGCTTTTCAAAATCAGTGAAGAGCAGTATGAATTGATAGAAATAAAGCAAAAAGAGAAGTATTTACAAAAACTTGATTTATTTCTGCTATCTGAGTTGGCAGAACTGAGAAAAAGCATCAGTATCGTCAATTCAATACCATTTTTAGCTTTTTTCTATGATTATCTGCTTGCCGAAAAAATCACAGATACCCGTTCTATGGAAGGAATTCTTAAGAAAGTTATCAGAGAAGATGATTTTGATATTGATCATTTTGACAAATCACTCTTATCCAATCTTGTTGATGATGGAACTCCCGGCTGGTATAGAGCCAAAAAGTTTATTGATAGTATTTAAGAATGTTAAATATGCTTCCTCTTTTCTAACCACAACGGAGAAAAATAGTATGGGAAATGCAGTCAAAATCGGGGATATCGGCACAGAGCACGGTGATTGCCCGGCGACGCCAGTCATTACCGGCGCCAGCAGTGTCAAGGTTGATGGTGCCTATCTTGCCCGGCAGGGAGATGCTCTGCAATCACACTCGTCTCATTCACGGGCGATAGCAGGCGGCTCAGGTTCAGTTTTTATCGAAGGAAAGCCTGCCGCTAGGACAGGCGACGCAGTTAACTGTGGTGGTGTTGTTATTGGCGGTGGCAGTGTAAATATTGGTTGAGGGTATTTGAGAAAGCATATATGTACATATCTAGATCGATACGAAGAGAATTTGCAGTTTATGAACAATCGCTAACTCACATTTCTTAACTCTGCTTTATCAAAAGCAATTAATTTATCGTCAAAATGAATATAAAATGGAACCTATCAACGAAAAGGAAAAAACATTGTTAATAGCACTTAATGATAATATTAATTTTAACAAAAGAATCAATTAAAAAATTAGTTAACTTACTAAAATGTAATTACAATTTAGGTAATAGTGATATATATGAACATGATAAAATATCTTATAAAACAGAAGGCGAAAGTGCTAATCTTTATTCTAATAATATTTAGCCCTTACGTTTATTAAAAAAATAAAACAGAAATAATTGATTTAACAGGCCTAGAATTAACTGAAAGCAATGATAAAGACATTATTAATGAATGTAAAAAATGGAACTTAAGTAAAGAAAATGTAGATAAAATATTTAAGATCAGCAAGGAATATAAAGATTATCCATATAGTATTTTCTATCAAACTCCATGTAATATAAATGGAAAAGCACAAATAAGTAATGAAGTATGGAATTTTTATATCAATGGTGTCGGGATGATTACGTTCGAAAATAAAAACAAAATTATCTTCTTAGGTTGCGAATCAAAAAAATGTGAACCTTTCTTTATTTTACCTTTCGATGGAATGAACCCATAATGATAATCCATAATCAAGATTGAAAATTTTATTTCAATCTTGATTATGGATTCGGCGTATGAATACAAATAGATAATGTATTATGACAGAATGGAATTTTATTTTTCCATATGAAAGGTTTAAAACCACGGTCTTTAGACGGTGACTTTGACTTTAATTCTTTGACCTATGCGCGTTTACGAGGTACGTGGTTCGACGACTTTCAGTCGTCGGCACCGAAGTGCGCTAACCCACCTACTTCAGTAGGTGGTAGTTAAGTTTGCATGAAAAATATCCGGGAATGGATTTAGCCTATATACCCATTTATCTTTCAAGTAGCGGCCTGACATTACACCAAGCCGCATCCGGTAAGTATTTCAATAATCACCCAATCGGGCGTAAATCAACCCACAATAACTGGCTATCCGCCACCAGCGGCTTAATTGAACCTTCCCGTATATCTGGCAGCCACCAGGCTCCTTGCCCGAAAGCAAGCTGAACACAATCTGAGCCCGTCATTTCCCAACGGCCTTTTAAAACATAAAGCACACCACTGTGAGAAGTCGGTAAAAGATGCTCATGGGATATCACCGAAATTTCGGAAGCCCAGCAAGAGCGACGCGTCATGATATTGAAACACTGGACAGAGCCATCCAACAATTCAGCATGCCCGCGAATATCGCCAGAAAAATGGAAGGGTGTCATTTTTTTCACCAGTTCGTGCTCAAGAAAACCCGGACTGGTCAATCTGATCCCTTTTCCCTTCAATAAGACAATGGAGCGGTCAATATCAGGAAACTGCCCCAATACTTCACTTTCATAAATTGACGTGAAACAGGCTCGCCAAGCGAAATCATCAGAAACTGGCCAACAGACAATGTCCCTTGTTTCGCCTGTCCCACCTGACCATTGCGTTCTTGGTAACGTTGCATAATCGAAATATTTCATTTTCATGCCACCTCCTCACCACTCTTAAGCCCTGTGTATATTCCCAGAAGACGGTTAACGTCGAATTGTTAACTCCAACATTCGCAAATAATTCTGCCTACGACAACATAGAGATAATTGAAATGTGATTGATTACCCGCATTCCCTTAATAGCGTATGACACAAGTCTGCCAAAGTTTTCATTGCTGAAGCCTGCACGTCATTCCATGCAAATGACGTGTTCAAGCGAAAGGCGTGATCAAACTGAGAACTGGTAGAAAACATGCTGCCCGGAGCAATACTGATCCCTTTGGCCAGCGCCAGTCGATACAACCGGTTAGCATTGAAAGGCGGTTCAAACTCCAGCCACAGGAAATAACCGCCACGTGCACTGTTCACTTTCACCGAGTCAGGAAAATATTCACTGATCGCCCGTAAAACCTGACTTTGCCGCTGTTCCAACTGACGCCGCAGCCGCCGCAGGTGGTTATCATATCCCCCGTGAGCCAGATATTCCGCAACCGCCAATTGTGTTGGTGCGCTGGCTGAAACCGTGCTCATCATCTGCAATTGCTGAATTTTCCCTGCGTGCTTGCCTGCTGCAACCCAGCCCACGCGATATCCGGGAGCAAGGCATTTTGAAAATGATGAACAGTGCATGAAATTATTTTCTTTATCCCATGCTTTGATTGGCATCGGCGGTTCTTGATCGAAATACAGTTCACCATAAACATCATCTTCAATCAGGGCAATATGACTACTATTCAAAATCTCCACCAGCCGCTGTTTATTTTCAGATGGCATCGTGTTGCACAATGGATTTTGGAAACGAGACATCAACCAGCAAGCTTTTATCGGGTATTTCTGCACGATCTCTTCCAGTGCATCCAAATCAATGCCTGTCCGCGGATCGGTTTTAATCGCGATAGCTTTCAGGCGCAGGCGCTCTATGGCCTGCAACGCACCATAAAAAGCGGGCGATTCAATCACCACCCAATCTCCCGGTGAGGTCACGGATTGTAGGCTAAAACTTAATGATTCCATTGCCCCCGTAGTGATCACGATCTCATCAGGAGACACATGAATGCCGTGGGCGGCATAACGACGGGAAATATTACGCCGCAACTTCTCATTGCCAGGCGGCAAATTCTCCAACGAACTATGAGGAACAAAGCGACGGGCAACTGAGGCCAGTATTTTGGATAATTTTGGCTCGTTCAGTAGGGAAGGATCGGGAAATGCCGAGCCAAAAGGCACGATTTTGGGGTCTTTGCACGCCTGCAACACATCAAAAATAGAGGCGCTGATCTCTACACTTTCGCTTAAATGCAGGCCTTTTCCGCCTTTTGCTGCCGCAAACTGCGTTAACCGGGTGGCCACATAATAGCCAGATTGCGGACGAGCCACGATCCAACCCTGACTTTCCAGCAATTGATAGGCTTCCAGCACCGTCATCAAGCTTAATCCTGATGATTTCACCGATTCCCGCAGTGATGGCAACTTGTCGCCCACCTGCCAAATATCATCCTCTATTTGCTGGCGGATCGCCCCAGCCAATTGTTCGTAACGTGTCATATCGCCTGACCTTTGGTAAAACTGTTATAGGTAATAAACAGATGATTGTCACTATTATACCCTAAATTCCTGTGTTTTACTTATCCACACCTTCTAACTTCATCGCCCCATATGATTCAACTAAAATAAGAGGTCACTATGTTTGGGTTAAGTGCCCTTGAACTCGCAAGGATACAGTTTGCCTTCACGATTTCTTTTCACATTATTTTTCCTGCCATTACGATAGGCCTGGCCAGTTTTCTAGCCTTATTGGAAGGGCTATGGCTAAAGACACACAATACAGACTACAAAACGTTATACCACTTCTGGTCGAAAATTTTTGCAGTTAATTTCGGTATGGGAGTAGTTTCTGGTTTAGTGATGGCCTATCAATTCGGCACCAACTGGAGTTTTTTCTCCGAATTTGCCGGCAGTATTACGGGCCCGTTGCTAGTCTATGAAGTGTTGACCGCGTTTTTCCTTGAAGCAGGATTTCTTGGCGTCATGCTGTTTGGCTGGAGTCGGGTTGGCGAAAGGCTGCATTTTTTCGCCACTTGCATGGTTGCCCTCGGTACAATTATCTCCACATTCTGGATCTTGGCCTCCAACAGTTGGATGCAGACACCGCAGGGCCATGAAATCATCAATAATCAAATCGTTCCTGTTGACTGGTTTGCCGTGATTTTCAACCCCTCCTTTCCTTATCGTCTACTGCATATGGGAACCGCTGCGTTTCTCGCATCAGCGTTCTTCATTGCAGCCTCCGCTGCGTGGCACCTGCTGAAAGGCAATGATTCCTCCGCCATGAAGAAAATGCTGTCAATGGCAATGTGGCTGATTCTGATCATCGCCCCGTTGCAGGCCATCATTGGTGATTTTCATGGCTTGAATACCCTGAAATATCAGCCAGCCAAAGTTGCCGCAATGGAGGGGCATTGGGAAAACCGTCCCGGCGAAGCTACTCCGCTGATCCTCTTCGGCATTCCAAATCAGGAAGCAGAAGAAACTCGCTATGCCGTCAAAATTCCTTATCTTGCCAGCCTAATCCTGACACACAGTCCGGATAAACAGGTTCCGGCATTGAAAGAATTTGCACCCGAAGATCGCCCCAATGTCTTTATGGTGTTCTGGTCATTTCGTGTCATGGTTGGGCTGGGAATATTGATGATTGTGGCGGGCGTTTGGGGATTGTTACTACGTTACAAAAAGCGATTATATGAAAACAGGACGTTTCTCCGGTTTATATTCTTAATGGCACCTTCGGGTCTTATCGCCATTCTGGCCGGTTGGTTTACCACGGAGATTGGCCGCCAGCCGTGGGTTGTATATGGCTTAATGCGTACCAAAGATGCGGTATCGGCACATGGCGAGATCCACATGAGCATCAGCCTGCTTATTTTCTTCGTCGTTTATGCTGCCGTCTTTGGTGTTGGTTACGCCTATATGATGAAACTGATCCGCAAAGGCCCCAACAAGGAGTTAACAAATGGGCATTGATCTTCCCCTGATTTGGTTTCTGATCATTATATTCAGTACCATGATGTACATCGTGATGGACGGTTTTGACCTCGGCATCGGCATTTTGTATCCTATGATGAAGGGGCAGTCAGACCGCGATTTAATGATGAATTCCGTAGCACCGGTCTGGGATGGCAATGAAACTTGGCTGGTGCTGGGCGGGGCGGCGCTGTTCGGCGCTTTTCCTTTGGCGTATGCGGTGATCTTGGATGCACTGGCAATCCCGCTGACTATCATGCTCTTAGGGCTGATATTCCGTGGTGTCGCTTTTGAGTTTCGTTTTAAAGCCACGCCAGAACATCAGCACATCTGGGACAAAGCATTTATTTCTGGTTCAATCATCGCCACTTTTACGCAAGGAATGGTGGTTGGCGCGGTGATTGAAGGCTTTCCGGTCGAGAACCGCACCTATATTGGAGGGGCTTTCGATTGGTTTGCCCCATTCCCGCTATTCTGCGGCTTTGGTCTGGTTGTCGCTTATGCGTTGCTGGGATGTGGCTGGCTGGTGATGAAAACCGAAGGCCACCTGCAACAGCAGATGTATCGCATTCTGCGCCCGCTGACGCTGCTGATGCTGGCCGTCATCAGCATTATCAGCCTCTGGACCCCCATCGCACATCAAGCCATTGCCGAACGCTGGTTCAGCCTGCCTAATTTGCTGTTCTTTATACCCGTACCGCTACTCGTTATAGGGTCAAGCTGGAAGCTCCTGCAAGCTAACGAGAACACCAGCCATTACACCCCATTTCTGGCTGCATTACTGCTGATATTCATGGGGTTCAGTGGATTAGGGATCAGTATCTGGCCAAATATCATCCCGCCGATGATTGGTTATCAAGAAGCGGCCGCCCCACCGCAATCACTGGGCTTTATGCTGGTCGGCGCCCTGTTCATCATCCCAATCATACTGGTCTACACCTTTTGGAGTTATTATGTCTTCCGAGGAAAAATTACCCATGAACAAGGTTATCACTGAGTCCGATCCTCCCCGCCCTTCCCTCTGGAAACGGCTGGGTTGGCTGGTCACCATCTGGCTTGGCAGTGTGCTGGCACTTTACGCCGTCTCTTCGCTATTTCGTATCTTAATGACAACAGCGGGAATGAAAGTTAAGTGATAATTAACCTATTTTAATTAATTGAGCTAAGGTTTTGATCAGGAAAACGGAAGGATTGTTTAACTGATGAAAACTTTCTCTGACAGTCCAATAGTAGCAACAGGCTGGTTATGTGGCGCAGCCATCACCATCAATTTGTCTGTGCTGCTATTTCTTGGTTTGAATACCCCGCTCACCTTGCCCGGAAAGCTGTGGGTCATCTTTGATATCCTGAGTATCCTGTGCCTTTTAAGCTTGCTGTATAAAGCCGATATGATTTCACTCCAGATGGCATCATTTTGCAAAATAAAACAGAGAAAGATAACTGTCTTGAAACGGGATAGACAATACCTGCGTTTTCTTATCTCCGTCCATTCTCAACTCAATCTTAATACTTCACTCTCTGATAATTTTCATAGGGTATTTTTCAGACTTAACCAATTCATCCCCTTTGGCGAAGTCAGGATCACGCTTTATCATCCACCGCGTAAGTATCATTTTGAATATCCCCGTAGCCCCTTTGACGTCAATCTTCCTCGGATACAAAAATGGGATTTATATGACAGGCATACTTTTCACGGCATAATTCAAATCAAGATTAATCAAACTCAGATTCTGTCTTCTTATGAACGGGATCTGATCCAGTCTGTTACGGATGCGCTGGCAAAACACCTGTCTCTGAAAAATACCGTGCATCAGCAAATTCAGCAGGGGCTTATCAATGAACGGGAAAATATTTCCAGAGAATTACATGACACAGTGGCACAATCATTTCTATTTCTGAAAATTCAGATTAACAGCCTGCATGTGCGCCACGATAAATTCTCCCGACAGGCCTTAATCGCCTTGCGGATCATAAAAGAGGAGATAACTTTAGCCAGTCAGCAATTAAGGGAAATGCTGGCCACATTGCGGGCAGAAAAAAACCATTATGACCTGTATGAATCCCTGCAATCCCTGATAAAAGGATTCAATCATCGGCTGGGATTCCAGATTGAATTTTATTATCGGCTTACTCACCAGATTATTCCTATCGGCCACCGCCGTCATTTGGCGCAGATTATTCGTGAGGCCTTAAATAACTGTTATAAACATGCTGACGCGAGTTGGATCAGTATTCGCATCTATCCGATAGGCAAAAATATTATCACGATTATCAGTGATAATGGCCGCGGCATCCATCAGGAGCAAATTAAGGCTCAATTTGGTCTCGCTATCATGCGGGAACGGGTCACTCTCATTTCAGGGCAAATAAAAATCAAAAAACGCAAAAAAGGCGGCACAGAAATTGAAATTCAATTTCCGCTGCAAGATGAGCTGAGTAATATAAAAAAATAAAAACGACTATTAGGCTTCATTAAAGTAAATAATTAATGCTAAGGCTTCTGCTGATAAAATGCTTCAGTCACTATCAACGATAAGCCAGCAATGCTTTCTGACACAATCTGGAACGAACACAGTCTTCCTGAGAAAAATGAATCACACTAATCGCTTCATCATCAGAAAACCGCTCCAGTGCATCCATCAGCCCAGATGTAATACACTCCGGCAAGTCACACTGGCTCACATCACCATTAACAATTACGGTAACATTTTCTCCCAGCCGGGTTAAAAACATTTTCATTTGATTGACTGTCACATTCTGCGCTTCATCAAGGATCACAAACGCATTTTCAAATGTTCTTCCACGCATGTAAGCAAAAGGGGCTATCTCTACTTTCCCTATTTCAGGGCGCAGACAATATTGTAAAAACGAAGCGCCCATCCGTTTTAATAAAACGTCATAAACCGGACGAAAATAAGGTGCAAATTTTTCAGCCATGTCACCCGGCAGAAAGCCGAGATCTTCTTCTGCCTGCAATACCGGACGCGTTACAATGATTTTATCAATCTCTTTATTGATTAACGCATCAGCCGCCATAACGGTACTGATAAACGTTTTACCGCAACCCGCTGCACCATTGGCAATAACTAACTGCTTATTATTAATTGCCCGCATATAGCGATGCTGCATTTCATTACGTGGACGAATTTCAGAAGTATCCCTGTTCTCACGCGCCATTCCAATAGCCTCCACTCCGCCAATCGGCACCAATGAAGTCACATTATCATCATTGCGATAACGTGACTGGCGCAGGTCTTTTTTTAACATTCTCCTGACTTCACGACGAGATTTAATCACTGTTTTCTGTCTACCCATAGTCGCACACCTTATCGTTGGCTTCACACTTGCGGTGTTCTATCATCGATAGAATAACTGCGTTATATAAAACAGATACATGGAGCTTCCTTTTCAGCTCATTAAGGCCCATGAAAAAACCGGCGCTAAGATCGCCACCTTTTTATTGGTGGCTCAGATCTCAATCACCGGTTCAATTCCTAACTGAAATACAGTTTCAGTACCTGTCATTAGCATTACTCGCTCATTTCATTTCTGCTGTAATGTAACCTAACGGACTATGATGTCAGTATAATGACAGTTTTTTATTTATGACAATATAAAAGCCTAAATTTTACTGAAACATTTTTTAACTTTTCTTTGATAAAGGATTACTCAGTCATCGTGAAAAATTAATAATCCTGCATTTTCTGGTTACTTTTTACAATGACTCGCCAGACGATATCCCGCTTTTTTAGCTTCGGCTTCTGTTCCAAAATAGACCGCATTTTTATCGGCTATGGTTTTGTAACCAGAACAGTGGGCAAGATGATAAATCTGGCTATTCTTGTTGCCTTTAATTTTTTCACTCTGCGCGGTTTTTACGGTCGGGTTTCTGGCTGGAGCCTGATTGCCAGCCGCTTGAAAGCTATTTTGCTTTTGGACACCATTTTGAGTGCTCGACCCCTGACCTGAATTTTTATGCCCCAGTTCCCATTTCTGGCTACCGGTAACAAATGGGTTATGGTGCCCCATGATCCGGGCGATTTTATTATCTCTTTCCCGTTCCCACCCATCTACTGGATATTGGCGATCCCATGCCATCATAAGTTGCTGCTGCTGACGAGACATCGCAAGGTTATAACGATCGTGCATATAGAAGTAAACTCTGGCAACCACGCCTTTAACTCTATCGCGCGGTTCAAACAGACGTGATTTAAAATCGACTTTACTGCTGCATGCCCCATACATATTTGCCATGTTTCCGGGAACCATTCCGTAAGCGAAATTACTGCGATCGCCATTGACCTCGCCAATCGAAGGCGCCAGATTGTGCATATCCGATTCCATCATGCGAAAAACCGGATCATTCTCAACGCAGTTTTTTCTCCCGCCATTCTGCCAGCACTGCCGCTGGTGTCCAAAGACCCATGCCGGCACCATATGTTCCCATTCAATACGTTCCGCACGTGACTGCTGTGACCTGACCTGATAGCCGCAAGATGCCAGATCAACACGCCCGCCACTCTTACCTACCCATTGCCAGTCACAACCGCAATACAATGTGCCAATTGCTGATTTGGTTTGTCCGCTATAGACATTTTTTCTTGATTCTATTTTCGCCTGCTCAAAGCTGGTCGGCGCACTCCATGCATTAAAAGATACGGTTAATCCGAAAAACAAAAGATAACTTGCCCACAGGCTAATTTTACTATTCAAAATGATACCTATTTACTTATTGTGTATAACATATTGTGCATAACATTCGCCCTATCCTGCCTGACAAGGCAATAAAATGACAAATGTTATTCGTCGAGTGTGTATTAATATTTATTGTTAAACCCATCCATTATTTGGCTTAGTTAATATTAATATTACTTAATTCATAAAATAAGCGGATTTATTCCAATGTTAAACGCCAAAATATCACGTTTATTAAACTATTGAACTCTAATTATTTGAGTAACATTAAACCAACTTAATAATATTTAATTGAATTTAACGGAATAAATGACTATTAGCACTAAAATTGAGCAGCTTGAGCAAGAGTTGCTGGCAGTGGTAAGAAAATATTCAGGGAATGAAGAAGTGACTGTAATTACGACTAACAGCTCAGAAAATAACTTACAGATTCAAGTTATCATTGCTGGTAAAAATCAGTTAGATATCACTCTGAATTCATTTACTGACCAGGCATAAATAAATAACCGTGCAATTCCCTGCACGGTTTTAGGCATATTACCAGATAGTTATCGAACAACCAATACCGAGATATTAGCGTAGGAAACAATGCCCGACGCATTTGAGCCCAGTAAATGGGTTGAAATATCAGGCCGCCTTGAACCTACGATGATTAAATCTGCACCAATTTCACGAGCAGTGGAGAGTACTTTATCTCGTGGAGAACCAAAAGTAACGGAGAACGATACTCTATCTTTCGGTAAATTGATTTTTTCTACGACTTTTTTGAGTTCCTCTTCAGAATTTGTAACGGCTTTTTTAGCAAAAGCGCTCAGCAAATCATAGTGATAGCTGTAATTTACAGAAAACCTTGAGATATCCGGAACGGCGTGAAACAGGTGAATTTTTGCACCGGAGATTTTTGCCAAAAATTCTGCATGTTTAATCGCATTATCAGTGAGTTGATCTTCTGGAATATCTATTGGAACTAAAATCGTTTTATACATACATACTCCCCTGCAATCGAATGTAACTATTGGCCATTACGCTTTTCTAAGTAATCAAGCCGCCATAAAAAACAGCAACAATCATTAATCCATTATTGCCAATAACCCATGTTATCTCACAACTAATACAGAGGTTTTCGCATATCTGACAATCCCCGCCGAGTTAGAACCTAACAGATGGGTCGTAATATTCGGCCGCCTTGAACCAATGACGATCAAATCGGCTTCAATCTCATCAGCCGTGGAGGTAATTTCGTCTCGTGGTGAGCCAAAAGAAATTGAATAGGAAATGCGATCGTTCGGTAAATCAATGGAATCTACCAGCATAGCCAATTCCTCTTCGGCCTTGACGGTCGCTTTGTCTTTAATTTCCATATAGCCTAATGCATAAGCATTAATAATTGCGGATGAAATAGGGAGTACATGTAGAATATGTAACTTAGCACCTGTTTCTCTGGCGATATCAAGCGCACAGCGAACAGCCTTACTCGTTAGTTCTTCTTCTGAAATATCTACCGGTACTAAAATAGTTCTGTACATATGCACGCTCCTATTATTCAAATACCAAGCCTAGTTGATTTCCCGATGGTACAGGGATCCAGCATAACTTACTGTGAGTTATCTAACACCTCAACATGTTAGCGCCAATAGCGGTTAATAGATAGGCGTTTAACCTGCCAAATTAATGAACAAGCCGGCAATTGTTGCACTCATCAGATTGGACAGTGTTGCTGCCAGTAGTGCCCTCAGACCCAGCCTTGCAATGTCTGAAGCTCTTTCGGGTACTACCGCTGTAAATGCACCGACAACAACCGCTATCGAACCAAAATTGGCAAAGCCACAAAGCGCGAACGAAATAACCGCGATAGTTTTGGTATCCAGAAGAACCGCAGGATCTTTTAAATAAGGGGAAAAGTTCACATAAGCCACAAATTCGTTGATTGCTAATTTTTGTCCAATCAAACTCCCTGCCAGATCAGTATGCTCCCAGTTAACCCCCATGATATAAGCCAAAGGCGAAAAGAGATAACCCAGCAGGCTCTGCATACTTAGACCCGTCAGGCCGAATAACTCGCCAATACCGCCGATTACGCCATTGATTAGCGCTATCAGGGCAACAAATGCCATCACTACCGTTGCGACGCCAACAGCAATTTTCAATCCTAACATAGCACCTCCGGCAGCCGCTTCGATAATGCTGGCCGGACGCGTCTCACTGAATGAGATCTGTTCAAACTGTACTTGTGAAGGCTCCGTGGCAGGACTGAGCAAACGAGCAAACAGAATCCCTCCCGGAATAGCCATCAAAGATGCCGCCAACAGATATTCTATCGGTACGCCCAATCCTGCATAACCCACCAGCATCGATCCGGCAATTGAGGCCATACCACTGCATATCACAGTGAAAAGCTCATTGCGGTTCATTTTATTGACAAAAGGTTTTAACACCGCAGGTAATTCATTTTGCCCCAGAAAGATTGTGGTTACTGCAGCAAAGGCTTCCACTTTACTAATTCGCATCGCTTTCTGAAAAGCATATCCCAAAATATTAATGACCCATTTCATGATCCCAATATAATAAAGAATAGATATCAAAGAAGTAATAAAGATAATAGCGGGCAGTACCTGAAATGCGAAAACAAACCCTGCTCCATCAAATAATTCATTCATTTTCGGCCCGACTAAACTCCCGAAGATAAATGAACTGCCAGCGGAACTATAAGAAATAACGGCATTAATGCCATTGGCAATGTTATTAATTAACCATTTACCGGCGGGAATATACAGCATTATTGCGCCAAGGCTGACTTGAAGCAATAATGCAGCGCCTACCGTACGCAAGCTAATTCTTTTTTTATTGACAGAGAACAAATATCCAACCAGAAGAAGTATTACTATTCCCATTAAACTGCGTAAAATATCCATCATTATATTCCCATTGTTTTTTAGCCAGCCTAAAAAAATCCCAAGGGATATTACCCTGTTTTCTTTCAGGCTGGCACTTATTTTATTGTAACGTTGGATAAGATATATCGGATGATATTTACTGGTGCTTATTTATTGCTTGATAAGCAATGGCAATTTGCGCTGCCAGTTTCGCATTATTGAAAACCAGTTCGATATTTGCCTGTAAACTTTCACCGCCCGTCAATTCCGATACTCTGGTCAGCAGGAATGGAGTACTCTCTTTGCCATGAATTCCCTGTTCCTGCGCCTCTCGGACAGCCTGTTCAATGGCGGCATTGATTTGAACTTCCGGCATAGCAAATGGCTCAGGGATGGGGTTGGCGATCACCAGTCCTCCTCTCAGCCCCGAATTCCATTTTGCTTTCATCACATGGGCTATCTGTTGGGGATTTTCAAGCGTCACACTCACCGGAAATGGGCTGGTACGGCAGAAAAATGCCGGCAATTTTTCGGTTTGATATCCTACGAGTGGCACGCCATGTGTTTCCAGATATTCGGTCGTTAATCCCAAATCAAGAATGGATTTGGCACCCGCACACACTACTGCCACGTTGGTAATCGCTAATTCCTGCAAATCGGCTGAAATATCAAAAGTGTGTTCAGCACCACGATGAACGCCACCAATCCCTCCCGTTGCAAATACAGCAATGCCGGCCATTTCAGCAATAATCATCGTTGAAGCCACGGTTGTCGCCCCGTGTTTCCCCTCTGCCACGACAAACGGCAGATCACGGCGGCTGACTTTTGCAACTAAATGCCGTTCTTTCCCCAACAACTCAATGTCTTCCTGAAATAATCCTGCTTTCATGCGTCCATTAATAATCGCAATGGTCGCCGGAACTGCCCCATGTTCCCGGATACAGTTTTCAACTTCCAGCGCCGTTTCCACGTTTTGCGGATAAGGCATACCATGAGCAATAATAGTGGATTCCAGCGCCACGACAGGCCGATTATCAGCCAAAGCATGTGCTACTTCCGGAGAAATATCCAAGTATTCATTTAAGACAAGATTTTTTTTCATGATTTTAATTCCAACAGTTTTTTCACTCTACCAAGGGATAAATTGGGGTGATTGGTCAGTTCTGAGGACAAGGTGAGCGCAGAGCACCCTTGTGCGAAACGAATGCTGTCTTCCAATGTCATGCCTTCCAGCCAGCAATGGGCAAGCCCTGCCATCATTGCATCTCCCGCACCATTGGCATTGACAATGGTGATGGGAATGGCAGGTGAGCAACCCGCTATTCCCGCTATTTCACTGTAATATACGCCTGCTGTTCCCATGCTCAGAGCCAGCCTCTGAACACCTTGCTGATGGAACCAGTTTGCGGTGTCAGCCGCATCTGCCAATGTGACAATTTTGATTCCGCTGAGTATTTCTGCTTCAAATCGATTGGGTTTCAGGGTATGGATATGCGATAACCAATGGCGAATTTTAGTGGCTTTGAATGTTGATACCGTATCAACAAAGATTGGGATACTTCCGGCATGACTGAATAGCCACTCTAATGATTCTTCCGTCAAATTACAGTCAATAATCAATACCCCTGCATTCTGGATTAAGGCTTTCGATTGAGATAATAAGGCCGGCGTCAGTTTTTCCAGAATATTCATGTCATTAATAGCTAACCGCATTTCTCCGCTGTCATCAATCACTGAATTGTAGGTTGATGTCGTTTCACCATATAATTTATGGAAATAATCAACATAAACACCCGCTAACTTCGTCTGTTCGAATAATGTTTTGCCATAAAAATCATTACCAATAACAGAAATTAAATAGCTTTCACTGCCTAATAAAGCGATGTTATGGGCAATATTGCGGCCAACGCCACCCGCCGTGGATTGAATTTTCCCCGGATTAGAATCTTCATAGATTAATTCTGCGAATGCATAGCTGGTAACATCCATATTGGCTGCACCAACCGTAACAGAATACCTATTGTCAGACAGAATATAGCCTTTACCTTTTATATGCCCCTTCTTGCTCAGGTTCATAATATGCCCCGCAACACATGAACGGCTAATTCCAAGAATATCGGCAATTTCTTGCTGCTGAATAAAAGGATCTCGCCTGAGGAGGTGCAATATCTGTTTTTCCCGATTCGCCATTTCATGTCCTTACTTATGTTTTGAACATGAGACTTTTCTATGGCATCACTGGCAGGCAGTAAAGTGCATTTACATTATTTGTTGTCATTATGGGAAAGAGATCGTAAGTCTCATGAAAGGCTTTTCACATTGGATAAATTTGACATAAATCACGTTTAATTAACTTATAATTTACAATAGTAAGGAATTTAATTCTTATTAATCGAACCAGTAATAATTTATTTAAGTTATAATAACAATAAAAACAATCATATTGATAAAGAACAGAACTAAACAAACATTTGTTTGTTTCTCCAGAAATGTTGATTTTTTAAACAAACGGCGGGTGGCTTGTTACATCAAAAGGTGAGTTTTATCACAAATCGATCTTGATGTGAAATTAGCAGGAATAGTTACTGACTTCATGCACAATTGCGTCGAAAAATCGACAAACCAGCCGACAATAGGCACAAAAAAGGGGCTGATATTTCAGCCCCCTGTGATACCAGCAAACTGACATCAATCATTTTTCTCCAATGGGAAAGGAGCAGGATGTTTTGTGTTGTAGTTAAAAGTATACATAGCCGTGACTATCATCATCACAACCAGCGTCCATACAACTTGTTCAGCGCCTGTTCCCATCACGGCCCAAATACAGTAGGCAAAGGCAATAAAAGTGATCACTATGTAGCGCGGTTTTTCCTGTCTGAAATGTCCATGCCCCAGTAACAGCAGGGCTGCGCAGGTATACAGATAGGGTATCAGGGTAAAAATGACTGAAACAGAAGAGACCAGCCCAAACTCTTTCGCCGCATTCGGGGAAATGCTACTGAATTGGAAGAGAGTCATCAATACACCGAGGATCAGCAGGCCAGCAACCGGGGTTCCCTCCTTGTTCACTTTGCCAAAAATAGCAGGAAACAGACCATCATCGGCGGCAGCCTTAGCGGTCTGTCCAGCGAGCAACGTCCAACCGCCCAGTGATCCTAAACACCCTACCGCCGCACAAAATACGACTATCGCTCCTGCGGTATCACCCAGTGCCAGTCTCGCCGCATCACCAAAAGGCGAAGATGAGAGTTTCAGCGCGGCATTCGGGATCATGCCCATAATCACGCTGCTGGACAAGATGTAGCATACGGCAGCGATAAGTACACCCCCGATGGTCGCGATAGGTACGTTGCGTTTGGGGTTTTTGACCACACCCGCGGCAACCGAGGCACTTTCAACCCCAATGAAAGACCATAACGTCACGTTTAAAATACTTTGGATAGCCCCAAAGGTATTTAGCCCGCTCACGTTCCACGCATCCATATACGTTTTACCGCTGAACCAGAACCAGCCGAATACCGCCGTCGCCACGATCGGGATAAGTGCCAATGTTGTAGCAACAGCCTGTACTCTGGTAATGACATGCGGCCCGATAATATTCAAGAAGACAAATACCCACAGTATCGCGATGCAAGTCATGGTCAGAATGATCGGGTCTTTCAGGATAGCAAAAAAGTAACTGAGATAACCGACGCCAATCACCACCATCGCGATATTGCCGATCCAACAGGCCAGCCAGTACAGGACGTTGGTCTGGTAGCCCAAAAATGGCCCAAAGGCACGTCGAGCATAGGCATAAGACCCCCCCGGGCTATCATCCAGTGAAGAGATCTTGGCATACACCATAGATAGCCCCACCGCACCGATGATCGTGACCAGCCATCCGAGAATGGCAATGCCTCCGGTGGAAGCCAGGCTGGCGGGCAGGAGAAAAACGCCTGATCCCATGATATTGCCCGCAACCATCAACGTAACGGGGATCAATCCGACTTTTTTCATCTCTGAAACCGTAGTCATAATTTAGTTTCCCGTTCTCATTTTTTTATGCACATAACGTGATAAATACCGTTGATAACCTCTGTTCCTTCCGTTTCATGCTCAAATCCGGGAAATTCGTGATCCCATTTTTGCAGGGCATGTAAGTAACCTATTTGCGGGCTGGTTTTATCCCCGAAGTTTTCCCCTGAAAGCAACATCGGAATGCCGGGAGGATATGGAATGATGGAGTTGGCCGCGATACGGTGAGGAAGATCGTCGATCGCTACCATTTCGACGTTGTTGGTCACAATGGCCTGATAAGCTGTTCGAGGGGTCATCGCCATTTCCGGCAGACCGGAATACGCGTGATTCAACTTATCGCCCGGATTATTCTGATGCAAATAAGCAAACATTTTATCGCCCAACTCTTGCAAACCTAAATTGCCATAGACTTCCTGATGTTGATTTACCAGCTCAGGTAAAACCTTACTGAGAGGCGTATTGGCGTCGTAATGATGTTTGAAAGAAAGTAAGGTATTGAGCAATGTTCCCCATTTTCCTTTGGTAATCCCCATTGAAAACAGAAACATAATTTGAAAATCGGTAGTTCGGGTTGGTACGATACCATGCTGGCTTAACCAAGCTGTCACCAGCGCCGCTGGCACACCCCGCTTCAGCAATTGGCCATTATCTCCCATGCCCGGCGCCAAGATACTGACTTTGATTGGATCAAGCATACTCCAGTCATCGGGCAAGTCTTCAAAACCGTGCCAACTGTCTCCTGGGCGCATAGTCCAGCAACTTTGTTCTTTGGTCAGTAAATCTCTTGGGGCATCTTCAAACGCAATTTTTTTGCCCGTCGCGGGATCGGTGACTTTTTCCTGATTCCACGGTTTAAAAAACCAATCGCCCTTTTCGTTGAAATCGCGATGCAAGCGAGCCAATGCCTGACGAAAGTCTACCGCTTCCTCAATCACTTCTTGCGTCAAAGAATAACCGCTATTGCCGTCCATCATGGAAACCGTGATATCGTTTGAGGCGCAAATCGCATAGAGCGGAGAAGTCGTCGCATGCATCATATAGGCTTGATTAAATCTTGAAAAATCAACGGGATTCCGGCCATCCCGCACATGAATGAAAGAGGCTTGTGATAAGGCATTCAGCAACTTATGGGATGAATGGGTGGCAAAAACAGTCGGCCCTGCATGATCCTTCGGATTACCACGCATCGCATAATGATCATGGTAAATCGGGTTAAAACGCGCATAACCGTACCATGCTTCATCAAAATGTATCCTATCAACACTTTTAGCCAGCAATTCCTGTACATGCTTGGCGTTATAACAGACACCATCATAGGTACAGTTTGTCACGACACTATAGGCAGGTTTACGGCTAGCCATGTCTTGAGTCAGTGGGTTCTGTTTCAGTTTTTTCTGGAGTGTTTTTGTCTGCATTTCCTGCGGATAGATGGGACCAATGATGCCATAACGATTGCGGCTCGGTAGCAGATAGACGGGCTTTGCGCCTGTCAGAATAAGCCCCTGTTCGATGGATTTATGGCAGTTGCGGTCAATGATAACAACATCATCTTCGGTCATGCAGGCTTGCATAATCGTGCGGTTAGAGCCTGATGTTCCTACCACAACGGAATAAGAGTGATCAGCGCCAAAGACTCTGGCCGCATTTTTTTCACTTTCGCCAAATGCGCCGGAGTGATCTAATAGCGATCCCAACGAAGCGCGCTCAATTCCCATATCGGTACGAAAGAGATTTTCGCCATAATAGTCATGATAAAGACGACCAACTGGGGTTTTATTAAACCCGACTCCACCCTGATGCCCCGGCGCTGCCCAAGAATACTCATAGATTTGGCTGTATTTCATTAAAGCGGCCATCAAAGGCGGTAATAATTGTTGACGATAACGCTGCATTGCCGCAATTGCCCTGCCTGCAATGAAATCAGCAGAGTCTTCAAGTATCCATGCAAATTCAGTCAACTGTTCCAGCAATTCATGATTTAGCAGAAATACGGTTTTTTCCCGATCACTTAATAAAAATACCGGCACATTTTCCTGGCGTTCAAACAATTTATTTAATAATCGCTGTATTTCTCGATATAAATCATCATCCATCAATGCGCAACTGACCATTAAGCAATCGAACGGCTCATTGGATGCAATTATCGTGTAACTATCATCAAATGAGTCTGCAATAACCACCTCAACATCTCGGTCGGTTAATTTATCCGCCAACCGGTGTACGGCATTTTCAATATAATGACTGTGATATCGTGTACCCACTTCGTTCTTTGCTATCAATACCTTCATGACCTTCTCCTTACTCTATCCCTACTCAAACTGACAAAATAAACTCAGTGTGACTTGGCAATTGCCATTAAATATAGTGGCTATTTTTGATTGTGCCATTCAGGGGCATAGCGGGATGAGGCGTAAGGCTACCCCACGTCATGTGATATATTTTGGTTATCACCTGATAACTATTTTTCATTATTAAGATGACAGTTATTTATTTAATATATTTTTACTGAACACCTGTTATAAAACGGGTGTCCAGTTTTAATACGTTATCTAAAAAATTAATCCGATATATAAGGAAACAAATCAATGTTATTCATTTTCACTCCGCAGCTTCCCGATCAAGTAATAAGCGTTTACGTTCAATCCCCCAGCGATATCCTGAAATATCGCCATCCAATTTAACGACCCGGTGACAAGGAATAGCAACAGCAATTGAATTCTGGCCACACGCATTCGCAACAGCACGCACAGCCCCCGGATTACCGATCATTTCGGCTAATTGGGTATAGCTAATCGTCGTTCCAGTCGGAATAGTGAGAAGCATTTTCCATACACGTTGTTGAAAAACTGTGCCTTGAATATCCAGTGGAAGGTTAAATAGAATGCCTGGTTTTTCAACAAGCTCAATAACCTTTGCAACTACATTCTCAAAATCTAAGTCGCCGCCAATAAATTCAGCTTTAGAAAATTTATCTTGGAGACTATTAAGAAGTTCTGTTGGATTATCACCAAATGAAATAGCGCAAATCCCTTTCAATGAACGGGCGACTAAAATAGTTCCTAGTGAGCACTCGGTAATAGCAAATTGAATTAAAGTATCCTTGCCACCTTTCCGATAGACACTGGGCGTCATACCTAATGAATTATCCGTTGCCGCATAAAATCGGCTACAAGAATTAAAACCGGAATTGTATATAGCATTTGTTATACTTTCATTTTTGTTAATCAATTCGTTATGCATATTCTTAATACGAATAGCGGTACTATATTGTTTTGGCGTCACACCAATGATCTTCTTAAACAGACGGTGGAAAAAATAGGCACTTATTTCTACCTGCATTGAGAGTTCCTCAAGTTTTATATCTCCCCTTCTGTTTTCTATAATCCTACACGCCTTTGTCACTAAGCGTTCATTTTTTGTTGAAATTGATTCACCATTGGGATTACATCGTTTACAGGCGCGATAGTTTTTATTTTCAGCAAATTCACAATTATCAAAAATCTCGATGTGATGAAGCTTAGGAATTCTCGTCGGACAGGATGGACGGCAATAAATTCCTGTTGTTTTAACGGCGTAGACGAAGTGGCCGTCAGCTTTGATGTTTTTCGCCTTTATATCCAACCAACGGGGATCTAATTCAGTTAATAGAGTATTATCTTTGCTCCAAGACATAATTAAGTTCCTTAATTATTTAATAGGATACCTCAGAACTTTCTACTACCCTTTTATTTTACTCCATCGACCTAATATCGTTAGATTAAATACCTAAATAAAGATCCCTCTCACCAAGATTTGCCTGTTTTTTAACATCCTAAAGATAAACTCGATAGACACACACCCTATTTCTTGCTTTCAAATTCAAAAATTTGAACTTTCTAGACGATATCGTCATGAGATTTTCAGCCAAAGAACAAGGCAACGGATTTGCACTGCGGCAAGAAAAGACGCGCTA
>NZ_JANAIF010000065.1 GCF_024721015.1 Xenorhabdus bovienii
GAGTTTTTGGCGAAATTGATTATACCCAATCATCATGCTGTTCAGATTACCTTCACAAAACGTCAACACGCCCTAATGTTAATTAACTAATTAAGATGGAATTTTCGCCTGATTTTGGCGAAAAATGGAGGAAATAGCGGAATATACATGAGAATTCAGACAAAAATAAGGCTGGCAGGAACGGTCGCGAATTTGACTCCTTCCCGCCTAACCGTTAATATCTTTTTCTACAAAACGATCTATCGCCTGTCAGGATCGCCTTCGGGTGGCGAAACAAAACTCCCGTAGCCTGAAAGGGAGAGCAAACATTGTGGTACATCTGCCCACCTTTGGAAGCAGATATTGCCAAGACATCTAAACCCTCGTCTGGCAATGAAGGTCTCTTAAACTAATAGATAGCCCAAAAGGATATCTTTCTCTTGTTACCGAAGTGTATTGAATGTGGATTCATACACTGGCGTTTCAAATCAACATAAATCCTATTTATCTTCAATGAACAACAGGATAGCTTTTGCGCATCCGTTCATACTTTTATCTATTCCTGTTTGAATTATTCAACAGACAATTTTTCTACAGCTAATCCATTAACATGACTATCGTTTGACATTTAATCTTACGGCGTTTTGCTGTGCCTGATAGCACTTCAACGCTTGCACAACCTTTGCTCATTGTTAGCGGAATCAAGGCGTCACTTTTTGCGGATTTACCGCTGAAAGTGACGCCGTAGCCAAAGAACCACTCAACCCTGACAGGCTCATGCCTGCTTCACCACGCAGTGAATCTGACACTGCATTTTTAGATTGAAAAAGGAGAATTTGACGATATCGAGGCTGGCATCTAGCCAGTGGGGATGACCTGCAAACACAGGCGGCAGTACTGAGTACTCAACCGATACCCCGCAATACCTCAACTTGCGTTCACTCTGGCGCATAGATATCGATCAAGGGCATGGCAGACACTTTCTGTTCTGTCCGAATTGTCGCGCGCCAGAGATTGCATGTTGTTGGGTACAAGTACGGAAATTGATGAACTGGCTGATTGAAGAATTAAGCATTCGGATCGCTGTCCGGTATGTTGAGCATGTTTATAGCCGTTAAACTTAGTCGTTCAGTTATTGAGTCCGATAATACAATCAGTTAAAGTATTCCCGCCATTGGCTCAATCCAATGGTCAAGGTTTAGCAGCCTTGTGTTCACTGACACTGGTAGGATGTTTCTGCCAGTGCGCCTGCGTTCACCCTTTCTATGGTGATTCAGGTAGGGGAGGCTTCGGCCTCGCTGGTGTGAACCCAGTCTGCTAACCCTGCCTTGAATCACCACCATCAATATTAATTAATGGAAGGGGTAACAGGAATGAATAACAACAATGTTCAAAATGACTGGCATCAGGCCGATATCATCGCAGCGTTACGTAAACGTGGTACAACCTTAGCGGCTATTTCTCGTGAAGCAGGGCTCAGCTCATCAACATTAGCAAACGCACTCAGTAGGCAATGGCCTAAAGGTGAGTGGATAATCGCTAACTATCTCGGTATTCACCCCTCAGAAATCTGGCCAAGCCGTTATTTTGATAAGCAGGGTCGATTGATTGAACGTAAGGTTCGAGATAAGCCGCAGGAATAACCCGTTTCAACTTGTGATCTACTTTGTGAACATGATAAATTTTTATACAAAGCCCTGAGAGTGAGATGGCAAACTAATTTAAACCTCATGGCTTTTTTTAACTTCACTCTTATACCAATGTATCAATCAGTTCATAAAATATATTAAAATCAAATACATGAACAAGTAAAAGGAGTAAAATAAATATGGGGCACAAAATGGGGCATTTTGAAAATTTACTTTTAATAATTTATTTAATTTCAATTGATTATATTCATTTGCGAGTCCGGCCTTCGCACCATATAAATTTAGACGCTAAAAGGCGTCTTTTTTTATGTCTAAAATCCCCATTCTGCAATCCCTTACTCGCGTTTTCACTCAACTTACGTCCATTGCAATCTATATGCTACTTCAGTAGAGGGCATAATTGGGGGTATCCTTCACTTTGATTTTAAATGTGCCCCAAAAATGAAACTAAACGCCCGACAAATCGAGACTGCGAAATCTAAAGAGACATCCTATAAATTAGCGGGTGGAGCTGGCTTATATCTCGAAATCACGCCGCGCGGTTCGAAATACTGGCGCATGAAATACCACCACCCTACCGATAAAAAAGAAGATCGACTGGCTTTTGGTGTTTATCCTGCAGTCTCATTAGCTGATGCACGCGCTAAACGGGATGAAGCTAAAAAATTGCTTGCTCAAGGGATTGATCCCAAAGCAGAGAAAAAAGACGCACAAGCCGAATCAAAGGGCGCATATGCCTTTGAACAGATTGCCATAGTACTCAAGCAATAAACGGTGGAGTGAAAGCCATCGAGATAGGATTATGCGAAATCTCAAACAATACATTTCCCCCTATATCGGTACGCTTGATGTACGTACTTTGCGAACCAGACAACTGTTAGAGCCTATCAAAGCTGTTGACACCGACGGTAAGCACGACGTAGTTCAAAGATTACAACAACGTGTTACTGCCATCATGCGTTATGCCGTCCAAAATGACATTCTTGAATATAGTCCTGCCAATGATATGGTTGGTGCTCTCACCATAGTAAAATCTAAACATCACGCCGCATTACCCCATGAACGTTTACCTGAGTTTTTGATGCGTCTTTCTTGTTACCGTGAGCGTTTAATTACCCGAATCGCGGTAGAACTGACTTTATTAACGTTTGTTCGTTCCAGTGAGATGAGGTTTACCCGTTGGGGAGAGATAGATATTGAAGGGGCTGTTTGGCACATACCTGCAACCAGAAAACCCATTGAAGAGGTTAAGCATTCCCAACGTGGTATGAAAATGAAAACGGAACACATTGTACCGTTGAGCCGTCAGGCTATTTCGCTTATCAAAACCTTACACAGTCTGAGTGGAGAAGGAGAGGTGATGTTTCCCGGCGATCACGATCCAAAGAAAGTTATGAGTGAAAACACCGTAAATAATGCTTTGCGTGCTATGGGCTATGACACCAATACAGAATTTGTGGGCACGGATTCCGCACAATGGCATGCGGTGCAATGGGCGAATCAGGCCTGTGGAGTGATGATGCTATCGAGCGCCAGCTAAGCCATATAGAAAGCAACAATATTAGAGCTGCTTATATTCACACTTCTGTGGTTTTAATCGGTCGTCTTAAATAAAATGTAACACAGGTAACTATATTTATTTGTTTAATATACGATATTAATTACGATTTTACAGCGTTCTTGTCAATTATACTAGGATGTATAAATAATTCTGGTATATCCTGTCTGGCGGTATATCACAAATGTGCAATTATCATGGGTAAAATAAAGAATTTTCTAGCTGTGGTTGGTTTTCGAATTGACAAAAATGATAAGGGGAATAAATGTGGATTAAGTCATTGTTTAATATGCTGATAATAATAATTTTATTTGTTTTTAGCAATATAGGATTTATTTCTATTGATTTAACTATAAAAGAAATAATAACTCTATGGACAAATAAGGAATACACCCCATCTGAATTGTCTTTTTTTATTCAGATTACCGATTATGTAATGCTGACTAACAATTTTCTATTTGTTTTGTGCACTACAATATTTTTTTTAAGAAATAAACTAAGATACAGTTTACGAATGATTTTTTCTGTCTTTTTAATTACCTTACTAAATAACATCTCTACGTTTATTTACGCCTTAAATTTTTCTATCTTTTTTAAATTCATTAAAAACCATGATATACATTTGATATTAATTTTATTTCCTGTCTCAATGATTATTATTTATATTCTTGCAAGGATAAAAAACAAATGAACAATAGGGATGTCATCAGACAATCAAGGATTTTAGACAAACTCGACTCTCATACATTAAATATGTATGACACGACTTGTCGATGGCTACCTAAGGGTATTTTTTTATGGGTAGAAACAAAGGGTACAGGCCATACATTTATTTCCGTTCATGCCGAAAGTGGAATAAGTGTATTTACCTATGGTCGTTATGCTGATACCGGGCCATTAGGACTAACTGGCGATGGTGTTTTAATTTGGTTACAGAATAATGAAGCAATTGAATATATGTCAACCGAACTTTATAGAATGGAAGCTCAAGTTTATAACATTAGAGACGCCGATATTTTTGCAATAATGGGATATTTTAAAAGTCTATGGCATACGGGTAAAAACATAGGTGGTACATCTGTGTCTGAATCCACCCAGAGATTTGGAAAAATAATTGATACTTATGATGTAACTGGAGTTAACTGTACAACTCACTCTGTCAAAGCACTTAAATACGCAGGTAGCTCTGTTTTTCAAAGAAAGAATGTATTTTCTGTAAATTATACAGAAGATTTTACCATTCCATATTCATTGCGAATGTACATGAATGACATTGATACACTTAAGAAAAGTATGATTATCACTGATGTTACCTGGAGCTTTAAGCAACAAATGAGAAATACTAAAGGATTAGCTCCTTTAAATGGCGCAGGAAAAGTACAAGGAGCACTTGGTGTTGGCGCTAAATCTTCAGGAACGCTAGGCACTCAAAGTAGTGGTTACGGTGGTGCTACTTTTGGTGGCTCGTCCGGTTGGAATTACACTCCAGAAGAAGAATAATCATAAATAATAATGAATAAATTATTATTTATATGAAAAGCGTCTGAATCGGCGCTTTTATTATTTCATTAAATGAGTTCAAATTATATTATGATTAATATAACAATCTTATTTAAAAAAATCTTTAAATTTTTCAATTTTATTTTCTTCAATGATTTTATTCATTAAATGAAATTTATCTAAATTGGATATAATTTGTTCATTAATACCAAATTTTCTTAGGCGTCTATTTAATCTACATATTCTTATGGTATTCGCACCTTTATCTGTTAAATCAGCATAAATTTCACCATTAAATTTAACGATATGATCCTTCCAAAAATCAAAATGAGGATGATAAACGCTGAATGCCTTTGAGCTACGAGGGTAAAGTTTAGCACTTGATGATATAGTGTTTTCGCATTCATTTTTGATTTCTTTATCTTTTTTTATTGTGTTGCAATCAGCACAAACTACACATAAGTTCCTAGGTTCAAAGATGAAATTTAAATATCTGGATTTTGGGGCAATATGCTCGATATGACAATTAATTGGTGAAGTTATGGATAGTTCATTTCGGCAATAAACACAACAACCATTTTGTTTCATTCTGTAATAATCTCTTATTTCTTTTCTAACTGTTTTTAAATTTTCTTCATCCCATTGAGTGTGAGAAAAATTTTCAGTCGATTTTTTTTTACAGATAAACTCTGTAGAGTTCTTACTATAAGATATTGGTTCGTTAATATCAGCCATAGTATTTTACCATTTCATCTAATGAAGTAATCAACTCCAATAATGGATCTTTTTCATGCAATTTATTTTTTATCAAAAGTAATTCTTCCATGATTTTTTTATCTTCATGGTCTACAGATTTTTCGGATATTATTTTAGATAATAAATTTAGAGATAATCGAGTTAAATACTCATTTTTAAAGCCAGGAGAATTAAATAATGTTGCAAGCTGAAAATCAGAGGATTTGTTAATATAATTTATGGATTTCTTAGATTTACCATCTTCTATTGAAGTTATAAAACAATTCTTTTCTCCTAAATTTGCAATGATTTGCGGAGAATGAGTGGTAATAATAAAGTGGCATTTTTTATTTATTTTAAATATATCAATTAACAATTTTATATATTTTTCTTGCCATTCTGGGTGCAGGCAAACCTCTGGTTCATCAATTAAAATTAGTGAATTATCTTTTATAACCGATGAAATACCTAATATATTCATGATTACACTTTGCTCACCTGAACTAGCACTATCTATATGAAACGCCTCTTTTGAGTTTGTTTTTTTTAAAATGATATTTTCAATTTTCAATAAGCCTGAATTAATTAAATTAATCAAATCCTTAGAAAGAGATAATTCTTTATTAAATTCTACATTTTTCCCTATTATATTCATTTTCAATTTCCTTATCTTATGTAACCATGGAGAATTACAAATAGATTTAAATAATTCATGTAGAGATTTATCATCTTTTACTAAGAATTGATTTATTTCTTCTTTTCCTTTTATTAACTTTTCAACTAAATAAGATCTTAATTCATAAACTCTTCTGTTTGTAGAATATTCTTTTACTATTCCTAATTTATTTAAAACTATACTTTCGAAGTAAGGATGATATTTTAAAGATTCATTTATGTCTGATTCATTACTATTTATTATATTTTCTATTCTTTTCCCGCCTATATACCTAAATGAAATTGCTATTTTATCTTCATAGCCCAAATATTCCAACGCCTTAGATAAACTATTTATTTTATTTTCTGTTATACCCAGTAAAAAATCACCTATAAACTTAGAGATATATCCTTTACTAATGGTTTGGGATTGAATCCCTCTAATTCCTTGATAATAATACCCTTTTTTAAAATTATTCTTCAGTGGGAATTTATCGAAGGGGGTTGTAGATACGGCTATAATTCTAGAAGGAGAATTTTTTATTTTAGGAGTGTTATTATTTGAATACTCTTCACAAATCAACTGTAACAGGCGACTTTTTCCTGTGCCATTCTTTCTTATAATAATAGAAAATATATTTTCTCTATTGTTAATATTATTATATAACTCAATTTTTTTTCCTTCATATGTTATGCTTTTTATCATTTCTACATATCCTTGGCTCACTTTTTAGTACGGCTCATTTTAATTGAAAATTTTATATGGCGTCTGTTAAAGTTAAATAAATGTTACCTTGATCACATTGATTAAATATGTATGAATGATTATTTTTTAAATAGATGGTCATGACTTCAAAGCGTTAATTTGATATTCTTGTACTTTTTAATGGGACATCATCATGACTGTTACGATAGAAGTGACTTGTCGATATTGCGACCAAGCTGAACCTGTACGCAAACACGGTACAGGTAAGGCTGGCTTCCCTCGTTACTATTGCAAAGACTGCCAAAGAACCTTTCAACTCAACTATCGTTACAACGGCCATAAACCGGGCATGAAAGAAAAAATTGTGGATATGGCAATGAATGGCTCTGGTGTGAGAGACACAGGCCGTGTGTTAGGTCTCGGTATCAATACGGTGATGCGGACATTAAAAAACTCTCGCCAAAACAAGTAACATCGCGACAGATCGCTTATGACGATGTCACACTTATCTGTGAATTGGATGAGCAAGGGTCTTTTGTAGGCAATAAAAAACAACGTCATTGGCTTTGGTATGCTTTTGATACGAAAAGGAAACAAGTCATCGCCCATGTCTTTGGCCCCCGAACGGATGCAACCTGCCGAAAATTGCTCAACTTATTGGCGTCTTTTAATATTCGTTTCATCACCACCGATAACTGGGGAAGTTACGCCAGAGAAATGGTGCCAGAAAAGCATCTGGTAGGCAAAATTTTTACCCAGCGTATAGAGCGGCATAATCTCAATCTGCGAATTCATATCAAGAGGTTGGCGAGAAGAACAATTTGTTACTCACGTTCAATGGAAATCCACGAAAAACTCATTGGCGCATATATTGAAAAACATCATTACAACTCCTTTGGAGTCATGACCAAATAGATTTATGAAATAAATGATAAATTCGGTCGATTTATCCCAGTAACTGGTAATGCAGTAACGTCTTAAATCCTATTTTTGCCTGATCTTGAATGGATGTGAGGAGAGGAGAAATTCAGGAAAAAATAAGGGAAGGAGGCACAACAACGGTTTGACTCCCCCTTACCTAATTGTTCATATCTTATTCAACAAAAACGATCCATCGCTTGTCAGGATCGGCTTTTAGGTGGTGAACAAAACTCCCGTAGCCTGAAAGGGAGAGCAAGAATTGCGGTACATCTGCACATTTTTGGAAGCAGATATCGTCGGACACATAAACTTCCGTCTGGCGATGAAAGTTCCTTAAACTAAAAATTACCTCAGAAGGGTGTTTCTATATTGCTATTTCCCGGTTCGATAATGTTTGTACCTACACAGAACCTTTGAAAGGATACTCAACATTGTTCTGAGTGATGCGAAACCTGAAGCTAAAGCCTATAAGCTTACAGATGGCGACGGTAACCTCATGGTACAACGAGCCGGCTGAATCCGTTTTACCTATCGATAATGTGTTAATAAGGCTCGTTTTTGGTTATTTTTTGATTTAATATCAACGAATAAGTACATTCAGGTCCTAGAACAGGTAATCTAACAATGAATGATAGATTTACAGAAAAAACCAAGAGGGTCATTCAGGAGAGGGTCGGGAATAGATGCTCAAACCCAGATTGTAATATTCTGACTTCCGGGCCTAATGCTCATCCTGAAAAATCAACTAAAACTGGGGTGGCCGCTCATATAACAGCTGCTTCTCCAGGGGGCGCGAGATATGATTCGTCTTTAAATTCTGAACAACGAAAGTCTGCAGAAAATGGTATCTGGCTTTGCCAAAATTGTGCTCATTTTATCGATACTGATTATTTAAAATACCCTGTTCGACGCTTGTATGAATGGAAAAATAAAGCTGAATGTGAAGCAGAACGTGGAACTAAAAGAATGATAGATAAGTCCACATCTAGAGATGATATTAAATTTATCGAGCAAGAAGAAGGTTGGATTTGCCCTTTCTGTGGGACAGTTGTTGGGGTTGAAAAATTAGTTTGTATAGGATGTCATGCTGAAGTAGTTCCGGGTTTGACTCGAGCTGAACGGAATGAGTTGGTCAAAACAGGAATGATGGCAGGAGGCGGTTTATCGGCACTCCTTTTTTTAATCCTACCAAGTTGGATAGCTTCTTATTTTGATATTAGGTTGGATTTGTTTGGTCATAATTATATTTATGTGTTTATTTGCATAAGTGTAATTATGGTTTTTGTTATTGGGAAGTTTTTTGTATATTTTTCTGAAAAGAGTCGATTGCAGAAGCCACCCAGATTTTTTCGAAATTCAATCAGATGATTTTGTTTATTTAGCCCTGCTCCAATTTAATGTAAAGGGTATTTTATATGTCAAAGGATTAAAAGATGAATATGGACTGAGTTTTATCCTATACGTTATTCCCCCGTTCCTGATGAGGTAAGCTAGCAGGGGGAACGGTTGATGAGATATAGAATAGGGAATAAATACATGAATGTTTATAAAGTATCCATTGATTACAAAGGCTATTACGCTATTGATAAAGATGATTATGAACAGCGTACTTCGCGTAGGTCTCCTTGGTATAAAACTAGCGATACAGGGTCTCCACAGTATTTTGCTATTTGCCCGGCTTGCGATAACCCTATCCAGATAATTGGATTCTATAAGCCCTCGATCAATACTCCTCACCCATATGGCAAACATTTCGGCAGATCTGTACCAGGGGTAGGGGTCTACGATCACGAGGCATATACATGGTGTCCCTATTCCAAAAAAAACATCAACAATCCTGATGAACGCCCTAAGCGTGAGCCAAGCTACCTTACAGGGCAAATCTTAAAAATACTGATTTGTCATTTTGATAAGATTGTATTTTTTCTAAGTAAAAACATGGGTATCCGTATTGATGAAAAATTAGCGGAAAGTATGCTCCTACAGTATAGAGATGAGGAGGGATGGCTGTACGCCCGAGCTACATTAATGAACGTGCCTTGGCAATTTGCATATATGACTGATAATCAAGTAATTCTTTTTAAAAAAATCCTTTCTTCGGATCTGGCTGAGATACTCATCAACCAAGTTCCTAAGTATTTGATGCTCAATGATAATGGGTACCTGATCAAACATCCTGACTGTAAAAAGTATATTGAGTTGGGAACATATTATACTCGACATCACATTCATGTTCAGGGGAATGAGTTGGTAGAAAAGATGGATTGTGTTTTTACTTTAAAGGAAGGTTATAACACTCCAAGAGAAATCCACCGAATAACTATTGAATTTGACTATCGTTATTTTGATAATTTAGCAAATTTTTCCCAATGGACTCGTTCACCTTATAACAATAAACTTCTACAGTTAGCAAATGAAATTTTGGGGCCTCAGCTTGCTAAATTTAAGTGAGGATATCTCCAAAACAATCTCGTCATCGGTAATGTTGGGAGTGATTGTGTCGGTTCAAATGCGGGACGTTGTACTTGATAAACCCAAACTGCTGAGACATTGCCCCGAAGTTCATGGGTAATCTTTTTCATCGTCAGGTAGTGTCGTCATGAAAAAAATTATGTGATAAGCGATATATCTTCCATAAATAGAATTGATTGGTAATGAGCACACCATCACACCGCCGTCATGATATTTCAGATCATATTTGGAACTTACTGGAGCCGCATTTACTGGGGCGTAAAGGCGCATGGGGTCGGGAAGCCCAAGATAACCGATTGTTTATCAATGCGGTGTTTTGGATCTTACGGATAGGGTCTCCCTGGCGAGATTTACCTCCCGATTACGGTGACTGGAAAAATACCCATCGCCGTTTTTGCCGATGAAGAAATAAAGGTGTATGGGAAGCCTTGCTTGACCAACTGATATCTGAACCGGATTTCGAATGGTTGATGATTGATGCCAGCCATATCAAAGTTCATCCTCATGCGGCGGGTACTAAAGGCGGTAATCAAGATATGGGGCGCACAAAAGGGGGCTCAATACCAAGATACATTTGGCCATGGATGCGCATGGTATGCCGATCAGAGTTCTTGTTACAAGAGGTACCACAGCTGATTACTCACAAGCTGAAGCATTAATTGAGGGAATGGAGGCTGAACATTTGTTCAGATCGGGACCTATGATAGTCATGCAATAGTTGAGCAAGCAGCACGACACGGGATGGTATAGCGACCCGATATGCGAAAAATAGTGCTTTATTTCTTTCCGCAGCTCAAATCCGTTGCCTTGCACTTTGGCTGAAAATTTCATGACGATATTTTGTAGCGCCCCTTAAAATATTGGGTTCTTTGCCTGTAATTTCATTACACTACCGTTCTCGACCCTGTTTTGCTGGCTGAATGTGCCCTAATTCGGACCAAAAATAAACTGTTGTGGTCAATTAATACCGGATACCTTCATAGACTCTTCCCACTGTTTTTTTGTATTCAACCGATGTTATTTCATCATTGTGACTATGAGGACGATGGTGGTTGTAATAGCCGCCTAGATATTACGTGATATCTCTTATCGAATCATAGATATCACTGTACCCCCTAAAAGCCTCCATTCACTTTTCAAACTGCGAAACAGCCGCTCCATCGGTGAATATCTAGACCGTTGCCACGTCGGCTCATACTTTGTATCACTTTATTTTGGGAAAGACGGTTTTCTTTCTCTGTGTGTCTGCAACAGACATATTTCTGGCTGGTATATGCAGAGGATACCGTTGTGATAAAGAATAATCATAAATCTAAGCCACCTCACAATAAGATGGCTTAACCTAAAATCCTGCCTACTATCCCTCTTTACACAATCTTCACCGCAGTCCCCGAGACAGTGACCATCAACATGCCGCCATTTTTACCGACCGTCTCATAGTCAATATCAATACCGACAACCGCATTGGCTCCTAGCGCTTGGGCTTGTGCATTCATTTCCGCGAAGGCGATTTCCCGTGCATTTTTCAATTCTTTCTCATAAGCACCAGAACGCCCGCCGATGATGTCTCTCACCCCAGCAAAAAAATCCTTAATAATATTGACCCCAAGAATCGTTTCCCCTGTGACGACACCCAGATATTCCGTGATGGTATGGCCTTCCAGCGTAGGTGTTGTTGTGTTTTTCATAATCGATCTCCGTTTGATATTACATCACTTTGATTTTTCTTGGCATTCAGGTGGCTTTATTTGCCACCTGAGCTTGTATATTACCGCGGGAGCTTGCCGATCACTACGAGTGTCATACGTTGTGGCTGATACCAATCGCGATAATAGGCTTTAGCCTGCTCACTAGACGCGTGGCGCACTGTATCAAGGGAGACAATCGGGTCTCGTTCGGCCGGCTACGTGATAGCGCAATTGCTCTCATTGTTGATTGATCCGAAAGCCGATATCTTGTCGTAAATCCGATCCTGTGAAAGCGGATAAAGAAGCGATTGCGACTATTCAACGATCGGCTCCATTCTCCGCGTCACCTCAGGATTTAGTACAAGATGGAGGGTGGAATTTGTCGCTTCCATCACGTTTGATGCAGTGGCTATGTAGGATTTTACGATACGCCTCATCTTTCAAGTTGCTGCTTTGTTGGCTGCAACTTGAAATTTATTTTGGCTGAAAAATCAGAAGCGAGAAATGGTTTCTGCTACCAGTTTAATAAACGTCGCTTTTACTTTTTCCGCTGTTTCAATGACTTCTTCATGGCTAAGAGGCTGATCCAGAATACCGCATGCCATATTTGTTAAGCAGGAGATACCGACTGTATCAATCCCCGCATGTCGTGCAATCAGTGCTTCTGGTACTGTTGACATACCCACGGCATCAGCCCCAAGCGTTCTAATCATGCGGATTTCGGCAGGAGTTTCATATGTGGGCCCCGTCCACCAGGCATAAACGCCCTGACGTAACGTGATATTCTGCGCTTTAGCCACACCAATAACGATGCTTCTCAATGCTTTGTTATACACTTCGCTGACATCAAGAAAGCGCACACCGAGATCGGGATTATTTGGCCCAATCAATGGATTGTTTGCGGTTAAGTTAATGTGATCGGTAATCAGCATTAAATCGCCGGGGCTGAAATCGGTATTCACAGCACCACAGGCATTGGTGATAATGAGTTTTTCAACACCCAGTGCTTTCATTAAACGGACAGGGAATGTCACTTGATCAAGCGTAAAGCCTTCGTAGTAATGAAAACGCCCTTTCATCGCGACAACATTTTTGCCGCCAATAGAACCGATAACCAATTCATTGGAGTGGCCAACCGCTTCTGATTTTGCAAAATGAGGGATATTGCTATATGGAATATGGACTGCACCTTCAAGCGTATCTGCGAACGACCCCAGCCCTGAACCTAAAATAATACCTATCGTTGGTTTTATGTTTGTTATTGATTCAACGAGGTTTTTACTTTCTAAGATATCAGCCATTTTGTGCATATCGCTTCCTCCTGAAGGTTATTGAGTAAAAATAAATGTGCTAATTGACTAAGAGCCTGCCCTTATTTACTAACTTGGTGCTTGGTCACACTACCATTGATATTAATAGCGCTCAATGGGAATGTGATTGTTTTAGTTAGTTGAATAATTACAGTTCGTTATTTATAATTTAATTGAAATTATTATTTCTAATAAAAGTATTTTTAAGAAAGTAAAGAGTGAAAAATAAATTTCCTAATCTTCGAACAGATGGAATTTTTATTTATCGTGATTAACTGTCTGAATTAATAAATTATTTGTCTTTATTTAAATATATTTACAGGGATTTATTAAACAGGATGTCAATGGTGAATTTTTAATGTTTGCATACACTATTTGATAGTGCTATTTG
The DNA here is from genome assembly GCF_024721015.1 of Xenorhabdus bovienii. Lineage (GTDB taxonomy): Bacteria > Pseudomonadota > Gammaproteobacteria > Enterobacterales > Enterobacteriaceae > Xenorhabdus > Xenorhabdus bovienii. The sequence goes on from NZ_JANAIF010000065.1 coordinate 13,564, forward strand.
TTATTAAGTAGTACATCTCTTAATTATTTAGTGCTGTACTATTGTAAATCTCTCAGGCTTTAATTATGAAAGGAATAAATAATTAATAACTTCAATGTAAAAAATGTAGTAAAGATTAAATCTCAATTAGCTAGTTGGGCTGTCAACGATAAAAAAGATGACTAATTAATGCTTCCCTTCCTCGGGATTTTCTGAGGAAGGGATTATTTTAAGGAAAATGAAATGAAAATTGCAAAAGCCAATTATGAATATTCTAAATTTCGGGAAAAATTTCAAAATAATATAAAAAAATCATTAATCTATCTCATAGAATGCAGTGAGTCTGAATTATCTATCCCTGAAAATTTTCAGCTGCGCTGGAATATTTTCGGAGCCTATTATCTAGCCGTATGTGCTGCGGAAAAAGATAATCGTGAATTGTGTATTAATTATCTGAAATATGCGGCGAAGGTGTCTGAATCTTGTGAAATGTTAAATGAACATACTATTAATATAACTGCTCTAGACTATAGAACGCAATCTGAATTTGATATTAATATGATCTTACAGATTCTTAATGAGGATGATAAAGGCGTAAAGGTCGGATTTCAAAAAGATGAAGATATTAGTGTAGAAAAAGAAAAAATTAATGATGCACTTAATCTTTTAAAAGAGTTCGATATTGAGTCTTATAGGGAATGTTGTGAGTTTATTGATACTATTTATCTTACAGGTAGCACAAAAGGATATTATATCCGTTCTGGCTGTAATTTTAATCTATGGGGATTGATATTTCTTTATGCCAATGAAGAAAATACCTTGCCATATTATATTGAACACATTGTTCATGAGTGTGCTCATCATACGCTAAATATTATTAATGCTGATGATTATATTGTACAAAATGATCCTGAAGAAAGATTTCGTGCACCTTTTAGAAAGGATGCCAGACCAATGATAGGAATATTCCACGCGCTTTTTGTTTTATGTCGGATTTCTCAGTCATTACAGAAATTTGTTGATTGTTATGATGGAGAGTACAGCAAAGAATTCGCAGAGCGTTTAGACATATCGATGAGTAAATACAATGATACATTGAATATAGTAGAAAGGCATGCCCGACTCACGCCAGTTGGAGAAAAACTTCTAGATGATATAAAAATGGCAATGTTAGGAATGCGAGGAAGCAATGACAAGTGATTTCTGGAAAATATGCTATGCTGAATCGATATATATACTATCATCACGAATCCTTATTGCTATTATAACGCTCTATTTTTTAAGTAGTGATAGTGTATGGCTATCATCGTACTTTCTTTTTTTCTATTTTACGTCAAAAAGTGTATTTGGGATTTTTCTTGCCCATAAATTTGAAAAGCTGGAAAAAAAACGAATACTTACTCAATTTATTTTATTATTTATTGGTGTATCACTGTTAACTATAATTGTTAAATCTACAAGTGTAAGCTCTCTGGTTTTTATTTTTATTTCTGTTGGAATTGGTTTTATTGATTCATTTTTTACGCCTGTAGTTAACGCTTTTATTCCAGCTATAGTGGATAATGTTCTTATCGATGAGGCGTTTAGAAAAATATTTTTAATCCAAGCGTTAAATAATTTATTTGGTATCGCAATTGGAATGGCAGGGTATGGATCAATTGGCTTTACAAATATGATATGGGTTATTATAGTATCTGCATTAATTTCTTTAATTATTTTAATTTCTTTGAATAATAAAGGGCGCTCGTTTTCATCTTCTGAAGAAAAAATTTCTGGAAATAATATAAAGAATTCAATAGCGATATTTATAAGTTATCGTTTTGAACCTTGGTGGGCTTTTTTTTCCATGATTATTAATATGTTTCTTGCTCCATTTTCCTCATTTGTCATACCCTATTTTATCGTAAATGTTGCAGGAAATAACCCCATCATGATCGGTTTAATTGAAGGGTGTGCAGCCGCAGGAGCTATTTTTTCATCATGTTATTTTCAGAAAAAAATTGAATTAGTTATTGGCAGGGCTCAGAGTGTTATTCTTTCTTTCTGGACAATAGGGCTGTGCTTCTTATTACTGTCTTTTATCAATCATATTTTTATTTGGAGTATTTTGACGTTTATAATGGGAATGGCAATAGTGATGAATAATGTTAGTGTGGAATCCTGTCGCTCAGTTGCAATTCCTGAGAAGAATCGTGTAAAAGTTCAAACTATTCACAACGCATTCATTGGTGCTGGAAATCCACTTGGTCTGTTATTTATTCCTTTTATAATAAGAAATTATGGAAGTATGACCGCCTTGATTATTTCTGCTGTAATAATAATTATTGCTGCTGTTTTTGTTCGCTTCATTCCTCTTTTTCATGAATTATTGACCTGTAGGCAGGAAGATATCTCTAATTTATATGAAAAAAAATATGGTGACTTATGAATATATTATCGCAGGTTGCACTTTATTATGAGATTGATAAAGTGAAAGTTTATGGTAGACATCATTCTGCACATCTTATTCAAACGGCTGTGCTACTGAAAAGGCATGGCTGTAGAAAAGAAGTCATTAAGGCCGGACTTCTTCATTCTATTTATGATACTAATTCCATTTATCATAACAGTGGGGTGCCCCTTACAGATAGAGAAAAAATAGTAGGTATGTCAGGTGAAAATGAAGAAGAGCTAGTTTATCATTATTCACGAGCACATATTATTGAAGATTATCGGGAAGTAATTATCACCTCTTCAAATGACGGTAAGCCAAACTTTCCGATAGAACTAATTAGTGATCTATCTGACATTCTTGTTTGTGACGTAATTGAACAAATTATATGGTGTGTTGATAAAAAAAATATTTTTACTTATCAAGATTCTTACAAGCACATTGATAAATTAGCGCCTGTTGTATCTTATTGTAGAGATAGTGTAAAAGAGCATTATAAGCACTATTTGCATAAGTCAATATCATGATTAAACATATTCATATTTATAAAAAGAGTGAAAAAGTAAAAATACTCCCTCATAGAAGGGGTATTTTTACTAGATTTTCTAGTTATGTGACTATTTTTAATAAACTGAGTAAATCAATCGAGTCATAAAAACTTGGTGTAATATTAATTGGATAACTAATGCTGTTTTTGGTAAGAATATAAATTTTCATTAACTACTTATTACCAAAGATCCATATTGTTTATTGTCACATAATTTTGTGAGCTTAAGTACTATCTCAATACCACTCCTAACAACATTATGCATTTTCTGCATAAGGCTTCTTTCATTTGCATTTCATCAAAAATTAAAAAAAGGTCAGTATTTGTGCGAGTGAAAAGCTAAAGAACAGAAAAACAAAATAAATAATTTCAATATTTTCTTTTCAGTGAATTAAGAGGTCGTATGAACAGACAAAAACTCATGAAGAAAATCATCATCGCCATTCTGCTTGGAATTATTACTGGCTGGGGTTTTCATCATTATCTTGATGCCAGCCAGACTAAAGAAGTTGCCTCCTATATCAACATCATTACCGATGTATTCCTTCGACTGATAAAAATGATTATTGCCCCACTGGTATTCGCCACGATTGTCGCAGGCCTGATATCAATCGGCGGCTCATCATCTGTAGGTCGAATTACCATTAAAGCAATGGCCTGGTTTATTATCGCTGGTTTGGTTTCACTCGGCATTGGGATGCTGATGGCTAACCTGTTCCAGCCAGGGGTTGGGCTTAATGTCAGTGTTCCTCAACAGGACAATGTTGATACAGGCCTCAACACCAGCGGATTCACTCTGAAAAACTTTATCAGCCATATTTTCCCCAGTAGTTTCGCAGCCGCTATGTCGAATAATGAAATCTTACAGATCCTTATTTTTTCGATATTTTTTGGTAGTGCGCTTTCATATGTCTGCCATAACAGCAAGAAAAAAAGCCCGATAGTGACCTTCATTGAAGATCTGGGGCGTATCATGTTCCGCATCACCGATTACGTGATGTCATTCGCACCGATTGCGGTGTTTGCGGCTATTGCTTCTGCGGTTACAGTGCAAGGTCTGGGGCTGCTTTACGATTATGGCAAACTTATCGGCCTCTTTTACCTTGGCTTATTTTTGCTATGGGCTGTTTTGTCGGCGGTTGGATTTCTTTTCCTTGGGAAAAGCCTATTTTCACTCATGAGGCTGATTAGGGAGCCTGTCGCGTTGGCTTTTGCTACCGCGAGCAGCGAGTCAGCCTATCCCAAGACCATGAACGCATTGGATCGATTTGGCGTACCGAAAAGAATTTCCAGCTTCGTCTTGCCTCTGGGTTATTCCTTTAACCTTGATGGTTCAATGATGTATCAATCCTTTGCGGTACTCTTTATTGCACAGGCATACCATATTGACCTGAGTATCACAGAGCAAATCATAATCATGCTGACACTAATGATCACGAGCAAAGGTATGGCAGGTGTCGCGCGTGCTTCTGTTGTGGTCGTTGCGGCAACGCTGCCCATGTTCAACCTTCCTGAGGCAGGTATCTTGCTGATCCTTGCCATTGATCAGTTCCTCGATATGGGGCGTACAGCGACCAACGTCGTCGGTAACAGCATTTCCACCGCGGTGATTGCTAAACTGGAAGAAAAGCAGGGGCGTTCCGAATTGGAACCGGTTGACCAAGAAGCCTGAGTGAGAGAGTGTATTTTTCCCCAGTGACATAGTTACCTATGCTGCTGGGGATTGGTTTACTGGCTACCGCTTTCGCGTTTGCGCATATACTGCCAAAAGCGTTCTGAGGAAGGATTGAGCCGGGAGTGAGTGCGGTAAATGTACACGCCCATTTTTATCGAGGCATAATCTTGACCCAAAATGCACAATTGCTGATTTTTGAGTTCCTTACTGATTGAATAATCCGGCAGCCAACCCACCCCATGACCATTTAGCACCATACGCTTCAGTAGTTCGCTCATGGATGAATGAAAAAAATAATTGAACCCGTCGCTGAAATCTTTTTCCAGTAATTGATTGACTTGCCGCCCCATATAACTTTCATCGGTGTATTTCATTAATGGCAAAGGTGAACTATCCAGATTATATAACGGCTCTCCATCAGGCTTACAGCCCGATACGAGATGTAACTGAGCATCCAGCACCTTATGATGAAGGAAGGGGGACGTCATCAGTTCTTCATTAAAGAAAGACAGAATAAAATCACTTTTTCCCTCTTTAAGATTATGCACAGCCTCATCAACATTGATCGATTCAACATTAAAAATTTTGTCCGACTTTTCTGCAAAGCCAGAAATAAACTCAGGCAACAGAGAAATGGCAAGCGAATGTGCAGCGGCGATATTGATTCGGTGTTTAGCTATTTCTCCTCCTTTTATTTTGCCAACCTGATGCTCTATATCGCTCAGAAGATTTCTGGCATACACAATAAAGCTCCTTCCCTGCAAAGAAAGCTGTAATGGATTGAAATTACGGTCGAATATTTCAAAGCCGACAGCACTCTCAAGAGCCTGAATCCGTCTGCTAAAAGATGACTGGGATATATTTCTTCTTTCTGCTGCAAGAGTGAAATTCCTTAGCTCTTCCAACATTACAGCATCATATAACCATTTCAGCTCAATATTATTCAGCATAATTACCACCCTTATTAAAAATAATGCTTATTGGCTGTTATGCATGAGAACTCTTATGCAAATTCAGCATAGTCCATGGAAACATTGCAATTACGAACCGTAACGACTGTGCCATCATAACGATTATTTACTGAGGTGGCATATGAAAAAAATAATCGGAATTCTTGGCGGTATGGGCCCCGCTGCAACCGTAGATGCAATGGAAAAAATAATTAAACATACCCCGGCAACCTGCGATCAAGAACATATTCCTGTCATTGCGGTTTCTTTTCCTGAAATTCCTGATAGAACAGCGAATATTATCTCTGATGGCGCATCACCGTTAAATAAAATGTTAGTTGCATTGAGAATATTGGAAAGCGCGGGCGCTCAGTGTATTATTATGCCATGTAATACCGCCCATTACTGGCATAACGAATTAAAAGCAGCAACAAAAATTAATTTCTTGAATATGATTGATATTACCTGTAATAAAATCGTAAATGAAAGGATTAATAATGTCGCTATTCTTGCCACAACAGCAACGATAAAATCCGAACTTTATCAATCCCGATTGGAAAAAGAAAATATCAATTGTGTTATTCCTGATGATATTCAACAGCGTTGTGTTATGGAAAGTATTCTGGCTTATAAAGGTGGAGATGCTGGAAAGGCATATTTATCACTGAAAGGAGTTATATCTCAACTGCAATCTTTTGGGGTTGAAAAATTTGTTATGGGATGTACTGAAATACCACTTATTCTTAGTAGGGGTGGTAATGTGGATAGGTATATTGATGCTACGGAGGAGTTGATTAAAAGTGCGGTGGAGTGGTGTTATTCTGATGAAATCTGCTTTTAGTAAAGTGAGATAGAACTATCAATAAATAGATTAACTATTTTTTATGGAAAGAAGAAAAAATATAATCATTTATTGCTAGATGATGTCGTCATGAGATTTTCAGCCAAAGAACAAGGCAACGGATTTGCACTGCGGCAAGAAAAGACGCGCTATTTTTT
>NZ_JANAIF010000066.1 GCF_024721015.1 Xenorhabdus bovienii
CATTAGTGGACGCGGTAAGTCAGTGTATTGTATTACCGACTATAACAAAAGTGCAGATAATTTCATTGATTAACTTACCATAAAGAAAAAATAAATCTTTCACAAATAACATACAAAAATAGAAATTACCGTTTATGACTGTTTTAAAAAAAGATAGTTATTGAACTTAATAGAATATCATGAGAATAAACAAGGGAACTCAATGGACGTATCTAAATATCCTGAAAAATGGCAAGAGCGCTTTAAGTTTTTTGAACAATATAGTAGCCCTGCGTCGAAAGAATTTAAGGTAGGTATAAAAACATACCGCAAAAAAAACGAATTCTGATAAATATAAATTGGCTTGCCTTTATCTTTGGAATTTTTTATTTCTTAGCTATAGGATTATGGAAAAAAGGTTTGAGCTTATTCATTTTTTCCATTTTATTAGCTATAGGCGTTACATCAATATCTGAAACCCTAATATATGGAACAATGCCGCTAACATATATTATGTGGGGTTTTACAGCTAACTATGCCTATTATTTAAAAGAAATAAAAGGCGATGATGGCTGGAATCCCTTTAAAGGCATCTTCACTAAATAACAATTGCGTTAATTCCCCTTACAACATAGCGGCTTTTTAAAGCCGCTGCTATTACCACCATACATGCTTTTTTCTACCGCCCAAGAATTAAAATTTTGTTTTCAGCATATTTTATCGTTCTTATCTACCAATTAATTTTTATTTTTATCCTGAATAGCCATTCTTCAGTAAACAAAGTATTGCGTAACAGCAGAATAGTTAGTCACCTTTTCACTGACGCGTTTAACCATCAGCGCTGTAGCCGTCTGCCTGGATTCCACTTCCAGACTGAAAAACATGATAATATTACAACTATTGGCATCATGCTGGGTGTGAAAGGTGTAATGAAAACTATCAATCCAAAAAAATTACTGACACAGGCTAAGACAATCTGCCTATCACGAGGAGTTCGTTTAACACCTCAACGCCTTGAAATTCTGCGTTTAATCTCAACGCAGCCAGGCGCAATCAGCGCCTATGATTTATTGGATCTGCTACGTGAAGTCGAACCGCAGGCAAAACCGCCAACAGTCTATCGTGGGCTAGAATTTTTGCTTGAACAGGGTTTTGTCCACAAAATAGAATCCACAAATAGTTATGTGATTTGCCATCATTTTGAGGAACCCAGCCATACGTCAGCCATGTTTATCTGTGAGAATTGTAGTTCAGTGACTGAACGGGATGCCAAGGATATTGAATCCGCTATTCAGCAGTTAGCTCAAGGCGTAGGGTTTCATTTACGACACAGCGTGATTGAAGTCCACGGTTTGTGTTCCCCTTGCCATGAAATCGATTCCTGTACAGAACGCGATACATGTCAGCATAATCACAAGACTGAAGAGAATAAAAAGAAATAAAGCAAAATAGCCTTAAGTTTGATTGAGGCGGTCATGGCCGATAAACACATTTATTTTCAAACTCCCGTAAAACTTTTATTGAACGGGTACTACGAAAAATGACCGCCCCAGAATGGCAAAGTGCAATTATCCGCTTTTACAATCAGATCCAATCCCCGTTACGAATAATGCCAACTGCCAATCCTTCAATGGTAAAACTCTGCTCACTTAAATCCACAACGATAGGCTCGAATTCAGGGTTTTCAGCAATCAGTTCAATTCTGTTTCCTATTTGTCTGAAACGTTTTACTGTTACTTCATCTTCAATTCGCGCCACGATGATTTGGCCGTTATGAACATCCTGTGTTTTATGCACAGCAAGTAAATCCCCATCCATAATACCGATGTCTTTCATCGACATCCCGCTGACGCGCAACAGGAAATTAGCATTTGGTTTGAATAATGCAGGATCAACTTTGTAATGACTCTCGATATGTTCCTGAGCCAGCAATGGTTCGCCAGCAGCAACACGACCAATCAGCGGTAATCCCGCCGCCCCTTCTTCTTCAAGAAGCAAACGGAGACCTCTGGATGCACCAGAGATAATCTCTATCACCCCTTTACGCGCCAATGCTTTTAAATGCTCTTCTGCCGCGTTAGGTGAACGAAAACCAAGACGTGCTGCGATTTCAGCACGTGTTGGTGGCATACCCGTTTGCGAAATATGGTCACGCACCAAGTTATAAACTTGCTGCTGTCTGGCAGTTAATGCTTTCATTTCGCCCCCTGTTTGTTTATACAGTCTGCCTGTGAGTATATACAGGTAAATTCGAATTGGGAACCTACCAGCCCGTAAAAGCCGCTAAATAACGTGTATTGACGAAAACCATGTCATATCAGTGCATAAAATACGACCAAAGGATCATTCCCCAGATAAACAACGCCAGAATCATTGTCAGAAATACTGCAGCTGATCCCATGTCTTTCGCCCTGCCCGATAATTCATGGTATTCACTGCCAATGCGATCAACTACAGCCTCAATGGCGCTGTTGAGAATTTCCACAATGACCACCAGCATGACTGAACCGATGAGCAAAAGCCTCTCGGACATGCCAAAATCAAGGGAAAATGCAATGATGATCGCTAATATGGCTACAATGACTTCCTGCCGAAATGCCGCTTCATTTTGCCACGCAGCCCTAATACCTTTCGCCGAGTACCCTGCCGCTTTAATGATACGAATCAAACCTGTTGATTGATTTGCCATAAAAAATTTTCTTCAATTAGCATAATATTTGTAAGGTCATATAACTTTTAGCTCCTATTATTGTCTTATTTCCACAGATCTCAAAATCTGTTTCTGGTATGCTTGCGACGCGTTGCTAACAAGAGGCTTAAAGTTGTTATGTCAAGTTGGCGTAAAATATATTATAAGTTATTGAATTTTCCACTAAAATTCTTAGTGAAAAGTAAACTTATCCCCACGGATCCCATTGCAGAACTGAGCCTTGATACGACACGGCCTATTTTGTATGTACTGCCGTATCACTCAAAAACAGACTTATTGACCCTGCGTCAACAATGCCTGGCGCAAGATCTGCCGGATCCGTTGAATCCTTTGGAAATGGGTGACACTCTGCTTCCAAGCTATGTCTTTATTGATGATGGCCCACGTGTGTTCCGTTGCTATGCACCTAAACATGAATCCGTGAAGATTTTTCATTCTTATCTGGATCTGCATCGCAATAATCCCGATTTGGATATTCAGATGGTACCTGTTTCTGTGATGTTCGGCCGCTCCCCTGGACGCGAAGGGCAAGAAGGAAATACAGCGCCACAGTTGCGTTTACTAAACGGTGTACAAAAGTTTTTTGCAATTCTGTGGCTTGGACGGGATAGTTTTGTGCGTTTTTCCACACCCGTTTCATTACTCAGCATGGCCAATGATCATGGCACAGATGATATCATTGCCAATAAACTTGCCCGCGTTGCACGGATACACTATTCCCGTCAGCGTTTGGCTGCGGTAGGGCCACGTTTGCCCGCCAGACAGGATCTGTTCAACAAGCTGCTGGCATCCAAAGCCATTGAGAAAGCCATTGCCGATGAGACACGTAGCAAAAAAATCTCACCCGAAAAGGCGAAGCAAAACGCTATCAATATGTTGGAGGAGATTGCAGCAGATTTCTCTTCTGAAACCGTACGTTTGACCGATCGTGTCTTGAGCTGGACGTGGAACCGTTTGTATCAGGGCATTAATGTCCATAATGCCGAGCGGGTTCGCCAACTGGCGCAGGATGGTCATGAACTGGTTTATGTCCCATGCCATCGCAGCCATATGGATTATCTCCTGCTCTCGTATGTGCTTTATCACCAAGGGCTGGTTCCACCACACATTGCTGCCGGCATCAATCTTAATTTCTGGCCAGCCGGCCCGATATTCCGCCGCCTTGGTGCATTCTTTATCCGCCGTACTTTTAAAGGGAACAAACTCTATTCGACGATATTCCGTGAATATCTGGGTGAGTTGTTTTCTCGTGGTTATTCTGTTGAGTACTTTGTCGAAGGCGGACGTTCCCGCACCGGCCGTCTGCTCGATCCGAAAACCGGCACCCTTTCGATGACATTACAGGCAATGCTGCGGGGAGATTCCCGTCCAATCACCATCGTGCCAATCTATGTCGGTTATGAGCATGTAATGGAAGTCGCAACTTATGCTAAAGAGTTACGCGGTGCAACCAAGGAAAAAGAAGGTTTTTTTCAGATGATTAATGGGCTGCGTAAGCTGCGTAATCTGGGACAAGGCTATGTAAACTTTGGCGAACCCATTCCTCTGATACAATACCTTAACCATCATGTTCCTGACTGGCGCGATTCCATCGATCCAATAGACGCCCAGCGTCCGTCATGGCTGACACCTACAGTCAGCAAACTGGCTGGCAATATTATGGTCAACATCAATAATGCCGCAGCGGCAAATGCCATCAATTTATGCACTACAGCTTTGTTGTCATCACGTCAGCGAGCACTTACTCGCGAACAGCTTATTGAGCAATTGGACTGCTATCTGCAATTGCTATGTAATGTTCCTTACGCTGACGATATCACTGTACCGAACAAAACCGCTGAAGCATTGCTGGATCACGCCTTGCTGATGAACAAGTTTGAGGTCGAAAAAGACAGTCTTGGGGATATCATTATCCTGCCTCGCGAAAGCGCGGTATTGATGACTTATTACCGCAACAATATCCAGCACTTGCTGATCCTGCCATCTTTGATTACCAGTATTGTGATGCATCATCGCCGCATTAGCCGCAGTGAGCTACTCAGGCAGGTAGAGCTGATTTATCCGCTGCTCAAGCAAGAACTTTTCATGCGTTACAGTAAGAAAACTCTGCCTGCAGTGGTCAACACTCTGATTGATGAGTTAGTGCGTCAATGCCTGATCTGCAACAAAGAACAGGATATGCTCGTTCTGAACCCTGAGCGCATTCGCCCACTGCAATTGCTGGCAGCAGGTATCCGTGAAACTCTGCAACGCTATGCCATCACACTTTCTTTATTGAATGCCACTCCCGAAATCAGCCGTGGTGTGTTGGAAAAAGAGAGCCGGATGCTGGCACAGCGTCTGTCGGTACTGCATGGAATCAATGCCCCAGAGTTCTTTGACAAGGCGGTGTTTGCCAGCTCAGTCAATACGCTGCGCGAGGAAGGTTATATTCATGATAATAGTGATAAAAGCACGACCAGCGCTCAAAAACTCTATCAGGTGTTGAGTGAATTGATGTCCCCTGAGATCCGTCTGACGATTGAAAGTGCCAGTATGCCACCAGAGCAGAATGACACTGAACAGACAAACAAAGATCAACATTAAAGCGTTACGCTGGAAATAAAGCTGAACGGGCGGGTTATCCGCCCGTTATGTTAAACATAGCTGAAAAGAATACCGAGGAATAAGATAAAACCGACGTAGTTATTGTTCATAAATGCTTGAAAGCAGAGAGCCTTTTTTCGACCAGAAATCAATTTCTGCTGATAAATGAAGAGCGAACCCGCCAGCAATAACGTCCAGTAGTACATCCCACCTAAATTCACTATGCAACCAACCGATACCAGAATACCAAGCATAATAAACTGCAAAATACCCAGAATCAGTTTATCAAAACGCCCAAAAAGCACGGCCGTCGATTTTACACCAATTTTCAGGTCATCATCACGATCAACCATCGCATACTGTGTGTCATAAATTATTGACCATATTATGTTAACCAAAAATAACAACCAGCATTCTAATGGTAAGGACTCACTTACTGCAGCAAAAGCCATTGGAATTGACCAACCATAGGCTGCTCCCAGTACAATCTGTGGCAAGTTACTGACTCGTTTGACAAAAGGATAAACCCATGCCAGTGCCAATCCAATGAAAGATAAGGCAATCGTCATTTTGTTCAGCATCAAAACCAGTGCGAAAGAGATCAGCCCCAGTGTAACAAACAAGATTTTGCTTTCTTTTTCGCTGACATCGCCACTGGGAAGTGGACGAGATTTGGTACGTTCTACATACCCATCAAATTTTCTATCTGCAAAATCATTAATGCAACATCCCGCAGCACGCATGGTATACACCCCAATAGTAAAAACTAACAAGATGTACAAATCTGGCATACCTTTTGCTGCGATCCACAATGCCCAATATGTTGGCCATAATAATAATAATACGCCAATGGGTTTATTGATACGCATTAAACGGCAATAGGCGAGCCATTTATTCTGCGTCATACTGGCCTCCAATCTATTTTCCTCCTTTGATTTTGTTCATTTTATATACAGGTGATTCCGGCAAAAAAACCTCTGTGAGTAACAAGGATTTACCTGATAACCTCAACAAAGAACGCCGCGCCCAGTGCTGCCCTTGCTGGCCTATTTGAATATAATCCCGAGTCAAATTATTACCACTAAAAAGATAGCGACCAAGTGGAACTGTTCCTACATTGACCAGCCGCTTATCCGTGCCAGTCAGTGTTTCCTCAGGGATCACAGTACGTCCCAGCAGCCACGGAATGTTATCTCCATACAAGACAATTTCACGCAGCCAATACCTTTCACTTATAGGTAAGTGCTCACTTTCATCTCCTAATTCTGCTGCTGTAATAAAGCATTCCCGAAAAGGTACAACTGATACCTGCTGACAATGTTCTTCAAAACGGCGCGTCATTGAACCGACTTCCATAAGCCAATCTAAAATATCTTCAGGAATATTAGAATTATCTGCCGAAAACCAGCGGATAGGTGCAGGAGTTAATATTGTGTCATCTGCCATGTCATTTTCCCATTGCGGGGCACATCATTTTCCCCGACAGCACAACGAATGGGGAGTGAGGATATCACGTTGCAAGTGAATAAAATAAAAAGTTGATAACAATTTATGTAAATCATCATTGTTATCGCATATTTCAACGTGATTGAATGGGCTTATCTAAATATTAATGAGTAAAGAACAAGCAGAATGATGATCGTAATCATAAGCGCCTCACCTCAATAACCGTATTTATTGGAGGCGAGGCAATTTTATTAAGTACGATAAAAAGTCAGATTAGCGCCATGTTTTGAAACGATTAATCAGGCCATTGGTTGAACTATCATGGCTATTTACCGCTTCATCATCGGGCAATTCTGGCAGGATACGGTTCGCCAACTGTTTACCGAGTTCTACGCCCCATTGATCAAATGAGAAAATATTCAGAATAGCGCCTTGGGCAAAGATTTTATGTTCATACATGGCAATCAATGCGCCCAAACTAAATGGTGTAATTTCGCGTAATAGAATGGAGTTAGTCGGACGGTTGCCTTCAAAAACTTTGAATGGCACGACATTCGCCACGTCCTGTGCATTTTTTCCGGCTGCGACAAATTCCGCTTCCACCTGTTCGCGGTTTTTACCAAAAGCCAGTGCTTCAGTTTGCGCAAAGAAGTTGGACAGTAGCTTGCTGTGATGATCACTGAGCGGATTATGACTGATTGCGGGCGCAATAAAATCACATGGAATCAGTCTGGTTCCCTGATGGATAAGCTGATAGAAAGCATGCTGACCATTAGTGCCCGGCTCGCCCCAGATAATCGGCCCAGTTTGGTAATCTACTGGGCTGCCATTCCTATCAATATATTTACCATTCGATTCCATGTTGCCCTGTTGGAAGTAAGCGGCAAAACGATGCATATATTGATCATAAGGCAGAATCGCTTCTGTTTCTGCGCCAAAGAAATTGTTGTACCAGATGCCGATCAGCGCCAGCAGGACTGGAATGTTCTGCTCAGGAGAAGTCTGCTCAAAGTGTTTATCCATAGCATAAGCGCCACTCAGCAACTGTTCGAAATTCTCATAGCCAATGGAAAGTGCAATGGATAAACCAATCGCAGACCACAGTGAATAACGGCCACCGACCCAATCCCAGAATTCAAACATATTCTGTGGATCGATACCAAATTTACTGACTTCCTGCTCATTGGTCGAAAGTGCCGCAAAATGCTTGGCAACATGAGCCTCAATCTCCGCACTTTGCAGGAACCAATTGCGGGCAGAATACGCATTGGTCATAGTTTCCTGTGTGGTGAAGGTCTTGGAGGCAATCAGGAATAGCGTCGTTTCTGGGTTCAATGTTTTCAACGTTTCTGCGATATGGGTTCCATCCACATTGGAAACAAAGTGCATATTGAGGTGATTTTTATACGCTTTCAGTGCTTCAGAGACCATATAAGGACCGAGATCGGAACCACCAATACCGATATTTACCACGTCAGTAATCGCTTGTCCGGTATAGCCTTTCCATTCTCCGCTGATGATGCGCTCACTGAATGACTTCATTTTTGCCAGCACCGCATTGACTTGCGGCATCACATCTTTCCCATCCACCACAATCGGGGTATTACTGCAGTTACGCAGGGCAATGTGCAGCACAGCACGATCTTCAGTACGATTGATTTTTTCACCGGAGAACATACTGCGGATAGCTCCGGACAGATCCGTTTCTTTCGCCAGTGCCTGTAATTTCTCCAGTGTTTCAGTGGTAATGCGGTTTTTGGAATAATCCACCAGAATCTGGTCGTCAAATGTTGCAGAGAATGCAGCAAACCGCGCCTTGTCCTGTTTAAACAAATCCCGCAAATGAACGTTTTTCATCTGCTCAAAGTGTTGCTGCAATGCTTTCCAAGCGGCGGTCTGGCTAGGGTTGATGTTTTTCATGAATGATGCTCTCTATCAACTGTCGATAAATAATAGGAATACACAGATTGTACGGCTTAATTCTGTGATATGTCTCCTTTTCCTGTTAGTCACTGATATTGGTCAAAATAAACCATAATTTCCAGCCCTAATTGCTGCTATAGGTGAAAACATTGGATATAGGTAAAAACGATAATTTCAGTTCCATCATGAAAGATATTGATGCTCAATGCCTAAACGTTGACTCAGAATAGCTAACCCGATATTTCTAAAAGCCTATTCCTCGAACAGAAGGTTATCATCCATGTGTGCTGTTTCATCTCCTTACCCGCAGTATGTTGTCGCAAAATTCGGCGGTACCAGTGTGGCAGACTTTGATGCCATGAATCACTGTGCCGATATTATTTTGGCAAACGCAGATGTCCGCGTGGTCGTTTTGTCCGCTTCTTCGGGGGTGACTAATTTGCTGGTCGCATTGGCGACGGGCTGTGATAGCAATAAGCGGGAGAAGTGCCTGAAACAGATCCGTGACATTCAATATGCGATTATTGACCGGTTAAATGACGTGGATGTGATATGTGAAGAAATTGAACGCCTGCTGGAAAATATCGAGATGCTGTCAGAAGCCGCATCATTGGCAACATCTGAGGCGTTAACTGATGAGTTGGTCAGCCACGGTGAAGTGATGTCCACATTGCTGTTCGTAGAATTACTGCGTCAACGCAATGCAAATGCAGAGTGGTTTGATATCCGCAGGATCATGCGAACGAATGATCACTTCGGGCGGGCAGAACCAGACACCCTTCAACTCCATATCTCGGCGGTTGAGCACCTTCAACCTCGTTTGAATAATACGGTTGTTATCACACAAGGTTTTATCGGTAGAGAAGAAAAAGGCCGCACAACGACGCTGGGACGTGGTGGCAGTGATTATACCGCCGCCTTGCTCGGCGAAGCGCTGAATTTACAGCGTGTTGATATTTGGACGGATGTTCCCGGCATCTATACCACTGATCCCCGTGTTGCGCCAACAGCCAAACGCATTGATAAAATTGCATTTGATGAAGCAGCAGAGATGGCGACATTTGGTGCTAAGATACTTCACCCAGCTACGTTGCTACCTGCCGTTCGTTGCGGTATTCCTGTTTTTGTTGGATCAAGTAAAGATCCGCAGGCCGGCGGCACACTGGTTTGTGACAAAATCGAAAACCCGCCTCTGTTTCGTGCGCTGGCATTACGCCGCAAACAGACGTTATTAACCTTGCATAGCCTAAAAATGTTACATGCAAGGGGCTTTCTGGCGGAAGTTTTTACGCTGCTTTTACGCCATAACATTTCAGTAGATTTGATTACCACCTCAGAAGTCAGTGTCGCCCTAACGCTGGATACGACTGGCTCTACCAGCACCAATGGCAGTTTGCTGACTAATGCTCTGCTGACCGAACTTTCTACATTATGTCGTGTAGAAGTTGAAGAAGATCTGACGCTGGTGGCAATTATCGGTAATGAGCTTTCACAGGCTAAGGGGCTGGGGAAAGAAATTTTTGGCACACTGGAATCTTTTAATATCCGGATGATCAGCTATGGCGCAAGCAGTCACAATGTATGTTTGCTCGTTCCAGGGAAAGATGCGGAATCAGTCATTCAGAAACTTCATCAGAATTTGTTTAAGGTGTGACAGAAAAAACCGCTTTAGCGGTTTTTTCTGATTTCGACAAAGAAGGTATTTAACCCAACTTACCAATGTTTCGCCAATTCACACCGTGCTAATGCTGAAAGAATCCTCTGCAACTATGATATTCGCGGTGTGAGCTGACGTCATTAAGATGATCCATCCTCGGCCTGATGTAGATAAATTGGATATCTCAGAGTGGCTCCACTCATCGGATGTGTTTTCCCCCGCTTTATCATCCATAATAAGAAAACGAAAATAAATTCCATTTTTTCTTTAGCAAAATCAGGGTTGCTACACAGACACTTTCAGAGGGCATTTTATGAGTACAGCCGTTGCCAACAAACGTACCAAAAAAACCAAAATAACGGCAAATAGTGCCGCTGCAAGCGGTCAGGTTCAGTCCTTGAGCCGAGGGCTTACGCTTTTGGAATATATTTCCGATTCACAAGTAGGTGTTGCCTTGACCGATCTGGCTATACAAGCTGGTTTGCCTAACTCCACCACCCATCGCCTTTTGACTACATTACAGCAGCATGGTTTTGTCCGTCAGGTAGGCGATTTGGGATTATGGGTTATCGCTTCACATGCCTTTGTTGTCGGTAGCAGTTTTCTGCAAAGTCGTAATTTGATGGTGCTGGTTCACCCAATATTGCGCCAGTTAATGGAAGATTCCGGCGAAACCGTCAACCTTGCCATCCTGAATCTTGATGAATATGAAGCCGTTATTGTTGATCAGGTGCAATGTAATGCGCTGATGCGGATGTCTGCCCCCATTGGCGGCAAGCTGCCGATGCATGCTTCCGGCGCAGGCAAAGCGTTGCTTTCTACACTGTCTGAACAAAAACGCCTCCAGTTACTCCATAAAAAAGGTCTTCATACCTATACCCAGCATACTTACACCACCGCAGCAGCCCTGAAAGAAAATCTTGAACAGATCCGCAAGCAAGGCTTTTCGCTCGATGATGAAGAACATGCCCTTGGGTTACGCTGCATTGCCGCCTGTATTTACGATGAACATCATGAAGCGTTTGCCGCTATTTCCATCTCCGGCTCAATTTCACGTATCTCTGACGATCGAGTCACTGAATTGGGCGCACTCGTGATGCGGGCTGCAAAAGAGATCAGCCGGGAATATGGCGGTATTAAGTAAGTTGGGTCTAAATTTCCCTTAAAAGGTCTATTTGAACTGTTTGGTTCACTGCGAACCCAACTATCAGGCTATCGGGTGCAGAACAAGGTGCCTGTTGCATCACATTTTAATAACAGAGATTTTAAATCCCTTGTATCCGAATTTGGCGAGAGGAAACTGCTAATGAATAATTGGAAAATAACCGCAGAAAATATCCTGACCGATGGCCCTGTCGTCCCTGTTATTGTGATCAATGAGATTAAACACGCGGTTCCACTGGCAAAAGCGCTGATTGCCGGCGGGATACGTGTACTGGAAGTCACCTTAAGAACTGAATGCGCACTGGAGGCCATCCGTCTTATCGCCAAAGAAGTGCCTGAAGCGATTATTGGCGCAGGTACAGTCATTAATCCTGAACAATTGGCCTCAGTCACCGAAGCAGGCGCTCAGTTTGCCATCAGCCCAGGATTAACTGACGCGTTATTAAAAGCCGCAACTACGGGCTCAATTCCATTGATTCCGGGGATCTCTACGGTTTCAGAATTAATGCTTGGTATGAGTTATGGGGTAAATTGCTTCAAATTTTTTCCAGCAGAAGCGAATGGCGGCGTGAAAGCGCTAAAAGCCATTGCAGGCCCATTCCCTCAAGTTCGTTTCTGCCCAACCGGTGGTATTTCACCCGACAATTACCGCGATTATCTGGCTCTAAATAGTGTTCTGTGTATTGGTGGTTCATGGCTGGTGCCTGGCGATGCGCTGAAAAAAGGTGATTATGCCCAGATTACCGAACTGGCACATGCTGCAATTGCCGGAGCCAAAGCGTAATTTAATTGATTAAGTATATTGAAATGCGGAAATTCAACATTTCCGCATTGCTAAACCCATTAATCATGTTATTCCTAACATTCTCTCAAATTAATTAATTCCATTTTTAAATATTATTTTTAATAATTGAGAACTTCATCACGACTCATTTAATAAAACGACAAAAACAATATTCAATATCATTATTGATTAATTGCTTTTGATAATATCCATGTACCCGTGCCATTCCCCCGATCTGACAGCAGTGAAGTATACACCTTATATACAGCACCAGGTTGGTTTACCAACCAACAGGTATCAAGAAAACCACCATGTACATTATTAAAACTGTTAAGCAGACGAATGGCATTTCCCTCACGTATTTTGCCATCAAATTCGTTAGCCGTATCTGTAAAAATATGCCATATTGCCGTATCGAGGGCGTTCACGGGTCTATCTGCGGTATAAACATTATAGAGCTCAGGAGAGGGTGCATAGCCACTCACTCTCAAATACCCTCCATTGTTCCGATAAAAATTCACTAGAAATACCGTATCACCACTGTAAATTTCCGTTCCTAAACTTTTACTTTCCGCAGATAAAATCTGCCATGAACCCGAGCCTGTATCACGATTTGATGAAACAGAAGTGACAACATTATATTTTTCTCCCAGCGATGCAGACTGCCCATAAACATCAAGATAACTACCATTTTCGTGCCTGTTTTTAATGTGAAGGATATCGCCGTATAAAATGACATTAGCCATTATTCTCTCCCTAAATATTGTTTAAAATGAATAGGAATATTCTTTCAATGGTTGTGATTATGATTATTTAATTACGGAATTACTTTTATTAAAACAAATTCTATAGTAACAAAGAGGATCATATCATTGAAAGACAATAGATGAATAGCCAGTCATTTTTAATTAATATCATTCAATCTCTAATCTTTATCATTCAGTAAAATATTATTTTCATCTATGGGAAATGTGATATCACGACTTGTATTTTTTGTTTCCTAAATTTAATTACGCTGACTGAACCTCTGTTTGCGCCGATAGGCAAAAACATCCTCCACATGCCCATTTTTAATGCGCTCTTGTAATGCCAACCAGTAATCCGCTTTGAATAGGTCACTATGGCTTTCTTCAAAGTAACGCCGGACACGGTTGTCACCACATAAAAAATGCCGAAACTCTTCTGGGAAAACATCGTTGGCAGCAACGCTGTACCAAGGTTCACTTGCCAGTTCATCTTCCGGATAACGTGGTGGAGGGATATTCCGAAAATTCACTTCAGTCATATAACAGATTTCATCATAGTCGTAGAAAATCACCCGCCCATGACGCGTAACCCCAAAGTTTTTAAACAGCATATCACCCGGAAATATATTCGCCGCGGCCAATTGTTTAATAGCGTTCCCGTATTCTTCTATCACATCTTTCAACTGCACTTCGTCTACCTGTTCCATATAAATATTCAACGGGATCATTTTCCGTTCCATATAAAGGTGTTTTATCAGAACTTTATCACCCAGATCCTCGAGTTTTGCCGGGATTTCTTTTTGCAATTCTTCCATTAATTCCTGGCTGATATGGCGCTTCTCAATGACAAAGTTCTCAAATTCCTGCGTATCGGCCATTCTTCCCACACGATCATGTTCTTTGACCAGACGGTAGCACTCCTGAACACGTTCTTGAGAGACTTCTTTCTGCGGAGCAAATTTATCTTTGATGACTTTAAATACACGATCAAATGAAGGAGAAGCGAAGACCAGCATTACCATGCCCTTCACGCCTGGAGCAATCGAAAACTGTTCTTGAGATGCGTTAATAAACATCAGATATTCACGATAGTATTCTGTTTTGCCATGTTTCTGGCAACCAATCGCCATGTATAATTCGGCCGTTGATTTTGTCGGCAGAATTTCACGCAGCCACTCAACTAATGCTGCCGGCAAGGAGGCGTAAACCATAAAGTAAGAACGTGCGAAACCAAAAACAATGCTGGCATCATCGCGGCACGTTAGGCAGGTATCAATAAAGATGCCGCCAGATTCGTTATGGTGGATGGGTAATAAAAATGGATAAACCGTTGTGCCCAGCCTAATTTTTCCCACCAGCCACGCCGCTTTATTACGGTAAAATAGTTCATTAGCAATCTGAAATGTCGCCTGTAATAAATCGTGTTCAGAAAATGTTTTCTGTAAGTATTGCGTGATGTAATCAATATCTCGATCCAAATCTTCCCATTTAAGGCGCAATGGCACATCATTTAATATCGTTCGCAACATTGACGCAATATTACTGTTAGGGGAAAAATCCCGCGACAATGGACGTGAAATATGGCGAAAACGGCAGGCTGGCTGGGAAGAAAAAATAAATAGATTTTCTGGCTTTAAGTTACGGTGTTGAAACAAACGGCAATAGACTGAATTAAAAAAACTTTCCGCAATCTCAAAACGGGGATAGTCCGGCAGCAAACGGGTATAAACGGCTTTTGCTTTAGCAATGTAATCTTCGTCATATTGCAGTGTACCGTGAATGCATTTCAGCTGTTCCACGACTAAACCAACATGATGGTCATACAGGTTGATTCGCTTTTTCATGGCTCGCTGTACTGCATGCCAATCCGCCTGCTCAAAACGTTGCTGTGCGCCT
This sequence comes from Xenorhabdus bovienii, assembly GCF_024721015.1. Classification (GTDB taxonomy): domain Bacteria; phylum Pseudomonadota; class Gammaproteobacteria; order Enterobacterales; family Enterobacteriaceae; genus Xenorhabdus; species Xenorhabdus bovienii. The sequence continues at coordinate 14,892 of NZ_JANAIF010000066.1, forward strand.
GAAGTCACTTCCAGAAATCGACCATATTGCGCATCGAATCCCTGCAAAATGGTTTGTGCAATTAAATGCGCGAGATCTATCTCCATCATCGCCACCTTATCCGACGCGTAAAGGGGAATTCCTCACAGAATCCCCCACCTGATAATATCAATGGGCATGATAAACCTAAAATTGCTGCTCTTCTGTCGAACCAGTGAGGGCGGTAACAGAAGACGTTCCTCCCTGAATAATCGTTGTCACCTTATCAAAATACCCTGTCCCAACTTCCTGTTGATGTGAAGAGAAAGTATAACCACGCTCAAGAGCTGAGAATTCAGGTCCCTGAACTTTTTCGACATAATGTTTCATACCTTCACCACGGGCATAGTCATAAGCCAAATCAAACATGTTAAACCACATGCTGTGGATACCAGCCAATGTAATGAATTGGAATTTATATCCCATGGCAGACAATTGCTCTTGAAAGCTCGCAATGGTTTTGTCGTCCAGATTCTTTTTCCAATTGAAGGATGGAGAGCAGTTGTATGCCAGCAATTTGCCTGGGTATTCCGCATGAATGGCTTCCGCAAAACGGCGAGCGGCCTCAAGATCCGGCGTAGAAGTTTCGCACCAAACAACGTCGGCATATGGGGCATAAGCCAACCCACGGCTGATAGCCTGATCGATACCGGCTCGGGTACAGAAGAAACCTTCAGCAGTTCGCTTGCCAGTAATGAATTCGCTGTCATAAGGATCACAATCAGAAGTCAGCAAATCTGCTGCGTCGGCATCAGTGCGTGCGACTAACAAGGTTGAAACTCCGGATACATCGGCAGCCAGACGAGCAGCCACCAGTTTCTGAATCGCTTCTTGAGTCGGTACGAGTACCTTACCCCCCATGTGCCCACATTTTTTCACCGCCGCCAATTGATCTTCAAAATGAACAGCCGCTGCGCCAGCCTCAATCATCGCTTTCATCAGTTCAAATGCATTTAGCACACCACCAAACCCTGCTTCAGCATCCGCGACAATCGGCAGGAAATAGTCGGTGTATTCCTGACTGTCCGGGCCGATACCATTTGCCCATTGGATCTGATCTGCACGGCGGAAACTGTTATTGATGCGTTTAATGACATTAGGTACAGAATCCACTGGATAAAGTGATTGATCGGGGTACATGCTGGAAGCAGTATTTGCATCCGCAGCAACCTGCCAACCAGAAAGGTAAACTGCCTCAATACCTGCCTTGGCTTGCTGAAGTGCCTGACCGCCAGTCAGGGCACCAAGTGCGTTCACATAGCCTTTTTTTGATTTTCCATGCAACAGTTCCCACAACTTTTTCGCTCCCATCTGCGCTAAAGTGTGTTCTGGGTTAACGGAACCACGCAATTTAACCACGTCCTCAGCACTGTATGGGCGAGTAATGCCTTCCCAACGTGGTTGTTTCCATTCTTGTTCCAACTGAGCGATCTGTTGTGTTCGGGAAATGTTCATTTTCTTCTACTTCCTATTCTTAATTAATCGGATATTGTCGTTTTTAAATTAATTGAGTAATTGATAACCCGGCAAAGTCAGGAAATCGATTAGCTCATCCTGTGTAGTAATCCGTTCCATCAGATTAGAAGCCTCCATAAATCGCCCTTGGTTGAAATTCATCTCTCCAACTTCTTGTTTAATAATGTCCAGTTCTTCTTTCAGCATTTGCCTGAACAGTTCTTTTGTTACTTTTTTACCGTTGGAAAGTGATTTTTCATGGCGGATCCATTGCCAAATAGATGTTCGGGATATTTCCGCAGTGGCGGCATCTTCCATCAGGCCATAAATCGGTACACACCCATTACCTGAAATCCATGCTTCTATATACTGCACAGCGACACGAATATTCGCTCGCATTCCTTCTTCTGTTCTCTCTCCCAAGCAAGGTTCAAGCAATTGTTCCGCTGTGATCGTTTCGTCTTCTTCACGGGAAATCGCCAATTGGTTCGGCCGCTCTCCTAAGGTGGTGTTGAAGACTGTCATCGCAATATCTGCAAGCCCAGGGTGCGCTATCCATGTACCATCGTGACCGTTCTTAGCTTCCAGTTCTTTGTCAGTCCTAACCTTGTCCATAACACACTGATTTTGTTTAACATCTTTGCTCGGTATGAATGCCGACATTCCCCCCATCGCAAATGCACCACGTTTATGGCAGGTTTTAATCAGCAAGCGAGAGTAGGCACTCAGAAAAGGTTGTGTCATCGTGACCGACTGGCGATCAGGCAAAACACGATCAGAATGGTTTTTCAGTGTCTTGATATAACTGAAAATGTAATCCCAGCGCCCACAGTTCAGCCCAACAATGTGGTGACTCAGGTGATAGAGAATTTCATCCATCTGGAATACAGCAGGTAGTGTTTCAATCAGAACGGTCGCTTTGATCGTGCCTTTTGGCAGATTGAAGCGCTCTTCCGCAAAACTGAAAACATCGCTCCACCATTGAGCTTCGTGGTAGCTCTGAATTTTCGGCAAATAAAAATAGGGGCCGCTGCCATTTGCCAGCAGATTTTTATGATTTAGATAGAAGTAAAGTGCAAAATCAAATAGACCACCCGAGATCGGTTCCTTCTTGTAAAGAACGTGTTTTTCTGACAGATGCAGCCCCCTGACCCGTGCAACCAGAACTGCCGGTTCAGATTTCAATTCATAACGCTTACCTTGCTCACTGGTATATGAGATCGTACCGTTAACTGCGTCCCTTAGATTAATTTGCCCACTAATGACTTTATCCCATGAAGGAGCCAGTGAATCTTCAAAATCCGCCATGAAAACTTTAACATTTGAATTCAAAGCGTTAATCACCATCTTACGTTCTACTGGACCCGTGATTTCAACACGGCGATCTTTAAGATCGTCAGGAATTCCCTGAACTTTCCAGTCACCCTCTCTAATGGAAATTGTTTCCGAAATAAAATTAGGTAATACTCCATCATCTATTTTTTTCTGCCAGTGAATTCGCTCTTCCAATAATTTTTTACGCCTGTCAGAAAACTCAACAACTAGATCTTCTATAAAATCAATAGATTCAGGTAGTAATATCTGATTTTCAGCTTCACCAAAAGGCTTTGTAAAGGTTAAATCAGTTGTTAATGCTTGCTGTGTCATCCCCCACTCCTCGTCTTTAAAATGCCCACTTGAGTAAGAGTAATCAATATTAAAAATAAATCAAAAACCATTTCCATTATTTAAAATTAAGTAAATTAGTTGAAATAAATCAAATGATTAAATGAATTTATTAAAAATAAAAACAGGGAAATAAGTTCCAATTAATTAGGAATAAAAGTGTTAACTTTTTGTTATATATAAGAAATAATCGGAGAAGGTAAATGATTCTAAAAAAATAGAAAATTAAAAAAATGAGAAATGGCTCGCTTCAGCTAATTCTCATTTTTATTTTTATTTTTTTACAGATTCAATCTAAGGTAGGATTCATATACGTAAGATCGTATGGCGTAATTTGGTAGACATAGTAATTAAGCCAATTTAAAAACAATAAGTGACCGTGACTACGCCAAGATGCAACTGGTTTATTTTCAGGATCATTATTCAGGAAATAATTGACCGGTAGTGCTGGCTCTAACCCCGCAGCCAGATCACGCCAATACTCTGCCGCTAATGTATCAACTCCATATTCAGGATGACCTGTCACAAATACCAACCTTTTGTCTTTACTGGCAAACAAATAAGCGCCAGCGTCTTCTGAACGAGCCAAGATATCTAGGTCGGTATGCTCACGGATCACTGCCTCTGGAAAATCCGCAAAACGTGAGTGAGGTGCCAAAAAGGACTCGTCAAACCCTCTGGTCAATAACGCAAAAGGATCTAAGGTTATATGGGAGTAAACACCGGATAATTTAGTCGTTCTCGTATATTTAGGCAGGTTATAAAGAACATTTAAGGCAGCTTGAACAGCCCAACAAACAAAGAGCGTTGAAGTGACGTGATTTTTAGCCCAATTAACAATTTTTTCAATTTCGGCCCAATAAGTGACATCTTCAAATTCAACCAACCCCAAAGGAGCCCCTGTTACAATTAACCCATCGAAATTTTGATCTTTTATAGACTCAAAATCACAATAAAAGTTATCCAAATGTTCCTCTGGAGTATTTTTACATTGGCGACTATCAATACGCAACAATTGAACATCAACCTGTAACGGTGAATTAGATAATAACCTGATAAAGTGATTTTCTGTTTCTATCTTCTTCGGCATCAGGTTAAGTAATAGTACTTTCAAAGGGCGGATATCCTGAATATTCGCCCGTGTTGAGGTCATAACAAAGATATTTTCATTGCGAAGAATATTCACCGCCGGTAATTCATCCGGTACACGAATTGGCATTACTGAAACCTCGATTGTTAAATCACTTGCATTTTTAGACTTCTAGATAGCCAAATTAAATCAAAAGACAAGATCAATGTCGAGTTATTGTAATCAAATTGAAATTATTTCATTTTATTCTATCGAATAAGAAAGGGTAATAAGGAAAATGGAAAATAATAAAGCAGAAATTGAGTAAATAATAGAAAAATACAAACGCAAAAAAGCCACCCGATAGGGTAGCTTCTCTGACTAAATAGGTGTCTGGCAGTGCCCTACTCTCACATGGGGAGACCCCACACTACCATCGGCGCTACGGCGTTTCACTG
>NZ_JANAIF010000067.1 GCF_024721015.1 Xenorhabdus bovienii
GCTGTGCGACGCCCTCAAATACGCGATGACGGGGAATACGGAGGTTGTGACAAACAGCAATTTTGGTTGAATCAATAAAGGCGATCCCCTGGGTTTCAGCCTTGCGTGACGAAAAAAAAGCACAGAGAGGAATGAGCGCCCTGTGCTTTAAGGTTAACATACGGGTGTAGCTGACCAACCTGGGAAAATCGGCTTTAAGGTAGTGTTTGACATGCTGAATATAAAACGTTTTAAAATCACGATAATGGCTCATGTGGAATAAAATGAGGAGCGTCATCACTTCACTGAGAGAAAGGGAAGCTTCGCGGCGACGTTTGAGCAAGCCATTTTCAATTAACTGTTGATGCCAGAGAGGAATAAATTTTTGGCAAAAGTCATCGACGCAGCAGTAAAGTTCTTCTAAATTAGACATGCCTGAGGATCTCCACGATTTTGTTTTCTTTGACAAAAACTTTGATCGTGCCTCAGGCACTTAGTTCCCTTCTTAAGCAAACCTCAGGTTAATTAATATTGCTACCCCAGCAGGGCGAATGATGATGCAAATTGTCGGTTCATTTGCCGGAAGTGAATACACGATGCTACGCGAGAGAACAAAGAACGGCTTGAAGGTAGTACGTACAGCAGCGCGCATCGGCGGCCATCGCCCCAAATTGACAAAACAACAGCAAAGAGAAATCGTCTTGTTGGTCACATCCAGGCAGAAATCACGCGCTGATGCTGCACATTTGTTTCGTGTTCATCCATTGACTGTTTGTTAAGTAACCTTATATCTTGATTATCGCTCTGTAAAAGTGATAATCAAGATATAAGGTTAAGTATTGTCTGAACGATGAAAATAAAACAACTTAACGTGCTTTAAATTCCGTTTTCTAAGGCGCCTCTAGGAAGGGTTTCTCATACTTTGTACTCACAAACCAAAAGTTCTTCGAACCATCCATAGGACGCTGATGAAAAATGGGATCAAGGCCTGAACACAGTCCAAGAAAGAAGGACTGTGAGGCGGGGGCAGGATTCGAACCTGCGTACTAGGATTTTGCAAATCCTCGCCTGACCACTCGGCTACCCCGCCAAAATTAGTTGGCCTCTACAGAATCAAACTTTGTACTCACAAACCAAAAGTTCTTCGAACTACCCATGGGCCGTTGATGAAAAATGGGATCGAGGCCTGAACACAGCCCAAGAAAGAAGGGCTGTGAGGCGGGGGCAGGATTCGAACCTGCGTACTAGGATTTTGCAGATCCTCGCCTGACCACTCGGCTACCCCGCCAAAATTAGTTTACCTCTACAGAATCAGACTTTGTACTCACAAACCAAAAGTTCTTCGAACTACCCATGGACCGTTGATGAAAAATGGGATCGAGGCCTGAACACAGCCCAAGAAAGAAGGGCTGTGAGGCGGGGGCAGGATTCGAACCTGCGTACTAGGATTTTGCAGATCCTCGCCTGACCACTCGGCTACCCCGCCAAAAACTATATTAAGGTTTCACGAACACTCCCTTGAACATCCAACGTGCGGGCGAAAGAGATCGATCCGACGGAAAATTGAACCATTCAAGCTCAACACGCTCAAATCCTGCTAATTCGATCGCTGGTACGATGTCTCTAGTTGTGTGACAGCCGCCGAATAGGTGCGGCCACACAACGTCCGCGACACGCTGCCAAGTTGGAAAAAGCCTGCCCGGCGCCAAGCAGTGCTCTACTGATATTAGCTTTCCGCCTGGTTTCAATAACCGCGAGACCTCCGCCAAAGTCTGCTCTATGCTAGAAACACTGCACAGCGTAAGCGTACTAACTACAAAATCTACGCTTGAGGAGGGAAGGTTTGTTCTTTCCGCGAATCCTTGAACAACTCGAATTGGTTTACCTGTAGCTCTAACTTTGGCGGCTGTGGCCAGCTGTTCTTCGGGTTCGATTCCCAGTATCTCAACATCGTCAGGGAGATAATCAAAATTACGTCCGTCACCACATCCAATTTCTATTCCTGTTCCAATAGTCTTTGACATGGCCCATTCGCGGACAGTCGCGAAGCCAATATTGTCCCCACTAGCAGCCATCTTTGGGTAGAGTCGGGCAAAGATCGGAGATCCCTTCCATTTTTTTGTCGTGTCATACGAAGAATTCTTGTCCACAGAAACCTATCCTCCCGCGAGAAACAAAATACATACGCAAATACATACAATGCCTGTCGGCTGGACACGGCACACGAATTTCAATATCGATTAGCACGTCTCCTCCTGAGTCTATCGTTACTTGTTCATTTGACACCGACACTGAAGCATCATGACGCCGTCCATGTGTCACTGCGCCACCGACAGCGACAATGGCCTTTTCAAGACATGTACTATGCAGAAGTACTTTTCCGTACAGTACTCCAGGGTTCATAGTGTTTTCCAATTGAATTACTCGACCTTCAATGAAGTTTGGCACACCATCTTGAACCGCGCCACAGACAACGCAACTTACCGTCCACCGATGGACGGTAGCGTCACCAAGACTGGAAAACTGATAACGCATGGCATCCGAACGACAGTTAGGGCACCCCTCAACTAAGGGGTCTGCTGAAAGAACCTTGTAAGCGTCGCGATACCCTTCAACAAAATGGTACTCACTTTTGTTGGTCTCTCTCTGCAGTTTCTCGACGATACCTTTATCGACCAACAAGACAGTTTTCTCGACGCGCTTCAGAGCCCGGACTAAAGCGCCATCTAGACCTCTGCCGCAGCGACTGCTGGATGCCCGACGAACAAGATTGGGGTAATTTTTGCGGAGATCAGTGAGTAACTGGCGGCCCTCATCGATCTTGACGCCAAGTAACGCAACACGGTCATATTCATCGAGTACCTCTCTGATCGAGACTAGTACCTGCTCAGGTGATAGGTCTCGCGCTGCAATTGTCAGCGCACTGATGTCAACGTGGTCAACATCAGAATCGAGAATAGCACACGGGCTTCCAGGAATGCTTGTACTTCGAATGAACCCTGCAACTGACTCATCTGGCGCGCCGTTTAGGTAACACAATTCGTCTGGTAGATCGGATACCTGATCCCGTATTCCGAATACTAGGCCTTTCTTGTATCCAATTATGTCTTCCGGGGCACGTTTAACACTGGTTTTAAGGCTGGGGTCTCCTAGAATCATGACTTTACCCGCTTCCAATCCCCAGGCAGGAAGAGCTCTGTTCAATTCCCGTACGGTCTGACCTACAGTCATTCCAGCGCCCATAAGCCCGTGAAACGTCAAATTCTCTTCGATACGACCATCCTTTAGCAAAGGGCTTGCAACATACGCCGCTGCGTTGCCCTCTAGGAATCTCTTCGAGATTGTATACGAGCCCTCTCCATCGAATATCCCGTCTCCATCAACCTTAAGTGTAAGGCACGCGTTGGCGAAAAAGACACGCCCAGGAATCATATCGGCCGTTGACTTCTTTAGACCTGGGAGGACACAATCGTTGTTTACCATGCAAGTCGGTAGTCGTTTCCCACTTACAGAGGGCGGCTGAACGGTTATTCGCCCACAAATAAGTTCATTACTACTGAGGCGAATATAATCCTCGCTGGCATGTCCAACGACACTCACAATGGTTTCAGTTCCACGAATAAAAACAGGCCAATTGGTGAGCTCCTCACTATCTGATGGTAAAATCTTCAGCCCGGCTGCCTGACGCATTTCCTTGCCCTTATGAATGGGGGCAAAGCAGATATCTTCACCTTCCTGCATACAGCTATAAGCAACTGTCTTCGCGAGGATAAATGTCCCTAGTTCTAAAGAGTTTGCAACAATGAACCCAGTCAAATCATCGAACAATGACAGATCGTTCATCGATGCTTTCCTGTCAATGGAAACGACTACGAGGTGATCGTGTGGAGTTAAATAATTGTAACGCCATTTTGCCATTTCTTCCCAAGAAGCGAAGCTACGCATAGAAGCAGATCGTAGACTCTGAAATCCCTTCGCGAGAACTGAGGCGGATTGATCGCTGGACAGATACGCAACAGTTAAATTCTCAGTGTTGTGCCATGCGCGTGGCTCGTCGCGCTTTACGCTGAAGTCGGCTGGAGCGGCCATAGGAGAATCTTCAGCGAATAGGAGATCTGTTCTCCGGCACCACTCAACAACCATCTTGCGAGCCCACTTCTCCCTAGTGAGGACAGGTACGAATGGCTGCCCCCAACCGCAGACTTCAAGATATCGTTCTTCAGAATGACAGTGAATAACGAGAGAGGTCATTGCTATATCCCCCGCTTTATCATCGCATACGTCATAGGACCACCGAAAGGGAGTGGGTATGCTGCCGTCACCTCGAATCCCAAACGTTCATAGATCTTTACGTTTTTGTCATCGGAAGTCTCGAGGAACACCGGCAATCCCTCGCGCTCGGCCCTCTCGAGGCCTGGCTCAATAACCGCACGGCCCAGCCCCTTCCCCTGGAAATTCGGATCCACGGCTACTACCCCCAAGAACCAGCATGGAAACTTGGGACGTTCTTTTGCCATGATCGCTTCAGATGCCTGCATTACGTTTGCCCTCGATCCCGCTATCTTTTCAAATTCGATAGATAGGGGGGCGAAAACTGCCTCTGCATCTTCAATGTCGGGTGCCGTCCATATTGATACAGCAGTTCCATCATCGGTAGCCCATACGTGTCCTACTGTCATGCCTACCTTTCTAAGGAAGGTTTCCTGATAGCGTCGCACTCTCTGCTGGTGATCATTCTCAGCGAGGAAATGTCGCATTAAGGAATACCCATCGAAAGCGCGTGTCAGCGTCTGTGTGCAACGCGTCAGTTGCGTTTCTGATATTTCTTTCAACTCACGGACGATCATGTTCATTCTCATTCATCTCTGAAGATATTAATCACGTGCTCGTGCAAAACCTGGTTGGTCGACACGATGCCCGGCCCTTTACCAGCTAGAACAAGTTGGCCCGTTAGGTCGGTGCACATCCCGCCAGCTTCTTCGACGATTGGGACGAGCGCTGCCACATCCCAGGGAGCCACGACTGGCTCTAGGGCAACATCCAGTACCCCTTCGGCAACTAAGCAGTGCTGTAAGAAGTCACCAAACCCACGGTTACAGAATGTCTGCTCGGCTAGGCGCAGATACTGCTGAAGTAGACCTCGTTTATGCCATGTATCAAACGCCGTGGTTGAGATGTACGCGTCTTGCAGACCTGAAGCTTTCCGTACATGCATTCTATGCGCGCTTCCCAGCGGACTCTCGCTAAAGTAGGCACCACCTCCCTTCTCCGCCCACCAACAGCGCTTTAATTCAGGCGCGAAAACTACACCGACCTTGGGCTCGCCATCCTCCACGAGCGCCACAAGTGTGGCCCAGATTGGGATTCCGCGAACGAAGTTCTTGGTTCCATCAATTGGGTCGATAATCCACACTCGTCCTTTATGGCTTGCTATGCCTCCGCTCTCTTCCCCAAAGAATCGGTCATCAGGGCGCGCGGATTCGATAATTTCACGTACGAGCAATTCAGCACCCGTATCCGCCGAGGTAACTGGGCTGCCATCTTTCTTTAAAGTGATTTGAAATTCACTGGATTCTCTTAAAGCAAGCGCAGCAGTGGCTGCCTCCATAGCAGCCCGTTGTGCTAGTCGAAGATCATCTTCACTACCGAGTTTAGCGTTAATAGCACACCCCCATTAGCTGGTATTCCATCACGCGAGGTGCTTCGATCCGGCGAATACGCTGAACCATCGACAGTGTGGCTGATACGTCCTTTGCGATAGCTTCCAGCACAGCTCCATTTTTGAGGTCAGCAGTACCTATGAGAAGACGTCCATCCTTTCGTAGGTGGTTCGGTGCGCCTTGGATCAAACGGCGCTGACCTCCATACTCTGGATCGAATACCGCAGCGTGCAATTCACTCGCCATATCAAAGTCCCCGTCAACATAAGTCCATGGGACGTTCCAGAAAATTAGATCGAAGTCTTCGTTCATTTCGAGCGCGGAGAACACATCGCTCACACGTGCGGAAACCTGAGACTCCACACCATGCCGAACCGCATTTCGCAGAGTATTCGTCACGGCATTCGGGTTGATGTCCAACGCAACGACTTCTGAAACCCCGCAGAGAGCGGCGGTCACCGAGATCACTCCCGAACCACAACCCACTTCTAGCATACGCCCGCCAACCGGATAAGGGAGAGCACTTGCCATAACCTCAGTCGCGCCCGTGAGTGTTCCCGGGAAAACACCGCGAATAAGCTCCCACTGCCGTCCAAGTAGACTAAATTCAGTAGGGAAGTCCATATCATGTAAGGCGCGCATCAGTACTTCCTCTGCATCCTGCGGATCTTCTTGGAGCACATCTAGATCGATGCTTTTCATTTTGTTAATAACTCCTTGTATTGTAGATCAATTTCGGATATTACCTTTTCGTATCTAGCTATCAAGGGCTCATCGTCTTCACGGTAAAAAGTTGGAAAAGAGATTGCTCTTTCGGAAACATCATATGCGACGGGTATCAGTTCCCGCACCGGTTGAGTACGTCGAGGCTCATGATTCCAGATATGTTGAGGAGCTGAGTACAGCGGCTGATCGGCAAGAACCTCACCTGAGGGGGCAGACACATCCAGACCTCTTTCCTTCATGATTTTCACCAAGTGATTCCGGCCAATTAACTTTTGTGCGGCACGTGAGATAAGCGGCTTAAAGCCATACCAAGCACCCATATCAATGTGCGAGGGAATGTTCAGTGGTTCAAATATTCCTGTTTGAGATAGTGAATTATTGAGGCGATGTAACCACTTATGGCGAAACTTCATGCGTTGTGAGAACGCTCGCAGACTGTGCCTCGCAACGATGGCATTGAACGGAGACATTCGTGTCTTCAGGCCATAACCAGTAACCCAATACCGCCGAAGATCGCTATCTTGAACCTCATTGCGTGATCGATCGCGATAATGCCCTACCAGTGTGGCAGTGTCGGCAACGAGGTCATCGTTCGTTACAAGAATGCCTCCCTCGCCCGCGAAAACGGCCTTTTTCGTCTGCAGGGAGAAGACAGCCGCGTCCCCAAACGTTCCAACCGGACGCCCACGAAACTTACTCCCATGCGCATGGGAGCAATCTTCTAGAACCTTGAGGTTGTGCTTTTCAGCAAACTTAATAGCTTTATCCATGTCGGCTGGGTGCCCCCACTGATGCACCACAGTTAGGATACGGCACGATTCAGTTATCACTTTCTCTGCAGCATCAAAATCGATGCATCGGGATTCCCTGTTGATATCGGCTAGAATAACTTCTGCGCCCACAGAGAAGGCTGGGCTGAGTGCCGCATGATAAGTCAACGCAGGCCCTAGAATCGATACTCCTCTGCGAGCCCCTAGTGCGTAATATGCAGCTTGAAGTGCGCTTGTTCCGGAATTGAATGTAATTGCATGCTTAACTCTGTTTCCTAAGAACGATTTGAATTCATCTTCAAACTGGGCAATTGGGCCAGCTCGACCACTGATCGCAATATCCGTGCGACGCTGCAGAACTAGTTCATTTTCCTCTTCTGATGTTGGGGCCGGTGGCCACGGATCATGCGGGAACTGATATGTATCAAATTTAGACATGCGTCTGCTCCTTTGTATCTGTACTCCCAAACGTAATGGCGTAGGCATCCGTGAGGCAGTCGACGATGTGTACATGGCGCTCCATGTGAGGCAACCAGTACTGCGGGTTATTACGGTTAGAGAGATACTCTTGGTACATGGTCTTGATTGTCAATTGCCCACCTTGGGGCTCGCGAACCTCCCATCTGAGGTCACCCTGACGGTCAAAGATATGGAGTGTGGTGGCGCTCATGACTGCAATGCCTTGTGAGCCGTACAGTGTCAGTAGTTCGGTTTTCTGATGCGCGTGACGATTGGTGATGATCCTCCCTGCACCATTACCATTGAACGAACTGGTAAGGATCGTGCTCGTGTCCTCTAACCGTTCGGCTTTCGTCTCGCCGTAGCAGTAGGCGATCTGAGCAGATTCGACCTTCTGCTCACCCAGCAGCCAGACAATAAAATCTAGCTGGTGATAGGCCATATCCAACATCACCCCACCGCGCGCAGACGTCCACTTTGAGCGCCATCCACTAGTTCTCTCAGGAATCGACAGCGAGTACTCATACGTGTATGCGTACACCTGTCCGAGAAGATGGAGGCTCGCCTTGAGCTGTCGTCCTACTAGACGGAAGGGACGATAGGCAGCAGTAAATACGGGCGTAGATTGTTCACTGGCGGCTTGGAATAACTCTCGCGCTTCCCTGCTCGTAACTGCAAAGGGCTTCTCCTTTAAAACAGTAATGCTTTTTGATAGCAGTTGGATGGCAATTTCAGTGTGGTACTCGTGTGGAACTGCCAAATAGGTCACCTCCACATTAATTGTGCTTTCTTGGAGCATCTCACTAGTAGAGGTGAACGTCTGTAACCCCATACCTTCGGCGCGACGTCTTGCCTCGCTATCGATATCTACCGCAGCAATCACCTTTCCTTGGGGGCAATGTGTCAAGAATTCGGCAGCCTGCTTTCCTCCCACTCCGATAACTGCAAGTTGAAGTGGGTGCAAGTTACGGTTCGACACGGTGCTTTCTCTTATATTTTCAGAAAGCGCGCGACTTTCAGAAAGCGCCTGCGTGGCAATATTGCTGATGTGCTCGCCATAGCCCAAAAGACGGTTAATCTCGAGGAATGATTGGATTTCTTCTTGGGTAAGGAACCATCGTGCGTGAGTATACTTATCACGTTCAATGCTCTGTTCCGCCTCATTCCCATCTACTTCTACAAGAAAACTCTTTTCGGTCCACCTGTCACCTTGCAAGTCGTATTCATCCATTCCGAGTTCAGCGATGATTCGTGTTAGCCGCCATCCAGTCTCTTCAAGAATCTCTCGTTCAAGAGCTTGCAGATCGCTTTCACCTTCCTCTACCTTTCCGCCAACAACATCCCAAGCACCAGGCAGTACCTCGCAATCACAACGCCGTTGCTGCAGATAAATAGCACCATCCTCTGGACGTCGGATGAGTGCGGCAACAGTTACTTTTAATTGATTAGTCATATGCATCATCCAACTTGGCAAGGATATGGTGAAGAACGAATTGTGCTTCATGTAATTTCTTTTTATCGAGACGACCATAGTTATCACATGGGCGATGATAACAGCCATCGAATGGATAACCCGCTTGCCCGCCCCATTTGATAGCTTGCTCACGAGTCTTTATTTCAAACGATCCACCCCAGAGCCCACCTGTGGGTATCCCAGCGTCCTTATAGCTTGAATCATCAGACCGAGGGATTGTATTGGTGTCGGTGTAAGCTTCGATACCCAGCTGTTGGTAGGCTTCTATAATACTGTTAGAAATCCTTTGACTGACATCTCTGCCGTTTGGATCTCGGGTGTAGAAGTATCCTGAATTTGGGGATGTTTGCATCTCAAGGTTCACGTAGGCATAGATGCGGTCAGGCTTTGTCACGGTTTGGAGATAGCTCCGTGAGCCAGAAAATGCGAATTCTTCACCGCTCCAAAACATATACCGATAAGTTCTAGCGTTTGGCTGGTTAGCATTGCTCGTAGCGTGATCTAACAGCAGTACCGCGCTCGTAGCATTATCGTTGATCCCAGGGCCTTGAGGAACCGAGTCTAGATGTGCACCAACTTCAACTGCTGGGGCGTCGCTTGTCCCAGAATTTTCAGCGATGAGGTTCATGCTCCATCGACGTCCAGTGACCATTAGAACGTCTAATATCAAAATGGATGGATCTGAGTTAATTTTGACGTAAGTGGGCTGGCTTATTCCTACGAGGGGTATGTCTCGATGTCCGGCGCCCTCCAGCCACATGTATAAAGGCGTTTCGGTATGTGAAGCGATGATAGCCGTACGGGCACCCGATTCACTAGCCAACCGATGTTGATGCTGTGTAGTACAATGAGTTGACTCTTTTATGATGACGATTGATCCACGAGGCACATTGAAGTATTGCTGTTTATCGCACCCATCTCCACTGATGAAGTGCGGTGAGGCATTAATGGGTCCTGGCGTCGATGGACTGAACACCGCCGGAACGAGATCCAACATTCCCCCGTTGTGCACCAACTGTGCATGTTCGGGTTTGCTATATAGAAATTCGAATTTCTCGATCCAAACGTTCAACCCTGCATTGCGGAGCTGTTCGGAAAAGTATTGCACTGATTCAGCGTGTCCACTGCTTCCGGCTTCACGATTACCTCCATTAGTGTCCGCTATTTCTTGAAGCTTCTGGATGTGTTGTAGTACAATATCTACTTTATTGCTTGTTATGACTGGACTTGCGGTTGCGGCCGCTAATGCAGGCAGGAATAAAGAGATTACTGCGACAAAACGGCAATGTCGCCACAGAGAGCTTTTGGAAAAAGGCTGAGGGGACTCTAGACTCATAATTTTAGTAGTGCAGTTCATATTTAGGTCTCCCTTCTCCAATAAGGCGATGTCGACCCGTAGGTCAGGCCCGACACCATCATATCGTTAAACTAACGCAGGTTATTTTAAAAGGACTACTATATATAACTACCAAGACTACTACATATAGATACGGTGAATAGTATATATAAAATAAAGTCATTTTTCCCTATCAAGGATCACATTTTAAATACCAAAATAAAAAATAATATAAAGTGATCTTATTGGATTTTTATAAAGATAAGGTGATTTTTTATGAAAAAAAATAAAATAAATAAAACCTAATAAGAGTAAATAAAATAAATTCATCTTGTTTTTGTATTTTACAAAAAATTTATAAGTAGAATTAATAAAATATTCATAAAAATCTTAATTCCCTCTTATAAATTGAGCATTTTTTGGATTTTACACGTATCGCAAGTAAAATAATTTACTTAAGCATAAATATTTTATATTTAATTAATTACTATGAAATAATAATTTCATTGAATTATATTTTCCCGTTAAATACTTTGAAAACATAACCGATAACCGGAACAATCAAAATAATAATAGGCATTGTATTTCGTCGTATGAACCTCAGCGAGATAATCAGGGTGCGAGCGTACTTTGTTAATTTGATTTAACATCAGAAAAAATCATCAGCTCTCGGTACTCATCTCTGAGTAATGCTCGTTGTACTTTGCTTTTCATGCTACTTTTTTTGCGTTGTTTCCAGTTTGGCTAAATTTAATGCCAAGCGCCTGATGATAGCCAGAGATTCAGCCTCATTCCTGTCATGAACTCGACATACATCTTCTTGATAAACAACATCCAGTACCCAATGAAGACTATTTTCAATGCGCCAGTGCTCACGGATTGATGTCCCCATAAATTCAGGAGCTATGTCATGCGAAGACAGATAAAAAGACGTATCCACCGTATTTGATTTCTTCTCTTTCCGATGCCTTTCAACTGCAACAAAGTTTTTCACTGAAGACCACTTTTCCCGAAGTGTGGGGAAAAATACCGCAGGTATCTGAAAGGTAATACGTCGTTCTGTTCGGCCATATCATTGATTTAATGTTTTAAATTGAGCCAGACAGCTGTCATCTTTATAAGCGTCATTGAATTGTGCTTTTACCGCAGCGAAGAGTTGAGATTGGTTTCCCTTAACCTGCACCAAATAGTCCCCCTTGCGGGCAATAATACCTTCCAATGTATTTTTTTGAGCATGCAAGGCATCCATGGTTATCAAGGCGTTATCGATATTCAGCATGGATATAAGGCTTTGTACTGTTTCGATTTCTTTCCCTTCCCTGGGGCCATTTCTTGATAGAGTGATAGGCCATTATTCAGATCATAAGCGCTGACAGAGTGAAGGCTTTTATTTCCATGTTTTGAAGCCCTTTCAGTGTTTTTCCATCAATGGCAAGCAAGGGTTTAGCAGATTGAGTTCGGATTTCATTAATCCAGCTAAACAGACAGAGTTGAAAACTTTCGGGATTAATTGCCCGCATGATCCGAGCAAGGGTATGACGACGAGGGATACTCTGGGTAAAGGAACGAAAATTTTTCAACCAATCAAGCCGTAACTCACCGAATTGTTGAATTTCTGCTCATCCGTTTTGCCCTGATGCAACAGCAGAAATCACTAGAAACTAGACATCAACAAAATCGTGGCGCTGATTGATATAAGAACAGGTATCTTCGACCAATGATAGGTGATTAAAAAGTGACATTGCAGCGGCCTCATAAATTATTTTATTTTGAGATCATAAGATTACTGATTAGTTCATTTTTTTAACAAAGTGTGATCCCGCGCTGGCGAGATAATGACCATTTTGGTCTTTTCATATGTCTACTCAGTTATACCCATTTTATCAGTGCAGCCGTTTCCGTTTTAATCCCGCTTTACAGTTAGCCCACTCAATGAAAAGAAAAACCAACCGGCATCGCTTTTATTGATTCCACCTGTTTGCGTGTTTACCATAACATCCGTATTCTCCGTCTAACGTCTTTAAGGAAGTAGCGGAACGGGGGAAAACGTCGGAGAGCTGGATGGTCAGAGGAATTTCGCAATGAATTTATATTTGGCTAAATTGCGAACAAAAATGGAATCCCGCCCTGGATTACAGAGAGGATGGTAAGAACCATTTTATATACATTAGATGAACATATGAAGAATGTATAACACTGCTACCCGCCTATATTGGCGGGTATTTCCTGCCGATTCAACGTAGCCTTATTCATAGTGACAGCCACTACTCAATATGGGCGAGAGTGCTTTCTGCATCCTGATAATCCCCTGCCTGTACACAGAATGTGATTTTCCCTGCACGGTGTGCATTAATTTGCACTTCCATTTTCATGGCTTCCATCACAGCAATTACATCACCTTCATTGACCTGTTCACCTTCTTTCACAATCCAAGAATGTAAGATACCGGAAATCGGTGCTTTCACCTGACGAGAGTCTGCCGGCATTTTTTCCTTTATCGCAGACTGGGAAGATTGCTGTTCCCTAACAGGCGCCAAATGAGAAAATCCCGCTAATAAATCGGCAGGCAATCCGAGCTCATGCCTGCGGCCATCAATTTCAATATATGTACGCGTGATGCTGTCATCTTCTGTCACAACCTGACGTGGTAACGCTTCAATCTCATTCGCAAAATCCGTTTCAATCCAACGGGTATGAACATTGAAGACATCATCAGAAACAAAATCAGGATGTTCCATCACGGCTTGATGAAAAGGCAAAACTGAAGCCACACCACGGATTTTGAATTCCCGTAGTGCCCGACGTGCGCGCGAAATAGCCTGTTCGCGGGTTGTGCCTGTGACAATCAACTTCGCCATCAGAGAATCAAAGGTCGCAGGAATAGTGGACCCACTGATCACGCCAGAATCCAGACGAATACCGGGGCCGGAAGGCGGGGTAAATTCGCTGATAGTCCCTGACATCGGTAAGAAACCTTTGCCTGCATCTTCAGCGTTGATGCGAAACTCAAATGAGTGGCCTCTTGGAACTAGCGTCTCCTGAATACTCAACGGATGGCCTTCCGCAATTCTCAACTGCTCAATCACGAGATCGATACCTGTCGTTTCCTCCGTGACAGGATGCTCTACTTGTAAGCGAGTATTCACTTCCAAAAAAGAGAGCGTTCCATCGGCGCTTAGTAAGAATTCAACTGTACCCGCTCCCACATAATTGGCTTCCGCACAAATCGCTTTTGCCGCCTGATGAATACGCTCCCGTTGCTGTTGAGTCAAAAATGGTGCCGGGGCTTCTTCCACTAATTTCTGGTTGCGGCGCTGTAAGGAGCAATCACGGGTGCCAAGCACCACAACATGGCCCTGTTTATCCGCAATAACCTGTGCTTCTATATGACGCGGTTTATCAAGAAACTGTTCGATAAAACATTCGCCACGGCCAAATGCGGCTGTCGCCTCACGTACTGCCGAGTGATAAAGTTCTTCCACTTCATCCAGCCGCCAAGCGACTTTCAGCCCACGTCCCCCTCCGCCAAATGCTGCTTTAATAGCAATCGGCAAGCCATGTTCCTCCGCAAAGGCGACAACTTCCTGCGCATCTTTGACTGGCTCCGACGTACCAACGACCAATGGCGCACCAACTTTGTGGGCGATCTTACGAGCCTTAACCTTATCGCCAAGTTCATCAATGGTTTCTGGGTTAGGGCCAATCCAAATCAATCCTGCGTCCATAACGGCACGGGCAAATTCAGCTCGCTCAGACAAGAATCCATATCCGGGATGCACCATCGTTGCCCCCGACTGCTTCGCTATCGCCAATAAACGTGGAATATTGAGGTAGGTTTCTGCGGAGCTATTCCCCGATAAACCGTAAGCTTCATCTGCCAATTGCACATGTTGAGCATTAATATCAGCATCCGCATAAACAGCAATAGTCTGCACGCCATAATCACGGCAGGCTCGAATAATACGAACGGCAATCTCACCACGGTTGGCAATCAGCACTTTGTTTGGATTCTTATTTATATTGTTCACAGTGGTGTTCATAGCAAGTCTTCACTCCCTGATATTTCGTGGAATTGTCTGATGGGATTAAATCGAACTTTGGCGTTGACCGGGATCTGACCAGCAAGATCAAGATGATAATGTGCCACAGAAGCAATGACGGGATACCCCCCCGTCAATGGATGATCAGACAAAAACAGCACTGGCTGACCACTGGCAGGAATTTGGATGGCTCCGGCACAGGTTCCTTCGCTAGGCAGTTCTTGGCGCTTAATACGTGATAGTGAGCACTCACCATTTAATCTTAAGCCAATCCGGTTGGATTGTGGCGTCACCTGCCAAATCTGGTTTCGTAATAAATCAATCGACTCTTGAGTAAACCAGTCAGTGCGAGGGCCAAGGAGTACATCCAATACCACAACCTCATTTTTATTCGGCATCACAAAAGCAGGCGTCTCCGAGAAAGACACCGCAGCGCAATGAGACGTTGTTCCCACAGCCAATTTATCTTCGGCTTTTAATGGCTCAGGCCCGATATGAGATAGCGTATCAAATGAGCGACTAGATAATACGGAGGGGATCGTAAAACCACCTCGCACGGCCAAATAAGAACGCGTTCCCGCATCAGGTCTTCCCAAGATAATTTCATCACCATCATTTAAATCAATGGGTTTGTAAGCACTTACATAAATGAATTCACCCTGCGGGGTTTTGATCTCAATTGGACATAGCGCACCTGTAACAGCAACCATCATCTGCCCACTGGCAACCGCTTTAAAACCACCCTGCACGATTTCCAGACACGCCTGCTCGGAAGCATTCCCTACGATACGGTTTGCACTTCGCAAAGCACTTTTATCCATAGCACCGGATTCTGAGATCCCCAATCCCGATTTACCAAAACGTCCTAAATCTTGAAATAGGGTTTGCAATCCCACACTCCGGATTTCTAAATAGCGAGAAGTTTCAGATTGAGAAACCGAATTGGTGCGTGAGGTTTCTGGCAAACTTACCGTTACAGTGGCACGTTCAGCATCCCGAAAATTGACGCGATAACCCGGTTGTAATAGAGCAGGATCAGGACGGGAAAGATCCCACATACGTTCGGTTGTGATGCCGATAATCTGCCAACCACCGGGACTCGCCTGAGGGTAAATACCACTGAATTCTCCCGCTAGTGCAACCGCACCAGCAGGAATACGGGTTCTTGGTGTTTTCCGACGGGGAATATTCCACTGTGCTGTATCCGACACCATATAAGCAAAACCAGGCGCAAATCCGCTAAAAGCCACTGTATATTCGTTTTCGGTATGCTGGCGGATAACGTCTTGAACCGTGCCCCCCAATATTTCAGCAACTTCCGCTAAATCTTCACCATTATAGTGCACCGGAATTTCAATCTGTTTTCCTTGAGAATGACTGCACTCATGCAATTCACGGTGACCCATTTCTGCTACGAGTTGGTGAATTGAGATTTTCGTTGGACGAAAACGAATCATCAGGGTTCTCGCCGCAGGTATAATCTCTTCAACCCCCAATACAGGAGCAATACTCAGTGAATCAAACAACGCCAGTGTTTCTGGCAATCCACTGAGTTCAACAAGTATTGTATTGAAATTAACAGGTAAAAAACGCAAAGTGATCTCCTGAAATAATAAACCCGTATGGTTATGCGTGGATAAATGACTGAATGGTAATCCCTGCCTGTTGCAGAACTTTTTTTACCTGTTTTGCCATATCCACAGCCCCTGGACTGTCCCCATGCACACATATAGAATCCGCCTTGATAGGCGTGAATTTGCCATCAATGGAATCTACTCCACCTTCAGTCACCAATTGCAACATGCGTTGTGCCACAAGATTCGCATCGTGCAACACCGCACCGGCTTCACGACGGGAAACTAGCTCCCCTGCTGCGGTATAAGCACGATCCGCAAAGGCTTCTGCGATAGTTTTCAAACCCTTTTCCTGTGCCAACCGGAGGATATTTGATCCTGCCAATCCAACTAAAGCAAGATTAGGATCAATCACCAAAATCCCTTCAATAACAGCAAGTGCCTGGCGCTCATCATTAGCGATCGTGTTATACAGCGCACCATGCGGTTTCACATAACGAACACTTGTTCCTGCTGCTAGAGCCAAACCTTGCAGGGCGCCAATCTGATAAATCACATCTGCTGTCAATTCGTGGCTGGCAATATCCATACTACGCCGACCAAAACCGACTAAATCGGGATAAGATACATGGGCTCCGATAGCAACTTGGTTTTCCTTTGCAGATTTCAGCGTCTGCAAAATACCTACCGGATCTCCAGCATGAAAACCACAAGCGACGTTTGCACTACTGACAATACCCAGCATTTCTGCATCATTACCCATCTTCCACTGACCAAAACTTTCACCAAGATCACTATTTAAATCAATTGCTTTTATCATGATTATTCTCTTAAGCTGCTTTCAGAAAAGCGAAAATTGAACTAATAGACATCGCTCCCATATACCATGTCAGTACACAGGTGATGAACCCTGACCATAGTAACCAGCGAGGATAATGGTATCCTCCCATGAGATCAGCCCGTTTCCAGCCAACATAAACAAAGATAGTCAAACCAAGGGGTAAAATCAGCCCATTAAAGCCGCCTGCAAACACCAGCAAAGCAGCTGGAGGTGTTCCTATCAATAAATAAACTGCTAATAAGAGGGTAATAAAACAGAGAGTAACTATATTGAGCTGACGATCAGTCAATTGTTTTTTAAATACGCGAGCAAAAGAGATAGAGGTATAAGCCGCCCCAATAACACTGGTGATTGCCGCAGACCACAGAATCAAGCCAAAAATACGCAACCCAAATTCACCCACTACGACCTGAAAGGCTTGTGAAGCAGGATTTGCCGTTTCACTGGCAATATCGAGTGTGACACCACTGGCAACCACTCCCAATATTACCAAAAATAAAAAATAACGCATCAGTCCTACTGCCAAAATTCCTTTAGTTGCCGCACTGGATACAGCATCAATGTTCTCTACGCCTGTCATACCTTTATCCAGCAGACGATGGGCCCCTGCATAGCATATGTAACCACCGACTGTTCCCCCCACAATTGTCGTAATAGTCGCAAAATTGATGTCATCAGGCAGAACCGTTTGCCGCAACGCCTCCCCCACTGGAGGATTGGAAACTATCGCAACAAACAGGGTCAGCCCTATCATAACTACGCCTAATACGACAATAATCCGATCAATGGCAACCCCGGCCTTACGCGAGGTAAAAATATAAATCGCCATCAAGGCACTTAATAATCCGCCCCATTTAGGTTCTAAACCAATCAGAGCATTAAGCCCCAATCCAGCGCCAGCAATATTGCCGACGTTGAAGACCAATCCTCCAAACATCACTAGTGCAGCCAATAAATAACCGCTTCCGGGGATCGCTGCATTGGCGATATCGGCCGACTGCATCTTAGTTAAGGTAACAATTCGCCAAATATTTTGCTGTACCACAAAGTCAATTAGGATCGAGGCCAAAATACCAAAAGCAAAAGCGGCGCCCATCGTTGCAGTAAATGTTGCTGTTTGCGTAATGAAACCCGGCCCAATCGCCGATTTACCGCAAAGTTAACCGTTTCATGTTTTACTGTTTCCTGTATTGCCATAGGCCATGTCCCCCTGTCATTGTTATCGTATTTATTATTTCCTAAGCAATATTCGTACCATTGTGGAACTAAATAACTATATTGTTAACTAATTCACATATGATTGTTGAACAATAAATAGATCATGTTGAGAAAATGAGCAAATAGAATCGTTTTATGGGTTATAAAAGTTCAATACAGATCACTTTTCAGCATCTATCATCAAGGAAAACACTAAGATGCATCATTTCAGTGCAATACGTTTCCCTATAATGATCCAATGTCGGTAACTTGCTGGTTATCAGGGAATGTGTGAAGATTAACTTTTGATCATCGAAGGCGCTTTTTCTCAGCTATAAACCCAATGGATGACTATGAAAAAAGAGAGTTCTCCCCAAATTTTGAGTAAGAAAATTGCTGAAACAATACGGAATAAATTGGTTATTGGGGAGTTGTTACCCGGGCAACGCTTATCAGAAGCCGCGCTCAGTGAACAGCTTGAGATCTCACGCAATACGTTACGTGAAGTATTCCGCGTTCTAACTCAAGAAGGATTACTGAAACACCAGCCCAATCGCGGTGTATTTGTAGCGATTCCCGATATTGCATCCATTATTGATATCTATCGGGTTCGACGACTGATTGAATGTCAGGCTCTCACTCAGGCATATTCCATGCACCCCAGCGTTGCCAAAATGAAAGAGGCTGTGACCAGTGCGCAACTGTATCGAAATAACCAAGATTGGGTTGGCGTCGGCACCGCAAATATGCGTTTTCATACCGCAATTGTGGAATTAACTGACAGTGAAAGATTGATTGCTTTCTACCGCAATATCTCAGCAGAACTTCGTTTGGCTTTTGGGCTTTTGAATGATCCTGAGCTACTATATGCCCCTTATATTGATAAAAATGCATATATACTGGAGCTTTTAGATTCTGGTCAGACAGAATTAGCAGCTAAAAAGATGAAAGATTATCTAGAGTTATCAGAAAGAACAGTATTGGCGGCTTATACTCGTAAAAATAACGAATAAAATTTCTCAAACGCAAAAAGCCACCTCTGTTGGGTGGCTTCTCTGTCTAAATTGATTTCTGGCAGTTGATCAAGGACTTTCCTGCCGTTCCCCCTTCGGGCTGTCGCACTTTGCGCAAAGTTCAAAATCATATTCAACAATTTTGTCCTACACTCGGCACCGCAGACAACCTTCACGTCAGGTGGATTTTCTCATGTTTAAATTTTTCACAAACGCAAAAAAGCCACCCGGTTGGGTGGCTTCTCTGGCTAAATAGGTGTCTGGCAGTGCCCTACTCTCACATGGG
>NZ_JANAIF010000068.1 GCF_024721015.1 Xenorhabdus bovienii
CCTCTCGGTGTCACTGGCGAAATCCATATCGCCGGTGCCGGCGTCGCCCGTGGCTACCTGAACCGTCCTGAACTGACCGCTGAACGTTTCCTTGCCGATCCGTTCTCTTCTGATCCGGACGCCCGTATGTACAAGACCGGTGACCTCGGCCGCTGGCTCCCCGACGGCCATCTTGACTATCTCGGCCGCAATGACTTTCAGGTCAAACTGCGCGGCTTCCGTATCGAACTCGGTGAGATCGAAGCCCGATTAGTGCAGTGCCCCGGCGTACGGGAAGCCGTCGTTCTGGCACGCAAAGACGAGCCGGGACAGAAACGTCTGGTCGCCTATTTGCGGCCTCAGGACGGCGTTGAACTGGTTCCCGCCGAACTGCGTCAGCAGCTTACCCAACATCTTGCCGAGTACATGCTGCCCAGCGCCTTTATGACGCTCGACGCTTTCCCGCTGACCCCCAACGGCAAACTCGACCGTCAGGCGCTCCCCACGCCCGACTCGTCCGCCGTGGTGGCACGCGGCTATGAAGCCCCGGTCGGTGAGGTGGAAACCGCCCTGGCGCAAATCTGGCAAAACCTGTTGGGACTGGAGCGGGTCGGCCGTCACGACCATTTCTTTGAACTGGGTGGTCATTCGCTGATGATCGTCAGTCTGATTGAGCGGCTGCGTGGCCTTGGTTGGCAGCTCGACGTTCGCAGCGTGTTCTCCGTACCTGTCCTCCTCGATATGGCGCAAGCTATCCTGAAGTCCCAAAGTGACGCCGACACCTTCGTGGTGCCGCCCAATCGCATCCCCGAAGGCTGCACCGCCATCACGCCCGATATGCTGCCTCTGGTCTCGCTGTCCCAGGCTGAGATTGATGCCATCGCTGACGCGATCCCCGACGGAGTGACTCATGTGCAGGATATCTATCCGCTCGCGCCGCTACAGGAAGGTATCCTGTTCCATCACCTGCTTCAGCCGAACAGAGATCCATACGTTATATCGTCGCTGTTGAGCGTCGAAAACCAGACAAAACTCGATGCATTCATTGCGGCATTACAAGCCGTCATCGACCGGCACGATATTCTGCGTACGTCTATCCACTGGATCGGGTTATCCCAACCCGTTCAAGTGGTACATCGACACGCACCATTGCCGGTCAATGTCCTGACATTCGATGACGATAGTGACGTGGTTGCCAGCATGCAAGCACGCATGGCGCTGTCACATCAGCACATGGATTTGTCCCATGCTCCACTGATACGGTTGCAAGTCGCCACCGAACCATATTCGTCCAAGTTATACGTCTTGTTCCAGTTGCATCACATCATCGACGATAACCTCTCACTCCGGTGCTTTCTCGCAGAAACGACCGCTTTCCTGATGGGACTTGGCGCGGATTTACTGCCATCCGTTCCTTATCGTAACTTTGTCGCCTATGCACGTCAGGAAGGTAAAACTCAGGAAGCGGAAGCCTTCTTTCGGACATTGCTGGCCGATATCGATGAGGTCACCGCGCCTTTTGGCCTAGCTGATGTTCAGGGGAATGGCGAGCATAACGCGGCGGCACGGAAGGTTCTTGATGTTGAACTCTCACAAGCCATTCGTAAAACAGCGCGCCGCTTTGGTACTAACCCCGCAATTTTGTTCCACGCAGCTTGGGCGCTCGTCGTCGCACGCATGAGTGGACGCGATGACATTGTATTTGGCACCGTTTTGTCAGGCCGCATGTCGGGAGTTGATGGGAGTGCACGCGCTTTAGGCATGTTCATCAATACCCTGCCCTTGAGACTGAAGCTAAGAGGAAGCAGCGTAGATGAACTCGTCAAAATGACGAACGACGCATGCGCCAGCCTGCTGCTTTACGAACAGACCCCATTGTCGCTTGCACAGCGTTGCAGTGGACTCGGTGGCATGTCCCTGTTCAGTGCCCTGCTAAATTTCCGACATGGTAATGACAAAAATACCCGTACACCTAGTCTGGATCTGTTTGGTCTGGCAAGTTTGGATAGCTGCGAGCGCACCAATTACCCATTTGAAATGTCCATTGATGATGATGGTGAATATTTTGTACTGTCAGCTCAAACCGTCAATGATATTGATCCAAATAGAATAAATACCTATCTCACAAGAGCGATAGAACAATTGATATCGATACTAATTGAAGCGCCAGATACGCCTGCGCTGGACTTGGACGTGCTGCCCGAAGACGAACGCCAACAATTGCTGGTGGACTTCAACGCGACTCAGGCGGACTTCCCGCAAAACGCGCTGATCCACCAACTGTTCGAAGCTCAGGCAGCGCACCATCCCGATGCCACCGCCGTGGTATGCGGGGAGCATGCGCTCAGTTATGGAGAACTGAACCGCCGCGCCAATCGTCTGGCTCATCATCTGATTGCGCTGGGGGTGCGCCCAGATGATCGGGTGGCAATTTGTCTGGAACGCAGCCCGGAGATGGTGGTGAGCCTGCTCGCTATTCTCAAAGCGGGCGGCGCCTATGTGCCGCTCGATCCGGCTTATCCGACCGAACGACTGGTGTATATGCTTGATGACGCGGCACCCGTAGCCTTACTGACCCAGACGACATGGGTTAACAGACTGATCAGCCCCGTGCCTACGGTGGTGCTCGACGCCCAAGAACCGGCTCTGGCAGCACAACCAACTGACAATCCGGAGCCGCAGACGCTGGGGCTGACGTCACGCCATCTGGCGTATGTGATCTACACTTCCGGTTCTACTGGCTTACCCAAAGGGGTGGCGATCGCTCACCGTAATACCGTGAATTTCCTCATCTGGGCGCAGCGGACTTTCAGCCCAGAGGAATTGGCACATACGCTTTTCGCTACTTCACTTAATTTTGATTTAGCGGTGTACGAATGCTTTGCACCACTCGTCTCTGGCGGCACGGTTCATCTCGTTCCTGATGCGTTGTCGCTGGTCACCACCGAACAGCCGGTCAGCCTGATCAACACCGTGCCGTCGGCCATCGCGCATTTGATCGAGGTTAACGCGGTTCCCGCAACCGCCCGGACGGTCAATTTGGCCGGTGAAGCATTGAAACCGCACGTTGTTGAGCATTTGTTTGCCCACTCATCCGTACAGGATGTGTGCAATCTGTATGGTCCCTCTGAGACGACAACTTATTCGACCTGGATACGGATGAACCGGACTGAGGGCTTTGCCAGTCATATCGGCCGCCCGATCGCCAACACCCAGATCTATATTCTCAACCCACATGGTCAGCCCGTCCCCCTTGGTGTGGCCGGCGAAATCCATATCGCTGGTGCCGGCGTTGCCCGTGGCTACCTAAACCGCCCCGAACTGACCGCCGAACGCTTCCCCGCCGATCCGTTCTCCCCGACACCGGACGGCCGCATGTACAAGACCGGCGACCTCGGCCGCTGGCGCCCCGACGGCAATATCGAATATCTCGGCCGCAATGACTTTCAGGTCAAACTGCGCGGCTTCCGTATAGAACTCGGTGAGATCGAGGCGCAACTGATGCAATGTCACGGCGTGCGCGAAGCGGTGGTGCTGGCACGCGAAGACGAGCCGGGCCAGAAACGTCTGGTCGCCTATGTACGGCCTCTGGATGGCGTTGAGCTGGTTCCCGCTGAACTGCGCCAGCAGCTTGCCCAGCACCTCGCCGAGTACATGCTGCCCAGCGCCTTTATGACGCTTAAATCCTTCCCGCTGACCCCCAACGGCAAACTTGACCGTCAGGTGCTCCCCGCGCCTGATTCGTCCGCCGTGGTGGCGCATGGCTATCAGGCCCCGATCGGTGCGGCGGAAACCGCCTTGGCGCAGATCTGGCAAGACTTATTAGGACTGGAGCGGGTCGGTCGTCACGACCACTTTTTTGAGCTTGGCGGTCACTCGCTGCTCGCTGTGCAGCTGCTGAACCGCATGCGCGAGCAAGACATGGCGGTTCCGCTGACCACCTTGTTCGCTCATCCGACGTTGTGTGATCTGGCGATAGCCATTGGCGAGCGTTTTGCCCAATCAACGTCCCCGTTCGATGCGAATCCCGTGCCGCTAACCCCAACAGGCTGCCTGCCACCCTTGTTCTTGGTACACGAGACTTCCGGCGATCCACTGGTCTATTCGCCACTGGCAGCCTTACTGCCGCCTGAGCTTCCCGTCTATGCGCTGCAAGCCCTTGGCATCCACACGCTGGAGCATCCCCCAGCGTCGCTTGAGGCGCTCGCGGCCTGCCATATTCAGGCTATTCGTCACGTCCAGCCACAAGGCCCCTATCGTCTCGCCGGATGGTCAATTGGTGGCTTGATCGCCTATGAGATGGCGCAACAATTCATGAGCTGCGGCGAGACGGTAGAATTTCTCGGTATGATCGATTCCTATAACTCCATAAATGGGCTAGAAATCACCACCGACCAGCCAGTAGACAAGGAAGCAAAACGAATTGAGATAATCATTGACTCACTGCGTGCTCAAATCGGCGCTAATGATGAGCAGATATTAGAAGAACTTCACGATCTCAGTGATGTGAACCAAATCCTTGACCGCTGTATTGAACACCAATGGCTGCCGACCAGTATCACACGCGAGGATATCCTCCTTCGCCTATACACCTCCGAGATCATTACACAACTGGGTCAAGACTATATCGCGCCAAAATCCCCCTTGCCCATCCACCTGTATACCGCGGATGAGGCACTCAACGGGGAAATTTGGCACGGTTGGCATGATATCGTCGGCACTGATTCGACACTCCACGCTATCGGTGGAACGCATTTCTCCATCATGCGTCCCCCTTCGCTCAACCAGATAGCGGATTCACTCACCGAGCACTTACTGCCCGCGCCTCCCTACGACCCACGCGTTATCATCCAAAGCGGGTCTCGGTCGGTTCCGCCGCTATTTTGCATGCCCGGTGCAGGTGCCAGCGCCTCTAGCCTCCTCGGACTGGCGCTGTCGTTCCCACAGCAACTCCCAGTCTACGCCTTACAGGCACGCGGCCTGGGCCTGACTGACGAACACAATTTTCCCTATGTCAGTGTCGAAGGTGCCGCTCGTGCCTATATCCAGATCATCCGTCAAACGCAACCCCATGGTCCCTATCACCTGCTGGGTCATTCTTTCGGTGGCTGGATCGCCTTTGAGATAGCCTTGCAACTGCAAGCAGAAGGGGAACAAGTCTCCGACCTTATTCTCGTCGATACCGATGAACCTGATCCGCAAGGTCGTACTCCCAAGCCAGTCAACCGTACCGAAACGATAATGAAGCTGATTGAGATCTACAATATGATATTGGATCGACCGCTGCCGCTTACAAAGCAGGATTTTGGCGATCTGGCTCCGGATGAACAGCTTCAATACCTACTTCGTGCTCTGGTAAATGCAGGCCTCTTCCCAGCTAAAACACCAACGTCACTGCTGCAAGGTGTCGTTCGCGTCATGCAAGCCAATCTGAACACTTGCTATACACCTCGTACCCGCTATGAGGGTCTTGTTCATCTGATCAACGCAGAAGAGGGAGATGTGGATGAAACGAAAACGCGCGAAACTTTGTGGAATACGCACGTTGCTCAACTCAGCACTATGCATGTACCCGGTAACCATATGACCATGTTGTCCAGCCCGCAGATTGAGCACTTTGTTACTGGGCTATGGCAAAAATTGGATTACGCGAACAACCCAAGGTCTGCGGGTTGGTTCGGATATGTAAAACCTCACGGATCTGGTCGGACGGATAAATGAGTAAGCACTTGTCAGAGAGGTGGAAACCTCCCTAGTCATCCAGGTCACAGCGCAGGTTTAACCCCTCGATACGTTGGGTCAGGGCATCAATCTCCCGGCGCATGTCGACAGGCTCTCGCACCAGAAAGAGGTGTTCCGGCTTCAGCATCGGGCCAGCACCCGCATCACCTCAGGCAACAGAGTCAACGGGTAGGAGATGGCATAACCGTACCGAGGCTTACCATCAACTTAAGAGTAATATAAGGAAAACCTATCAGCAGCGTATCTCAGGAGGTTATTGATGAATTTACCCGGATATCGCCAATAGCCTGGAGCCACATGCTGTTTGCTGGCCGCTATCATTTCAAAAAAAGTAACGGGGAACTTGATGTTGATGCCATGTCGTTGATACTGGAAGAGCATATGAAACAACATTTTTGGAACGATAAGTGCTCCAGTACTCGTCATTTTCGTGGGTTCTTCCACAGGCCCCCTAAAAAATTGGCAGCACGACTTTTGCTAACCTGCCACCGTTAACACGACAAAACCTTTTCACCTTTTTCATGGTTTTGCATTATGCAATTATCTGATACATTAAAATAATAAAACATTATATTGATTACTTGAATATAGGTGGAATAAAATGCACAACGAGCTGCTCAAATTTTCTCACAAAAGCGCAAAAGAAGGACAATGGCTGTTATCAGAAGGTAATTTTTATCGAGTTATAGCTACTGGTGCAGAAACCAATAGTCGTTACAGTCTGGTTGAAGTCATTGTTGAACCAGGGAAAGGTGCTCCATTTCATTTCCATAAATTAGAGGAAGAAGCTTTCTTCATACTAGAAGGTGAAATGGTTTTTTATACGCAGACTGAAACAATGTATGGAAAACAAGGAGCTTTTTTAAACTTTTCTGTTGGACAAATCCGCGGTTTTCGTAATGAAACAGATGAAAATACACGAATGCTCATTATGCTTTCACCTCCGGGAATGGAACAAATGTTTTTTGAAGATGGGAAGGCAATTGATGCACCTATTGATTTGAATACAACATTTGTGGAAAACATAGGTCAACCAGTAACCTGCCCAGAAATTGCAGGACGATACGGCATAGAAAGTGTCCCTTTACCATTACCGGAAAAAAAAGACAACCGCTTGAAATTAAGGAAAAGGAGTAGTTCTGTCGCATAAGGTGAGGTTAGGTAATATTCTGTCTTTTACTCTGTGATCTGCTCATGTCTCTAATACGAAATACCTTCAAACGTTTACATTATCTTGTTGATATTATTACTCAGTGTGTACGCTGGTATCCGGCTTACTCGCTGAGTTTACGGAATTTAGCAAAATCCGCTGTAAACCCTCGCCCAGTGCGAGGGTGTCAACGACTCGTAGGTCACCGGAGCCTTACAAATATCAAAGATAATTATCGAAACTACGATAATCAGACTCACGTCATTAAGCGAAACAAACTTTTGCCCAACGCGCTAAACCGGTAGTCACTGAACCAAAGTAGTTACCGCTGACCAGCGGGATGCCCGGCAATACTTGCTCCACCGCCTGGCGAAGGATCGGGGAGCTCGCTGAACCACCGGTCATGAAGATAACATCTGGCTTAGTGCCACCCTGTTCCACCGCTTCACTGACTAATTTAGCCATTTTGTCTTTGGTAGATTCAATCGCTGTAATCATTTGATCACGATGAAGATCAATCTCAATCACTTCCGATAGTAGATTCAATTTCACACGATGCTCAGATTGATCCGAGAGGGCAATTTTGGCTTCTTCTGCACTGCGGACTAGGCTATATCCCAATGTGTCGTGATATACCTTCAATAATCGCGCTAATTTCTCTGGCTCCTGTGCTTCCATATGCAGAGATTTTAACGCTCTCAGGTTCTCACGAGAGTAAAATTCTTTTTGCGCTTGTATATCGTTGATGGCAATGGGGTTCCAAAATTGGGTCAGTGGCATCTCGATGCCTGATACAAATTGACTTCCCAATCCAAAAGGATGCATCAATTGTTTAAAGGTCAGATTGATATCTAAATCATTACCGCCGACACGTTGCCCACTATGCGCCAATAGACTCTCGTTGCGCTCAGACTTCCCTTTCCAGTCTGGCCCCATTTGGATGAGGGAACAATCTGTTGTTCCGCCGCCAATATCGACCACCAGAACAATTTTGTTTTCGGTCAGGGTATCTTCATATTCCAAACCTGCTGCCACAGGTTCAAATTGGAATTCAATGTTGCGAAACCCAGCACGCTTTGCAGCATGAAGCAAAATGGTCTCAGCCTGTTGGTTAGATTTATCCCCGCCACGACCATGAAAGTTAATCGGCCGCCCAATCACCACTTCTTCAATGATCTGCTGTGTATTAGCTTCTGCCCGCTGTTTGATATTGGCCATCATGGCGCAGACCAAATCCTCAAAGAAGCTGATTTGTATCTCTCTCAACCCCATTGCACCCAGGAAAGATTTCGGCGATTTCACGTAGTAAATTTCTTGCGGATCTTCCATATATCGATTCAACGCCGCCTGCCCGAAGACGATATCTTCCGAAAGAAGCTCGATACCTTCCTCACGATTTGTAGCCATCGCGCTGCGAAGAAGCTGCTCCCCCACTTGATTACCGGGTCGGATATTCCGGTGACGAAATAAGTGTTCAGAAACCGATTCACGAGTCGGAGCTGCTAACGTTGAAGGCATGTAGAAATTGTCATGCTCAATAGCAAGCAGTTGTGGTGTATTCCCCATCATCCTCGCTACTGAGCAATTTGATGTGCCATAGTCAAAACCGATGAACATATGTTGCCTCCTCTAATCGTAGAAAATCGTAAAAAAGGCCGCAAATGCTATCGTAAATCAGATGGGTGAGCGAGCGACTTTTCAATCGCAAATGATAGTACTATGACAAATGTGATCTATAAATAGAGATAGCACGACCATTTAAATGGGTTATTCCTCACTTACATACAGGATCTTAAGAGATAACTGTTTTATTTTTATATTAAATATGACTTAATTATTATTGTTTTTGACATCTAATCAAAAAAATATTTAAGTTTTAAATTAATATTTCTCGATTTATAAATTCTGGGGATATGATGAAAAAATTATTATCTACTGAATCATAATTTTCTTTGCTTGTTGAAAAATGACCTAATAATACCAAAGCATAGATATACGATTAAATAAGTACAGTGGCACAAATTTATTGCGTCACTGTACTTTTTAGATTAATTTTAAAAGATGTTTAATCTAATTTATGCCCTTTGACTGTACTCTGAAGCTCCTGAGTTTTAGTTTCATGATTCTGTTTTTTCACAAATGGAATTTTCCCTGATGTAATATCTGAAATATATTCCGGTATTTCAGTAACAAAATTTGTAAGAGAGTTCGGTAATTCAACTCTGTCTTTTTCGTTCTTGTCATATGTTGTACTGGCCCGATTAAAGATCTCTTGAGTATTCAACTTAACGGAACCTTTTTTGCTGTCAATGTTGGCACCTGTCAAATAGGTTTTGCCAGTAACATTCAGATTAACCTCTTCAGTCCCTTCAATACCTGACTGTTCAGCTAATGATTCCTTGGTATCCATATCCAAAGTGGCCTTCAGCTTGTTTTTAATTTCAGGTGAAGCAGAAGCCGTTTTACTGAAAATTTCCTTCTTCTTAACGTCTGCTTTTGCCACATCAGTACTCTGAACATCATTTGGAGAGTCAGAACCGATACTTACCTTGATATTTTGGCTATGGGTCGTGTTTTTAACTGTTTCAATATTGAGTTTACCGCTGATATTACTCGTTACTTTATCTGCTGTGATATTCGCTCCTTTGAGGAAGGTATCCTTATCACTGACCAACGTAACTTTTTTACCTGCAATATGGCTATTATGATTAATCGTCGTATCAAGATGGTTTTTTGCTAATTTCGGATTAATACCTACACCATATTTATCGCTAGTGCTGTTATTTGTTCCCAAATTCGCATAAGAATCGACATCCATACTCAAATTATCATTATTGGATGTATCTTGGGCTGACGTCAGTTCAATATTACCCTGCCTTGCGGTTAGATTTATATCTTCTCCATCAACGTTGGCACCTTGCAGAGTCAAATTATTGCCAGCGTTCAAACTGACGCCCTGTTTTCCATGGATCTCACTGATTTTTGCCATAGTCGTTCTTTGAGTCTTCGCGATATTCTTGCCACCGGCATCAGAGGAAACTGGTTTTATATTGGCTTCCAGTTTAGTTGAAACATCCCCGCTATAAGACTTCTCAGTGACTTGCTTGATGTTATCGGC
Source organism: Xenorhabdus bovienii (assembly GCF_024721015.1). Lineage (GTDB taxonomy): Bacteria > Pseudomonadota > Gammaproteobacteria > Enterobacterales > Enterobacteriaceae > Xenorhabdus > Xenorhabdus bovienii. The sequence continues at coordinate 9,990 of NZ_JANAIF010000068.1, forward strand.
CTGACTGATGTTGATATTTCCTTCCACATCTAAGTTAACTTTACCAGTACCTGCATCCATAGATGTTCCCTGATATACAGCATCATGCTTCATCCGAATTGTAATGCCGTTTTTAGCCTTAAGAGAACCGGTAATTGCATCAGTACTGGATTGAGAATGCGACAGTGTGTCTCCTTTTCCCTTACCACTGAGTTCTGTACTTTGAATAACAGGCTTAACACCAACCTCCAGATTAGCATCACCCGTGGTATCAGAAGTTTTTCTCTCCTCATGATTGAACACCGCATCACTCTTGTGGCTATCTGCCTGCAAAACGATATCGTTTTTGGTCGCCTGATATTGCGTTCCTTGATCATAAATCTCACCATCGGCAACGAGCTTGATTTTATTAGCGTTGATCAAAGTGGTATCATGAGTTGTCTTGCTGGTATTTTCTGAATGTCTACTGCCGTTAGCTTTAAGATCAACATCAGAATAAGGTTGAGCGTTCTTACCTTTAATTGAAATACCAAATTTATTCTTCACCTGCGTATTAGTTGAGGAACTTGATTCTGTATTTTCTGTTGACAGATTATTAACTCTACCGGCATTAGCGTCATAATTACCTGCTACATTATGCCGAGCTCCTTGTTGCTTTAATTCCTTTGTCGCATTCAGCTTGAGATCGCCAGTAATATTTGTTGTTGAAACTTTACTTGTTTTCTGACTCTGGGAATTATTTTCGCTTTGTTTAGTCCCTTTAAAGTGAGCTTCAAATTTATTACTATCAGGTGTAACAGCCACATCCCAATTGTGTATTGAATGCGATTTATCCATAGATTTTGACTCATCGGCCGAAAGCAGAGAAATATTATCAGCTTTGATATCAGCATTCCCTTTTTTTGTTATAATATCTGAGCCAGTGATAGAAACATCTTTGTCAGCATTAATCTTGATATTTCCACCATTCAATTCCGATGATTTTTGTTCAGTAACATCATATTTCGAATCATTTCTGGTATTTTTCAGGCCGACTTCAACGCTAATTGACCTACTTTCTTTAACATCAGGCTTAATAAAATGGTTTTTCCAATTCAGAGAACTGATTTCTTTAGAACCACTCTTTTTCTCATCAGAAGAATGGACATTGAGATTTCCAAGTGTATTAATATTCAGTTCATCTGCACTTTTAACTAAACTACCAATAACATTGATATCTTTATTACTAATTAATTTTAGATCCGCATCAGAAGTTACTTCACTCTTTACTGAACGCTCTTCTCTACTATTATTTTTATTTGATTGATTAGTAATGTTAAAAATCGCACCTGTTCTTTCATTAATATTTTTATTGGTATTATTTACTGCATTATCAATAGTTAATTCTCCATCAACTGCATCAGAATAACTACCCTGTTTCCCTTTCACCTTACTGCCAGTGATATTGATCCCCATCTTTCCCGTCAACAGTATACGGCCATCCGCAGTAATTTCAGAAGATACCTGCGTTTTATCTTCATAGTGATTATTTTTATTTTTTCCGCCAGCGACACCGCCCCAATTTTTTGTTTTATTGTCATCAGTATCAATGTTATTGAGAGATTGTGTGGAAATTTTCACCTGCTTATCTGCTTTGAGTATCAAATTATTTTTAGCATGAATCTTCGCACCAACAATTTCAACATTTCCGCCCGCATTAATGCCTAAATCATCACCTGCGTTCAGCTCACTGGAGATATTTTTTTGTCTGACTTTACGTTTAAAGCTCTCTCCTGTTGTTAATCCTGCTGTCTCGTTCCGTTGATATTTTTTTTCAGTCGTGATTTTTGTTTCTATCAGATTAGCTAATTTCACATCATTTTTGGCAGACAGTGACATTTTTCCGCCAGCACCAATCTTACTGCCAGAAATTTCTAAGTCACCTTTGTTCGCAATTAATTTAATATTACCATGAGCCTTAATGGTATTACCTTTCTGCTGGTACTGTTCATCTGTATTACTGCGGTTATTTTTCCACAAAAATTTGCTTTTATTCTCAGTTTCTTGTGTACTCTGATGAAATTGTTGTCCGTTTAATTTCAGATTTTCGCCACTTAGAGTAACATTATCTCCCTCAATATCCGTTGCCATAAATTGATTGTCTTGATTGGAAATAAGGGTGATGTTCTTACCCTCTAATTTAGTCCGAGTGAGCGACTGTTTAGTTTGTTTTTGATGAGCATCAATACCACCGAAAATATTATGATAATTATCTTTACCATGACTCTCTGATGAATATTCATTAATATTTCCTTGAGATAAAATATGTTCAGCTTTAAATTTAACATCGTTTCCTTTCACTATGGCACCTTCCAATTTAAGCTTTCCATTGGAATCGACATTGATACTGTCATCAGCGACCATTGTCCCTTGCAAATTAACCCAATTTCCTTTGGCAGTATTCAGCAATCGAATACGTCCAGCCTGCATACTACCAAGATAATAACTATCAAGTACATTCGCGCTTGTCTGTTGTGAATCCAATACTTTTCCGTCAGTTGAGACACGGTTATTACCCGTTATAATATTAATATCTTTCGTCACAATAATTTGACCACGATTGTCGATTTTTGGAGCAATAAGATTTACAATCCTACTTTTTACAAGACCCGCACTCCCAATATTTAAGGAATGTTTATTATCCAAGGTGCTAAATCCATTTAACAATCCGTTTTCAACCAGTGGATTACCAACAACCAGTGATACTTGATTCGTATTAATAAATTCCCCATTCCGATAAGTAATACCATTCGGGTTTGCCAGCACATAATCAGCCGCCATACCAAAAATTTCTTGTTTCCCCAATATTAAAGAAGGGTTGCGGCTAATCACTTCATTTAGAATGATTTTTGCTGTATGTCCACCCAAATTACTATTAGCAGATAATTCTCCTGCCAGCTTTGATGAGCCAGCCGACAATGAGTTATTAAAAACCACACCCGCCTGCTCGACGTTAAAATCATTATATTGGTTATGTGACAGCCCTGATTGTGAAGGAGCGACAATATTAACGACTGCTGCTCCTGTCTTTGAATTAGTCGTCCCTGGTTGATGTGCAGAATCACCTCCCGGGGTAATACCATTAGCTAAACTCGTTGAACTGGAAACCAGAATAATGGCCATGGATGCAGCAAGTTGCCCTGTAGGAGATAATTTAAATCTTTTGTTTCTCATGTAATTCCCTCAATGGTTTTCAATGATGATTATGTGTTTCGAGCAAAAATGAAAATTTCGCAAAAATCACGATACAAAGATTAAAAGCGGAAAGAAAAACGAGTCAGTAATTGTATCAGCTCACCAGCATTCTTATTTTGATGGGATAGAATTTTTCCTTGGCTTAGCTCAACATCAGCGAACAGGTTTTGGTAATTCAATGTAATGCCTGTACTCAATCCAGCGCTGCTTTGCCAACCAACTTTGCTTTTATAGCCAAGAACCTGACCAATATCTGCACCGATATTTAATGTAACTGAACCTTTAGGTATGGGAATCGAATGGGAAAGGGTGTTCCTCAGATACCAACCGTTATCAGCGGATACAGAATTTTTACTAAACCCACGCAATGCGCTGTTATCGCTAATATTTAACCATTCAATACCCGGTAGGCTATTTGGACTGTACTGAGCATAGAATTGGGTATTGAATTGAAAAGGTAAATTAAACAACGCAAAATGCTGTTGTAATTTCGCAGACAAACTTCCTTTGATGAACGTCTTATCTTGGAAAGGAGCGGCTGTCTGCGCACCAAACCACCGCATTCCTTTCTCAATATTTGCATCAAGGATAATCAATCTTCCTGGAGTAATTTTCAGGTGACTTATCCCCAATGTAAACACGCTCAATGTCGGGCTGTTAATAGCAATTTTTGAATCTTCTATGTAGTTATTGCTATTTTTATAAGTTAATTGCGTACTAAGTGTATCTATCTGCATTTGATCACGATAAAACACCCAATCAGAGCGTACCCCTGATTGTTGAGAATTTCCGTGGAAATTTACCGAGCTCATCCGTAAATCAGCATTTCTGGTATATTCGGAATAACCGCTGAATCCACTGATTGTTGCATCACCATAGGGAATTGAATAAAGTAGAATATAACTTCTACTATATTTCGTGTTGTGTTTATCCAACGTATTGCTTCCACTAAAACTAATGAAATCTGATAGTCCTAATGGGCTGTCAAAACTGGTATTTAATCTACCGACCCATTCTCCCGTACTTTTCTGTCCATAATTATCAGTTTTAACAACTACTTTCCACGGTGAAGAATGCTGGTTATGCAGCTTAATAATGGAACCACCTTTCTTAGTTCCGGGTAATATATCAATTGTTGTTTTATTTGATTGCAGGCGATTTGCCTGATCCAATCCTTGATCAAGCTGATTGAGATTCAATGGCTTATTCGTTAAATGAGGGAAAAGGGTTTGGCTATTAGTCCAACGGGTTCCCCCTTCAATACCCTCAATAAAACCTTCAATCACATTTATCCCTAACCTCCGATCATGGGAAGGAGGAACAAATTGCAAACGTGCGGTGACATAACCTTTTTTAATATAAATATTTTCAATTTCGGAGGTTAATTTATTTATATTATTACTAGTAATGCAGGTAGTCGGTATAGCACTTAATGTTGTTAGATCTTTCAATGATAATAAAGTTATTCCTTTAAGGTAGACACCACTAATCTGTAAACATTGTCCAATTCCCGTAAATGCCTGTAATTCTTTTTTCTCTGGAACCGACTCCGCACGGTTTATAAAACTCTGGTGACTGCGTTTTTCAAGTAGTCCTCTGATATTTCTTGAACTTTCCTGCAATGTTTTCATATCTTCATCCATAAATGATGATGAAGTATTGTCAATATTTTCAGATAAGGCCACTGCCTGAAAAGGACTGCACAATATTAAGAGAATGGGAATTATTATCCTTTCGTTCATAGAGCTACCGTAATAATAAATAAGCAAAAAATATTACAATGTCAATTTAAACTCATGTGTTTAAATTATACATTCTAACCCCCTGACCCTATAAATAGCGTTTGTATATTGCCATGATGAATAGCCACAAACTATAAACAGAATGTAAACAATGAAAAAATAAATTAAATTAACTCACAGCGAAACATTTAAATGCAATAAGAATAACCAGTTGTTTTTATTTAACATTTAATCATTAAGTTGCATTCTATATGCCTAACCACACTATATACATATTATGATTAAGTATTTAAAAAACCTCAAAGTTACCGCCATACGGATTAAAATCTATAAAATATCATTATCTTATTTATTCTTATTTTTTGTCATAACACATTAGGTAAATCCTCACATTGCATTAACAGTCAAGATTAAAAATTTATTTCAACCTTGACTATGGATTCATTCCATCGAAAGGTAAAATAAAGAAAGGGGAGTATTCTTTTGATTCGCAACCTAAGAAGATAATTTTTAGGTAATGTATTAAATAGTTAGATTGAATATCAAAAATAGTACTCACGCTCAATAAAAGTCCCTATCACCTTATCTTGCATTTCTTCGGATTTTGAATAACTGATAGTTTTTCTATTCAGTCTTTTTACTCGAGTACGCTGAGTTAAATTCGTTCTCTCTATACGCTGAGTAAACATCTTTCCAGTCAGGTGATCTTCCTCGGGAAGGTTATCATAAACAACATAATCATCTGTGCAGTAAAACCGAATATTAAAGGACGATAAAAGAGCCAGTAGCTTGTCTAACGTTTTTCTACTGCGATCGCCAAAAACATGGGCCACTATTCGTTTTAGACGGGGTTCCCAAGCATACCAAAGCCCGCGTTGATTTTTCTTGTTCCCCACAAATGACCCTTGCTGGTGAGTAGACCTACCCAGTCACCCGGGCAGATCCCTCCTCAGAACCGGACATGCAGAACTACCGCATCCGGCTCCCGACAGACCCCGGTCGTCACACCTATTCAGCAAGAATTGAACATTGAATGGACTTTCCAGCTTGAAGGATAACCCAGCACTTTCAGGATCAGAGTCAGCTTTTCCCACGTTAGCCCCCGACGTCCTCCCTTCCGGTTGAACCATCTGTAGAGTACCCGCTTACTTTGGTAGATAAATTGCCCGACTCGTCTCTGGTTATCAGAAATACCGTGATAATTTATCCAGCCTTTGATAACCCTGATGACGATGGTCAGAACACGCCTTTTGTCAGGTGTATTCAGGTTCTTCCAAAGGAAGTCCCTGAGTCCCTTCAATTTGGCGGCAAAACGGTCTTTTCGACTGGTCAACTTCAGTCGCCAGAAACCCTTTCGCGATATCCCCCAATAGCAGGTAAATCCCAGAAAGTTAAACGTAGGTAAGCGTCCGCCAGACTGGTTAGCTCTCATTGCTGCAACGTGGCCCGCCGGAATTAATTGCGATTTGTCACTGTGCAACGCCAGACCGTATTTACTCAGTCGTTTCGGTAATATCTTATAAAAGCGTTTTGCCTCACTCAGGAACTCAAAGGTAAACACCATATCATCAGCGTACCTTACCATTTCTGCCCGACCATGAATGTGTGAACGGCTGATTTCATCAAACCATTCATCTATCACACAGTGCAGGTAGATATTGGCAAGTACTGGCGATACGATTGACCCTTGGGGACATCCGCACACATTGTCGGATATCTGTTTACCCTCGATAACGGGTGCCGTTATTAAGACCTTAATGAGTCTGAGGAAACGGCGATCTGATATCTTCTTCTGCAGTAAATTCATCAACTCAATATGAGGTATCGTGTTAAAGTACTGGCGGATGTCAATTTCCACAACCGCCCCATTCCAGTTACGGTATGTTTGCTGTTGTAGTGCCTTCAATGCCGCATGACAATTTAATCCCGGCCGAAACCCGTATGAACACGGCAGAAACAGCGGCTCATAAATTCGGCTGAGAATATCACTGACCGCAAGTTGCACCAGTTTGTCCTCTATGCACGAAATCGCCAGTGGCCGTTTACTACCATCCTCTTTCGGGATCTGCGTGATTCTGGCGGCTTTCGGGCGATACGTCCCTCTGCGTATTCGCAGGATGAGATTGTGAATATTCCCATCAAGATGTTCCCCGTAAGCGGATTTTGTCATGCGATCAATACCTACCGCTTTATTCCCGTCAAGCCGTAGGAACTGTCCTTTCAGCATGTCACTGTTCAGCAGATGCCCTAAATTATTGAACACCTGCTGTTTGTTGCAGGCTGATTTCTTGCCTATACGCTCAAGTTTTGTTAACCATGATTGTCCGTCGTTGCTGTGTACGGTCATTGTTTCCCTCTCACGTTCGATCTGTCTGCCAGCCCTTCGCTCCGCGATCATTACTCGTTTCATCACTACTATGGCTGACTCCGACTTCCTGATACCCATCTCTCAGGCCTTGTGTTTTGGCACTTGTGCCCGATATACTCATTCCCTTGAGAGGTGTCAGGATCTCCTGGGTTCCGCACTGTTCTCTACAAACTCGCCGACGCCTGAGACTCCGGTGTGTGCTTCTGACTGGAAAAAAAAATCACCAGTGTGCCCATTCAGAAACTATTGCCTGCTGGTTCGACGATACCATCGGCACAACACAATCAGCGAATTTCGGAGTTATCACGTTCACCTATTGGTTTCGGCTCGAATGTTTCGCTGTCTACGCTTCATCTCCTTTGTTACCGCCGGAGATGCAAGACTCGCTACGTAGTGATCTGGCTAATCTTCTACGACGGGGCTTTCACCCGCAAGAAACAGTGCAGCTTTTCCCAGCGCACCGTCTATTTCACAGATAAGCTGAATGTGATTTCCATCAAGGGCAGCGTCGTTACGTTTCGGGGGAGTTTTTTAACGTTTTCATAACAGTAGCTGTTGCGACTCTCAGGATCCGAGTGGTGTCACGAATTCCCCCCATTATTCATCGCTATGTCGACAATCTGCTCTTTAACGCCGGGTTTGCAGGCTTGATAAGTGTATTCCAACTGAAAAACCTTACAGCAGGTATAGCAACGATAACGAGGATACCCGCCATTCCCTTTTCCATGTCCTTTGACATGCTCTGATTTGTGACAATAACGGCAATAGACGTCAACTTTGGCCATGTTTTACCCTTAAAAGGCGGGGAGCCTATCACAATAACTAACTATTTAATACATGACCCAAAATTGGATATTTCTAAAATTAGAAAATCATTTCAAGATAAAGAAAATAAATGGATTGAATATCCGAATGGAGAAATTAAGTATGAAAAAAATAAACTATCCATAGGTATGTTAATATCATTCTAAGGAATAACATATATGAATATGCTAAAAATAATTAATTGAAAATTTTTAGATTTTACTTACTCCATTTTAATCGGGGTGAGTATACAGACGATTTGTTATATAAGATAATATAACATGGTAATGTCAATGCCTTTTCAGAAAAATTGATAACATGGAAATAACAGCAATGCAGATAAAATTCATACCATTGGGAAATCATGTTTTTTTATTAAGGATCTATGAGTTAAAAATAAATGATAAAAATATCACAGATAAAGAGAGTGAGTTTTTATCATCTTGTTTAATTCATTTAAACTGACATGGTGAATCTTTTATTTATAATTTTTTAGATGTTTTGATCAATTAAGAGCATATGATGATTTTTTGAAAATAGGATAAAAATATATCTAACAAAACCATTGTGTTATTAAACGACACAACCGATCACGGTGGAAAAATGATTACAAGACGGGGCGATTAAAAACCACTTCCACTGGAACCGTTACGACAAAGCCGATGATGGCATGTCCTGCTGGGTACGCGTGGCACAAGGCTGGAACGGTAATGGCTTCTGGTTTATGGCGATACCGCGCAAGGGTCTGGTTTTATCAAATATACAAAGCATCAGTTTTTAACTCAGCTGAAAATGACGACTTTAACAAAGCAGGGCAAACGGGTCTAAATTGACCAATCCGATTAACTGGACGCATTCGGCACATAAACATAGGGCATGAATCGATGTTTGTGATTTATAATTCGCATACTGACCATGATAACCGTAGAAACTGCCATGCAAGCAACCACGCTTAGTC
>NZ_JANAIF010000069.1 GCF_024721015.1 Xenorhabdus bovienii
CACTGGCATTTACTCTCGTTTGGTTACCAATGTGGGCTGATTGATTTATGAACATAAAACATCAACAGTCCCTAGTAAGCCAATGAGTAGCTTTAACGCTTCCATCAGGCATTCTTATTAAATCCAATGTTGGTAATTTAGTGAGATTAATTTGTCTATTTTTTAGATCGTTAAACGGTATTCCTTTCACATCTTGATATCTTCTTTCTATAAATCTACTTAAATTCGCATGAACAAGCCGAGACTCATTTTCCCAAATTTCTTTTGTTATATGTATGATATTTATATCATATTCTGTATTTATGGTTAAATCTCGCAAATTAGAATCCTGAATACCACTTTCAATAAAATGTTGTGGGTGTCCATCATATTCCATTCCCCAAATTGCAATTATCGCGGAATCATCGTCTATAGGATTAGCAATGTGCAACTCAATAGCTAAATCAATATACCAGTAATCTTGCTGTTTTCTATCTTTTTTATTTAAATATAACGGTTTCATTAGTCTATATTGGGGATATATATACACATTTTTCTTATCATCAGTATTAGCTAAGAAACATACGCTTTGTGGTTTTTCGGTATAACTAAAAATCTCTACACTGCTAAACTCACCTATTATCTTAGATATCATCAACGCCTCTGGATATGAGCATTTCCCGGCGCTTAGTAAACCAACGGCAACACTTTTTTTAACTCCTTTCTTAACTAATCTTTCTACATCTTTTTTCTTTTTTTTTGAAAGCTTAGGATAAAAAAAACGTACAAATTCTTCAGTCATACACATATCTCCTATTTTTGATGAGATTATTCTAACCGTAATTTAGTTATTAACCTAATAATTAGATATGGCGATAAACTCATTACTTTTTATTGTTGGTTTGATATGACTAATGTTGATCTTATTTAAAATAAGAATCATAAATTTATTCTATCAGTGTTGTTTGCAGGAAAGGCAACTACCTGATAAAAGGAAAGTTTACAATATCTAACGACCCTTTTAGGATTATCCCATTAACGGCTACCAATTAAGGTGCCGCTAATGTTGCCTAAAGAAATTATCTATATTTTCACATATGTTTCTAATAATGATCTAAAAAGTAAATCTGTCATATCCTTTTCGTGTTTAGTGTCTATCACTACTAATCCTGTCCGAGATATTTTTACTTTCCCTGGATAATTAGGACTTATCATAAAAAGGTGAACTTTATCTACTCTTGATGTACTTTTGTCTGAAAATGTCTTTTCATAATATGAACGTAAGTCTTTACTGCTTGAGACCTGCATTTTAGCTAATGCGCATTCATTAACCTTTATTTGAGATAATTCGATTTGAGTTAACTCTAAAGGCGTTAACTTTGATATTGATTCAACCCAAACCATAGGTTCAATATTAATCTCATCCAAACTCACTCCTAAACCTAAAATTTTCACTAAATTTAGTGCAAATGGTTTTAAAGTTCTTGGTGGATTAATTATAGCAATCACAGGAAGAGTATTTTCATTAATATAGAATTCTACAATTCTGTATTCAACTCGTTCAAAAGTTGCTACCTCTCCATACAATGATGGAATAACTTCTTCAAATGTTAATTTTTCAACAAATCTACCAACCAATTCATTATGTCGAACCTTGTTAAAAATAAAACCTTTTCCTTTTTCATCAGTATAAGAAGATGATTTCAATTTATCAACCATGTCTGTAATTGATAAGGAAACATTAAGCAACATCCACTTTATTTTTTTCATTTTCGCTTCCTCCAGACATAATATTTATTATTGAATTGTATGCTTTTTCAGCAGAATCTTCAATTAATTTTCCAATATTTTTCTTTTCTATTTCATTAACACTTCTGGTTGTTACATTAAATTTACCTTTGTTAAAATTGTTTATACCTTTTATATTATAAGCAAAGTCCATACATGATTCTGAATTTTTAAAAAATGCCTCCAATATAATTTTATCTCCATTACCAGACGAGGGAATGCTAGCCCATGAAACCTTACTTATATAGTAACCTTTGTTGTGAAGATCAGAAAAAATTGAAGATGAGTTAACCGACTCTCCTTTTAATACAGCTTTTCTAACATATCCTGCATCAATTTTTTCATCATCATCGTCCTCATCATTATTATTATTAGAAAGTTTATTTATAAATCTATTAACTTCAATATTATTCACATCTTCAACTTCGTAACCTTCAAGCCCATGCATTAAATCATGAAAAAACTGGCTACGTAAGTTAGGGCTTGTCACTACTTCTAAACTTATTTCAAATCGAGAAATTTCTACATTCTTAATTCCTGCCAGTTGTGTCTCTATTAATTTTACTAATTCTTTTGATTTTGAATTTTGTGGCATTCTTATATCTATTTTTTCTTCACTTATAGAGAAGTCAAGCTTTACACTTTTTTTATCAATTTGTCTGAGTGCTGTACGCGATAAATCGATATCATCATAATGTAATTCAACAGAGAGTCCACCATCTTTCTTTGTAGTTACTTTAAATACTTCTGATTTAGTCTTTGGATAATTATCTTTCATTTTATTTATAGCATCCTTTACTTCCTGCTGGTTCGTTGTGGTGGTAAGAGATACTTTAGTAACGCTTTCTTTAGGATCGTATGTTTGTACTTTCTTTTTTATTTCCTGCAAATCAATAAATCCATGAGGTAATTTACATACTTCTTCAATTAATTCCTCTTTATCAAGATGTTCAGAAACAATAATTCCTTTTCTCAAAAGAATATCTTGTAACATAGCGGTAGTAATGCGTTTATGGTGCAATGCATCATAAATATTTTTTTCAGTAGCAAAGTATAGATTGTTATTACCTTTCATTATCTAATTCCCATTCCAATTTCTTCTAGATTAAAATTAACAATAGTTTTTTCACTAATTTCCATTGTAATTTTATCAAAAAAACGCTTTTGTTCACCAAGCAACCAGCAAGAACTATATTTCTTTTTTGCATTAATAAAATTCTGTGGTGATTCGTAGTGAGGATGCGCATGAATTAATCTTATTTTTATATTTTTATTTTCAGTTAATATCTGGAAGTTGGACAGCATATCAAAGAAATAAACGAACTCATCAACACTGCTACCTTCTTGATTATAATATACCCCTCATCACGATGCTCATCGCCATAATCAAACTCTTCATGTTTTATAATGAGATATGGCGATGTGAGAGCCTCAATTGTAGCGGGCGTTGATTTGGTTAGTGGATGCTTTAATCGAATTAACGACATATCAGGATAGTAGAAATAGTATTTATCTGAGTGAGGTAGGTTTCCCTCGCCAGTTAGATATTTAATATCAAACGCAATATTAATTATGTCATATATTTTAAAAGGATCTAGTAAGTATATTTTTTGCCCATGTGGTAACGTTAATTTGGACATATCTATTTGCTTCATTATTGCATTATAAAAATCAGAATCGTAAAGCTGATCATGATTGTAAAGAAAAAGCAATCCTCTTACATCAAAGCCTAATGAATCGTCTTCAAGATATTTTTTACGCCATTCTTCGTTAGAATTAGCACATTCAACAGCTAGTGAGAGAGAGCTTAAAGCTGACTCAACAGTACCTTTTTTGATTGAGTTTTTACCATAACTTTTTAAGTCCGTGTTTAGATATACAACTTCTTCTTCATAGGGATTCGTATAGTAAAATACTACATCGCTTGGATGTGTATCTTTTCCGTGCGCTTCGGTTTCACAAGGCCAATTCATGTCTTCTCGTAGTGCCCTTTTCCATTTGAAGACTGTAAATATTTTTTGTTTTATTAGGTTAGCTACCCGTTGGATTGCTGCTGTCTCACCACCAGCCATAAAATGCTCCTTAATTTGCTCAACCGATTATTATTAAATACAAAAATGTACGATATGCTCATATCGAAAGTAAACTTATACTTACTTTTATGCATATGTCTACTCTTGCATTTTTTTCATAAATTGAATGATATATAAAGCAACTCGGTTCAAGATGCTGCCCTATCCTGATGAGAATTCATAAACATTATGCCCCTAAATGAAAACTCCACCATTTAGCAGACAAACATTCATGATCACGCCTCGCTCAACGAGAGTTTAAATTGCCTACTTCAGAATATTCCTCTGCTAGTATTAATTTTGTCCAGTTTCAGGAAGAAAATGGTTTATTGCCTAAAATTTTTTGTTGGATGAAACTAATTCAGATTACAACAGGCTGAATAACTGGAATATGCGTATTGTGCATAGTGCCAAACTGATTTCCAACCAGAAAACGTTTTTCACTTGATAATACGATAATTATTTTGAAGTTATGATACTGACGCGCTACGCTTGTCTTCTCTGAGTAACCGGGCTAATAAATTAACCCGGTTACTCAGAGAGCTAAAAGATCACCTGCCAGAGAAAACATTTTTACCTCCCCCCTACTAAAGAATTAGTAGTAAAACTGTTCACCCTGTTCATCTTTGAATAATTTTATTGAAATTCATGTTGTTAAAGGGTGATGAGTTGAAATTAAACTCATCACCACTCTTCACCCAACCGTTCACCCTGAACCGGAAAATTAAGGTGAACAGTGATGAATAGTTGCGAACAGTTTTAAAATAACTATTCACCCTATAATGTTTTGATATATATGGTTTAAATTATAGGGTGAATAGTGGTGAACACTTTTTTATATTTCTTTGAAAAACTACTGTAATCAGAAAAAGTTATTCTTCTGGCAGGTTATCCCTTGTCAGTTTCGGCATCCACTCGATAGCAGTATTAATATCCAGACTCAGGTTGCTACGAATGCCTTGTTTGCTTTTCTTGCGCAGGTAATGCTGACCGTACTCCGCCAGCGCGCCCGGCATATCCATGCCAAAACGAGTTACAGAAACGGGTTTATTCAGGTTATTGCCTTTCATATAAGCAAGATAGGCGTGATAGAGGTATTTATGAGGATTGAACGGCATAATTTCCGCATTACCGATTAACAAGCCATCAGGTTCATGAGAAGCAATCAGGTAGCCACAGAAATCGATAATTGGATCGGATCCTCGTTTGATATCCAGTGCTTCTGCTGATTTTTGTTGCTCTGCCAGTAAACGCCTTGCAGCTTGTGGATCAGCGAACCTATGAAGTAGATGCCGGATAATAACAGGCAGCTCTGCCGCAATCTTATCTCGTAGGAGTGGATCACGTTCGTTTTCTGGCACGACTTCGGAAAAGTTGAAAATCACCCGCCGCCGTGACACACCACCACTGCGATCACTGAAACTCATCGCATTATTGTTTACCGCCAATACCACAGCAGGAATACGGGTTGAGTAGGGCTGTTTGTGTTTTGGGTCGATAGCAACTTCATCGCCCCCCGTAATTGCCTTGATACCGGAACCATCGCCCACATAGCGAGTTTGGTCGGGCAGGATAATCAGCGAATAACCGACAATTAGCGCCCGTTCCCGTGGGTTTTCCAGTGCCGCCATGCTTGCAGAAACGGTATTTCCTTTGCCTGCCAGCATGGAACAAATTTCGGCAAAGATACTTTTACCGCTGCCACCTGCGCCAGTAACCTCCAGAAATAGCTGCCAGTCATAACGATTCGCCAGCACCATAAACAGCGCTGCCAGTACCCTGTCTGTTTTGTTTTCACAGTTGGCAGTTGTTTGATGAAGCCAGCGCCAGAACTGTGGCGCGTGGTGTTGCAGGGTTTCCCCCGAAACAGGAGAATTGAATTCAACGTCATTGGCAAGCAATAGCCAGTCATTTTTGCGGTGAGGCCGGAACTGACAGGCTTTCAGGTCAAATACGCCATTACTAAACCCGATTAAGTGGCGTTCTGGTGGTTGCATCATGGGAAGCTGTAATTTCAGGGCATCCACGGCTGAACTAATACCATGAGGTGAATACGGTAGTTTCTCTTCCATAAAGGCAGCGACCATTTCCCGCCTTAAATCACGGTCACTGACCGGACGCCAGATAATACCGTCATAGTGATGAACCGTTTCCGAAGCACCATCCAGTGCCAGATCACCGTTATAACGTGCCAGCAATACTTCCCCGCGCTGGCTGGCTCCCATCTGACATAGTGCCAGTTTTGCAGTCTCAGCATCATTATTAAGCTGAATGGCTGCTTTTTTCTTGGTTGATGTCGGTTGATAAAGCCCCTGAGTAAAGGCTTTTTGTGCTATTTCCACACCGTGTTGCTGGCGATAATCGTCCCAATCAGCTTTATACTCTGTAGGCGGTAACGTTACCCATCCGTTGATAGTTTTGGCGGTTTTCTCTGCTGTAATCTTGCCAACGTTCTTTTTTGGTTTACCGCTATTATCCAATTCATTGGGAAAATGCCAGTCGTTATCTGCGGCAATAATGATCCTCGTATCAGGCCAGTGTTCCCGGACTGATTGAGCGACAGAGAGCAAATTACCTGCATCTATTGCAGCCAAAACTGTACCTTGATGTAACTGGCTAACGGTCAATGCCGTGGCGTAACCTTCAGCAATGATTATTGTACCTGGATGTTCTCCCAACTCTGATAATGCAATAAAAGCACTTTTCTTTTGGCTACCAGACAGTAATTTCTTCGTTCCATCCGGTTTGATGATCTGCGCCCCTGTTACTTTTTTATCTAATGTTCTCAGCGGCAATAACAACGAACCACCTTCCAGCAATCGTTGGTTAGAGCAATGTAATCCTTTTGCAGTCAGATAGGACGATTCTCCCGCGACAGTTTGTGCCATTAGTGCCGCCACCTTTTCGGCGATCGGCTGTATATGAATGGTTTCTTTGGCTGGTTTGGATTCTGGCAAAGGCAACGCCAGAACATCAGCAACAACTATTGCCGCCTCAAGAATCGAGATCCCTTTGGTTTTTGCTACTAAATCCAGCCCATCGCCATAGTTTGGAGCGTCACACTGGCGGCAATGCCAGTTGCCGTTATGATGATCATCAATAAAGTGAAAGCGGTCAGTACCGCCGCAAATAGAGCAAGCGCCATGTTTGCCTTTTGCGGGAATATCAATACCACAGGCGGGTAGAAGATTTTCCCAATGATACATAGCGGATTTTTTCACGGATTGAATAAGGTCGAGCGGTTTTTGTCCGTCTGTTTTATCTGACGATGTAAATTTAGGGTGAGTTTGGGTATGCTGTATATCAGCCATCATCGTTACTCCTAATAACGGTTATTGGTTAGACGCCTCGACAGTGTTTGCTGCACTTCGGGGCGTTGTTTGTTTATGTCATGCTTTTATGTATTACGTAACTGGCTATCCTATATATAAAATTTTGTTGGTTGTGCTACGGTTTTGTCCTGTCACGAAGCGGCTTGGCAAAATCATAAGGAGTTACAAATTGCGCCTTGTTAGCATCCAGATAATCCGCCCACCATTGCACCATCAACCGCCGTTCATCCAAATGTTTAGAGGTATGAATATATGCAGCCCGAACATTGTTTCTTTCGATATGGCTTAACTGGCGCTCGATAGCGTCATCACTCCACAGGCCAGATTCGCCCATTGCACCACGTGCCATTGTGCGGAATCCATGTCCGCAAACTTCTGTTTTGGTGTCATAGCCCATTGTTCGCAACGCATTATTAACGGTGTTTTCACTCATCATTTTCTTTGGATCGTGATCACCGGGAAACATTACCTCACTCTCTCCGCTCAGGCTGTGTAAGGTTTCGATAAGCGAAATAGCCTGACGGCTCAACGGTACAATGTGTTCGGTTTTCATTTTCATTCCACGTTGAGAATGTTTAACGCCATCAATGGGTTTTCGTGTCGCCGGTATATGCCAGACCGCTCTTTCAAGATCGATTTCTTCCCAACGGGAGAATCTCATTTCACTGGAACGAACAAACGTTAATAAAGTCAGTTCTACCGCGATTTTAGTAAGCAAGCGTCCACGGTAACAGGAAAGACGAGCCAAAAATTCAGGCAGGCGTTCATGAGGCAATGCAGGGTGATGTTTGGGTTTTACTATGGTGAGAGTGCCCGCCATATCATTGGCAGGGCTATATTCAAGAAGGTCATTTTGAACTGCGTAACGCATAATGGCAGCGACACGCTGTTGTAATCTCTGAGCTATATCGTGTTTGCCATCAGTATCAACGGCTTGGATCGGTGCTAACAGTTGGCTGGTTCGTAAAGTGCGAATATCGAGAGTGCCAATATAAGGAAAAATGTATTGTTCAAAACTTCGCATAATTCGGTCTCGATGGTCTTCACTCCACCGTTTATTGCTGGCGTGCCATTCACGGGCGATCCGTTCAAAAGTATATGCACCCTTTGATTCGGCTTGTGCGTCTTTTTTCTCTGCTTTGGGATCAATTCCTTGAGCGAGCAATTTTTTAGCTTCATCCCGTTTAGCGCGAGCATCAGCTAATGACACAGCAGGATAAACACCAAAGGCCAGCCGATCTTCTTTTTTATCGGTTGGGCGGTGATACTTCATGCGCCAGTATTTAGAACCGCGCGGCGTGATTTCGAGATATAGGCCAGCGCCATCCGCTAATTTATAGGATTTCTCTTTCGGTTTCGCAGTCTCGATTTGTCGGGCGTTTAGTTTCATTTTTGGGGCACATTTACAATCGAAGTGTAGGTGCCCCAAATTATGCCCCTTGGTGCTTGTTGATTGCAACAGACCACAGTAGACGGCAAAATAACTAAGTATCTTGATTTATTGGAGTTTTTTGGGAGTTTGTAGACTTGGATAGACGTTAGAAAACTAATGAATGGTGCCGAAGGCCGGAATCGAACCGGCACACCCGAAGGCGGTTGATTTTGAATCAACTGCGTCTACCGATTTCGCCACTTCGGCACTGAAGTATTCGAGAAGTACTCGGAAAACGGAGGCCATTATACCTGTCAGAAGTCCATTCGCAACACTTATCCTTTCAATCTTGTTCAAGTGCCGAAAAAAAAAGCACATCTAATCCTTTCCCATCAAAAACGCTCAAAACCCGACCACCTTCCTTTCAACCAGCACAAATCACTCGCCCATAATCCCCGTCTACCAATAGACAACCTTTAAACACCTTATATAATTCCACAACAACATACCGCTCTGAGGTAAACAATCATGTCTATTATCGGCTATATTTTTATAGGTATCCTTGTGGGTATCATTATTGGCGCTGTCATCGCGCTGTTTAAGAAAAAGAAATAACGACGTTGTTCCAATTAAACGCTCCCTGATTGGTTAATCCAAAAAATGAACAAACAGTTATATAAACTTTTTGCTGTTTCAGCCCTGTCATGGGCGCTTTCGGCTTGTGCTGCCCCCGATAATGCACACCAGAATAATTTTCCGCAATCAGGCAAAAAACCCGCAAAGTGGCAAGTTTTTGAGGGTGATGATAATACCAAGAAAATGGCCTCATCTCTGGTCGACCAGTATGCGCAGTCAATCTTTGATGAAGGTAATCCGTTGGGGATGGCGATGGTGATTATCGATAATAATCAGGTGGTGCATCGCAGTTTCGGGGAGACTTATCCAGGGAGTGGAGCCCGTCCGCGTCAGGATTCGGTGATCCGCCTTGCTTCGATAACGAAACTGATGACCAGCGAGGTTATGATTAAGCTGGCGCAGAAGGAACGCCTCAAAATCACCGATCCGTTGCAGAAGTACACTTATTATGGTGTGCGTGTACCAGATTATGCGATGGCTCAACCGATCCGTCTGTATCACCTGGCCAGCCATACCAGCGGGCTGCCACGAGAGCAGCCGGGTGGAAAATGGGGGCGGCCGGTGTTTATCTGGCCAACACAATCAAATCGCTGGGCTTGGCTGAAAACAGCAGGTATGAATGCCGCTCCCGGTACAACGGCTTCGTATTCCAATCTGGCTTACGATTTACTGGCGGATGCGCTCTCTAAAGCCACGGGGGAACCCTATACCCGTCTGCTACAAGAAGAAATCACCCGTCCTTATCGCATGAAGGATACGACGCTGACGCCCTCTCGTTCCCAATGTGCTCGTTTAATGGAAGGGGTTAAACCCAGTCCCTGTCTCAGCACTACCGCAGCAGCAGGCAGTGGCGGGATTTATTCGACTCCCGTAGATATGCAACGCTGGATGCAGCAGTTTTTATCCTCCCACAATCAGTTGAGGAAGAAGACTGCCAGCCGTGAGCAGGGTATCTATTTTAAACGTGAAAATCTGACGTCAATCACAGGAATGGATGTCGCGGGTCAAGCAGACGGGATCGGGCTGGGCTGGGTATATATGGATGCCAAAAAAGGGGTGCCGGGCATCTATCAGAAAACCGGCGGTGGCGGCGGATTCAATACCTATATGGCCATGATCCCTGAGCAGAATATCGGTGTGTTTGTGGTGATGACGCGCAAGGAACAAAGCAAATTCAGCCGTGTCACTAACGGGGTGAATGAACTGGTCGCAGCATTATCACGAAATCATGGGAAGTTATAGTTCTATCGTGAATATCGTGTGTTAGAGGCATGTTCTTGAAAAATCACAGCCAGAGATTTGTAGGTATAAAGCTCAGGCTGTGATTTGTGATGAGCGTTATTTTCGATGCAGAAGGAAGTAAACACTCACGACGAAGAATAACAGACTTGGCAGCAGCGCTCCCAATAGCGGAGGCATACTGTAAACCAAGCTCAATGGGCCAAATATCTCATTCAAGACATAAAATATGAAGCCTGTACTGATACCCGCAATTACCCTGACTCCCATTGCCACACTGCGCAGTGGCCCAAAGATAAAGGAAAGTGCCATCAGCATCATGACCGCAACAGACAGAGGGGCAAAGACTTTCTTCCACATATTGAGCTGGTAACGACCGGCATCTTGTTGCCCCTGCTTCAGGTAAGTAATGTACTGCTGAAGCCCGCGAATGGAGAGTGCATCCGGATCAAGAGCGACTACGCCCAGTTTTTCCGGTGTCAGCAAGCTTTTCCATTCAGCAGAAATACGCTGTGAACCAGTGATCCGGCCAATCTGACGTAAATCAGACTCCTCAACCTGAGATAATTTCCACTGCCTGTTATTTTGGTCATACACCGCAGTAGCCGCATATTTTACTGACAGCAGTTTTTTGTTGTCATCAAAATGATAGATACTGACGTCTTTCAGGGCATTATCCTTGTCTACACTCTTAATATAGACAAAATCATTACCATCTTTCGCCCACATCCCTTTGGCGGTGGACATCAGGGAGCCACCAAACATCTTCTGGGAACGGTAGTTACGGGCGATCTGTTCCCCCTGTGGGGCGACCCATTCACCGATCACCATTGTCAGCAATACCAACGGGATCGCGGTTTTCATGACTGAACCCGCTACTTGCAGGCGAGTAAAACCAGAAGCCTGCATAACCACCAGCTCACTGCGCGTTGCCAGCATCCCCAGACCCAATAATCCCCCAAGCAGCGCCGCCATTGGGAAGAAGATCTGGATATCTTTGGGAACACTCAGCAGCGTATAGATACCAGCGGCAAAGGCGCTATATTCCCCCTGCCCAACCTTGCGAAGCTGATCGACAAACTTGATGATGCCGGAAAGCGACACCAACGTGAACAGCGTCATCAAAATGGTTTGCAGGATAGTCCGCCCAATATATCTGTCCAGTACCCCAAACATCAGGCCGCTCCTTGATTCTTAAAGCGAGAACGCAGTTTGCGCATGGGTACGGTATCCCACATATTGAGCGCCAGCGCCAAGGCAAAATAGGCTCCGTTGACCAGCCACATCCAGAATGCAGGGTCGAGTTTACCCCGGCCACCATTGGAGCGCAGGGAACTTTGCAGCAGGAAGAAAATCAGGTAAAGCAGCATAGCAGGCAGCATACTGAGCACACGCCCCTGACGCGGGTTCACGGCACTCAATGGAACCACCATCAGCGCCATGACCAGCACCGACACAATCAAGGTCAGGCGCCAGTGCAGCTCTGCACGGGAATCTTCGTCACCCTTGTGCCAGAGTTGGGAGAGTGTCTTCTGCTCAACTTTATCGCTATCAATATCAGCGGCTTTGTGCCCAATCACCGCCTGATAATTTTTGAAATCGGTAATACGGAAGTCACGCATCAGTGCAGTGCCTTCATAACGCATTCCCTGATGGAGTACCGCGACCTGATTACCATTCGGACGCTCTTCCATATGGCCGCCATCCGCAATCACCACGGAAGGACGCTGATTATTCACCGGACGGAGCTGGGCAAGGAACACATTCTCAAAATTATTGCCCTTGACGTTACCGATATACAGCACCATGTTGCCATCACGGGAAGGCTTGAACTGACCTTCCATCATGGCCGCAAGACTTGGGTTGGCTTTTGCATCCGCCAATACTTGCTCTTGGTATTTAGAAGACCACGGAGTGAACCAGAGAACGTTAGCCGCCGCCAGCATCGATGTGAACAGGGCCAGAATCAAGGCCGATTTTACCAACACACCTTTGCCCAACCCACAGGCATGCATGACGGTAATTTCACTTTCGGTATAGAGTTTGCTGAACGTCATTAATACCCCAAGAAACAGACTCAGGGGTAAAATAAGCTGCGCCATTTCCGGCACACCTAAACCTAACAAGGATAGAACCAAATTTGCGGGAACACTTCCTTCTACCGCCGCCCCCAATACTTCAACTAATTTTTGGCTGAAGAAGATCAGCAATAAGATGAAAAGTATTGCGATTTGGCTTTTCAGAGTTTCCCGTACTAGATATCTAATGATGATCACGCTTATTACGCCTGTGAAAACTTGTCTTTTTGCAGGAAAGTCGCTAACTTCGTCGTATATCTACCATTTATATGCATCAGTTTGGCTTCCCCATTGCTAAAATGATACCAAAGCATCCCATATATTGGTTCCCAATTAGAACACACTTATCGTTAGCTAAGTACCAAAAAATAATGTGGTGAGCTTAACATAACAGTGAATTTTCTTTGGGATGAATTAATGCGCAACGTGATATTTTAGCGATTGTATCCGTCTTTGTCTTTAAGATTCAGGAGAACGCATGGAGTTTAGTGTAAAAAGCGGTAGTCCGGAGAAACAGCGCAGTGCGTGTATTATTGTCGGCGTGTTTGAACCTCGTCGTCTTTCCCCTATCGCAGAGCAACTTGACAAAATAAGTAACGGTTATATCAGTGCCTTACTACGCCGTGGTGAACTTGAAGGCAAAGTGGGTCAATCCCTGTTGCTTCATCATGTTCCTAATGTGCTGTCTGAGCGTATTTTGCTGGTTGGTTGCGGAAAAGAGCGTGAGCTGGATGAACGCCAGTATAAGCAGATTATCCAGAAAACCATCAGTACCCTCAATGAGACCGGCTCTATGGAAGCGGTCTGTTTCCTGACGGAATTACACGTCAAGGGACGTAATAACTACTGGAAAGTGCGTCAAGCGGTCGAAACAGCAAAAGAATCACTCTATGTTTTCGATCAGCTTAAAAGCAGCAAAAACGAACTGCGCCGTCCATTACGTAAGATAGTGTTCAATGTGCCAACCCGCCGTGAATTAACCAGCGGCGAACGCGCCATTCAGCATGGCCTTGCCATTGCATCGGGTATCAAAGCGTCGAAAGATCTGGCAAACATGCCGCCGAATATCTGTAATGCCGCGTATCTGGCATCACAGGCGCGCCAGCTTGCTGACACTGCCGACAATCTGAATACCAAGGTGATTGGCGAAGAGCAGATGAAAGAGCTGGGCATGAATTCCTATCTGGCGGTCGGTCAAGGTTCCCAGAATGAATCCCTGATGTCCGTGATCGAGTATAAAGGCAGCAAAGACGCCAATGCGAAACCCATCGTACTGGTGGGCAAAGGGCTGACTTTCGATGCCGGCGGTATTTCTCTCAAACCAGGCGAAGGCATGGATGAGATGAAGTATGACATGTGTGGCGCAGCTTCTGTTTATGGTGTCATGCGGGTTATCGCAGAACTGCAACTGCCGCTCAATGTTATTGGTGTATTAGCAGGATGCGAAAATATGCCGGGTGGGCGCGCCTACCGTCCGGGAGACATTTTGACCACCATGTCCGGCCAGACGGTTGAAGTCCTGAACACCGATGCAGAAGGCCGCTTGGTCCTGTGTGACGTGTTGACCTACGTTGAGCGTTTCGATCCAGAACTGGTCATTGATGTGGCTACCTTGACTGGCGCTTGTGTCGTTGCGCTGGGCAGTCACTACACCGGGCTGATGTCCAACCATAACCCGCTGGCGCATGAACTGCTGAATGCCTCAGAACTGGCTGGAGATCGTGCATGGCGCCTGCCGATGGCTGACGAATATTTCGAGCAGCTCGATTCCAATTTTGCAGATATGGCAAACATTGGTGGGCGTGCAGGCGGGACGATTACCGCAGGCTGTTTCCTGTCCCGCTTTGCGACCAAATACAATTGGGCGCATCTGGATATTGCAGGCACAGCATGGCGTTCAGGTAAAGCCAAAGGAGCAACAGGTCGTCCGGTTGCGCTCTTAGCACAATTCCTGTTAAATCGTGCAGGCCTGAATGCGGATGATTAATACCCCTGCCCCCTTTTTGTTGCCTAACAGTTCGACATAAAAGGTGTAGTCTAAAGGTATCAAGGGAATCAACGGAATTAAGGGTATTGCGGCTGCAATACCCTTTTGTATCGCTTTTCCCATCATTTTTCTGTAACCCATCCTCTGTAATCATGAGACTATGAAAAACGCCACCTTCTATTTATTGGAAAAGCTCTCACAGGAACAATCATCGTCTTCTGATGAATTACAGCCACATGAATGGCTGGCATGCCAGCTTGCCGCTGATCAATGGCGGGCAGGGAAGCGGGTTCTGATTGCTTGCGAAAGCCAGCAGCAGGCCGAAAAACTGGACGAAGCATTATGGCAGCGGGAGCCGAGTCAATTTGTACCGCACAACCTTGCCGGAGAAGGCCCTCGTTATGGTGCCCCTGTGGAGTTGTGCTGGCCGCAGAAAAGAAGCAATGTTCCCCGCGATATTCTGGTAACACTGCTTCCTCACTTTGCAGACTTTGCCACAGCTTTCCATGAAGTGATAGACTTCGTCCCTATTGATGAAAATCTGAAACAGTTAGCGCGCGAACGATATAAAGTTTATCGTAGCGTCAGCTTTAATTTGACCATGGCAACGCCGCCAATCTATTGAATATCAAGATAAAAT
This sequence comes from Xenorhabdus bovienii, assembly GCF_024721015.1. Classification (GTDB taxonomy): domain Bacteria; phylum Pseudomonadota; class Gammaproteobacteria; order Enterobacterales; family Enterobacteriaceae; genus Xenorhabdus; species Xenorhabdus bovienii. Next base: position 15,124 of record NZ_JANAIF010000069.1, read on the forward strand.
GGAAAAAACACCCGCTAATCAAACGCAATCTGAGCCATCTCTCGATAAAACCTATAATCCGACAGAGATAGAGCAACCTCTTTATAACCACTGGGAAAAGAACGGTTATTTCAAACCGAATGGCGATACCAGCCGTGAAAGTTTCTGCATCGTCATTCCTCCGCCAAACGTCACTGGCAGCCTGCATATGGGGCATGCCTTCCAACAAACCATCATGGATACCATGGTGCGTTATCAGCGCATGCAGGGCAAAAATACCTTGTGGCAAGCAGGTACTGACCACGCAGGTATCGCAACGCAGATGGTCGTTGAACGCAAAATCGCGGCCGAAGAAGGTAAAACCCGCCACGATTATGGCCGTGACGCCTTTATCGACAAAATTTGGCAATGGAAAGCGGAATCGGGTGGCAATATTACCAACCAGATGCGCCGTCTGGGCAACTCCGTGGATTGGGAGCGTGAGCGCTTCACCATGGATGAAGGCCTGTCAAAAGCGGTCAAAGAAGCCTTTGTCCGTCTGTATCAGGAAGACCTGATTTACCGTGGCAAACGTCTGGTTAACTGGGATCCGAAACTGCGCACCGCCATTTCTGACTTGGAAGTCGAAAACCGCGAAGTGAAGGGTTCCATGTGGCACCTGCGCTACCCGCTGGCTGATGGCACCAGAACTGCCGAAGGCAAAGATTATCTGATTGTCGCCACAACTCGTCCAGAAACCCTGCTGGGGGATACCGGCGTTGCCGTTAACCCAGAAGATCCGCGTTATAAAGATCTGATTGGCAAAGAGATCATCCTGCCTCTGATGAACCGTCGCATTCCTATCTTAGGCGATGAACATGCGGATATGGAGAAAGGCACCGGCTGCGTGAAAATCACGCCAGCGCACGATTTCAATGACTATGAAGTCGGTAAGCGTCACAGCCTGCCAATGATCAATATTCTGACATTTGACGGCGATATCCGTGACGAAGCGGAAATTTTCGATACCAATGGCGAAGCCTCTGACGTTTATTCTGCTGACATTCCTGCCGCATACCGTGGCATGGAGCGTTTCGCTGCCCGTAAAGCGATTGTGGCCGAATTTGAAAAACAGGGTCTGCTGGTAGAAACCAAGCCTCATGACCTGACTGTACCTTACGGCGACCGTGGCGGCGTGGTGATTGAGCCAATGCTGACTGACCAATGGTATGTCCGCACTGCTCCGCTGGCAAAAGTGGCGCTTGAAGCCGTTGAAAATGGCGATATCCAGTTCGTGCCAAAACAGTACGAGAACATGTACTACTCCTGGATGCGCGATATTCAGGATTGGTGTATCTCTCGTCAATTATGGTGGGGTCATCGTATTCCTGCATGGTACGATACTCAAGGCAACGTCTATGTTGGCCGCGATGAAGAAGAAGTTCGCCGTGAAAACAATCTGGGTGCGGATATTGCCCTGACCCAGGACGAAGACGTACTGGATACTTGGTTCTCCTCTGGCCTGTGGACATTCTCCACCCTCGGCTGGCCTGAGCAGACCGAAGCCCTGAAAACCTTCCATCCGACCAATGTACTGGTCAGTGGCTTCGACATTATCTTCTTCTGGATTGCCCGCATGATCATGATGACCATGCATTTCATCAAAGATGAAAACGGTAAGCCGCAAGTTCCGTTCAAAACCGTGTACATGACCGGCCTGATCCGTGATGACGAAGGCCAGAAGATGTCAAAATCCAAAGGGAACGTTATCGATCCGCTAGATATGATCGACGGTATTTCGCTGGAAAATTTGCTGGAAAAACGTACCGGCAACATGATGCAGCCACAACTGGCCGAGAAAATCGGCAAACGTACGGAAAAACAGTTCCCGGAAGGCATCGAAGCCCACGGTACTGACGCCCTGCGTTTCACACTGGCGGCACTGGCTTCTACCGGACGTGATATCAACTGGGACATGAAGCGCCTGCAAGGTTATCGCAACTTCTGTAACAAGTTGTGGAACGCCAGCCGTTTCGTGCTGATGAATACTGAAGGGCAGGATTGCGGTCAAAATGGCGGAGAAATGTCCCTGTCACTGGCCGATCGCTGGATTCTGGCTGAATTCAACCAGACCGTGAAAACCTACCGTGAAGCGCTGGATACCTACCGTTTTGACATTGCCGCCAACATTCTTTACGAATTCACATGGAACCAATTCTGTGACTGGTATCTGGAACTGTCAAAACCGGCTATCAACAAAGGCTCAGAGGCAGAAGTCCGTGCGGCTCGCCATACGCTGATTGAAGTCTTAGAAGGCCTGCTGCGTCTGGCGCATCCCATCATTCCATTTATCACCGAAACCATCTGGCAGCGCGTGAAAGTGGTGAAAGGCATTAATGCAGATACCATCATGCTGCAACCCTTCCCTCAATTTGATCAGGCGAAAGTGGACGAGCTGGCGCTGAGCGATCTGGAATGGATCAAAGAAGCCATCATTGCGGTACGTAACATTCGTGCAGAAATGAACATCGCGCCAAGCAAGCCGCTGGAGGTTCTGCTGCGTGATGCCAATGCGGATGCACAGCGCCGTGTGGCTGAAAACCTCAACTTCATTCAGGCGATGGGTCGTCTTTCTTCCGTCACCGTTCTGGCGGTGGGCGAAGAAGCCCCTGTTTCTGTCACCAAGCTGATCAACGGTGCAGAAATACTGATCCCAATGGCCGGTCTGATCGATAAAGACGTTGAACTGGCACGTTTGGATAAAGAAATCGAGAAGCTGGATAAAGAAATCAGCGCGATTGAAGCCAAACTGTCTAACGACGGTTTTGTCAGCCGTGCGCCGGAGGCCGTTGTTGCCAAAGAGCGTGAGCGTCTGGCAAGCAACAATGCGGCAAAAGAGAAATTACTGGCACAGAAAGAGACGATTGCTGCGCTGTAATCTTTCTTGATTGAACTTTATTCAAGTTAAGCCACTGCATTTAGTTGCAGTGGCTTTTTTCATAGTCCACTTTAACGACCGTTTATATGAACTTAATTTTATGGTTTTTTGACTGTTTCCAGTCCTGCGCGGGTAGATTCAACTGTAAGTTCTCGCTCCATTTCCGCAAGACTCGCCATCACATGAAAGAAAGAACGGTCTGAAGGCATACCAGTATCTATAGCATCAGTCAGACTCTTAAATCGAACGCCGAATAACAAACTATAATGTATCAACAATGTTGATACATGCGGTTTATTGTTTAATATATAAAAACTACATAAACGTTGTGAGGGCATAACCATGTCACAAGTTATCGTTAAAAAATGGGGCAATAGCCCGTCAGTAAGGCTTCCGGTTTCAATTATGAAAGCAGCGTCTCTGAACGTCGATGATACTGTTGAAATTACTGTAGAAGATGGGCGTATCGTGATTGTGCCTGTGCCTGTGCGCGCTAAAGAATATACGCTTGATGCGTTGCTTTCCGGTGTTACAAACGAAAATATTCATGAAGAAATTTCCTTCGGAAAACCAACTGGCAAGGAGCTACTATAATTAACCTCAGCTTCGTTTAAAAATAGCGATATCACAATCCCGTAAATTCAAGCTCGGTTTTTTAGGTTGGAATG
>NZ_JANAIF010000006.1 GCF_024721015.1 Xenorhabdus bovienii
AGATAGCTTATCCCAGACGGGATCTGTTAACCTAGTTCGTAGCATGATGATGAGGCTTAATGAGTTTTTGGCGAAATTGATTATACCAAATCATCATGCTGTTCAGATTACCTTCACAAAACGTCAACACGCCCTAGTCAAAGAGACATGAATTAATAAAAACACAAAATAAAAATTAAGGTTAATTTAATGAATAATTCCAATGCCCTACCTCATTCACAACAATTCCTTTTTAATCCTAATGAAAATTGGCTTGATTGGCGCTGGCAGCAAAAAAACGCCTTACGTGATGAGGCCGCTTTACGTTCCGCCTGTGGTGGATGGAGTGAAGAAATAGCCTTACGTATCCAACAAAATTTACAGGGACAAAAAATGCAGATCCCCCCCTACTACCTCCGTCAAATTTTAGCCACCAACCAATCTGACGACATCACGGCAAACCCACTCTGGCGACAAGTAGTTCCATTCTGGAGTGAAGAGGAACTGAACGGCTACGATGGAGAAACAGAAAACTGGGAACTCAATGATGAGATGAAAACTCCCATCTGCCAGCATAAATATGATAATCGGGTCATATTGCGCATGGTCAATGCCTGTAACTCCTACTGCCAATTCTGCTTTGAAGCTCTGCGAACCTTGAAAGTGGATTCCGGCAAATCCAATGCAGGCCGAAGCTCTTTCCAACAATCCCTTGAATACATCAAAAATACGCCTTCAGTAGAAGAAGTGATCCTGAGCGGCGGCGATCCCTTAATGCTGACAGATAACAAGCTGGATGAATCATTGGCCGCCATCCGGGAAATCCGCGATGACCTGTTAATCCGCATTCATTCCCGCGCCTTGACCTTCAACCCTTACCGCATTACAGATGCTCTGATAGAAACATTGAAAAAATACCGCATCAATGCCTTCGGTGTTCATGTCTGTCATCCATTTGAACTCAGCGAAGAATTTCAAACTGCCGTTCGTCGCATCCAAAGTGCCGTACCGATTGTTTTTTCCAACATGCCTTTCCTGCGTGGCATCAATGACAACGAAGAAACACTCCACAAGCTATTTATCGATCTGTATCGCATGGGCGTAAAACCCTACTACCTCTACCACTTTATGCCTTTCTCACCAGGTTCTTCTGAATATAAAGCCTCGATCAACGATGCCATCGCTATCATGAGTAAACTCAAACGTCGCATTTCAAATATCGCCTTACCGGAATACGTTCTGCCGCATATGAAAGGCAAATTTACTGTTCCTCTGTTTACTCATCCGCAAGAGATGCCCTATTTTGAAACCCTCAATGGCAAACGTTATTACCGCTTTATCAACTGGCAAAACGAACAATGTGAATGGCTGGATAACTAGGCTTTAGCCACTTTTCTCACTGTTCTATAAAAAACGAATAAAGCTTATTTATTTTAAGGATGCCAAATGAAACCAAACGCCATTTTATTTGTTGATATCGATGATGCCGAAATCACCCGATATACCTATCGGGAGCCACACTTTGCCGCAGCAAAAGAAATGGGGCTGCTTTGCCTGACCGCAGCACTGCAAGGACGCCAGCATACAGAGCGACTTTTCGCTGATAGTGACGAAGTTTTTTATGTAGAATCAATGACATTGGATGCCTTACGGGATCTCGTTAGCACCTTACTGGATACCTACAACCTGCGTGCTATTTTATGCCATGCAGGCCATGCATCTGCCAGTGGGCAAGTCGGCTGTATTGTTGCCGAAATATGTCAGGAAATAGAGTTACCGCACGCTTCTTCCCGTGCCATTGCCACCTGTAACAACAAATTCCTGATGCGTCAGACATTACAGCAGCATGGTGTTCGATCAATACGTCATGCACTGTGTAATAACGAAGAAGAACTGTGTTCACAAGCCAATTTGATTGGCTATCCGTTAATCGCCAAACCACCGTTCGGGGCGTGTTCAGTCTTTATCAAAAGATGCAACAACTGGGCTGAATTACTGGCTCATTACCAAGCATTTACAGCCCATTACGCGCACTCTAACTACACCGATTTTATGGGCAACCAACAAGAATGTGTGACGCCTAAAGGTGAAAAATACGTTAGCATTCCAGGAAAAAGCCTACTGTTGGAAGAATATATTGATGGCATAGAAGGTACGATTGAGTGCGCCATTAACCAGCACACTATATATCCAGTCTTGATCAATGAAAAATTGATTCTGACAGAGAAAAGCAACACCGTGCTGGAAAACCTACTCATTACTCCACCTGTGTCATTTTCACCATCAGAACAGGAACAAATCAAAAACTACGCTATAGCTTGCCTGAATGCCGTTGGTTTAAACAATGCAATTGCTCACCTTGAATTTCGTATGACTTCCGAAGGCCCTGTCATTATTGAAATAAACCCACGGCTCGGAGGGCTGTTTGTCAACTCGGCTTTCCGTGATCTTGCAGGCCTGAACCCTTATCAGCTTTATCTTTCCATCCTCATACAAGATCAAGAAGTTGATTTCCAACTTACCCAAGCTTGCAAACAAGCAGAACAAGTCACACAACATTACTCAATGGTTGTTATGTATCCAGATACAAACGGTCATTTTAAAGGCATCGAAAACCTTCACTATCTCAAAAATCAACCATGCATACTCGAATGTGTGTCTTACACCAATGACTGCTATATCAACGCGGAAATTGAAGAGCATTATCTGATTAAGTGCTGGGCAAAAGTCGAAGGAGCATCCCATGCCCATACGTTGCACAGCAATATGCTAGAAAACGTCAAACCCATCATTATTCCAGAATCTGATCTGATTTCATGAGGCTGCTACACGATGAACATTACGAATATCTCAGCAAATTTAATAAACGAACATTATTGCCATATTCCACATTTCAGTGAATTGATTTCCTGTGATTCAGAAGCAACTAAAACGTTTAAAGGCCATTGGGATAATCTGGTTCTAGATCAGAATTTCAAAGACTATACCCACAGGGAGAGGCGTATTCTGCGTTACCACTATCGCCCCGGCACAGAAATCTCCTTCCAGCTCAATCAAGATACTGAATATCGATCATCAGTAACCTATGACATTGAATACAAAAAAGGTGCCAATCAACTCAGTTATGCTGAAGATACATTTATTAACGATCCGATCATGCAGCATATTCTTTCAATGGATATTGCTATTTTAGGAGATCGATTAATAAAAGGTTGCCACTATTCGATTGATATTCATCAATTTCGTGTTAAAGCGTTTGCGGGGAAAGAAAGCCCAACGACTTCAGGTATTCATCAGGACGGGCAGGATTGGATCTTTATGCACTTTATCCAAGGCCATAATATCGCACCTGTAATTTCCGAAGTTCACGCAACCGCAGATGAAGCACCTCCTTTGCTACATACCGCGATGGAACAGTTTCTAGAAACACTCGCAATAAATGACAAACAACTTTATCATCGAGCGAGCAATGTTGGACAAATATCTCCTACAATCACGGCATTTCGGGATCTGTTGCTGGTGACTTTCCGGCAACGCCCTGAACAACAAGAGAGCTAATAATGTCAAGCCAGGAAATTAGTTTGAATTTGCGTTGGTCTGGTCTAAATGCCTTGCTGATCGTCAGTGCACGATTCGTATCTGATTTTGGCACATTCCTGAATATGGTTGCGCTATCCACCTATGTTTACCTGCTTAGTGATAGCGTCATGCACGTCAGTATTTTTCTGGCCTGCCGTGTTGCAGGCGGGATCATCGCTAGCCTGATAGGTACTCCATTCTTCAGGCGATTTGCCGGACGCTGGCCACTGGTCTGTTTCGATTTATTGCGGGTCATTCTGCTATCCCTGTTATTGGTGATACCAGCTTCACAGCAGTTACTGATCTTACCGATGATCGCTTTTGGCATTGGCTTAGGCAACTCGATGTTTGCCATCGGGCTGAACAGCCAACTCCCATACTGGGTACACGCTTCCCAACGCATATCAACCAACTCCTGGCTAACATCCGTCGCCGCTACAGGCGCAGTACTTGGCAGTTTGGTATCCGGTTTGTTGGTCGCCAGCAGTGGTTATGAAATAGTCTTTATCGTCAATATCATTACCTACCTGCTGGCCGCATTCTTGATTATTCCTTTGCGTTTCCTCACCCATCCTGAACAGAAAACATCACGGGAACGGGGTAACGAATGGCGTGAGTTAATCCGCGGCTTACGTGGTACTCCGATGCTGGCAGGAATGCTGTTCCTCAGTTTGGCCGACACCCTCGGCAGCGCCGCTCATAACGTGGGATTTCCTGTCATTTCTAAGTTACTTACGCCAGATAACGCCAGTACCACAATGGGCTTACTGCTGGCGACATGGGCGGTGGGAAAATTCAGTGGAGCGCGTCTGACCAGCTACCTGCTACGCAACCGCAATTTATTGAAGATGGAGAAACTCTTTTTTCTGGGCGTTGCGTTGATGTCGACCGGGTTTATCCTTACTTTCCAACAAACCAGCCAGCTTTGGCTACTCGTATTTGCAGTCTGGGCAGGTATCGGAGACGGAATAGCAGAAGTCAGCCTGATTTCACGGGCGCAAAGTGAACCGGAAAGTTTACGCTTGCCGATTTTCAGTTTGCTGACACTGATGCAAATGACGGGATTCGGTATAGGCATGTTGCTGGTCGCACCTTTTTACGTCTGGCTACCACCTTCTGTCGTGATCCTGATATTCCACGGTTTGCCGCTTACTGTGCTAGTTATCATCCTAATATGGATGCGACGTTTTACTACAAGTAAAGCGTAAGCCTCATTGCAGTTATCAATTTTAAAATCAGCACCGAAGTATTCTATATTGCTTTTCGGTGCTGATTTTCCAGAGAGCTTATCAATGACGATAGACAAACCCGCCGGCTTGCTATTTTTCGCCTACTGATTTAGGGAGGAAAGTATATCTGGCGGCGTCAGCCTAATATATAGGTTATTAAATCCGTGTAAAATCCCCAATTCCGTATAACAATGTTGCACTTATTATGTAAATCCATCTAAATTTATAATAAAACAAAATACCTTTATAAGATGAAGATAAGTACATCCACCAAAACATAATTCTGACATAAATAGATATTGTTAAAAATTATATCCCAATAATGCTAAAAGCAAAATTCACGATACCACATAAGCATTTATCAAAAATATAACCCACACATCATTAATATGAATTTTTCATTTTTAAGCATCTATACCCTATAAATTTCAAGTTGCAATTAACAAAATATTCTTGGGAAATAAACTGTTTTTCATTCAAGAAGTGATCTGCATTCCATTTTTATAATCCAATTCGAATTTGATTTGCTTAATCCTTAATCACAATCTATTTATTGTTTAACAATACAAAAACAATGCATTAACAATAACCGCAAATTAATCCAACAATATAACAACTCAATTTCGTTTATTTAATGGGGGAACAAAGTATGCAGCAAGCCATCAATTTCTGGCCACTGATCGGGATTGCCGTCATTATGATCGGGTTTATCCTTCGTTTTAATCCTGTTTTGGTCGCAACGGTTGCAGGGCTAGTCACAGGGTTGGCCGCCCATATGACAGTCACCGAAATTCTGGAAAAACTCGGCTCCGGATTTCTTAATACCTTGAATCTGTTACTGACAATTCTGTTTCCTTTGGTCATTGTTGGCCTTCTGGAAAGACATGGGTTAAAAGAACGAGCCCAGCGCTCAATTGCCCATATCAAAACTGCCACAACCGGGCGTTTACTAATTGTCTATCTGTTCATACGAGAAACGTCTGCCGCGCTAGGGCTGACCAGTTTAGGCGGCCATCCGCAAATGGTACGTCCATTACTGGCACCAATGGCTGAAGGGGCGGCAGAGAACCAATATGGTCATTTGCCCGATCATGTTCGCCACCGTATTCGCGCCATGTCCGCCGCAACTGATAATACTGGGCTGTTCTTCGGGGAAGATATTTTTGTCGCCTTCGGTGCCATTATTTTCATGCACAATTTCATGCTGGAATCTGGTGGTATCCAGACTGAACCTCTGCATATTGCCTTGTGGGGCATTCCTACCGCCATCTGTGCTTTCCTGATCCACTCGGTTCGGTTATATCGCCTTGATTACCATCTTGCCCGCGAAATTACTTCCCTGAATCACATGAAATTGACTAGCAAGGAAGCAAAATAATGTTTCAGTTACAGTATCTCTACTATCTGGCGGGATTCATTCTGCTCATTGTCGCCGTGATGTCGTGGCGCGATCGAGCCAATCCTCGCCGCTTGACCACAGGCCTGTTCTGGGGGCTGTATGGCCTCATCTTCCTGATAGGAAACTGGAGCTACCAATTGATGGCTATCTGGATAAGCGACGAAGCTCAAGCCCAGAAAATCGTCCATATCAGTGTTGGTGTACTGGTGATCATCATAGCGTTATTGGCGGGATTTGGTGGAGTACGTGTGGGAAACTACCATCAGCCTACAACGGAACAAAAACAGAAAAGTGCAGAGCGCCTCGGCAATCGGTTATTTTTGCCTGCCCTGCTCATTCCCGTTGTCACGATGGTGGGTGTCCTGCTGTTTAACCATATTCCGGGACTACAGCAAACCGTTTTCGGTGCAGGCAATCATTCAACGTTGGTGACGTTATTTTCCATTACCTTCGGTTGTCTGGCTGGGTTAATCATCGCATTGCACATGACCAGAGAAAACATCATGCAACCGATACAGGAAACACGCCGTCTATTGGATTCTATCGGCTCCGTGTTCATTCTACCGCAAATTCTGGCAACCCTCGGATTACTGTTTACGGCAGCAGGCGTAGGCACCGTCATTTCTCATTTAACTGAAAATTATCTGGCTGTCGATAATCGATTTATAGCGGTGATAGCCTATGTGCTCGGCATGGCTCTACTGACTATGATCATGGGAAATGCTTTCGCTGCCTTTCCTATTGTGACAGCCGGAATTGGTATTCCTATTTTGATCTTGCAACATGGCGGTAATCCAGCCGTAATGGCCGCCATCGGTATGTTCTCCGGCTATTGCGGTACGCTGATGACACCCATGGCGGCAAATTTCAATCTCGTTCCTGCCGCTCTGCTGGAATTACCTGATCGTAATGCCGTAATCAAGGCTCAGATCCCCACCGGATGCACCTTACTGATTACTAATGTGTTTTTACTCTATTTTTTGATGTTCTTATAAAACAACAATACGGAACGATTATGAAAACTATTTTAGTCACTACTTTTGATCCTTTCGGTGGTGAAGCTATCAATCCATCGTGGGAAGCCATCAAACCATTACAAGGTAGCCAAGTTTCTGGTGCAAATATTGAAATTTGCCAGCTTCCCTGCATTTTTGATACTTCTTTAGAACACCTTTATGCAGCCATTGATAAGTACCAGCCTGAACTGGTGATTTCTGTCGGGCAGGCTGGCGGTAGGACGAATATCACCGTAGAGCGTGTCGCCATTAATATCAACGATGCCAGAATTCCTGATAATGCCGGCAATCAGCCGATTGATACCCCCGTTATTGTTGATGGCCCTGCCGCCTATTTTTCTCGCCTGCCTATTAAGACAATGGTGAATGCATTAAATACAGCAGGTATTCCGGCGTCAGTTTCCCAAACTGCCGGAACCTTTGTGTGTAATCATGTTATGTATGGCTTATTACATTATCTGGCTCAGAATACCCCCTCTGTGCGCGGGGGGTTTATTCACGTTCCTTATTTGCCAGAACAGGCGGCAAAATATGCCAATCAGCCAAGTATGACGCTGGAATTGATGACGTTGGCGTTGAAAACAGCCATTGAAACAGCCTGGAAAAATACATCAGATATTGCTGTTACAGGTGGGGCTACGCACTAAAAAAAGATAGGTAGACGCGAGGCGATAAAAATAAATTAGCCACTGAGTACAGTGGCTAATCGGTCATTTATCTCAACGATAAAAGCGAGAATTTAGAAAGGCAATAATGGGCAGAAATTCAGCAACCAAATAACAATAACTGCGAAAATTGCCGCAATAATGTCATCCAGCATGATGCCGATTCCACCTTTTACGTAGCGGTCGAACCAGCGAATCGGCCACGGTTTCCACATATCGAAGATACGGAACACCACAAAAGCCACCAAAACCCACTGCCAGTTGAGGACGGGAATTGCCATCAATGTGATCCATATGCCGATGAATTCATCCCAGACCACACAACCCGGATCTTCCACCTGCATGGCATCGGCCGCTTTCTGACAAATCACGCAGCCAATCACCGTTCCCAGCAGAATAACCAACCAAATGCCCCATTCAGGTAACTGCACTAACAACAACCAGAACGGAATTGCCGCCAATGAGCCCATCGTACCCGGCATAATCGGCGATAAGCCACTACCGAAACCCGTAGCCAGCAAATGCCACGGATTACGCATCCTTAAGCGACGTTTTGCATCATCCATGAGTTCCCTCCGTCTGATCATTCTGTGCCTGTTGTAATGCCTGACAGTCTTCTATCGGTTTTTTTTCGGTCTTAAAATGGTCGAAGCCTTTCAGATCCAGCTCAATTTCTTCATTGTTGTTGAAATAGCGGATACCTTCTGATTCCGGCCTGATTTGCCCGACACAGCGGAAACTGGCACCAGTATGTGCCAATGCCATATTTAGTGCACCACGGTTAAGTTCAGGTACGGTGAAGCACAATTCATAATCTTCTCCCCCCCCCAGCGCCCATGTTAATGCTTGCTCTGGTGTGGCATATTTCTGCACAGCCTCCGAATAAGGCAGCGCATCCAGATTAATACGCGCACCACATTGGCTGGTTGTCAGAATATGACTGAGATCAGAAATCAAACCATCGGACAAATCAATCGCGGAAGAGGCCAGATTACGCAGTGCCTGCCCTTGTAAAACCCGGGGCTGGGGACGAAGGTGACGTTTGACCAGCCAGTTGTGAATGGCGCTATCTTCCACAGCAAAGCGATCCTGCAACAGTGCAAGCCCCGCAGCACTGTCACCCAACGTTCCGGTTACATAAATCCAGTCACCGTTTTTCGCACCAGCACGGCGTAACGCCCTGCCAGCCGGAACCAGACCATGTACCGTCAGCGTCAGACTCATGGGGCCTTTTGTTGTATCCCCACCAATCAACTGCATGCCATAATAGTTCAGTTGTTCAAACAGACTATCACTGAACCGTTTTAACCAATCCTCATTGACGTCAGGTAACGTTAACGCCAGCGATGCCCAAGCCGGATCTGCCCCAACTGCGGCCAGATCACTGATGTTGACAGCCAGCGCCTTATAAGCCAAATCTTCCGGGGAAATGTCAGGGAGGAAATGAACACCAGCAACCAGCGTATCGGTTGTCACCGCTAATTCTTGTTTCTCTGCAACGGTCATCAGCGCGCAGTCATCACCAATTCCTAGATTCACATCACGTCGGCGGATGACATGGCGATTGAAATAACGTGCAATGAGGTCAAATTCACCACATGCCATAATAGAATTCCAAAAAGTGACTGACGATGAGCACATGAGGCCGGGAAACCGGCCTCATGTATGAAATCATCGAGTTATAATGGGGAACTCCTGGCAAGCAATCACTTTTTCTTGCGTGCTGCCGGGCCAGCTTTATCCAACACCCCATTCACGAATTTATGGCTATCTTCAGCACCAAACGTTTTTGCCAGTTCGATACCTTCATTAATAGCCACTTTATAGGGGACATCATCACGAAAGCTTAGTTCAAACATCGCAACGCGCAAGATGGCTTTTTCCACCTGACCTAACTCTTCAAGCTGACGGGAAAGGTAAGGAGCCATCAAAGCATCCAATTTTGCAGCATTGACCGCTACCCCAGCCAGCAATTCACGGAAATAGGTGATATCAACACCAGTTACGTCCTGCTCTGACAAAAACTGAAATTCAATATCAGCAATGTCATTTTTGGATAATTGCCATGAATAAATTGCCTGAACAGCACACTCACGAGCACGACGACGAGCAGCAGGTTTCACAAAATTCCCCTTAATTAAAACTAAAAAATTCAGCCTTTAATGGCTTTGATTACATTGATCATTTCTAATGCGGTCAAGGCCGCTTCCGCGCCTTTATTGCCCGCTTTAGTGCCAGCGCGTTCAATCGCCTGTTCAATACTTTCGGTTGTCAGAACACCAAATGCCACAGGAATATCACTGGACATCGCTACACTGGACAGTCCAGAGCTGCATTCACCAGCAACATATTCAAAATGGGCTGTACCGCCACGGATAACGGTTCCCAAAGCGATAACCGCATCATATTTTTGAGTCTCAGTCAGAGCCTTAACCGTTAACGGTAATTCATAAGCACCTGGAACCCAGACTACAGTGATATTATCTGAAGAAACCTGACCGATGCGTTCCAGCGCATCCACGGCCCCTTCCAGCAGGCTGTCATTAATGAAGTTGTTAAAGCGGGCGATCGCAATGGCGATGCGGGCTTCTGGAGCTGCAACAACACCTTTGATTACGTTCATAGCCTTCCTTATACCTTATTCATATCCGCAGGGGCGCGGATCTTATCACATTCTTTTTCTCTGCGTCTTGATTTATGTCCAAACTTGAATCAAGACTCTGGCCGCAGGCGAAGACGCACATCAGGCCCAATCTGCCGGACATCAAACAGCGTGAATTCAGGCGCATCCGATAATTTTTGTAGCTCAGGGAGAGCAAATAGCCCACGGGCAGTATTTCCCAGCACTTTTGGCGCCATATAGAGGATTAACTCATCCACTAGCCCCAGAGATAACAATGCTCCCGCCAAAACAGGTCCACATTCAGCCCAAACCGAATTTATCTGACGTTTACCCAATTGCATCATCAGCAAAACCAGATCAACACCCCCGCCGTGGGCAGGCAATATAATATGATCGACATTGCCAGGCCACTGCTGCTCATCGGTGTGAGTACGTGCTAACCAACATTGCCCCGCCTGCTGTACAACTTGATGCTGTGGTGTTACGCGATTCTGGCTATCAACAATGATCCGGATTGGCTGACGTACTTGCTCTTGAGGATAAATCGCCTGTATTTCGGCCTCCAATTCATGCCAGCGGACAGTCAATGAAGGATCATCCGCCAATACCGTGGCACTGGAGCTGAGAATGGCACTGCATTGCGCCCGCAACTGCTGCACATCCTGACGGGCTTCTGGCGACGTAATCCACTTGCTTTCACCCGATGCCAGCGCAGTACGTCCATCCAGTGACGCGCCCATTTTCAGTTGCAAATAAGGGAATCCCGTGCGCATACGCTTGAGAAATCCCTTGTTCAGCGCTTCCGCCTGCGCCATCAACACGCCATGCTCAACGGCAATACCTGCCTGCTGCAATTTATACAAGCCACGCCCTGCAACCTGCGGATTGGGATCTTGCATAGCGGCCACAACACGGCTGATGCCTGCTGCAATCAACGCATCGGCACAGGGAGGCGTCTTACCGTGGTGACTGCACGGTTCAAGGGTGACATAAGCCGTTGCCCCTTTTGCCTTGTCTCCGGCCATGCGGAGAGCATGTACCTCCGCATGAGGTTCACCGGCACATAAATGGAAACCTTCACCGACAATGTGATCACCCTGAACGATGACACATCCAACATTCGGGTTTGGGGATGTCGTAAAACGTCCCTGAATCGCCAGTTCCAGCGCACGGGACATATATTTTTCATCGAGAGTCATAGTTTTTGAAAGCCTGATTTTTTGAAAGCCTGAGATTTTAGAAAGCCAGTATATTCAATCTTGTAGTCTGGCAATCTCTTCGCCAAATTCGCGAACATCTTCAAAGCTGCGGTAAACAGATGCAAAACGGATATAAGCTACTTTATCGAGCTTTTTCAACGCATCCATCACGAAATTCCCGATCATCTTGGATGGGATTTCTCGCTCTCCCGTTGCCCTCACTTGTGACTTAATATGTATAATCGCTGTTTCCACATCATCAGAGCTGACAGGACGTTTTTCCAGTGCCTTCAACATGCCACGACGCAATTTTTCTTCGTCGAAAGGCTCCCTAATGTCATCACTTTTAATCACTCTTGGCATCACCAGTTCTGCGATTTCAAACGTGGTGAATCTTTCATGACATTCGAGACACTGACGACGACGGCGCACTTGTGAGCCATCTCCTACCAGACGGGAATCAATAACTTTAGTATCAACGGCTGCGCAAAATGGGCAATGCATATTGTTTCCTGACAGTTAACCGAACGGGAAGACAGTTTACCTTGAAGTGATAATGAAAAACACCCTGTAAGTAAGTACTCACAGGGTGTTTAAACGATATCAGAACTAGATCGTGTCAGGCTATTAAGGAAGAATGGAAGGCTGATCCGCCCCTTCTTTCTCAACTTTCTGCTGAATCATATGCTCACGCTTCATTCCCAGTTTCAAGGCCAGTGCAGAAGCAACATAGATAGAAGATATTGTACCGATGGAAACCCCGATTAACATCGCCAGTGAGAAACCTTTCAGCATTTCACCACCAAAGATGTAAAGCATCAGAACAACGAGCAGCGTTGTCGCTGAAGTCATGATCGTACGGCTCAAAGTCTGAGTCAGGGAAACGTTCATGATTTCATACGATGTGCCACGGCGTATCTTACGGAAGTTTTCACGGATACGGTCCGATACCACAATACTGTCGTTCAATGAATAACCAATAACAGACATCAACGATGCCACGATGGTCAGGTCAACTTCAATGTGGAATAACGACAGTACACCCAGTGTAATGATCACGTCATGCGCCAGCGCGATAACAGCTCCCAATGCCAGACGCCATTCAAAGCGGAAACCGACATAAATCAGGATGCTAATTAACGCAGCCAGCAGAGCCATTGCTCCCGTCTGCGCCAACTCGCCTCCCACACTTGGCCCGACAAACTCAACACGCTTGACGACTGCATCTTTGTCAATATTCGCGTTGATAACCGAGATAATTTTATTACCCAGTTCCTGCCCTGCATTGCCCGTCACAGGTGGCATACGCACCATCACATCACGGCTACTGCCAAAGTTTTGCAGTAGCGGATCGGCAAAACCGTTTTTCGTGAGGCTTTCGCGCATCTTATCCAGATCGGCGGGTTTACTCAGGTTAATCTCGATTACCGTACCACCGGTAAAATCTAACCCCCAGTTAAACCCACGGACACCCATCGTAATGATGGAAGCGACCAACAACAGTAACGAAATCCCAAAGGCAACGTTGTCCCAGCGCATAAAGTCGATGACTTTACGCCCATAGTTTAATTGTTCAACAGTGTAATCCTGTGCCACAACGTGCTCCTTAAATTGACAGCTTATTGATACGCTTACCGCCGTACAGCAGGTTCACGACAGCGCGTGTTCCCACAATGGCAGTGAACATCGACGTCGCCACACCAATGCTGGTCGTGATCGCGAAGCCCTTGATGGAACCCGTTCCCACTGCATACAGAATCACAGCAGTAATCAGCGTAGTCAGGTTTGCGTCAATGATACTGGAGAACGCACCTTTGTAGCCTTCATGAATCGCTTGCTGCACCGTACGCCCGTTACGCAGTTCTTCTTTGATACGCTCGTTAATCAAAACGTTCGCATCCACTGCCACGGCGAGGGTCAATACGATACCTGCAATACCCGGCATCGTCAGCGTCGCCCCCGGTAACAAGGACATGACACCGACGATCAGCACTAAGTTAGCCAGCAGAGCACTGCTCGCAATCAATCCGAACTTGCGGTAGTAAATCACCATGAACAGGATAGAAGAGATCAAGCCCCACAGACAGGCTTCGAGCCCCTGCTCGATATTCTGTAAGCCAAGGGTTGGTCCAATAGTCCGTTCTTCAACAATCTGGATGGGTGCGATCAAAGCACCTGCACGCAACAGCAGCGCCAACTGACGGGCTTCATTCGGGTTACCAATTCCGGTAATACGGAAACTATTTCCCAAACGAGACTGAATGGTGGCGATGTTAATAACTTCTTCTTGCTTCACCAGAACCGAACGGCCATTGGCATCCTTCTTGCCACTGTCCTTATATTCTACAAACAGCGTAGCCATTGGCTTTTGCAAGTTGTCTTTGGTGAAGTTAGACATCGCACTACCGCCAGCACCGTCCAACGAAATATTCACCTGCGGATTACCGTATTCATCAGTACTGGAAGTGGAATCCGTAATATGGTCACCGGTCAGGATCACACGCTTGTACAGCACAACTGGGTTGCTATCACGGGTATACTTCAGTTCTGAATCACCCGGAATCCGACCAGATACTGCGGCACTCTGATCAACATTGCTGTTTACCAGACGGAACTCCAGCGTTGCCGTTGCACCGAGGATTTCTTTGGCACGTGCGGTATCCTGAATGCCAGGCAGCTCAACAACAATACGATCTGTACCCTGACGTTGAACCAGCGGCTCTGCTACACCTAACTGGTTAACACGATTACGCAGGATAGTGATATTTTGCTGTACCGCATAGGTACGAGCTTCACGCAGGCGATCGTCACTCATAACGACTTTCAGCGTACTATTCGCGCCAGTGGAGAAGACTAAATCACGGTGACGGGGTTCGAGATAACTTTCCGCTTTGGAACGTGCATCATTATCGCGGAAACGGACTTCCACTCCATAGTTATCAAGCTTACGGACAGAGGAATAAAGGATGCCTTGATCACGCAATTCAGAGCGCAGGCTATCAATGTTCTGTTCTTGTAGCTTATTCAGTGCGGTTTCCATATCCACTTCCATCAGGAAGTGAACGCCTCCACGCAGATCAAGCCCCAGTTTCATTGGCTCAGCACCCACTTTACTTAGCCAAAGAGGTGTCGCGGGCGCAAGGTTCAATGCCACGACATATTGTTCTCCTAATGCGGAAACCAATGCTTCACGGGCACGAAGTTGAACATCAGAATTATTGAAGCGAGCAAGGATTGCCCCATTTTCCAGTGCAATGGACTTGCTCTTGATTTGTTCTTTTTCTAAAACATTACGGACTTGGTCCAGCGTTTTTTCACTGGCGGCGATGCCCCGCGCGCCAGTGATTTGTACAGCCGGATCCTCACCATATAGGTTGGGAAGTGCATAAAGCAAACCGATGAGGATCGCAGCGATCAGCATCAGATACTTCCACAAAGGATAACGGTTCAACACGGCAGTTCCCTTCGGGAAAATCGGAAAATTAAATAGCCTTCATTGTACCTTTCGGCAAAATGGCAGCGACGAAATCACGTTTGACAGTTATTTCAGTAGTGTCATTCAGAGCAATCACAACGTAACCTGTTTCAGACACTTTAGAGACACGACCCACTAAACCACCAGAAGTCAGCACTTCATCACCTTTGGCAATGGAATCCATCAGTTTTTTATGTTCTTTGGTGCGTTTTTGTTGTGGACGCAGGATCATGAAATAGAAAATCAAACCGAAAACAACCAGCATGATAATCAGAGAATATGGGCTTCCCTGAGATTGCGCTGGTGCGCCAGCAGATGCCGCAGCTTCAGAAATAAAAAAACTCATCAAATTTCCCTCATTGTTATCGAAAACATTGTTGTCAAAAATATTGTTATCGAAAATCGACAGTGGCTCGATCAAAAACCAGCCCGATATGCTACACATATTGAGGCTGGTTAGTCACGCCAAATTATATATTTAACGGCGGAACGGGTTTGCCGATCCGCTGATAAAACTTTTCAACAAACTGTTCCAGTTTGTTCTCTTCAATGGCTTTACGAATTCCGGCCATCAAACGCTGATAATACCTTAAATTATGGATTGTATTCAGCCTTGCACCAAGAATTTCGTTACAGCGGTCAAGATGATGCAGATATGCACGGCTATAATGGCGACAAGTATAGCAATCACAATGCTCATCCAGCGTAGAAGTATCTTCCTTATGTTTAGCATTGCGAATCTTGATCACACCCTCTGTCACAAAAAGATGGCCATTGCGAGCATTACGGGTCGGCATGACACAGTCAAACATATCAATACCACGACGGACACCTTCAACCAGATCTTCTGGTTTACCGACGCCCATCAAATAACGTGGCTTATCCTGTGGAATCTGCGGACAAACATGCTCCAGAATACGATGCATATCTTCCTTTGGTTCTCCCACGGCCAGACCACCCACCGCGTAACCGTCAAAACCGATTTCGACCAGTCCCTTCACAGAAACATCGCGCAAATCTTCGTACACACTGCCCTGAATAATACCAAACAGGGCATTTTTATTGCCTAACTCGTTAAAACGCTGACGACTGCGTGCCGCCCAGCGTAATGACATTTCCATGGAACGCTTCGCATAATCCCAATCTGCGGGATATGGCGTACATTCATCAAAAATCATGACGATATCGGAACCCAAATCATATTGGATTTCCATGGATTTTTCCGGGCTGAGGAAAACAGGCGTCCCATTGATAGGGTTACGGAAATGAACGCCTTCTTCTTTGATTTTACGCATCGCACCAAGGCTGAAGACCTGAAAACCGCCAGAATCCGTCAGGATAGGGCCGTGCCACTGCATAAAATCATGCAAGTCACCGTGCAGTTTCATGATTTCCTGACCGGGGCGCAGCCATAAATGGAAAGTATTCCCCAACAGAATCTGAGCACCAGTTTCCTTAACTTCTTCCGGTGTCATGCCTTTGACCGTACCGTAAGTTCCCACAGGCATAAACGCGGGAGTTTCCACAACTCCACGATCAAAAATCAGGCGACCACGGCGGGCATACCCGTCCGTCTTTTGTAACTCAAATTTCACTTAACCTCCAGACACCAGAAAAACAGTCTGATGTTATGTTTAAACGTCGTTCAAACCAGCTAAGCCGGAATTACGATACTTTCTCTTTTGCTGCCACAGGATTACGATTAATAAACATCGCATCACCATAACTAAAAAAGCGATATTTTTCGGCTATCGCTTCTTTATAAGCATTCATGGTATTTTTATAACCTGCAAATGCAGAAACCAGCATAATAAGCGTGGACTCCGGCAAATGGAAATTGGTAATCAACGCATCAACGACCTGATATTCAAACCCCGGATAAATAAAGATTTGGGTATCATTAAAAAACGGCGAGATAAGGCCTTTCTGGCTGGCACGAGCCGCACTTTCCAATGAACGGACGGACGTTGTACCCACGGCCACAACCTTATTGCCACGCGCCTTACACGCCAATACCGCATCAACGACATTTTGCGGAACTTCTGCATACTCAGCATGCATGATATGGTCTTCGATGGTTTCCACCCGCACAGGCTGGAAAGTCCCTGCGCCGACATGCAGGGTAACAAAAGCCATATCGATGCCTTTTTCACGCAGTGCGGCCAACAGGGGTTCATCAAAATGCAGCCCGGCGGTCGGTGCCGCAACGGCACCAGGGCGTTCACTGTAGACCGTCTGATATAATTCACGATCCGATTCTTCATCAGGACGGGCAATATACGGTGGCAACGGCATGTGACCAATTTCATCCAAAATGGTCAATACATCACGATCATCATCAAAACGGATTTCAAATAAAGTATCGTGGCGCGCCAGCATTGTTGCCCTGATGCTTTCATCTTCGCCCAGCAGAAGCTCTGCACCTTCTTTCAGTGCCTTGGACGCACGAACGTGAGCGAGTACTCGCTTATTATCCAGCATCCTTTCTACTAAAACTTCCAATTTCCCACCCGTCGCCTTGCGACCAAACAGACGCGCAGGAATAACTCGCGTGTTATTGAAAACCAGCAGATCACCGGCTTCCAGCTTATCCAACACATCAGTGAAAATACCGTGCGTCAGCCCTCCGGTTTCGCCATCAAGGGCAAGCAGGCGGCAACCACTCCGCTGCGGCTGGGGATAGTGAGCAATCAGCTCTTCTGGCAGTTCAAATGTAAAATCAGCGACACGCATTTTATCTGTATCATTCAAAAAAACAGGCGGACTAGTCTAGTGCCGCACGCGCAAGGGTGCAAGAAAGAAGCATATTAGTTTCACTATTTCCGGTATACTCTCGCTATGAATTTTCTCGCACATCTTCATTTGGCTGCATTATCGGAAAGTTCCTTACTGGGCAATTTAATGGCGGATTTTGTCCGTGGCTCTCCAAAAGGATTATTCAGCCCCGATATTGTAGAAGGTATTCGCCTGCACCGTAGGATAGACAACCTAACGGACAGCCATCCATTGGTTACCGAAGCACGCACACTGTTTCGTAGCGAGTATCGACGCGTAGCTTCCATTACCCTTGATATCATCTGGGATCATTTCCTTTCTCTGCATTGGGACAAACTTGAAAAAAATTACTCCCTGCCTGAATTTGTACATCTTGCCCGTAGTCAGATAGAACCGCATCTTAGCGTCACGCCTGAAAAATTTCAGGAGTTGAACAAATATCTCTGGTCAGAAAATCTACTTATCCGCTATGCCGATATGTCATGTATTGCCAATGTACTGAAAGGCATGGCTCACAGACGCCCTAAATTATCGGCACTGGCAGGATCGTATCAAGATATCGAAATGCATTATCTTGATTTTGAAGCGCTATTTTGGAAATTCTATCCACACATGATGGCACTGGCGACAAATAAGCGACTGCTTGAGCAAGATATTTCGCCAGAACCTTGCACTTTTTCCAAATAGCTTTATCTTATCTAGGCTAAAAGGAATTAAAAGCAAATTATTGATAGGCAAAACCTATTATATCAATTGGTATTTTATCCTTTATTGCTTTACCCTAATTCCTTATGCTGTAACCCGTTTCTACATACCCCCTTTTTAAAATCACAGGAGTCAATTATGGTTCTAGTAACCCGCCAAGCCCCTGACTTTACAGCCGCAGCGGTTCTCGGTAACGGTGAAATCGTTGGTAATTTCAACCTGAAAAAACACCTGAATGGTCGTCCAGCCGTTATCTTCTTCTGGCCAATGGACTTCACTTTTGTTTGCCCTTCTGAGCTGATCGCGTTTGATCACCGTTATGAAGAATTCCAAAAGCGCGGTGTTGAAGTCATCGGCATTTCCTTCGACTCTGAATTCGTTCACAACGCATGGCGTAAAACCCCAATCAGCGAAGGTGGCATCGGCGAAGTCAAATACCCAATGGTTGCTGACATCAAACGTGACATCATGAAATCTTACGGCATTGAGCACCCAGAAGCGGGTGTTGCCCTGCGTGGTTCTTTCCTGATCGACAAAAACGGTGTTGTTCGTCATCAAGTCGTTAACGATCTGCCACTGGGCCGTAACATCGATGAAATGCTGCGTATGGTTGACGCACTGCAATTCCACGAAGAGCACGGCGAAGTTTGTCCTGCACAGTGGGCAAAAGGTCAGGAAGGTATGGGTGCGTCCCCTGAAGGCGTCGCAAAATACCTGACCAAAAACGCTGACAAATTGTAATTCCCGTCAGAGTTGTCTCCATTGATAGCATCACGTTATTAATGAATTCCCCTAAACCAGCCGCTCTGTCGGCTGGTTTTTCTTATCTAAAATTTCTCATTTTATTACCTTGCGCACAAAAAATTGCTTTTCAAAAATCCTAAGCGTTAGATAATGCTGATTACAAAAAATTAACATTGATATCACAGCTCACGGAGTCCTACTCCAACCACTCATTCTTAGGAGTACCATCATGTTAAAAGCATGGAAAATTCCTTTTGTCGCTGTATCGCTCTTAGTTTCCTCCTCCCTCTATGCCGCTTATGAACCTGCCGTTGAAGCCAAACAAGGCATGGTAGTCAGTTCACAATACTTAGCTTCACAGGTTGGCGTCGATATTCTCAAAATGGGCGGAAACGCTATTGATGCCGCAGTTGCCGTTGGTTATGCTCAGGCAGTTGTCAATCCCTGCTGTGGCAACATTGGTGGCGGTGGTTTCATGACCATTCATCTGGCAAACGGCAAAGATACTTTCATTAACTTCCGTGAAACAGCACCTGCTGCGGCCAGCGCCAATATGTATCTGGACAAAGACGGGAATGTCATCAAAGGTGCCAGTCTGTATGGCTATAAAGCTATTGGCGTCCCCGGCACAGTGATGGGATTAGATGCCGCACTGCACAAATACGGCTCAATGACCCGCGAACAAGTCATGGCACCAGCTATCAAACTGGCGCGTAAAGGCTACATTTTGACTCGTGGTGATACTGATATTCTGGACACCACCGTCAAACGCTTTACTCAAGATCCAGAGGCTGCCCGTATTTTCTTGCGCAAGGATGGTACGCCTTTCAAACCCGGGGATAAGTTAGTCCAAACCGATTTGGCCAATACGCTAGAACTGATTGCTAAGAAAGGGCCAGATGTCTTTTATCATGGCAAAATCCCCCAATTAGTTGAAGAGTCATCGAAAAAATCGGGGGGAATTATCACAGCAGCAGATTTCGCCAACTATAACATCACAGAAACAACACCAGTCACTTGCAGCTATCGCGGTTATAAATTCATCTCTTCCCCACCGCCTAGTTCTGGTGGCGTCACCCTATGCGAAATACTGAATATTGTTGAAGGCTATGATCTCAAATCCATGGGATTCAACTCCGCTGCTTATATCCATACATTGACAGAAGCCATGCGCCACGCCTACATGGACAGAAATACCTATCTGGGCGATCCTGAATTTATTAAAAACCCACTTGATCGGCTGTTAAGCAAAAGCTACGCAGAATCTATCAGAAAAGAGATCGAACCAAACAAAGCGACACCTTCAAAAAATGTTCAGCCGGGCGTTGGTCCCCATGAAAAACCAGAAACGACCCATTACTCTGTCGTAGATAAAGATGGCAATGCCGTATCAACCACTTACACAATCAACGGGCGTTTTGGTGCCGTCGTGATCGCACCGGGAACTGGCTTTTTCCTAAACGATGAAATGGATGATTTCACGACCAAAATTGGTGAGAAAAACCTGTATGGGCTTGTTCAGGGAGCGACCAATTCCATCGCCCCCGGTAAGCGCCCACTATCATCGATGAGCCCAACACTCGTGACTAAAGATAACAAAATCTTTCTGGTATTGGGTTCTCCAGGCGGATCACGGATTATCTCCATCACCTTACAGACTGCCTTGAATATCCTTGATTTTGGCATGCCACCGCAAGAAGCCGTCAACAGCCCGCGCATTCACCATCAATGGCTACCTGATGAAGTCTACTATGAACAGCGTGGCCTTTCGAAAGATACCCTGAATGTGCTGGAAAAAATGGATTACAAAATGGTAGAACAGACACCGTGGGGCGCGGCGGAACTGATCATGATTGGATTGCCGGGCGCTGTCGGCGTGTCTCCTACCAACTCATCAGGCAATGACTCAGCGGTATCAGGCGTGGTTCGTGAAGACTATATCTATGGCTCCAACGATGTCCGGCGACCTGCTGGTGCAGCCATTGGCTACTAAAAAAGCAGTGTAAAAGGTTGACATAAACAAATCAATGTAAAAAACAAGGGTGAGCAGTTTGATATGCTCACCCTTTTTACAGGTCTCAGGCTATCAGCCTTGATCCTGCTGCACTTTATGCTTTGGGACTTTGCTTTCTCCTACGATGAGATCGTAGAGAGCACACACAACCACAGCCACTACAGTTGGCAACAGCCATGCCAGCCCTTGCTCTGCCAACGGCAGATGAATTGTCCATGCCGGCAGTAAGTGAGACAGATACTCAGACGATTTGGCCGCATCCAAAACCCCAAACAACAGGCTAACTGCCATAGCAGGCGCCAGAATGCGAGTGTAATTATTCCACCAGCGTATTGTGAAGCTCAACAGGATCAGCGCAATACAAGGCGGATAAATTGCTGTCAGTACCGGAATAGAGAATTTAATCAAGTGGTCTAATCCAAGATTAGAGACCAACATAGAGAAGATTCCGAGGATGAAAACCAGCGCCCGATAAGACAACGGCAAATAACGGCTGAAAAATTCAGCACAAGCACAGGTCAAACCAACCGCAGTTACCATGCAGGCAACGAAAATCAACACCGCAAGGAAGAAGCTGCCATAACCACCAAAGACATTCTGTACATAAGCATGCAAAATCACTGCACCATTTTCAGCCTTCGGCACCAATGTGCCACTACTTTCTCCCAGCTTGAACAGAGATAGATATACCAGTACCAAGCCCAACCCTGCAATCAGACCTGCCCACATCGTATAGCGAGTCAACAGTGAAGAAGATTCAATACCTCTGGAGCGCGCTGCATTGACAATAACAATGCCGAATACCATGGCACCCAGTGTATCCATCGTTAAATAGCCATTCACAAAACCATTTGA
This sequence comes from Xenorhabdus bovienii, assembly GCF_024721015.1. Lineage (GTDB taxonomy): Bacteria > Pseudomonadota > Gammaproteobacteria > Enterobacterales > Enterobacteriaceae > Xenorhabdus > Xenorhabdus bovienii. Next base: position 22,258 of record NZ_JANAIF010000006.1, read on the forward strand.
GAACGGCATTTCTTTATAAGTTTGAATGGCAGGGATGGGATCACTTGCTGGCCACAACACCGCAGCAATTCCTAAAATACCCAGTGCCAGAATTTTGATCGGAGCCAGCACACGCCCAACACTGTCCAGTAATTTCCCCGGATACAGAGAAACCAGGATCACCAGTGAAAAATAAACGACACTATAGATGAACAACGGAAGTCTGCCAGAGCCCATTAGCGGAGCAATCCCGACCTCAAAGGAAACAGTTGCAGTTCTAGGTATTGCAAATAAAGGGCCAACAGCCATATAGCAAACAGTAGCCAGTATCAAACCTGCTGTTTTACCGATAGGGGAACTTAGCGCTTCAATCCCGCCACCGACTTTCGCCAAAGCAATCACAGTGATGACCGGTAGACCAACAGCCGTAAGCAAAAAACCTAGCGCAGCGATCCAAACATTCTCACCAGCCTGCAAGCCAACCATGGGCGGAAAAATGATGTTCCCCGCGCCTACGAACAAGGCAAAAGTCATAAAGCCTAATGCCCAAATATCCTTAGATGATAAACGGTATGCCATAATGATTGTTAATATATTGTTGTCAAAAGAATTGCATGTGCAATAGTCAGTATTGCAAATACTTGAATTTTCACTGGCGAAACCGGATTCTGATTTGACAATAAGTGATCAACGTAATAATCACTGGTAATCGGGAAATACAGAATGATAGTGGTAATTACAGCTAGAATCGCCAACAACTGCCCACAAGTAAAACTTTTATAGCGCCAAAAGGCAAGCATCAAACCAAAAAGCAGTACAATATACTAAAGTAATATTTAAAAGCAGTCATTCTTATTATCTATCATTGAATACACACTATATGATTTGCACTTTTTTTGTTCATATTGATGAATAAATCATTTTTCTGTCTGCATCGTTTACCACTAAATTATCTTAAACTTATTGTTTTTTAATTAAATTCGGTTTGGCAGAAACAATAAGCCCGGGAGCCAATAAAAAACTGAATGTGGAACCTTTTCCCACCGTACTCGAAACCTCAAGCTGGGTATTGTAATGATGCAGTGCATGTTTCACTATCGCCAGCCCCAACCCGCTTCCCCCTGTTTGCCGCGAACGGGCACGGTCAACACGATAAAAGCGTTCAGTCAGGCGCGGTAAATGTTCAGCACTGATCCCCAAACCATTATCCTGCACTTTAAACCCTGCTCCCTGAGACGATTTACTCCAGCTAACCTCAATACGCGTTCCCGGCGGAGTATGATTGACAGCGTTATAAACCAGATTCGACATGGCGCTTCGTAGTTGTTCTTCGTTGCCGAAAACTTTCAATTTTTCATCAATATTAAACACGATATCCTGCTGGTTATTTGCCAATGCCAACGCTTCCTGCTGCAACAGCACCAATAAGTCAGGCACATCAACCACCTCGTTCATATCCACTTGCGGCCCGGCTTCAATCCTGGAGAGATGCAATAATTGCTTCACCAGACCGTCCATTCTCCGTACCTGCTCCTGCATCGTACTGAGCACCTTCTGATTTGCCCTATCGTTCAGTTCCTGCTCCTGCATCATCTCCAGATAACCTTGCAGTACCGTCAGTGGCGTTCTTAACTCATGGCTGACATTAGCGAAAAAATCCCGGCGGGCATTTTCCAACAATCGTTTTTGCGTAATATCACGGGCAACCATCAATAGCAGCTCTTCTGAATAAGGCATCACCCGGAATTCCACCATACGGCCATTATTCAACTCAATAGATAAAGGACGGGAAAAATGACCTGCCGTAACATAGCGACTAAAATCTGGGTAACGAAGCAAATTGAAGATATGCTGACCATTATCCTCCGGCCAGCGGAAGCCTAGCAAATGCTGGGCAAGACGATTACACCAGAAAATATTGCCTTCCGTCGTCATCATCACAATCACATCCGGCAATGACTCAGCGCCGCTGCGAAAGCGCTTGATCAATAATGCCAGTTCCCGGCGCCGCTTACGGTTACGCTGCTGCAACTGATAAATACCGTAAAAGATCGGCTCCCATCCGCCACGCCCCGCTGGAGGTAACATACTGCGATCCAGCCATAACCAGTCAGATAATTTCAATAAATTGTAGCCATGCCATACCAGTGCCAGAAATAACGCAATAACCAGCAGCCACGGTAAGTATCCGATAAAGAAAGACAAAATGACCGCAGGCAGACAAAAAAGAACAAGCCCCAATACCAACTTCTTCCAGGATAAACGTTCAAGCACGTTATTCTCTCCGGCATGAAAATAGATTATTGCCAATCAGCACCAACGAAAAACAGATGCATTAATAACGAGTAGAAAAGCGATACCCTGTACCACGAACCGTCTGCACCATTCTATCGTGCCTCCCTACTTCCAACGCTTTGCGCAAACGCCGGATATGCACATCGACGGTGCGATCTTCCACATAGACATTAGTGCCCCACACATAATTGAGCAATTGCTCACGACTATAAACACGCTCTGGATGCGTCATGAAAAAATGGAGCAGCTTGAATTCCGTTGGCCCCATTTCCACATTTTGCCCCTGGCTGGAAACACGGTGGGAGGAAGAGTCCAGTATCAGCCCATCCATATTGATAATATCTTCCGCCGATATGGGGGAAGTGCGGCGCAGAACCGCTTTGATACGGGCAACCAATTCCTTGGGAGAGAAAGGCTTAGTGATATAGTCATCAGCTCCAACATCAAGACCACGAACGCGATCTTCCTCTTCTCCACGAGCCGTTACCATCATGACAGGAATATCTCTGGTGCTGCTATCACGCTTCATCTGCTTAATAAGCTGTATTCCTGAACCTCCGGGAAGCATCCAATCCAATAACACCAAATCGGGATAAGGCTCCGACAAGCGCCCGACAGCAACATCATAGTCTTCTGCTTCAACGGTCTGATAGCCGTTTTGTTCCAACACCAAACAAACCATTTCACGAATCTGGACTTCATCTTCAACTACCAAAATGCGTTTAGCCATGGTTAATCCCATTAATATTATTGAAGTCAGCAATATTCACTTTAAGTCATTATGAGTCAATTTTATGACAAATTTATGAAAATCCTATTTCTCAATTCTCAAACTGCAATCTATTTTGCATAGAATTTATGAGTGCTTTGTCATATTTCATTATGATTGCGAGCCCGCTCGAAAATTCGTGAACAAAGTCAGAATTTCACACGACAGACCTCAAACACTCATTATAATTAGCGCTTGAAACAGATAAGCAAGACTCTTGGGCAACGGTAGGAAAACATGCGAATCATTCATACGTCGGACTGGCATCTTGGGCAATATTTCTTTACCAAAAATCGTGCCGCAGAACATCAGCACTTTTTGCAGTGGCTTATTGAGCAAATCATACGGCATCAGGTTGATGCATTGGTTATTGCCGGCGATATTTTTGATACTGGCTCTCCTCCCAGCTATGCCCGTGAGCTTTATAACCAGTTCGTTGTGGAGCTACAGCCCACTGGCTGCCAGCTTGTCATTCTTGGCGGAAACCATGATTCCGTCGCCACGCTCAATGAATCAAAATCGCTATTCTCTTGTCTGAATACGACAGTAATAGCCAGCGCAGGCGCCGACATCCAGCAGCAGATAAAAGTATTGAATAACCAAAATGGCGAAGCGGGAGCCATTCTCTGTGCCATTCCTTACCTGCGTCCACGGGATATCATGACCAGCCAGGCCGGTCAGTCAGCCACGCAAAAACAGCAGGCATTGCAGAATGCCATTACTGAACACTATCACCAACTTTATCAGCAAGCCGATGCTTTACGGGAACAACTCGGCCAGCCATTGCCGATTATTGCAACCGGACACCTGACCACAGTGGGCGCTTCCACCTCGGATTCTGTTCGGGATATTTACATTGGTACGTTGGACGCATTCCCCGCACAAGCGTTCCCACCTGCTGACTATATTGCATTAGGGCATATCCACCGCCCACAGATCATCGCTAAATCAGACCATATCCGTTACAGCGGTTCCCCGATCCCCCTGAGTTTTGATGAAGTCGGGCAAGAAAAAAGCGTCTGTCTGGTTGATTTTAAAGAAGACAAATTTGATAACGTCACTCTTTTGCCCATCCCAAGCTATCAACCAATGCAGTTGATCCGTGGAAATCTGCAACAAATTGAGGCTCAATTACAAACGTTCAAAGCATATCAAGGAGAACGTCCTGTCTGGCTGGATATTGAAGTCGCGACTCAAGATTACCTGCCTGATATCCAAAAACGCATTCAAACCATGACTGCGGATCTGCCTGTTGAAATCATTCTGTTACGGCGCAGAAAGGCGGCACGCCAAATCTCCCTGTCTGAAACAAATAAAGAGACGCTCAATGAACTCAGCGTGCATGAAGTCTTCGAGCGGCGACTGGCACTGGCTGAAATTGAAGATCAGCCCCAGAAGCAACGCCTGACAACCCTGTTTAAGCAAACGCTGGATGATATTTCTCAGCAATAATATTGAGGATTCGCGCCCATGAAAATTCTTAGCTTACGGCTGAAAAATATCAACTCTCTGCAAGGTGAATGGAAAATTGATTTTACGGCAGAGCCTTTTGCCAGCAATGGGTTATTCGCCATCACAGGCCCAACAGGAGCAGGAAAAACCACCTTGCTGGATGCCATCTGCCTTGCCCTTTACCACGAAACACCACGGTTCAGAAACAACTCTATTTCTGCCACCCAGAATGAATTAATGACCCGCCATACCGCTGAATGTCTGGCTGAAGTGGAATTTGAAGTCAAAGGCATAGCCTACCGTGCATTCTGGAGCCAGCACCGTGCCCGCAATCAGGCTGAAGGCAAACTACAAGATCCAAAAGTTGAATTGGCGCTTAAAGCGGATGGTAAGATTCTGGCTGATAAAGTGAAGGGTAAAAAAGAAAAAATCACTGAAATAACCGGACTTGATTTCGAACGTTTTACCAAATCCATCCTACTGTCACAGGGTGATTTTGCCGCATTTTTAAATGCAGATGATAAAGATCGGGCTGATTTGCTGGAAGAACTAACGGGTACAGAAATTTACGGCATTCTGTCTCAGGAAATTTATCAACGTCATAAACAAGCCCAATCTGAACTGAATATTCAGCAGGCCACTGCTTCCGGCATTGAGTTATTAACCCCAGAGCAAATAGAAAAATACCAGAACGAACAGCAGCAACTTATTGCGGCAGAAACTCAACTCAGCCAACAGATTAAGGCTTTTCAATCTGCCGAACAGTGGCTTATCCGGCAAGATGAGTTACAACAATCAATAACCAGCAGCACTGCACTTTTGCAACAGACTGAGCGAACCATACAAGACGCTCAACCTCAATTACAACAACTTGCCGCCAGCGAACCCGCAGAAAAAATCCGTTCACTATGGGATGCGCAAAACCGAGCCTTTAGCGAAAAACAACGAGTTACTGAACAGCGTATAAAAATAGAACATGATCGCCAGCAACAACTTTCTTTGTTACAGCCAGTTCAACAACAGCTTACAGATTTGGAAAAAACGCAGGGAGAACACCAGCAGAAGCAAATCCAACAGGAAAAACTCATCACAGAGCAGATTATGCCACTCGATCACAAGATTGATACTCAATCAAAAGATCTGCTTACCCTAGAGAAGGAAATAACCAGGCAAAACCGTGAGCTGACAGAAATTTCCACCCAATACCAAGTAGCACAAAATCGCAAAGATACGCTGCATAATGAACAAAAAACGCTGGAAACATACTACGATCAGCACCCTTATTGCCGTAATTTAGACAACAAACTCCCTGAGTGGAAACAGCTATTTTCACGTCAGAAAGAGAAGCAAATACAGATAGCCAAATTTACACAAAAAACACAGCAGATTAGCACTGAATTGGCTCGTATAACCCATCACTTGAATACATTAAATACAGAGTTAGCCAAACAGACAGAGCAAAACCAGCCACTGCACGACAATCTGATACTTACCGAAAAACAACTGACTGATTTGCAGAAAAGTCATCCACCGGAACAATTGCAAAAACAGTTATCAGACTATCAGCAACAACTGAAATCACAGAATCAACTTGAGATATTATTGCCTCAGATCCGGCAATTACAGACCACAATCTCAATCAATCAAACCCAGTCAGCACAGTATCAGGCATTACTGGAACCCTTGCCGATGCAGATCAGCGCACTAGATCAACAGCTAACGGAGAAACAGCAGCATTATGAAGATCTTGCTGATCGAATTCGTTTGGAACAGCGAATCACCAGCCTGGAACAGGAGCGTTCACAGTTAAAAGAAGGCGAAGCCTGCCCACTGTGCGGTTCCACACAACACCCTTTAGTCGCTGAATACCAGAACATTGCCCTGTCACAATCAGAAGAACGCTTAAAATCTCTACGTCATCAAATAGAGCAGCTACAAACAAACCGTTCTGCCCTACAGCAGAAACAGCAGATTCAACAGCAAAATAATCAACAATTACAGCAAAATACGGCTCAATTAACCGAGAAACTGACAGAAACAACGCAACAGTGGAAGCACCACTGCCAACAGTTACAAGCCGCTGAATTACCAATGGAAACAGAACCCGTGAACAATTTCATTGGTCAACGGCAATCTGCCGCTCAGCAGCATCAAAGGCAATACGAAGCATTATTACAAGCAGAAAAAGCACATCAAGCGGCGGAAAAAGCGCTGTCGGCCAATCGTGAACAGCACAAAGCATCTGAACAAACTATTGAGCTGGAAAAGGTCAAATTAGATTCACACCAAAAACAACTGGCAGAAAACACAGCAGAGCTTCGACAGGCAAAAACTGAATACACAGCCACGACAGAGCTATTAGTCAGCGATTTACAACATACGCCTTTTGCTCTGCCCTCTCTGCAAGAAGTCACAATCTGGCTGCAACAACGCGAAACTGAGTTAAAAACCTACCATGATTCACGCGAAAGATGGCAACAGTTACAGCAAGAACAGGCTGCCCTGCAAAGTCAATCGAATGAATTAGAGAAGCAAAAAACTAAGCTGACGATCCGCCTTCATGCCCTGAACGAAAAACAGCAGCAGCAAAAACAGTTACTGGAACAAACAACTCAGGAACGTCATCATTTATTTGGGGAACAATCCGTTAGCAACGTTCGTCAGACATTACAGCAAAAAACTAATGAGCTGGACATCGCTTGCAAACAGGCTACTTCACACCTGCAACAGCGACAAAACGTGATGAACCAACTCACTGGTGCAGCTAGTGAAATTGAAAGAAACAGCAATACCGCCGAAACACAATGCAAACTTGCCGCCAGCGCTTTCCAAAGCGGATTGGAACAACAGGGATTTGCCGATCAATCTGCCTTTGAACAGGTCCTGCTGGAACCTGAACAACGGAAAAAGCTGCAACAATTGCAAGAGCAGCTTACACAGCATCATTTGCAAGCCAAAACACGGCACCATGAATCAGAAACCGCCTTACAGCGACACACTGAAACACAGCCCCAATTACTTGAACAATATGAACCGACGCAAGTCTCCACGGTATTGGCTGACGTTAACGAAAAATTGAAACATAACAATCAGCAACAAGGTGAAGTCAAAACCATACTGAACAGTGATGCTATGCGTCGGCAGAAGCAACAAACACTCCTGGCACAAATTTCCCACTTACAACAAAACTACGATGACTGGAGTTACCTCAATAACCTGATTGGTTCCGCAGACGGTGCTAAATTCCGCCGCTTTGCTCAAGGATTAACTCTGGATCATTTAATCCATCTGGCGAATATTCGACTGGAAAAATTACATGGGCGCTACGATTTGCAACGTAAAGATGAGGGTGGGCTGGAATTGCAAATCATCGATACCTGGCAAGCAGATGCCGTCCGGGATACCAAAACCCTCTCTGGTGGCGAAAGCTTCCTCGTCAGCCTGGCACTCGCACTGGCGCTGTCTGATCTCGTGAGTAACAAGACCCAGATAGAATCCCTATTCCTTGATGAAGGCTTTGGTACTCTTGATCCGGAAACCCTTGATATCGCTCTGGATGCTTTGGATCACTTGAATGCGTCAGGAAAAACAATTGGGGTCATCAGCCATGTTGAAGCAATGAAAGAACGCATTCCTGTTCAGATCAAAGTGGAAAAAGTGAATGGCTTGGGGGTCAGTAGACTGGCATCAGAATTTCGGGTTTAAACGCTAATCGTTTAAGGCTTGGTGAATCATCCATACCCAATGGATTTCGAGTTGCAGCGCGATGGTGAGTGTATAAATTCCCAAAAGCATAGATAACGATGTGATTGGAAAAAATAAGCACGGCCAGCAAAGCTGCAACTTGAAGTATGAAAGATGAAAGAGCCTGACTGAACAGGCTCTTAAGTTCCAATTAGCTTAGTGCTGGATAATATAAAGATCTTTTGTCGAAATATACCCCATGGGATTGACATAAAACCCACCAACATAAGGCTTTACCATTTTTGCATTAACATAATAATAAATAGGAATAACAGGTGAATCTGTGGTGATGACATCTAATCCTTGTTGATAATACGATTTATCATTAGTCTCTCCTGCTTTTTTTATTAAAGCATCGTAATTATTATTTTCATATAGTGAAGTATTTTTAATTTGCCCTGACATAAACATACTTAAAAATGTCATAGGGCTATTATAATCGGCAATCCATGCTCTTCTGATAACATCGAATTTACCTTGATGCATATTATCAAGCATTACTTTCCATTCTTGATTCTGCAAAGTCGCATCAACACCGAGGTTTTTTTCCACATGGAGCTAACCGCAATGGCAATTTTCTTATGCGCTTCTGAGGTGTTATAAAGTAAGTTAAATCTGAGCGGATTATTCTGATTAAATCCTGCATCATTCAATAATGTTTTAGCTTTTTCAATTCGCTGAGCCTGAGTCCATGAAGCATAATCAGGTTCTGTAAATTTAAACCCTCCAACATTGAGAGGAACAACCGTATAAGCCGGCTTCTGCCCCTGACCCAATATCTTATTAGCAATCACTTCTCTATCTACAGCTAAATTCAGTGCCTGCCTCACCTTCATATTATCAAACGGTGGTTTTTTATTATTAATTTCGTAAAAATAAACGCCTGTTTGAGGAGATATATAGATTTGATCGTTGATTGTTTTCTTGAGTGATTCAAAAGAATCCAATGGAATAGTTTCGGTAAAATCAACTTCTCCTGCTAAATAGCGATTCAAAGCAGCTTTTTCTGAACCTATAACAAGATAAGTCACTTTATTAATCACCGTATTTTTATCATCCCAATAATGGGAATTTCTGATACCGATGATTTTTTCATTTACCATCCATTCAGACAATTTAAATGGCCCGCTACCGACAAAAGATTCCGGCCTTGTCCATTTATTGCCATATTTTTTAATCACTTTTTCATTGAGCGGAACCATAACAGGATGGGTCAATATCTGTAAAAAATCCCCCATCGGTTTATCCAGACTGACTTCTAACGTCATATCATCCAATGCTTTTACTCCAAGCTCCTCACCTTTCTTCTTGCCTCTGAGCACATCATTTGCATTTACAATAGCCGCATTCTCAAGATAACTACCGTAAGGAGAAACAATATCGGGATCAACCAGGCGCCGCCAACTAAACACGATATCATTAGCAGTGATTGGTGTGCCATCTGACCATTTAATATCTTTCCTAAGATGGAAAACCCATATTTTGTTATCACGGGTTTCCCAACGCTCTGCCAATTTCGGCTCTATATTACCTTTTCTGTCGGTATAAACTAACCCATCAAAAAAATCATGAATGATATTGAATTCAACATTACTTGAAACTTTGTGTACATCTAATGAAGCAGGTTCTGAAGCATGGTTACGCACAACCTCCTGCTTAGAGGCCAATTTTATACCATCAGGAACAACCGCAGCATGGGACAATGCAATATTTCCCAACATCATCGCAATAGCACAAGAAAGTATTTTTATCTTTTTATTTATTGTGATTTTATTCATATTTTATTCTCCATAATCGTATTTATTTTTACATTTATCTTAAATCCTTCGTGGCAAAATATTTACTATCATTTAATACTTAATGATATAAAGGTCTTTTGTCGAGACATAACCTCTTGGATCAATATAAACTCCACCCAAATAAGGTTTTACCATTTTCGCATTGACATAGTAATAAACAGTAATAACTGGCGAGTCGTCAGTGAAAATATCTACAGCCTGTTGATAATAATCTTTTTTATTCGTCTCCCCTGCTTTTAAAACCAGTTTGTCGAAATTTTGATTAGAATATTTTGATGAATTTTGCGTGCTATCAGACATAAAAATATTTAAAAAACTCATCGGGCTGTTGTAATCGCCAATCCATCCATATCTGGCAACATCAAACTTCCCTTGATATTTATTATCCAACATAACTTTCCATTCTTGATTCTGCAATACTGCATCGACACCAAGATTCTTTTTCCACATAGAGCTGACCGCAATGGCAATTTTCTTATGCGCTTCTGAAGTGTTATAAAGTAAGTTAAATCTGAGCGGATTATTTTGATTAAATCCGGCTTCATTCAACAATGATTTGGCTTTTTCAATCCGCTGTTTTTGTGTCCAGGATGCATAATCAGGCTGTTGGAAATCAAAGCCACCGGTTTTCGGTGGAAGGAGTGTATAAGCAGGTCTTTGGCCTTGTCCCAAGACTTTATTGGCGATAATGTCCCGATCCACGGCCAGACTCAGTGCCTGCCTGACTCTAACATCATTGAAGGGGGGCTTTTGTGTATTAAATTCATAATAATAGACGCCCAGCCTTGGAGAAATATAAATTTGTTCACCTGAGTTTTTCTTTAATGATGGGAAGGATTCCAATGGAATAGTCAGAGTGATATCAATTTCTCCTGCCAAATAACGGTTTAGATCTGCTTTATCTGAAGAGAGAGGAAGATAAGTCACTTTATTAATAACTGTGTTTTTATCATCCCAATATTGAGGATTCCTGACACCGATAACTTTTTCATTAACGATCCATTCTGACAATTTAAATGGCCCGCTACCGACAAAATACTCAGGTTTTGTCCATTTATCGCCATATTTTTTAATTGTTTTTTCACTAACAATCACCATAATCGGGTGAGCCAGCATCTGTAAAAAGTCTCCTACTGGCCTGTCTAACTTCACTTCCAGCGTAAAATCATCCAGCGCTTTTATACCCAAATCTTCCGCTTGCTTCTTACCTGTAAGTATATCATTCGCGTTAACGACAGTGGCATTAACCAGATAACTGCCATAAGGAGAACCCATTTGAGGATTAAGCAGGCGCTGCCAGCTAAATACCACATCATGAGCAGTAATGGGTGAACCATCAGACCATTTAGCGCCTTTTCTTAAATGAAAAATCCAAGTTTGATTATTTTCCGTCTCCCAACTTGTCGCCAATTTTGGTATGATGTCACCTTTATTATCGGTGTAAACCAAACCATCAAAAAAATCATGAATAATATTAAATTCAGTATCGCTTTCGACTTTATGTACATCCAGAGATGCGGGTTCTGAACCGTTATTACGCACAATTTCCTGTTTATCGGCCAGTTGCGTACCCAGTGGGATAATCGCAGCATAGGACAAAGTCATATTTCCCATAATAATAGCGATGGAGCAGGATAATGATTTAATTATTTTTTTCGTCATTAACTCTATTTTATTTATTTTCATATTATTCTCCATAATTATATTTATAATATCTTTTATCTAATGTTTAATAATATACAGATCTTTTGTGGAAATATAATCCATTGGATTAATGTAAAGCCCACCGACATACGGTTTTACCAATTTATTACTAACGTAATAGTAGATAGGAATAATTGGCATATCATTGGTGAAAATATTCATAGCTTTTTGATAATAGATTATATCATTGGTTTCACCTGCTTTAATCACCATCTGATCAAAATCGCTATTTTCATATAAGGGTATGTTATGACTACTTCCTGTGATGAACGTATCCAAGAAAGACATAGGGCTATTATAATCCGCAGTCCATGCGTATCTGACAACATCAAACTTGTTTTGATGCATATTATCCAACATCACCTTCCATTCTTGATTTTGCAAGTTGGCTTGAACACCAAGATGTTTTTTCCACATTGAAGTAACGGCTATAGCAATTTTCTTATGCGCTTCTCTTGTATTATAAAGCAGGTTAAATTGCAGTGGATTATCTTGATTAAAGCCCGCTTCATTCAATAACTCTCTGGCTTTTTTAATACGTTGTTCTTGTGTCCAAGAGGCAGCTTCAGGTGGTATTAAATTGAATCCCCCCGTATTTGGCGGAATAATATCATAGGCAGGTCGTTGACCCTGTCCCAATACTTTATTAGCAATAACGTCTCTATCTACGGCTAAACTTAATGCCTGCCTCACCCTAACATCATCAAATGGCGGTTTTTTAGTATTGAAGACGTAATAGTAAGTACTCAACATGGGAGCAATATGAACCTGATCGCCCAATTTTTTCTTTAATGACGCAAAAGAATCCAATGCAATAGACTGGGTGATATCAATTTCGTCTGCGAGATAGCGGTTTAAATCTGCTTTTTCTGATACAAGAGAAAGATAAGTTACTTTATTGATTACGGTGTTCTTATCATCCCAGTACTGAGGGTTTCTGACACCAACCACGTTTTCATTCACTTTCCATTCAGACAGTTTAAAAGCGCCACTAGAAACAAAAACGTCTGGCTGCATCCATTTATCACCATATTTTTTAACGGCTTTTTCACTGATAGGCACCAAAATCGGGTGGGTCAACATCTGCAATAAATAAGCGACAGGCTTCTCTAATTTGACTTCCAAGGTTAAATCATCCGTCGCTTTTACACCCAGTTCTTGTTTTTTCTTCTTGCCTGACAGTATATCGTTTGCATTGACCACAAAAGCGGAGCCGAGGTAACTGCTATAAGGAGATCCTATCTCTGGATCAAGTAAGCGTTGCCAGCTAAAAACCACATCGTGAGCCGTAATCGGTGAACCATCAGACCATTTGCTGCCTTTTCTGATATGGAAGATCCAAATCTGGTTATCCTTCGTTTCCCAGCTTTCCGCTAATCTGGGCACAATATTGCCTGTGCTATCGGTGTAAACCAAACCATCAAAAAAATCATGGATAATATTCAACTCAACATTACTTTCAACTTTATGCACATCCAAAGAGGCAGGAAATGAACCATTATTACGCACAATTTCCTGTTTATCGGCTAACTGGGTTCCGGGCGGAACTACTGCTGCATGAGATTGTGCGATATTTGCCAATATAATCGCTATAGAGCAGGTGAGTATTTTGGTTGTTTTATTTTTTATAAACTTAGCTATGATATTTTTCATTTTTACCATCTCCATTATTGTCATTATTTTTTATTACATCACATTACCATTTCGTTGTAATTACGAATTAAATTAATCTATTCATGTAATAAGATCTTGTTTAAACAGACTCTTATTTTCGATACAACCTAGTGTTTAATAATATACAGATCTTTTGTTGGAATATCCCCTAACGGGCTAATATGAACCCCGCCAACATAAGGTTTTACTAATTTAGTGCGAACATAATAATAAACAGGAATGGCAGGTGAATCTTGAGTGAGGATATCAAGTGCCCGCTGATAATATATTTTGTTGTTAGTTTCATCCGCCTTTAATACCCATTGATCAAATTCTTTATTACTATATTTCGGTATGTTATTGGTATTCCCTGTAGTAAAAATATCTAAAAAAGATGTTGGACTATTATAATCCGCATTCCATGCGTATCTGACAACCTCAAAATTTCCTTGAGACATGGTATCGTACAGTGATTTGCTTTCTTGATTTTGTAAAACAACTTCAACACCGAGATTCTTTTTCCACATCGAACTGGCTGCAATGGCAATTTTTTTATGGCCATCTGAAGTGTTATACAACAAGGTAAATTTGAGCGGGTTATTTTCATTAAAACCAGCTTCATTCAGTAACGCTTTGGCTTTTTCAACACGCTGTACTTGTGTCCATGAGGCATAATCAGGATGTTTTAAATAAATTCCCCCGCTACCTGGATAAACCACATCGAAAGCCGGTTTTTGCCCATTCCCCAATACCTTGTCAGTAATAATAGCTCTGTCCAACGCTAAAGTCAGTGCTTGCCTGACCCGAACATCATTAAATGGCGGTTTTTGCGTATTAAAAAGATAATAATAAACACTCATTATGGGCGAAATATGGAATTGATCGCCAAACTTCTTTTTGAGTGTTGGAAAGAAATCCGATGGGCCACCGTTGGATATATCAAGCTCTCCTGCCATATAACGATTGAGGTCAGCTTTATAGTCTGACAATGGCAGATAAGTGACTTTGTTAATCACCGTGTGCTTATCATCCCAATAGTAAGGATTTCTGACGCCCACAATTTTTTCATTCACTATCCATTCAGAGAGTTTAAAAGGCCCGTTGCTGACAAAAAATTCGGGTTGTGTCCATTTATTACCATATTTTTTGACGACCTTTTCACTGATGGGAGACATTACCGGATGCGCCATCATTTGTAATAAATCCGCTTTTGGCCTTCCCAAAGTGACTTCTATGGTTGCATCATCCAGTGCTTTCACACCGAGTTCTTCGGGTTTTTTCTTGCCCGATAACACATCATATGCATTTACCACAGTTGCCTGAACCAAATAGCTACCATAAGGAGAAATAGTGTCAGGCGTGACCATTCGCCGCCAAGAGAAAACCACATCATGAGCAGTGATGGGTGAACCATCTGACCATTTAACACCTTTTCTTAAATGGAAAACCCACGTTTTATTATCGTTGGTTTCCCAACGTTCAGCTAAGGCAGGAATAATTTTATCTTTTTTATCGATAGCCACCATCCGTTCAAAAAAATCACGCAGAATATCAAATTCACTGCTGCTGTCGGATTTATGAGGGTCTAAAGAGACGGGTTCTGAAAAATTATTACGCGTGATTTCTTGTTTATCGGCCAATTGTGTACCAGAAGGAATAACGGCTGCATAAGAGTAAGTTACACTTCCTAGTATAAGACTCACAATACAGGTTAATACTTTAGCAATTTTATTTTTTATTAAGCTCACCATAAAATTCTGCATATTGATATTCTCCATAGATATTTTGATTATTATTAATAAATATTACATATATCACTATTACCTTAATGATCATGGCTATTACAGTTAATGCCTTCGTGTAATTCGCCTGTTTAATTTACCTAAACTCCGTCAGAGCTGCTTACACGTAACGTAAAAAGCAACGCCAGATAAGTAGCGTTGCTCTTAATTATCAGAATCAGCACGATACTTACAGTATCTTTGATTTGCCTGTTTTACCTACAGTAATTTTCTTTATCTCTTACTGAGGTCACATTATTTTCTATTTATATCAACGATGCGATCCTGTTTTGGATAAATAATCGGAGACTTTTTAGCGAAGTAGTTAACGACAGCCTCTATATCAGGGACGCTGTAAACAGGATCGGTTCCCTCTTTAAATACAGAGAAATTACTGCCTCCCGTTGCCAGATATTCATTGGCCGCCACGCGATATTTCGCTTTTAAGTCAACGGGCTTACCATTGATTTTCATTGAGCTGACCATGACACGTTCTCCCACGGGTTTTGAGCTATCCCATGCGTATTCAAAACTGTGAGATATCGCCAGAATTTGTGGCCGTGAACGATCCCACTGCTGTTCCAGCAGACGTTTGATCTGCTCGCCAGTCAATGTTTTGGTCACCAGCATATTCGAGAACGGCTGAACGGTATAAATTGCATTGTACGTCACATCGCCGGCGTCCATCGGGGCGCGGATACCACCGCCATTCACAAACGCAAGTTGCGCTCCGCCCGCCTTTTTTGGCGCGGTGGTAAATAAGTGAGCGTCAGCAATCACTTTACCCAACGAGGATTCTCCACCATGGGTTGTCTGTTGAGTCAAATTGCTTTCCAGTTTGCCAATCACGCGGTTTGCCAGCGGAGTGGCAATTTTTTCATAGGCAGCCAACAAATTGGTAATTTGCGGATCTTTGGCATATTTACGATTATCAACCCAGATGTTTTTCGCCTTGAAATCAACCACATCTTTGGTGGTTTTATCCAATTTCAGATCCAATCTGGTGATCAACGCGCCATTGGATTCGGCAGAAGTAACGGATTTACCATTAATCACGCAGTTATACGCCTGATGAGTATGACCGCTGATGACGAAATCCACTTCTTTATCCAAATGATTGACGATATCCAGCACTTTGCCTGTCACGTCATTACAGGCGTTAACGTCAATCCGGCCACCTTCACGTTTTTGAGCCGCTCCTTCATGGATCAAAACACCAATCGCTTTCACGCCTTTTTTCTGTAATTCCGGCACCAACGCGTTGATAGTTTTGACTTCATTGGCAAAACTCAGCCCTTCTGTGCCCTGCGGGGTGACGATGGCTGGCGTGCCTTCCAGCGTCAAGCCAATAAAGGCCACAGGAATTCCGTCAAATTCTTTGATCACATATTCAGGGAATAGGGTTTTGCCCGTCTTATCGACGGTGACGTTAGCGGACAAATACTGGAATTCAGCGCCCTTGAATGGCGTTGGCCCCTGACAGCCGGTTACTGGGTGGCAACCGCCATTTTGTTTACGCAGCAACTCATCCTTACCCTTATCAAATTCATGGTTACCCACGGAAGTCGCTTCCAACCCAGCAAGGGACAGGGCTTCAATGCTCGGCTCATCATGGAACATGGAAGAGAGCAGCGGGCTGGCGCCTATCATGTCACCCGCAGCAACCACGATATTATTCGGATTCTCTTGCTTCAGTTCTTTCAGTAGTGTTGCCATATGTTCGATACCCCCCGGCTGATTTGGGCCGGGTGCTTTCAGGGCGCCATGAAAGTCATTCAAGGCCAGTACTCGAACATCGACTCTATTTGCTGTGTCATCAGCGGGTTTAGTTGCACATCCCGCCGCCGTCAATGCCAGAACGATAGGCAATAGTTTAAAAAAACGCATAATAAGAAATCCTTTATCAATGAAACAATCAGCCTGCCCCACAGGGCAGGCTCCAGTCAGATCAGGGTTTATTTCTTCTCTGTCAGATCAATTTGATAGACAGCAAAACCAACATCATCATTTTTCAGGTATTTCACAGGATATTGAGCGTGCGATTTGATGAATATTGCGGCTTTCTCGGTTGGAGACGTTTCAAAGCGCACATCCAGTTTTTTATCCGTCTTGATCGGCAGGAATGACCAGTTGTTTTCAGCCTGCGTTGATACTATGCCCTTCTCTTTGGTGATTCGGGAAATGTAGGAGGCCAGAATAGTACGATTTTCATCGGGTGAAGCGAAGGCGATGTGGTTATCACCCGTGCCAGCAAATTTACCGCCGTAACCACGGTAGTTATTGGTTGCAATCAAGAAGGTCGCTTTCGGATCAATGGGTTTACCCTGATAGGTCACGTCTTTGATTCGATTCGCCTCTTTGTTGATCAGCTGGCAGTCGGTATCATATTTCGCAGGCTGAGTCAGGTCTATCTTATAATCAACGCCGCTGATGGTATCGAAGTTATAAGTACGGAAGCCATCCCAGTTCAGTAAATTTTGCGGTTTGGCAGAGTTCGGATCAATCTGGTTATACATCCCCGCTGAACATTCCAGCCATTGAACGACGTCAGCGCCGCTCGCTTTCACTACCACCAGAGTATTCGGGTAGAGATACAGGTCAGCAGCGTTACGGAAAGTCTGATTCCCTTTTTCTACTTCGACAAAATCAGCCGGCGCATTTTTGCGTCCACCCACTTTAAATGGCGCTGCGGCAGCTAATACCGGCAGATCGGCCAGATCAGGATCTCCCTGAATGAAACGCTTGGTGTAATCAATCTGGGCATCATTGACGATCTGAACGGTCGGATCGCTCTGGATCAGAGCCAGATAGCTATACATATTCGCAGAGGCTTTACCGATAAGTTTGCCAACGAACTTACGGGTTCCTTCATTCTCTTTCTCAATAATGGCAGCCAGTTTGTTATCCCGCTCAACCCGCGCTTTTTTGTGGGCTTTGTCGTAAATTGGGCGCGCTTCCGCCTTAGCTGATTCCGTTTTCCATTCGCCGCTGTCGTTATTGATCACCAGATCAACAACGCCCAAGTGATCTCCCCACTGACCCGGCATTACGGCAGGAATGCCATTGACCGTTCCATTGGCAACATCGACGCCCTTGATGCCAGCATATTCCTTACTCGGGAAGACACCGTGGGCATGACCGAACATGATGGCGTTAATACCGGAAACTTCACTCAAATAGTAAACAGAGTTTTCCGCCATCGCTTTGTAAGGCTCTTGGGAAAAGCCAGAATGTGGGATGGCGACAACCAAGTCTGCCCCTTCTTTTTTCATTTGAGGGACGAATTTTTTCGCAGTCTCGGTGATATCGTTGACCACCACTTTGCCATCCAGATTTGCTTTATCCCAAATACTGATTTGAGGTGGCACAAAGCCGATATAGCCGATCTTAATGGTGTGTTCTTTGCCTTCACGATCTTTGACTGGGGTATCAACAATAATGTAAGGCGTAAAGTAGTTTTTGCCTGTCTTGGCATCCATGATATTGGCATTAATATAAGGGAATTTGGCACCTGCGATGGCCTGTTTCAGGTAATCCAGACCAAAGTTGAATTCGTGGTTACCAAAGTTACCTACGGTATAGCCCATGGTATTCATCAGTTTGTGGGCAGGATGGACATCACCTTTTTTAAGGCCTTTTGCCGCCATGTAATCTGCCAGCGGACTGCCTTGAATCAGGTCACCGTTATCAACCAGAACCGCGTTGGTTGCTTCAGCTTTGGCTGCTTTGATTAAGTTCGCGGTACGAACCAAACCAAACTGCTCAGTAGGTTTATCTTTAAAGTAATCGAAATCAATCAGATTGCTGTGAATATCCGATGTTTCCATAACGCGTAAATCGACTGTTGCAGCATTCACATTGAATGCCACCAGCATTGCCAATGTTGAAATCTTCAACATATTCTTCATCATGTACCCCCTCTATTGAATGATGTGGAAGAGCCGGTCAATGGGCTCTTTCCATAATATTTTGTCTAGCAATACAAACGCGCCGCTGGAATATAGCGCAAAAGGCCAAGTCAAAATATCAGGCAGACTCCATAAGAACCTGAGACTACGAACGCCCATGCTCTTCAATCCAATCGACGGCAAAAGGTAAAATATCCTCGCTGGAAACCAATAAACTCTTAGCCGTGCCAATCATGTAACCGCGATCTTGAAGTCCTCAATTGCAGCGCAGCGTCAACCCAAGGTATCGATAGCGACATGTTTAATTCATGCCGCTATCTGTGTTAATTACCGGAGTATGTAGTTATTTATGAGGCCACAGCCAAGCGGCACCTCGTACCCCACTGGAGTCACCATGCAGTGCTTTTTTGATCGGCGTTGCGCACTCCCCACCAAAAACCCACTCTTGAACTAAACCGGGTAAGGTCTGGTAAAGGCGATCGACGTTACTCATGCCTCCTCCCAGCACAATGACATCAGGATCAAGTAAATTAATGACTTGTGCCAACGCCCGTGCCAGACGTCTTTCATAACGGCATATAGCCAATTCAGCTATCTCATCCCCCTGTACCAGCGCTTCCATGATTTCATGACCTTTCTTACGAACTCCACTTAAGCGGAAGTAATCCGTCATGAATCCCGTTCCCGACACAAACATTTCGGTACAACCCGGTTTACCACAGAAACAACGGACTTCTTCTTGATATGCCCGATCTTCCTCGTCCATCCACGGTAACGGGTTATGTCCCCATTCCCCTGCCAGACCATTTCCCCCCGCATGTACCCTGCCATTAAAGGCAATGCCTGAACCACAGCCCGTACCAATAATGACTGCAAACACCATTGGCTTACCCGCTGCGGCTCCATCTGTCGCTTCCGACACTGCCAGACAGTTTGCATCGTTGGCGACCCGCACTTCACGCCCCAGCAAGGCAGAAAGATCCTTATCCAGGATCTGCCCGTTCATCCAGACTGAATTAGCATTTTTTACTTTTCCGGTAAAAGGAGAAATGGCTCCGGGGATGCCAATACCCACCGTTCCCCGCTGGCCGGTTACCTGTTCAGCATCGGCAATCAGCCCGGCAATCGCTGCCAGTGTTTGCTGATAATCGTTGCGGGGCGTATCCACCCGTTTGCGAAACAATGCCTCACCCTGATCGCCCAAGGCGATCACTTCAATCTTGGTTCCACCGAGATCAATACCTATACGCATAGCTTACCTTTTTCTATTTCTATTGTTTTCTATCGTTATTTAGAGCTGATTAAATTATGTTACTGCATAATCATTGCCTGAGCCGCACTGACAATCAAGCGTTATAGCCACTCTTTATGCTCTGAAATTGATGAAGTTCTAGGGCTTCGTCACATGATTCGTTATTATGCCCCCTTACGTTTTAAGATGTTCTTTGTCACGATGCGCAAAAATATGGGGTAGCTGCATGTTATGGTTCAAAAATTTAATGATTTACCGTTTAAACCGAGAAATATCACTTTCTGCGGATGAACTGGAAAAACAGTTAAGCTCATTGGCGTTCACCCCATGCGGTAGTCAAGATATGATGAAGACAGGCTGGGTTCCTCCGATGGGCGCTCACGGTGAAGCACTGACTCATGCCACAGGTAATCAGATCCTCATCTGTGCGCGCAAAGAAGAAAAAATGCTGCCTTCTCCGGTGATAAAACAGGAACTACAGGCCAAAATTGCCCGTCTGGAAGGTGAGCAGCACCGTAAACTGAAAAAAACAGAAAAAGACTCACTGAAAGATGAAGTGATCCACACGCTGCTGCCAAGGGCGTTCAGCCGTTTCAATCAGACGTATATCTGGATAGATACCGTCAACAATCTGATCATTGTTGACGCAGCCAGTGCAAAGCGCGCTGAAGATAATCTGGCATTACTGAGAAAAACGCTGGGATCACTGCCCGTCGTTCCCCTGACATTCACCGATCCTATTGAATTGACCTTAACCGAATGGGTACGTTCAGGCGATTTGCCCGCCGGTTATGCTTTGATGGATGAAGCTGAGTTAAAAGCCATTCTGGAAGAAGGTGGCGTGATCCGCTGTAAAAAACAGGCATTGGTGTCTGACGAAATTGCGACACATATTGAATCTGGCAAATTCGTCACTAAACTGGCATTGGATTGGGAAGAACGTATCCAATTCATGCTGTCAGATGATGGTTCTTTCAAACGCATCAAATTCAGCGAAACACTGCGTGATCAAAATGACGATATCGACCGTGAAGATGTTGCTCAACGATTCGACGCGGATTTTATCTTAATGACAGGCGAATTAAGTGCGCTTATCAAAAACACCATTGATGCGTTAGGCGGTGAAGCAGAAAGGTAATTTTTTCTGTTTTCCCGTATTCACTGATTATGTGAATACGGGAAATAACAAAATGATAATCATGCAGCCAGAGATTAAATCTGGCTGATAAAATCAGAACCGATAAACTAAACCAACTCCCAGAACATTATCCGTATTGATGTTCACTTTTTTGGTGAACTCATTGTCTTTCATCAAGTTGATCTTATATTCAGCATAAGTGCCCATATTTTTGTTGAAATTATAGTAAGCACCGACAGAGACGTAATTCACTAAATCTTCAGAATTTTTAGCAGCCAGCACGTTAGTCTCACTATCTCCACCCAAATCTTTGCCTTTAGAATAAACATAACCTATTGATGGGCGCAGACCAAAATCAAACTGATACTGAGCGGTCAGTTCGATGTTCTGAGTTTTATTTGCGAACAAAACATAATTATCGAGTTTACCAAATCGGGTTAAATTACGGCCTTCACCATACATAGCTGCCAGGTAAACATTGTTTTTGTCATATTTCACAGACATCAGCCATGCTTCAGTATTGCTCCCTTTGGCGACAACCTTCGTTTGGTCAGTCCCATTTTTTTGTGCGGAAGTTCGGTTAGAGTTGCCATATGATGCAGCCATACTGATACCATTACCGAAATCATAGGAGCTGGAAAGACCAAAACCATCACCATTTTGTCTCAAAATATCATCACGGCCATTAATGGTGCTGCTGTCATTTTTAGTCTGATATTGCAGGGCAAACTTAAGCCCGTCCACCAATCCGAAAAAGTCAGTATTACGGTATGTTAATAACCCTGTCGAACGCCCCATCCAGAAATTATCGGTCGCAGCTATGGAGTCACCACCAAAGAATGGCAATTCATCCGTCCATGCGTTGGTGTCATATACCACACCATAGTTACGCCCATAATCCAGTGAGCCGTACTTGCCGAATTTCAACCCGGCGAAAGCCAGACGTGTTCTGTTATTCTTAGCACCTTCGGTTTCAGACCCGCTTGCGCCCATGTTGTATTCCCAACGCCCGAACCCCGTCAACTGATCCGTAATCTGGGTTTCTCCTTTGATCCCCAGACGAGCGACAGAATTATCACCATTCTTTTTATTCCCTGATTTGGCAAAATAGTGCTGAACATCTGCCTTGCCATATAAATCAATTTTATTACCGTCTTTATTATAAATTTCAGCGGCATTTACTGTGCCAGCGATGAGGAGAACCGGAATTGCCATTGCTATTGCGTTGTGTTTTATCATTATCATAATCCTCATTAATATTGTTATTTATTTAGCCACTACCAATAAATACACTTTCTAAGAAATACTTTCTCTGAAAGAAACCATTTAGGTGGGCAGGGTTTTACACGCTATTGTTACTAACTGGTTAAATTTGTAACAAGCAACAACGATACTAAGATCCAAAATAACGTTTTGCTAACAAAAATTAACAAAAAATGCCATCCTGTGAAGGAAATCACATAGCAGGTATAAATTCAATCACCAAGTAGCATTAATTATGATAATAAGTTACTAAAAACAGTAAGTTAGAAATGATAAAGAAAGTAATAAAAAGTAATAAAAAGTAATCTCTATCATTAATAAATCTATTTTCTCATTGCTAATTACGATAGATTCCGTAGTAATCATCTTTGACATCATTGACAACTGGCTGTAAGTCCTGTAACTGGTGAAATTTGATTTAAGTTCATTTTTATGTAAATAAGTAATGTTTGTTTTTAATAGGATCACGCCAATAAAGTACAAATATTAACAATTCATAAGGTGCTAAAATGGAAAAAAAATATCCACGCCCACGAGGTCGCCCCACAATTCCTGAACAAGAAATACGCCAGAAAATTCATGAGGTCACTCTTTCTCTCCTTTTTACCCAAGGCTATAGTACGACCACGATGGATGTGGTTGCCCAAAAAGCCGGTATTGCAAAAAAAACACTCTATCGTTTTGTCAAAAATCGAGAAGACTTGCTTGAGCAAATTGTACTGCGCTGGACAGATAGCTGTACCCCTACTTTTGAGAAAGATGCCAGTAGTTTTAAACAGGCAATGAAATTATTAGAAAAACATTTGAGAGAAATAGCTCAGAAATTACTGTCTACAGATGCCGTGGGGTTATTCAAATTACTGCAATCTAATTTCCCTTTTCGGGAAGTGCTACTAGAAAAATATCAAAAAAGTGTTTTTGAAAGAGACAAAATAATTTTGGCCAATTGGCTGGAGCGCCAATATCAAAAAGGGTTACTGAGAAAATTGAATTATAATATTATCAGTGAATTAGTCCTTTCAATGGTCATTGCAGAACCACTCAGACAAATGGCTCTGGGTATCACGCCACCTCTGCCAGAAACAGATATTACTCCTCACCTTGCAGCAGCAATAACGTTGCTTGAACTGAGTTTGGTAAAGAAATAACGCTTTTTTACTTGTTAATACAATCTTATGGCAATAACACCATTGGCGCTGAAATATCAATGCTCTCAGCGCCCATTTCCCAGCCAACCTGCATTTTCTGATGAAACGGAATCAAGCAGACAAGCGAGCTTCCAGCCACGATAACCATTGGTCAATCCCTTCTCCTGTGGACGCAGACAGTGCAATCACGTCGATATCGGGGTTAATGCAGCGGGCGGCT
The DNA here is from genome assembly GCF_024721015.1 of Xenorhabdus bovienii. Lineage (GTDB taxonomy): Bacteria > Pseudomonadota > Gammaproteobacteria > Enterobacterales > Enterobacteriaceae > Xenorhabdus > Xenorhabdus bovienii. Next base: position 46,363 of record NZ_JANAIF010000006.1, read on the forward strand.
TGAATACAGGCCTCCAATTCAATATTGAGATAAGGCAGGAGATCGACCTTGTTGATGATCATCAATTCAGCTTCAGCAAACATCATCGGATATTTTAACGGCTTATCTTCTCCTTCAGTGACAGACAACATAACAATTTTATGCTGCTCGCCAAGATCAAAACTGGCTGGGCATACTAAATTCCCGACATTCTCAATAAATAATAAACTGTGTTCGGCCGGCTTCAATTGCCGGGTAGCTTCACGAACCATTTCGGCATCAAGGTAACATCCCTTCCCTGTATTCACCTGGACGGCCTGAATTCCCACAGCTCGAATACGGTCAGCGTCATGGCTCGTCTGCTGATCCCCCTCAATAGCAGCACAGGCAACTTTATCCCGTAATCTATTCAGTGTGGCCATCAGTAGTGTTGTTTTACCTGAGCCTGGGCTAGATATCAGATTCAGCGCCAAAATATGGTGGAGGGTAAAGTACCGGCGGTTGCACTCTGCAATGTGATTATTCTGGCTTAATACATCCAGTTCAATTTGCAGCATCTGCTTTTGGCAACGGTCAGATACAGGCACATCAAATTCTGGCATTTGTTCGTTGCCGTGGTAATGATGATGTACATCACCATTATGGTGATAGTAGTGGTGGTGGACGATAATAGGCTGGCTGCTGTTTTGCGGAATGTCTGCATGAAATTGTCTGGGTTTCTTATCTGCCACCGCGGCATAATCCCCACTCTGAGAATCAGTTCCCTGCTCCGGATAAGAATGAGCAGGTTCGCCCCTTTCTCCATAACCATATATGCTCATCACTCAGCTCCTACTCAACTTTAATGAATATCGGTATCACGATACTGAAACTAAAACGTATCTTTGTTTCTCATTGAGAAAAATCTGCTGATTTTCAGCCAGACACCAAACACTATAAATACATCCAATAGCGCTGATTGATACGGGGGAGATTTTTTATAAATCACCACATTTATAAAAAATCAGATCAATGACAAACAAAAAACGTTTCAGTAATAATAAAAATAAGACTAGCCGCAAATTAACATGCTGTCTATTCACATTCATGATAAATAAAATGATTATTTCATTATGGCATCACATCAATTACGTTAAGAAAAAATCATTAATCAATATCAGAAAAACAAAATAGAAATCACCCAATCAATATTTAACATTAATATTATTTGACATAGTCAAAGTAAAATAAACAAAATAAAACCAATAATCCTTTTAAATTCCAATTCCAATATTAACAACAAGAAATAATAACTAAAATTATTTATATAATTTATTAATGTTATATTTTATATAATAAATATTAAATTAAATAAATTACTTTTCCATTTGGTTTATCAAAATAGAAAAACCAGATTACGCCACTGAAAAATTATCACCTCAGTTCCATTTCATACTCATAGGATTTATTTATTTTTCTATGCGGAAAAATCTAATCAGATAGGATATTAACGAACAGAATCATTGTTCATCTTGAGATCAGAAGAGGAAACCCATGAAATTCCCCTTGCGCCATCTACTATTGCTCACCACTTTGACCTGTAGTTTTTCATCAATGGCTGTTTCAACGAAAAATCTTCCCCTTATGCCGTGGCCACAACAGATTTCCGTGCAACAAGGGCGTTTTGATCTCAGCGGACAACTGAATATCGAAATAACCGGAGATGACATGCAGGATGCCATATCCCTATGGCGAGGCCGGATTGAAGCCCAAACAGGTTGGATCTTGCCACCCAATAACCGTCTTCCTTCTATCAGGGCAGTCCATTCCGTTGCCTATTCGTTCCCCACCATCAAAATCATCATCACCAATAAAATGCCCCCGATTCCCCAACCCGACAGCGATGAACGCTACCAACTGATCATTGATAACCGAGGGGCTACTCTGCAAGCAGAGAGCCGATTTGGTGCCATGCGGGGGATGGAAACCTTACTGCAATTGCTGCAAAACGATGCCAGAGGCACTTACCTGCCGTTGGTCAATATTACCGATAATCCACGTTTTTCATGGCGGGGCGTGATGCTCGATTCAGCTCGCCATTTTTTGCCTGTAGACGCGATAAAACGTCAGTTGGATGGTATGGCAGCAGCCAAAATGAATGTCTTTCATTGGCATTTAACCGATGATCAAGGCTGGCGTTTTGCTTCTGACTATTACCCTAAATTGCAACAGCTCGCCAGCGATGGCATGTTTTACAGCAAAACCCAGATGCGTGATGTCGTCGCTCATGCCGCCCGCTTGGGCATCCGGGTTGTACCTGAAATTGACTTCCCCGGCCACGCTTCTGCCATTGCTGTTGCCTATCCAGAATTAATCAGCGCTGACGGGCCTTATCAGATGCAGCGCCAATGGGGAGTCCACAAACCCACACTTGATCCGAGCAATCCACAAGTTCATCAGTTTGCCGATCGATTAATTGCTGAAGTCGCCGACATCTTCCCTGATCCTTATATTCATATTGGTGGTGATGAAGTGAATGCCTCTCAATGGCAGGCTTCCACCAAGATACAGGCATTCATGCAGGAAAAAGGCCTGAAAGATCCTCATGCCCTACACGCATGGTTCAATCAAGCGTTGGAAAAGATCCTTGAGAAACATGGCCGCAAGATGGTGGGCTGGGATGAAATCTATCATCCGGCACTGCCTCATACCATCGTCATTCAATCATGGCAGGGACAGGATTCGCTGGGGAAAACCGCAGATGATGGCTATCAGGGGATCTTATCCACGGGATTTTATCTCGACCAACCGCAAAGTACGGCATATCACTACCGCAATGAAATTTTACCTCAGGTACTCCGTATTGATGAGCGCGTGAAAAAAGAGGAAACGGCGCAAAGCTGGTCATTCAATATGCCCCGTTTAAAAGGCAACCCGATTACGGGCAGTTTTACTTTGATTGAGGATGGCCAAGGTCAATGGCGCGGTTTTATTGATTTTACGGGGAAATCGCGTCGTGCCGTCAATGACATTGTCTGGCAAGGGAACGTCGTCAGGTTTACGCTGGATAGTTGGATGGGAGAAACTACGCCAGTGATGGATCTCAATCAAAAACAGAAAACCGCAGACGGCTATATTTTGGTGGGCAATGTGCGCTATCCGGTCACAGGAGAAAAGCTGGACAGTGTTCCAACGGGTCAACTTCCTGTCGTGCCAGAAAGTCGCCATCAGACAAATATTCTGGGGGCTGAAGCTACGTTGTGGTCAGAGAACGTGACCGCTGAAGTACTGGACATTAAACTCTGGCCTCGCACCTTTGCCATCGCCGAGCGACTTTGGTCTGCCAAGAATATCACCGATGAAAAGAACATGTACCAACGCTTGCAGGCGATAGATACGTGGACAACCGTTTCTGTCGGTTTGCAGCAGCAGGCAAATAGCCAGCGGCTGATGACCCGTTTGACAAACAGTACGGATATTACACCATTGCAGATTTTGGCTGAGGCGGTGGAGCCGGCTCAGTATTACTCCCGCCATCATGCCAAATTTCAGGCCGGTAATTACCATCAATATGAACCCATTTACCGTTTTGCCGATGCACTGGGACCAGAAAGTCATACCGTCAGGGAAATAGATACGCTGATCGATCGTCTATTGGCGAATAAGCAAGATCAACAAGCAGAGCTTGCATTACGTGATCACTGGGTTCGTTGGCAGAATAATCATGATTCTGTAATGAAAATCGTCAAATCGAATTATATGATGCGTGATCTGGTTCCAGTTGCCAACGATGTCAGCGCCATCGCCGGGCTTGGATTACTCATGTTGGATCACCTGAAAGCGGGAAAAAACTTGACGCTCAAACAGCGGCAGGATGCGCGAAATTTGTTAGCACAAGGCGCACAGATGCGTGATGAAGTAATAATACGGGCAGTATATCCTCTAGAAAAACTGCTTAATTATCTGGATCGCCAAACTGATTGATTAAGCAGGTAAAGAGTAAAGATCAAATCTGTTATGAAAAAGGCTGAGAAACCCTGTTCTCAGCCCTGTTTTTACCGTCTGATGAAGAAATATTTTTTATTTCAACATCTTTTACTTCAACATATTGTATTGCGATGCCAGATTATCAAGAAAATCCAATTGGCTGTTGATCAGGCTGGTTAGATCTTTCTGATTGATTTGGCTGCCCGATAAATTTCGTAGTTGATTGGCGAATGAATTCCACGCTTGTTCCAGTTTGACCGCTTCAGCGAGGAGAATTGTGCGCTCTTCGTCGATTTGTATCGTATCTGTTATGCCAGAAAGACGTTGCTCTGTTTCCTGTAACGTGGTTTTCAGAGTGTCAGATTCTTTGGTCAACTGATCTATTTGTTCACTGAGTTTAACTCGAGCGTCAGCCAGCTCCGCATATTTCAGCCCTTCGGAGACTTTGCCCAGTATTTTTCTGGCTATCTCCACACCTTGTTTAATCGCCTGTTTGATGGCTTCTTTTTTAGGCTGGGTGAAATCCAATTTATCGATGTCATTGCCGCTGGGGATAAAGTCTTTAAACATATCCGCAATATTATTCTGGCGGATAACATCCTGACTTTCGATAATTTTAGCCCGATCCGCATCCAGTTTATTTTGTTCTGCGGCTTTCTGCTCGATAGCGCTCTGCAATTCCGTTTTTTGTGATTGAGCTTGCGCCAGAAGGTCTCCCAGCCGCTCTGAAATCACCATATTGCGAATGTCGTTAATTTTGCCAGTCAGCTGATTCGTTTCATCACGGAAATTGGAAATAACATGATCGATATCTTTCGCCAAATTCTGAATCAATTGCTCGCGTTCTTCCAGCAGAGCACTGCGATCGTCATCATTCAGATCGGAGTCTGCCAAAGCCTCATCAATTTCAGTAATCGTTTGAAAATATTCTTGCGTGGCCAACTGTCTTAGAGTGGGTTCCAATTGCGATAGAGAACTGCGTACAGCTTCATCGAAATCACGGCAATAAAGACTTATCCGCTTGGTTTTTTCCTCGATAATTGCAATACCCGATGTTTGTCGTTGCGCCAGACGCCAGATATTATTTACCGCTTGATTCAGGGCTTTTATATTGATTTCTGGATACACGATTTCTTTTTGTGAGATGATATTTTCAGACATTTTACAATTCCTTGTTATTTTATAAGCAATTCTGAGAGGAGATTAGCTATTGAGCTTTTTATATTCTGCCAAGGCTTCATCGAAAATTTTAACTAATTGCGCAGCAGAACCTTGAACTTCTGTCCAAGGACTAATCACTTGTTTGAATGCTATCACGAAAGAGGTGAGTTTCAGTGCATCTTTAATTTCGGCAAATTTATCCTTGGAGGTATTAATTTGAGTCAGCATGTTGCTCCACATAAAGTCCAGGTGGTTCAGAGCAACTTCCGCATCCAGCATGCGGATATCAATGTCACCAAACTGTAAGGCCAAATTTTGAATAGACGTTTGTAATGCGCTTTTACCTTTAACTTGATCTTGCAAACCGCTGACTTCATCAATCAGTGCATTTTTCCGTTTACGGGCTTTTTCCGCTTTGTCACCAAAAATGCTGCCGGTAATAGCCAGCCCGATAATACCGCCCGGTGCACCGGAAAATGACAAGCTAACGTATTTATCGTAGTCTTTTTTGAGTTGATCAATCTCGTTATTTTTCTCAGTGATTTTCGTATTCAAATCTTTGATCGTGGTAGAAAGATTATTATCTTTCATCAGTTTTTTCTTATTATTGACCTGTGGCTGTAATCCATCAGCTTTCTTGCCGTTTGATAACGTGCCACCAATCAGTGTGCGCTTAAAATCAGATACCGCTGTTTTGACCTGTTGAGTTTTTACCTGTTGACTCTTAATATCTTTCGCCATGCTAGTGAGGATATTTCCCAATTCGACTGATATTTCTTTATCGTCACTGGTATAAGTTATTTCAGCCAATTGCTTCTCTGTTAAATCTCCCAGCTTCGTTTTTACACGTTGAATAATCGGCATCTCGTTAATAATGCTGATTATATCTTCTCCCGTTCCGGTAATTTGTTTTCCCGCGCTTTCCAGGTTGATACTCTGCTGCTGAACATCCTCTTCCACGCCGCTCCAGCTAAGTGCATGGTTATGAATTTCTTTAAACAAATCGGTAATATCTGCGGGTTTCAATCCAGCGATATCAATATCATTGTAACCGATATAACTCTTTACGGTTTCCAAAGTAAAAGGGAGTGACAAACTTTGTTTAACATATGATTTAATACGAATAAGGTCTTCTTTAGTAAAGATTCCACCAGGACGGGCTACACCGTCGATTTGGCTCGTCAATAATTTTAAGGTGATGGCGGGAAGCTCTGCTCCATTTATCGTACTTTCTGCTGAAAACTGACTTAATGACATATCGTTATCCATTAGTGATGATTATTTAAATAAAAATGGTCAATATATTAAGATAAAAACAAAGCACACCAATATCCATAACAATTAAGTTAGTATTGTTTCTTCATGAGTTACCTTAATTGAGGATTAATATACCTTTGTATTTTTCCATCTGGAAATAATTTTATTTCAATATGTTATTAAATGAGTATTTACGTTGCCGTTAATGCGAAAAGGTAGTTCTTTTATCCACAAATATATCTTAATCCGGTAGTTTTGTTTTATTTATTTTTATTAAATAAGCATCTCAATATAAATAAAATTAGATTTATTTATTATTTCCTTAACGGAAACTATTGGATTATTTTATTATTACTCAATTTCTGGTGGTTTTAAATCATATTATAGTAAGGGTTATCACTCACTATTTCCATATAGTTAAAGTGGATATAATATAGGTAAGGAGTAAAATAATACCTCGATATAAGGATATAGAATAATTTTCCAAAAAAGAATTATTCAATTCCATATTTGGTGTTTTCAACAAACCTGTTTTTATATAAAGTCTAATTTAATTTGGTGAATGTTAAGGGATAAATTATTATTTAATGATTCTCTATTTATTATGAAAATATCACCAATAGTTTATTTTAAATATTAATTTAATAACCAATAAATCCTCATAATATAAGAGTCATGATGACTTAATCTAAATTTTAGATAAAAAAAATCAAACTGCCCGATATCACTATTCGGGCAGTTTGATTTCATTTTCAGATAAGGCGCTAATGAAACTTATTGAGCGGCAACGGTTTCCATTCCTACCAAGCCAACTTTGAGATAGCCCGCTTTACGCAGGGAATCCATCACACTCATCAAGGTTTCATAATCCACCGTCTTATCCGCTTGGAAGAAAATCGTGGTTTCTTTATTGAACTGAGTTGTCTGATCCAATACTGAAGAGAGCTTGTCACGCTCAATCAACTGCTCACCGACATATAACTGATGATCCGCTTTCACGGTCAGAAAGACCGGTTTCTCTGGTCGCGGTTGTGGTTTAGCTGACGATGCCGGTAAATCTACCTTAATATCTACCGTTGCCAAGGGTGCTGCCACCATGAAAATAATCAGCAGCACCAACATCACGTCAATAAATGGCGTGACGTTAATCTCATGCAATTCACCGCTATCGTCCAAATCTTCATTAAGACGTATCGCCATAATTGATTACCTTGCTTCTGCTTTTTCTGCTTTGCTGTCAGCCAGATCAAGATCACGACCCAGCAACAAAATTGCCTGTGCCGCCATATCCCCTACTTGACCACGGTATGACGAAATAACACGGGCAAAAACGTTATAGATGACTACCGCTGGGATTGCTGCCACCAGACCCAGTGCGGTCGCCAGCAATGCTTCTGCGATACCTGGAGCAACAACGGCCAAATTAGTGGTCTGTGAGTGGGCGATACCGATGAAGCTGTTCATAATCCCCCACACTGTACCGAACAGGCCGACAAACGGTGAAATGGCACCAATGGTCGCCAGATAGCCGTTACCACGCCCCATATGGCGGCTGATTGCAGCAACCGCACGCTCCATGCGGAATGAAGTACGTTCTTTGGTGCCTGATTTGTCAGTGCTTGCAGCAGACAGAGCGCGTTCAGACTGAGCTTCACTCAACAACAGACGGCTGATACTTTGCTTGCCGAAATCTGAAGCAATTTTCGCTGCCACATCCAGATTGGCTGCATCAGCCAATGCCCATTGTTCCTTGCGTAAACGGCGACGAGCAATTAAAAGTTCAGTACCTTTGGAGAAAAAGAGCGCCCATGTAATGACAGAAGCGATCACCAACCCCAACATAACGGTTTTTACTACCGCATCCGCATTTTGATACATGCCCCAAACGGAAAGATCCGTTGCAAAACCACCGGACAGGCTTTCAGATTCGTCCACAAGTTCAGTAGATTTCGTTTCAGCCGCGGGTTGAACATCAGCTTTCTGGGCATCAGTTTTCGGTTCACCCGCTTGCTGTGCTTCAGTTTTTGGAACATCTACCTGCGGAGCGGTAGAAAGTGCGGGTGCGGATGTTGCCGGAGCGGCTACCTGGACGGCTGCCTGATTTTCTGGCGAAGTCGCTGTTGTGACGGGTACTGTATCAGCCCATGCTGAACCGGTTAATCCGAGTGCCAATAGAATAGAAGCTGTCAAATTACGCATCAGTTAGCCTTACTCTCTTTCTTGTGAATTCTGTTACTTAGCAATGAATTGTATTTACGCATCTTGCTAATCCTAATATGCCCTGAATCAGGCTTCTCATTACGAGGGGAGAAAGTCCGACGCAAATGATATCAGACATTGAGCGATTTGATAGTAATTATCATTACTATTTAACAAAAAAGTGATAATTAAAGGAATAATTTCATCAAAGTGTTCTTCTGTTTCCATTTCAGATCACCTTGAATTTTCGTCAAGTTGTTCGAATCTCTTTGCACAAACTGCCCTAAATCTTTTAAGTTGCTAATCATTATTCGAACAATCAGCGACCGGCAGCTAAGGGAAAATCATATGACCGAAAAGAAACTGGAGACCTTATTGGTCAGTACAGGCAGAAAGAAAAAATATACCCAAGGTGCTGTCAATCCCCTCATCCAACGCACTTCATCCATCATTTTCGACACCGTCGAAGACCTGAAACATGCGTTGAAAAACCGGGCTAAGGGTGAGTTATTCTATGGACGCCGTGGCACGCTGACTCATTTCGCCTTTCAGGAAGCGATGGCGGAGCTAGAAGGCGGCGCAGGCTGTGCTCTCTATCCTTCCGGCGCGGCAGCGATCACCCATGCGATTCTGGCCTTTGTGGCAACAGGCGATCATGTTCTGCTGACAGGGAGTGCTTATGAACCGACGCAAGATTTCTGTAATCACATTCTCAAAAAGATGGGCATTTCCACTGATTATTTTGACCCGATGATCGGAGAAGGGATTACATCACTGATTAAGCCAAACACAACAGTCGTCTTTCTTGAATCCCCCGGCTCCCTCACTATGGAGGTGCAGGATATTCCGGCCATTGTGCGCGCTATCCGCCAGATCAATCCTGAGATTGTCATTATCATCGATAATACGTGGGCGGCCGGCATTCTCTTTAAGGCGCTGGATTTTGGCATCGATATTTCCATCCAATCGGCCACAAAATATATCATTGGCCATTCAGACGGCATGCTGGGAACAGCGGTCGCTAATGCACGCTGCTGGGATCAACTCAGAGAAAGTTCGTATCTACTGGGTCAAATTGCCGATCCCGATACGGTTTATACGGCAACCCGTGGATTGCGTACACTGGCAATTCGCTTAAAACATCATGAAGAGAGCAGCCTACACATCGCCAAATGGCTCGCCCAGCGGCCAGAAGTCGCCGAAGTTTATCACCCCGCTTTGCCTTCTTGTCCGGGGCATCATTATTTCCAGCGTGATTTCACCGGCACCAGCGGGCTATTTTCCTTCCTGCTGAAAGTCGAACTAACCCCTCAGCAATTCGCTGAGTATCTGGATAATTTACATCATTTCAAAATGGCATTTTCATGGGGCGGATTTGAATCCTTGATTCTGGGTATTCAGCCTGACATGCTCACTGCGCTGCGTCGATACAACCCCCTCAAAAAGACGGGAACATTATTCCGCGTGCATATTGGGTTGGAAAACCCACAAGACCTGATTGATGATCTGTCAGCCGGTTTTGCCCGTATTGCACCTCTTTAGCCCCAAAAGACCGTACTCCAGAAATCTTTACAAAAATCATGGCTGTCTTTCTATTGCAGATAGCCACGGTTGATTTCCTCTCTTCATAAACTGAATCAAACCCGATGCTGAATCAAATCAACTCCCCTTCCGCGTTTTTGCGGTACACTGGTTGGCATGTATTTTTAATGACTCGCAGAAATTACAGGATAAATAATGGAAAAGTTAAGCGAGATCATGCATGCACTCTGGCAACATGATTTTACCCAACTCACCAATCCCGAGGTCATCTGGATTATTTATGGTGTCCTCTTTGTCACTCTGGTTCTGGAAAACGGCTTGCTGCCAGCCGCTTTTTTACCCGGCGATACCCTGCTGGTACTTTCTGGCGCCCTGATTGCCAAAGGCGTCATGAGCTTCATCCCTACGGTTATATTGCTGACCATCGCCGCCAGTCTGGGATGCTGGCTGGGTTACTTACAGGGGCGCTGGCTCGGCCATACTCGAATTGTCAAAAACTGGCTTGCCCAGCTTCCTGTGCAATATCGCGAGCGTGCCCACGTATTGTTTGCTAAACATGGCTTGGCCGCTTTGCTTGTCGGACGCTTTTTAGCCTTTGTCCGCACTCTCCTGCCAACATTTGCCGGTATTTCTGGTCTAAATAGTAAACGTTTTCAATTTTTTAATTGGTTAAGTGGCTTCTTATGGGTCATGATTATCGTGAGTTTTGGCTATATCTTGAATCAGATCCCCTTCGTTAAAGCACATCAGGATCTGGTCATGAATATTTTGATGATCCTGCCTGTCATTCTGTTGTTCAGCGGGCTTTTCGCTTCTCTGTTGATGTACTGGCGTCACAAAAAGACATCATCAAAAAAAAGTAAGTAAACATACTTGTCGCTTACCTCTATTTAAAATACTGTCGGTATAGCCAAAAACTTACCTATTTCACTAACCATATTTCGGTTGTCATTCATCATAAAACTGATGATAAACAATACATTGCATCACGTTTTATTTATCCCGAAGTCGTTATACTCGATCCAGAAGTGACGTAACCTAAAGGAGATAAAAAATGGATCAGCAGACAATTATTAAGCTCGTTGATGGCAATCTTATGCCACAATTGGGGCTAGGCGTTTGGCAAGCGAGTAATGATCAGGTTGTTAAAGCTGTTCGCACTGCCCTGGAGGTTGGCTATCGTTCCATTGATACTGCGGCGATTTATCACAACGAAAGCGGAGTCGGAAAAGCATTAAAGGAAATCGATATCCCGCGTGAAGAAATTTTCGTCACCACTAAGCTCTGGAATGATCGCCACCAAGATGCCAAAGCAGCATTAGAAGAAAGTTTGGATAAGCTGCAACTTGATTACATCGATCTCTATTTACTTCACTGGCCTGTTCCTCATCAGGATCAATATGTTGAAGCCTGGAAGCAACTTATTGAACTGAAAGAATCTGGGCTGGCTCGTAGTATTGGTGTATGTAATTTTCACATTGAACACTTACAGAAATTGATGTCAGAAACGAGCGTCGTTCCCGCAATCAACCAAATCGAATTGCACCCTCTGATGCAGCAAAGACAACTGCATTCATGGAATGCAACTCACCATATTACGACTGAATCCTGGAGCCCATTGTCACAAGGTGGAAAAGGCGTCTTTGACAACCCATTGGTTCAACATCTGGCCATTAAATATCAAAAAACCCCTGCGCAAATCGTGATTCGCTGGCACCTTGACTGCGGCATGATTGCTATTCCCAAATCTGTCACGCCTTCCCGTATCAAAGAGAACTTTGATGTATTTGATTTCAGATTGGAAAAAGAAGATTTAACGGCTATGGCTGAATTGGATATTGGCAAACGCATGGGGCCAAACCCCGATACTTATACTGGCGATCACGTCAAATAATATAAATACGGATAAGATTCACTTGAATAAATATTCCATTGTTTAATCCATATAAGGCCTGAACTCGCAAAAATAGAGTTCAGGCCATGCAAATGCTCATCCGCATCTCACGAACAAACCGCCATTCAAACACCAAAAATCATTAGAAAAATCGATATTATAAATAATAACTATGTTGATTATTTATTTATATTGTCTGGTCTAGGCTTATTTCATTGCTTCAAACAACATTAATATAAGTGACATGCATAAAAAATGCGGCCACCATGATAGTAACCTATATTAATATTCACAAGGTTAAACTTAAATAATATTTAAGGTAAATGATAATGACTTACATCATAATTTCTTTATTAATGCTGATCCCTTTTTTCTTTTTGGTGAAACGGTTCCTATTATCAAATCATGTTCATCATAATGTATCTGGCATTATTCTGACGGTAGTTGCGATTGCTATTCATATGTATATCTTTCGCTTCGATAGAGTCCCGATTGTCAGCGTTTCCATTCCCAATATCGTCGCTTACGGCTCTATCGTGATTGCACTGTTACATGGCATGATCTATTCCGTCTGCTTTAGACTGTATTTTGACAAGGGATATTATGATGAGCATTCAAGGAGTGATTAATAAATCGGCTTCCCTACTCGTTGGATAATCAACTTTGGGGAAGCCGTCTTTTCAGCAGGATACTGTCAAAGCTGACGGTATTTTATCCTGTAATTTTTGCGTGCATTTCCTGTACAGAAATCACCTGCTCAGTGGGATCTGCGCTGAGTGCCATGGTAGTCGCAAAACCGCCATTCAGGGTGGTGTCATAGTGCACTTTATATTGCAGTGCGCTACGACGCAGCAGTTTTGAATCTTCAATGGCCTGACGGCCTGCGGTGGTATTAACGATATAGTTATATTCACCGTTTTTGATTCTATCCTGAATATGCGGACGTCCTTCATGAACTTTGTTCACCAGACGTGGATTGATCCCCGCTTCACCCAACACAATCGCTGTACCGTGGGTCGCATCCAGTTCAAAGCCCTGTTTGAGCAGTTTGGCGGCCAAATCAACAACGCGCGCTTTATCTTCTTCACGTACAGACAACAGGGCACGGCCGTTCTTGCCCATCGTGGAGCTGCTGCCCAGCATCGCTTTGGAGAAGGCTTCAGCGAAAGTACGGCCAACACCCATAACTTCACCTGTAGAACGCATTTCCGGCCCCAGAATGGGGTCAACACCAAGGAATTTATTGAACGGCAGAACCACTTCTTTCACAGAGTAGTACGGAGGAATGATTTCCTTAGTGACGCCCTGTTTCAGCAGAGATTGACCCGCCATCACCCGTGCAGCCACTTTTGCCAACGGCAGACCGGTCGCTTTGGAAACAAAGGGAACGGTACGTGCCGCACGCGGGTTCACTTCAATCAGGTACACTTCGTTATTTTTCACTGCAAACTGTACATTCATCAAGCCACGGACACGTAATTCAAAGGCCAGTTTTTCAACTTGCTGGCGCATCACGTCCTGAATTTCCTGGCTCAACGTGTAAGCTGGCAGTGAACACGCTGAGTCGCCGGAGTGGACTCCTGCCTGTTCGATATGCTCCATGATGCCGCCAATCAAGACACGCTCACCATCACAGATAGCATCAACATCGACTTCAACCGCATCATCAAGGAAGCGATCCAGCAATACGGGGGCGTCATTGGATACGCTGACTGCATTCTGGAAGTAACGGCGCAGGTCAGTTTCGTCATAGACGATTTCCATCGCACGTCCACCCAGCACGTAGGATGGGCGAACCACCAGCGGATAGCCAAGCCCATTACCTTTCTCAACCGCCTGTTCGATGGTGGAAACGGTAGCATTCGCAGGTTGTTTCAAACCGAGACGATTAACAGCCTGCTGGAAACGTTCACGGTCTTCTGCACGGTCAATAGCATCCGGGCTGGTGCCGATAATCGGTACACCGGCTGCTTCCAGCTCACGCGCCAGTTTCAACGGCGTCTGGCCGCCATACTGGACGATTACACCTGTTGGTTTTTCAACACGGACGATTTCCAGCACGTCTTCCAGTGTCACGGGTTCAAAATAGAGGCGGTCGGAAGTGTCGTAATCCGTTGAAACGGTTTCGGGATTACAGTTCACCATGATGGTTTCGTAACCGTCTTCACGCAGTGCCAGTGACGCATGTACACAACAGTAATCGAATTCAATGCCTTGCCCGATACGGTTCGGGCCGCCACCCAGTACCATGATTTTCGGCTTGTCATGGTTCGGGTTAGATTCACATTCGTCTTCATACGTGGAGTACATGTAAGCAGTATCGGTCGAAAATTCTGCCGCACAAGTATCAACACGTTTATAAACCGGATACAGGTTGTAATCGTGACGTAATTTGCGGATCTCTTTGCCAGATACACCGACCAGTTTCGCCAAATGTGCATCCGCAAAGCCTTTGCGCTTGAGATGACGCAGGAAATCAAACGTCAGGCCATTAATGCCCTGTTCTTCCACCTGCTCTTCCAAGCGCACCAGTTCTTCAATCTGTACCAAGAACCAGCGATCAATGTTAGTCAGGTTGAAAACGCCATCAACAGACATACCCGCGCGGAAAGCATCGGCGACATACCAGATGCGTTCAGCGCCGGCGCTTTTCAATTCGCTGCGGATCTTGGTCAGTGACTGCGGATCATCCAGATTGACTTTAGGATCGAACCCTGTCACGCCAACTTCCAAACCACGCAGGGCTTTTTGCAGAGATTCCTGGAAAGTACGGCCAATCGCCATCACTTCACCGACAGACTTCATCTGGGTTGTCAGGCGGTCATTGCTGCCAACAAATTTTTCGAAGTTGAAACGAGGGATCTTGGTAACGACATAATCGATAGAAGGCTCGAAAGATGCCGGTGTACGGCCGCCCGTGATGTCATTCATTAGTTCATCAAGGGTATAACCCACCGCCAGTTTTGCCGCGATTTTTGCGATCGGGAAGCCCGTCGCCTTGGAAGCCAGCGCAGATGAACGGGATACGCGTGGGTTCATCTCAATCACAATCAAACGGCCATTTTTCGGGTTCACGGAAAATTGAACGTTCGAGCCGCCAGTTTCTACACCAATTTCACGCAATACCGCCATCGAAGCGTTACGCATGATCTGATACTCTTTGTCAGTCAGTGTTTGTGCTGGCGCTACGGTGATGGAGTCACCCGTATGGATACCCATTGGGTCGAAGTTTTCAATCGCACAGATGATGATGCAGTTGTCATTTTTATCCCGCACCACTTCCATTTCATACTCTTTCCAGCCAATCAGTGATTCATCGATCAATAATTCGTTGGTTGGGGAGAGATCCAGACCGCGCTCACAAATTTCTTCAAATTCTTCACGGTTATAAGCAATACCGCCACCGCTTCCGCCCATGGTGAAAGAAGGACGGATGATACAAGGGAAGCCAACGTCTTCTGCCACTGCCAGCGCTTCTTCCATCGTGTGGGCAATACCAGAACGCGCAGTATCCAGACCGATTTTTTTCATCGCTTTGTCAAAACGCTGACGATCTTCTGCTTTATCAATCGCGTCAGCGGTTGCACCAATCATGGTCACGCCAAATTCTGTCAGTACGCCCTGACGTTCCAGTTCCAGTGCACAGTTCAGGGCAGTTTGCCCGCCCATAGTAGGCAGAATTGCGTCTGGACGCTCTTTTTCAATGATTTTGCGAACCACTTCCCAATGGATTGGTTCGATATAGGTCGCATCTGCCATTTCCGGATCAGTCATGATGGTAGCAGGGTTGGAGTTCACCAGAATGACGCGATAGCCTTCTTCCCGCAACGCTTTACAAGCCTGAGCGCCGGAGTAATCAAATTCACAAGCCTGACCGATAACAATCGGACCCGCACCTAAGATCAGGATACTTTTAATATCAGTACGTTTTGCCATTTTTCTTCTGCTCCTGATTACTTGGTGTTCTGAACGTTGTTCTGACGATACTGTTCAATCAATTCAATGAAGTGGTCGAACAGTGAAGCGGCTTCATGTGGGCCAGGGCTTGCTTCAGGATGCCCCTGAAAACTGAATGCAGGTTTGTCAGTGCGATGGATACCTTGCAGTGTGCCATCAAATAGTGACTTATGAGTCACTCGAAGATTCGCTGGTAAAGTGCTTTCATCAACGGCGAAACCGTGATTTTGTGCGGTGATCATGACGACATTGTTCTCCAAGTCCTTAACAGGATGGTTGCCGCCGTGATGGCCAAATTTCATTTTTACCGTTTTTGCACCACTGGCCAGCGCCAGTAACTGGTGCCCCAAGCAGATACCAAATACTGGGATCTCGGTATTCAGGAAAGCCTGGATTGCTTCAATGGCATAATCACAAGGCTCTGGATCGCCGGGGCCATTAGACAGGAAAATGCCATCCGGTGCCATTTTCAGCACTTCATCCGCAGGTGTCTGGGCAGGAACAACGGTTACGTGACAGCTACGATCCACCAACATACGCAGGATGTTACGTTTGACACCGAAATCATAAGCCACAATGTGGTACGGTAATTCTTGCTCTTTACGAGCTTCCGGTAGCCCATCTGCCAATGTCCAGCTTCCCTGTAACCACGGATAAGATTGTGCGGTGGTCACTTCTTTCGCCAGATCCATGCCTTTCAAACCAGGGAAAGCTTTCGCTTTTTCCAGAGCAACTTGAGCATCTGCCTCATTACCCGCAATGATACAGCCGTTCTGAGCACCTTTTTCCCGTAATAGGCGGGTCAGCTTGCGTGTATCAATATCAGCAATGGCAACAATGTTGTGGCGTTTCAGGTAATCAGACAGATTTTCTTCACTGCGGAAGTTGCTGGTCACTAAAGGTAAATCGCGAATGACCAAGCCTTGGGCTTGAATGGCGGGGGATTCTTCATCAGCGGCATTGATGCCGGTATTACCAATATGGGGATAAGTAAGAGTAACAATTTGGCGGGAATAGGAAGGGTCGGTAAGTATTTCTTGATATCCGGTTATTGAGGTATTGAAGACCACTTCTCCAACAGCCACACCCTCTGCACCAATGGCGCGACCATGAAATTGGGTTCCATCTTCGAGAACCAATATAGCTAACTTAATCAAAACGCCCTCCAGAATGAATAACAAGTCGCATCCGATGCATATTAATTCAGAAATAATCCATTGAATCAATGCCAATTGATGATTTTTGTCAAAATTTTGGCAAATTGCGCGCATTCTAATGATGAGAGAGGGGCTTGTCTACAAAAAACACCTTTTTTATTGGCTTTTTTACAAATCTCAGCCCTACATTGAGTGAACACACCTAAAAAGAACAAAAAAGTAGGTTAAAACAGTCGATTAATGTGAAATAAAATTTTAAAACAGAAAAACAGTGTGGTTTTTCCATTCCAATGGCAAAAAAGTAACAAAAAGTCAGATTATTACCATGAAAACGAATAAAAATTCAGATTATTATAATAAAAACCAAATGAATCGAAAAATTACGCAATTACACTAAAATAATTACGTAATTACAATTAGTTATAACACTAAATAATTATAAATTTTCAAGATTAAGGACGTCTTTCATATCATAAAGGTCATTGTTTTTAGCATTCAACCATATTGCAGCTTTAATAGCTCCATTAGCAAAGGTCATACGGTTTGAAGCTTTGTGACTTATTTCTACACGCTCACCAATATCTGCAAAAATCGCGGTATGTTCTCCAACGATATCACCCGCCCTCACCGTCGCAAATCCGATACTTTTCGGGTCACGCTCACCAGTATGACCTTCGCGGGCATAGACCCCACAGGTTTTAAGATCACGCCCTAAAGCATGGGCGATAGATTCGCCCATTGCCAGCGCTGTTCCTGACGGAGCATCCACTTTATGACGATGATGAGCTTCAATGATTTCGATATCTGTATACTCCCCCATCACTGTGGCGGCTTTTTCCAGTAGTTTCAGCACCAGATTAACACCGACACTGAAATTAGCGGCAAAGACGATAGGAATATCACGAGAAGCGTCTTCAATCGCCTGTTTGCCTGCGTCATCAAACCCTGTCGTGCCGATGACCATTGCCTTGCGATACTGGCGGCAGATTGCGAGGTAAGCGAGTGTACCTTCTGGTCGGGTAAAATCGATCAGGACATCAAAATGCTCAATAACACCATGCAGATCATCACTGATGGTAATACCATTCTTGCCGATACCTGCCAGTTCTCCCGCATCTGTTCCCACCAATGAAGAACCTGAACGCTCCAGCGCCGCACCAAGCGTAGCGCCATCTAACTGCTGGACTGCCTGAATGAGATGACGCCCCATACGGCCACTTGCGCCTACAACAGCAACGCGAATATCTGTATCAGCCATAAGGCCCCCGTTATAAATCGTTTTTAATTGAGGTGATAAAGCAAATTGTTTAACAGCTTAACTGGCGAGGACTGGCAGCGCCAGCATTAGAGGCTAACCATTAGAAAAACAGAGATCAGGAAGAGTGTTATAAAAAATGCTAAACAGCAGAGATATTATGATAAGCCACAGGCTATATACCGGGATTTAGACTCTCAGGTGATACCTCTTTAGCCGCTTTTCACTATATTCCCGGTCACTATCCCAATAAAATAAAAGAATTACCAATATAAGCCAGTTGGTCATAATGAAATGGTGTATCTCCGGAGGGAGTTATCGTGTATCTTTTTTCATTTCATCATAATACACCAATTCTCCATATTTCAGTGTAGTTAATAATTCACAAGAAATAATAAAAAATGAAATAATTTTCAATTATTTCAATAACAATTGAAAATTAATAAGAAAAAATTAATATAGAAAATAATTCAAATATTTAGTAGAATGCTTTAAAATAGTTGCATACAATCTAATATATAGAAGAAATAATTTATGAAAACTCTGTTCTTAGAGGGGAATGCTATTTACCAAAGAAAAATAACATAGTCATTATGTTATTTTTTGATCATATAGTTTACATAGGAGCTTGAATAACACTCTAATTGAACGCTTTTTGCTCTAATTAAGCTCTATAAAATTCAATGATTTTTTAAAAATGCTAAAAGACTTCTCTCTTAATTTAACAAAGAGGGATTACATTTATCATATAAAAATTTAATTAAGAATTAATTTAATATAAGTCATTTAGGTTATAAAAATATATGAGTAATAGATACAAAACAGTTGTTGTTTTAGGTGCTGGTCCAATTGGACTATTTTCTGCTTTTAAAATATTAGAAAATAATTTTTCAGAAAATGTATTAATTTTAGATAAACGGTTGAATTCTGCTCATACCCTTAAGGGATGGGCAGAAAGATCAATGGTTGTACAATTCCATAGAAAGCTTTTTTCTCTATCTTACCTTCCAGAAATAATGCAAAAGTGCCCTCATGGAGTGCTTAAAGAAGATTATGAAAATAATCGGAAGAAATATAGTGATTTAGATCACATGAGCATAAAAAACATACAATCAACAATACTCGAAAATATAGAAAAAAACTATAAAAATCGTTTTTTTATGATGAGTTTAAAAGATATATCCACTGATAATGATATTATTTCAATTTCTATTTCTTCAGATGACTATGAGAGTAACCAAATTTTAAGTAATTTAAGTCCGGAATTAATTGTAGATGCAACTGGCTATCATTCCATTTTAATGAATAAAACAATAGGCGTTCATTTTGAAAGCGAGTATGAATATGGTTCGGCTCTAAAAATAACTTGGCCAGAACATGAAATGACTCATATTGAAAATAAAGAAACTGAGTTTCATGATTGTCATGAAAACACACTCTTTTTTAGCGAAGGAAATTCATCAGTAGCTGAGTTTTCATATCCCTCTGATAAATTCAGTAGGTTTTTTGAAGAATGTGGGTATTCTATAAATCACATGAGCACTAAATTACCCTTTCTAAAATTTGACACAACACCTTTTTCAATAAAATTACCACCATTCTTAGAAAAAATAACATCTCTTAAGAAGAACGATTTTCTATATAAAAGAGCAGTTGATTTATTCAATACGATTAGAAAAAATAAACTTGCTGGTATTAATGGATTAGAATTCATTAATTATTTGCAAGGTTTCAATTGGTCAGAGGCAGACAATCTTGCTTTAGTCATTCGTAGAATAATAGATAAAAGAGTGACTGTAGAAAACACATATACTGACCTTGAAGAAAACTTTTTAGATTTAACGAAAATTAGAGTTACTTTTGTACCTTCTAGAGCCGAGAGATGGCTATCAACAAATAAAGTAACAACAAAAATTAATCTTATATTTTCGAATGATAATGGTATGTTACATAATCAAGTTTGTTCAGTAACAGCTTGCGCTGTCGGAGATAGTCTAGCTAACACAGACTTTAGACATGGTCTTGGCATCAATCGAGGATTTCACACAGCAACTAGATTATTTCAAGATAAAACAGATCCAGAATTAGTAAGGCTTGAATTGATAAAAAACAGCTACTCTATGCCAGATGTTATAAATGATAATTCAATATTTAGTAGAGCTATTTCGTGCAGAGATTGGCTTACCCTATAGTAAAAATCCGCCTTCATAGAAAGCGGCATTGATTTCGCCCCAGAGGGCGTACTCAAATCCCTAAAATCAAGTCTCTGCCACTTCTGCTACTTTAAAATCTAAAGGCCAATAAGGCAGAGCCAAAACCTGTTGCTGACCACTTCCACAGGAAGTGGTTTTCAGCTAAAAATAAATATTATTAATGTGAGGTGTGTGTATGTATATAGATATATTAATTATAATATCTGCATTTGTTGGAAGCATCCTATCTGGGCTCTTTGGTGGGGGGGCGGGCTTGATTTTTACACCTACAATTTATTTATTTTTATCTTATACCAACCCAAATTCCAGTTATATCATGCAAACTAGCATCACAACGATGATAGCTTCTTTAATGATATCTGGTCTAGTTGCTATTGTTAAACATCACAAATACAAACATATTGATTGGAATGTTCTAAAATGGTCTGCTCCACTAATTATAATGGGGTCAATACTAGGTTGTTTTACTATAACTGTTGCTTCAAGTCAATCGGTTATATATATCTTTTCTTTAGCAACAATAATTTTGGCGATTAGGTCAACACGAAAATTAATTTCTAATAATCCACAAAATAATACAAATAGAGATCTTGGTTGGTCATTCCGTTATATTGGTGGTTTTTTACTAGGATTAATATCAACTTTATCCGGATCAGCTTCATTTGCTGTTCCTTATTATGAGAGCATCGGTTTAAATATTAAAAAATCAATAGGGACAACAACTGTTGTAGTCTGGTTGTATTCTGTATTTGTACTAATATTTATGATATCACTCGGTCTAAATAAAAATAATTTACCACCTGGAAATATAGGTTTTTTAAATTATAATTACCTCTGGTTATTCATAATACCAACAATACCAGGAGCATTGTTAGGCGCAAAATTAGCCAATGTTCTTCCGGAAAGAAAGCTAAGAATTTCCTTTACAGCACTATTGTATTTTATTGGATTAAGTATGTTATTTTCATAATGCATCTACTTTTGATAACCTGTAAGCTTGGGCATTAGCAAACCTATATATAATTGCAACAAGGTGAGAGTGTATGTTTTTGGTCATATGTTTTAAATTAAATATTGATAAACGTATACTCCCACCCTAAAATTGTTGTGGTTTAATAATTCTTGACATCTCACAAGCTTGCTATTTTGATTAATATCAATGTGAGATATCAACATGAAACTGAAAAAATACGCCGATTTTTCTCCTATCCTGGCTATTATAAAGACATCTATACCCGCTTAACTTGAAGATGCAGGTTTCAGGATTTGAAAATTATCATTTAATCGGCAAACGAGTTCCCCGGCTTTTTCTCGGAGAGTAACATTAAAAAAGTGATGAATAGCGTCACGGAAGACCTGAGAGTTTTCGAAGTAGACATTGTTACGGACCTGCTCATTCATGAACTTCCATAATCGTTCAATCGGATTCAGGTTAGGACTGTAAGGGGGCAGATAATGCAACTCAATAATGAGGACAAACGACATATCTTCGGCTAAACAGGATAGGTTCTTCCTGACCCACCGAGTCTTTTAGGGCTTGATAAGCTTCAATAAATTGTTGCTGTTTGTTGGCATCGAATTTATACGGAATCCCCGTTGTTTTTTTGTCGCTAAATCCCTGACGGTGAAGCCATTTAGTCATACCGGGAACGGTGAAAGTCATCTACCAACGCGCCCAGACATAGGCCACAATCTCGGCAGTCGTGTGCAACAAATTGCTCGTCAAATAGTCGATCAGTTCTGCGGTTTGTTCGGCGGACAGATGGCTTTCAGAGCCGCCGTTTCAGGTGCTAACTTTTTCTGACTGAAGTAGTCTTGCAGGTGACGATTCACCGTACTTTCGTGAATACGCAAAGCCTGAACAATCATCTGAGCCGACCAGCCCTCAGAAGCCAAAAGAACCGCTTTAATACGGTCACAAACCCGCTTGTCACGACAAGTGTCATGCATTAACTCAAGGGCTTGTTTTTGTGTTGGCGTCAGATGAATTTTCATGTCATTTAGCCTGGTTTGAGTTGAGTCAAAAATCAAGCATCTTCTTATATACTAATAGATTACGACTCACTACAGAGACTGATAAAATTCAATAACGCAGCACTATAATAGTGTTAGTTAAATTACAGCGTTAAAAATTAAAATATAGAACTCTCCCATTTAAACTGACACAGCAATTTTATACAAAAATAAGAAACCATTTCATCAAGCAACGTCCTTATGAGCTTGTTGCAAATTATCTAATAAATAAGCCAATATAGGTGTAATGTTTGAAAATCTCACAGCAGCAGCAAGTAAGCTAATCCCTGGAAATATAGACAGTTATGTGACTGGTTCAGGTGAACACAGCCAACTACGCCGCGATTTGAAAGATGAAGGACATACATAATCAGATAAGTTTCAGTTGATAATTGGGCAATCATTTATGGCAAAACAGGAAAATGTAAAAGAATACACCAATTTTTTTCATCTTAAAGAATTCGGTGGATTGGAAATGCTTAAGGCAAGCTACCATAAGCAGGTTTTCTCCCGTCATGTCCATGAAACTTTTTGTATAGGTGTTATAGAAGAAGGGGCACAACGTTTCCACCGTACAGGCACAGAACATATCGCTCCCAAAGGCGATATTATTCTGGTTAATGCAGATGAAATTCATACTGGTTCTTCCGCGGGAGTGGCAGGCTGGTCATATCAGGCAATCTATCCATCACCTGATTTACTGCTTTCATTATCACGTGATTTAAAACATGCTGATGGCGCTATCCCTTGGTTTCCCTCTGCTGTCGTGCATGATCCCGGCTTGGCCGAACAATTACGCATGACTTTTGATATATTGGCACAAAATAGCAATATGTTGCTTAAGGAAACAATGCTGCTATCTTCACTTTCCTGGTTGATAATGCGGCATAGTCAGACGCGTATTACAACACAAGAGCTGCCTTCCGCTGAACGACAAATATTTATGACCAAAAAATATATTGATGCTTATGCAGAAAATGATATTTCTCTCAGTCAATTGGCAGAGATGGCTCAGCTTAGTCAATGGCATTTTCTACGGCAGTTTAAGAAAACCATCGGCGTCACTCCCCATGTTTACCTGATTTTTGCCCGTTTACGCATGGCGAGAAGGTTGTTATTGGCTGGCCACTCCATACTTAATACAGCTATCCGCTGCGGATTTTCTGATCAAAGCCATTTCAATCGTCATTTTAAACATGCACTGGGTATTACTCCCGGCATATTTGTACGCTCCCTTCAAACACCTTAGTCAGCATCTTTTATTAACCTATTTGGTCAGTATTTTACCATATCCTGACAACATATTTTTTTATCGCAATTTTATTCAATACTCCTGCACTCTCTATTCGTAAGCTGATTCATCTACAACTATTTTTTATCTTACTGATATGGCTTTTGTTATGGAAAAATCATTAACTGATACAGAAACTGTCGCCCAGCCAGCCATTCCATCTTGGCGAAGTTTTTTGTCTGGCATGTATCATATGTTACCACTTTGCCTGTCAGTTATTCCCTGGGGGATCCTTGCTGGCTCGGTTGCCGTACAATCAGGATTAACGCTGGGGCAAAGCATCGGCATGTCAGCCATCCTGTTTGCAGGAGCTGCACAATTAGTTACGCTTGGGTTACTGGCATCTGGTGCCAGTGTATTCACTATTATTATTTCGGTCTTTTTTATCACAGCCCAACATTTTCTCTATGGTTTAACTTTACGGGAATATGTTGCTGTCTTAAAAGCTCGCTATCGATTACCCATTGGCTTTTTGCTCACTGATGAGTTGTTTGCGCTAAGTTGCGCTCAACAAAATAAATCCTCTTTAACTCCTAGTTACTTAATTGGGGCAGGATTGTGTTTTTATCTATGCTGGAATCTCTTTAGTTTACTGGGGATCGTAATGGCTTCCACCATTCCCGATCTGGCGAAATATCATCTGGATTTTTCAATTGTTGCCACATTCATTACTATCGTCATTCCGATGATTAAAAAAATCAGCATATTTTGTGGTGTCTGTTTTTCATTGACTTTGTCCATGCTGTTATCTTATTTACATGTTGAAGGCGCAATTATCATTGCGGGTGTCAGTGGCATGTTCTTTTCTGTACTTATCGCCAAACTGGCTAAGGAGTCAACATGAGCTGGACCTTGATTTTTGTTTTAGCCAGCATTGTATTTTTTAACCGGTATATTTTTCTAGAACCTAAAATGCCGGTAAAGTTACCTAGAATATTAAATGAATCCCTAAAATATTCCGCACCTTGCTTACTTATTGCAATATGTGGCCCTATTATTTTAATGGAACAAGGAGAATTAAGAGAATTCACTAATAATCCTTATTTATGGGGAGCATTACTAACCACTATTTTTGCTTTTTTTATCCGAAACCTCGTCGTATGTGTCATTATCAGCCTAATCGCGTTTTATATCTTATCCGCTATTTTATAGATAGGAGGACATAATGAAGACAGGCATTGATTTTTATAGTGAGTCTACTACCATCCGGAATACATACAAAATATTACCCTTTCAAGGATTATGGAGTTGGTTAACAGGAAAAGATATTCCTAACAGGAAATCATTATGGAAATCTAGTTCTATTGAAATGATATGTTGGTCTATTAGTTGGGTTGTGGTCGGCACTCTAGTTATTTATTTCGCACTTAATAGTGAATTGACGTTACCTGTTAAAATTATAATTTATTTAATTGGTGTATTATTTTCCACTTCAGGTGCCAGATATATTGTTGCAACTATCATTCACCAAGGTGTACATGGAAATTTACTCTCAACTCAAACACGCAATAAAATTATATGTGAAATTTTATCTACAATATTAATAACCCAGCCTTATAGTTCATACCGTCAATTCCATATCTATGAGCATCATGGCAAAGATTTTTCAACAATAGAAGATAAGGATCTCGCAGCAATATATAAATTGGGATTTACGCCTGGAAAGTCAAAAAAACAACTCTACCTTAATTTACTTTTAACCCTATTCAGCCCCTATTTTCATTTGTCATACCTTTATGGCCGGATTAAATCCAACTTAATAGGCGTTCCTGTTTACCGATTCATCATGACAATCACTCAGTTTCTATTTTTGGGTTACCTGGCTTGGTTTATTGGTATCATACCTTTTGTGCTGTTTATCATCGTTCCTTACGTGATTGTGTATCAAATAGCGTCACTATTACATTTAATAACTGAACATGTTTGGTTATTACGTCAGAAGAAAGAAACTGTTCGTGATAGCCATATTAATAACTCTCTAGGGCGTTTCTGTGGCTCACCTTGTCCCAAAAGTTTTGCATTAAGATATTGGCTATCTTGGATAATATGGGCTATCAAACACTTATTCTATCATTTACCTGTTCGAATGCTGGTATTGCAAGGTTCACTGATTTGTCACGACTGGCATCACCGCACAAGTAGCATTAAAGAATGGTATGACTACACAGTATTAAGGGAAGCTAACGCAGAAAAACTGGCCAAAGAAGGTAAATATGACTACATTGAGTTCTGGGGTTTCCACAACTGCCTGAATTACGTGTTAACAATGATCAGTAATGCCGAACCTGTAGAAGTTAGCAATTTGAAATACCGACTTAATTAAAAACATTTTATATTAAAAAATATTATTGCATACACTATGAAAAGAAAGTTGTTAATTCTATACTATTTCCATTAAAAATTATGGGTTATCATTTAATGCGAAAATCATAAGGTCTACCATAATCGACTTATTTATTCATGGTAGACCTTTAATATCTTGGAAAGAATATTAATTAAAATAAATTTAATTAACCTCTTTCACCTCAACTCTCAATTCTTTTGGCACTTCAAAGACAATATTCTCTTCACGGCCATGCAGTTCGGTGACGGTATCCGCGCCAAAGGCCTTCAAACGTTCAATAACCTGCTGAACTAAAATATCCGGCGCCGATGCTCCCGCAGTTACGCCAATGGCGTTCACACCTTTGATCCACTCTGATTTGATATCATCCGCCGAATCAATCAAATAAGCAGGTTTACCTACCCGCTGTGCTAGTTCAGCCAGACGGTTTGAATTTGATGAATTTTTCGAGCCTACCACCAAGACCACATCGGCACCTGATGCCAAGTCACGAACTGCTTCCTGACGGTTAGTCGTGGCATAACAGATATCATCTTTACGTGGGCCAACAATGTTCGGAAAACGTGCATTCAGCGCATCGATCACTTCTGATGTGTCATCCACAGAAAGCGTCGTCTGAGTCATAAAGCAGAGGTTATTTTCATCCTTAACCTGCAGTTTCCACACATCTGCCGGTGATTCCACCAGATACATGCCGCCTTCAGGGTTATTGTATTGCCCCATCGTGCCTTCCACTTCAGGATGGCCTGCGTGACCGATCAGAATCGCTTCTTTGCCTTTGCGACTCGCCCGTGCCACTTCCATATGTACTTTTGTCACCAGTGGACAAGTGGCATCAAACAGCATAGTTAAATTACGGGAGCGGGCTTCCGCACGAATAGCCTGAGAAACACCATGTGCTGAGAAGATCAGGATCGCACCATCAGGGACTTCTGCAATGTCTTCAATGAAAATAGCGCCACGTTCCCTGAGATTGTCAACCACATAGCGATTGTGAACCACTTCATGACGAACATAAATCGGTGCGCCATACAGTTCCAACGCACGCTCAACGATGCTGATGGCACGATCAACACCGGCACAGAAACCACGGGGATTAGCCAGCAATATTTGCATGATTTTCCTCCAACTGAGGGTCAATCTCCAGCACTTCAATGTCAAAAGTGATGTTTTGGTCAGCCAGCGGATGGTTAAAATCAACGATGATGGAACCTTCAGCCACTTCTTTGACTAAACCCGGCATTTCACTGCCATTCATGGCAGTAAATAGCATGATGGTTCCCACTTCAGGAATGCCGGCATCGGCAAAATCACGGGGTGTAAAATATTGCACCAAATCAGGATTGGGTTTGCCGAAAATGGCTTCTCCCGCCAGCGTGAATTGATGTTTATCACCCACTTTCAAGCCAAGAAGCTGCTGTTCCAATGGCTCAGAGAGGCTACCATCACCCAAGCGGAATAACGCAGGCTTACCTTGACTGTAAGTCGAGTCTGCCGTTGAGCCATCATCCAGCTTTAATGTGAAGTGTAATAAAACTGCACTGTGCACTTGCACCTGCGTTGACATATTGCTCACACCTATTACTCAAAAAATGATTGCACATATACCCGTTGAAACTGATTGGGTATAGATGAAATTATCAGCCCCAGTACCATTGACCGGGGCTGATTTCTTATTGTGATTTCGATGCTGTTTTCTTGTCATCCGGGCTGATAAAGCTCTCTATGATGATGAAAGCTGCCCCGATACAGATCGCAGAGTCTGCAATATTAAAAGTAGGCCAGTGCCATTCCCCGACGTAAAAGTCGATGAAATCGACAACAAAGCCATGTACCAGCCGATCGAACAAATTCCCCAATGCCCCACCAATCACCAAGGCGTAAGCAGCATTACTCAGTTTCTGCTTGGCACTAGAGCGGTACATCATCACCAGCAGTACAGCAGAGATGATGATAGCCACCAATGCAAAGAACCAGCGCTGCCAGCCGCCCTTATCAGCGAGAAAACTGAATGCAGCCCCCGGATTCTGAGCATAAGTCAGATTGAAATAAGGTATCAATGGTGTGGATTCATACAGTGTGAAATTCTGCAACACTAACTGTTTGCTTCCTAAATCCAGTATCAATACCACTACAACCAGCCAAAGCCAGCGAAGACCAGTGGAACAAATGGGTTTATTCATCAGGCAAATTTACGCTCTTCACCGTTACCGGCAACGTTAGTCACACAGCGGCCGCAAAGTTCTGCATGTTCCGCCACCAACCCCACATTTTTAGCATAGTGCCAGCAACGTGGGCATTTCTCTCCATCCGCTTTGCGGAAAGCAACTTTCAAGCCTTTAAGTTCACTCTGCTGTGCATCGTCACCTGCTGCGGCATAAGTGGCAACTTCAACCTGAGAAGTCAGCAGAACAAAACGCAATTCGTCAGATAGTTTGTTGAGTTTTCCTGCCAATGCTTCGTCAGCATAGAGGGTAACTGCGGCTTCCAGTGAACTGCGGATATGTTTATCAGCACGAGCCTGTTCCAGAACCTTGTTCACTTCACCACGTACTTCCAGCAATTCAGCCCAGAAAGTATCGTTCATATCTGCGCCATCTTCCAGACCAAACAGCCCGTCGTACCACTCTTCAGTAAAGACATACTGGGCGCGGTTGCCCGGCAGTTCATTCCAGACTTCATCAGCGGTGAAGGAAAGGATCGGCGCCATCCAGCGCACCAGTGCTTCTGCAATATGGTACAGGGCGCTCTGGCAGCTACGACGAGCCAGACCATCGCTCTTCGCGGTGTATTGGCGGTCTTTAATGATATCCAGATAGAATGAACCCATTTCTACGGAGCAGAACTGCATCAAACGTTGGACGACGGAGTGGAAATCATATTCGTCATAGCATTTGAGGATATCAGCCTGTGCTGCCTGAGCACGACCCACTGCCCAACGATCCAGCGCGACCATATCTTCCGCTTTCACCATATGTTGTTCCGGGTCAAAACCATTCAGGTTTGCCAGCAGGAAACGAGCGGTATTACGAATACGGCGGTACGCATCGGCAGAGCGTTTCAGGATTTCGTCAGAAACCGCGATTTCACCAGAATAGTCAGTGGATGCCACCCACAGACGCAGAATATCCGCACCCAGTTTATTCATCACATCTTGCGGGCTGACGGTATTACCGATGGATTTGGACATTTTGCGTCCCTGTTCATCCACGGTGAACCCATGAGTCAGAACTTGACGGTAAGGTGCCTTGCCCTTAATCGCTGTAGACAACATTAATGAGGACATGAACCAGCCACGGTGCTGATCGGAGCCTTCCAGATAGATATCTGCTGAGTTGCCGTGAAATTCTGGACGAGCATCTACAACAGAGGAGTGAGTACTTCCTGAATCAAACCAAACATCCAGCGTATCCGGTGCCTTCACGTAATCAGCGGCGTCAGCACCCAGTAATTCTGCGGTGTCCAGATCCCACCATGCTTGAATACCATCGACTTCAACACGCTTGGCAACTTCTTCGATCAACTCTTGTGTACGTGGGTGCAACTCCTGCGTTTCTTTGTGCAGGAACAGGGACATTGGTACGCCCCATGTACGCTGACGGGAGATACACCAATCCGGACGATTTTCTACCATTGATTCAATACGTGCCTGCCCCCAGCCCGGTATCCACTCAACGCCTTTGATCTCTTTCAGTGATTGTTCACGCAGACCGTTCTGATCCATGCTGATGAACCACTGTGGAGTCGCACGGAAGATGATCGGTTTTTTGTGACGCCAGCAGCAAGGGTAGCTGTGCTGTAATTTTGCCACATTCAGCAGAGCGCCTTTTTCTTGCAGCAGTTCAACGATAATATCGTTCGCCTTGAAGACAAATACGCCATCCAGTGAAGGATAAGTACCAGAGATATAGCAGCCATTCGGCCCGACTGGGTTCGCAATTTCAAGGCCATATTTCAGGCTGATGGAGTAGTCGTCCGGGCCGTGACCACCCGCAGTATGTACCGCACCTGTACCTGCTTCAAGCGTAACGTGATCGCCCAGAATTGCAGGAACGTCGAAGCCCATGAATGGGTGGTTGAAGCGCAGTAGTTCCAGATCCGCACCAGTACAGTCACTCAGCACTTGCCATGAAGTCATGCCCGCACGCTGCATGACGGATTCAACCAATTCGGCCGCCAGGATCAGGCATTCGTCTTCTATTTTGACCAACTGATAAGTAATTTCAGCATTCAGCGAAATAGCGCGGTTAGCTGGCAATGTCCACGGTGTGGTTGTCCAGATAACCAGAGAGATCGGCAGGCCAAGCGACTGTATATCAAATTTGGCATACACCGCATCCGCATCAACAGCCTTGAAGCGAACGTCAATGGAAGGCGAAGTTCTGTCGTAATATTCAACTTCGGCTTCTGCAAGGGAGGAGCCACAGTCAGTACACCAATGAACGGGTTTAACGCCTTTCAGCAAATGACCGTTACCGATGATACGACCCAGCGCACGAATGATATCGGCTTCGGTTTTGAAATCCATTGTCAGATAAGGTTTATCCCAGTCGCCCAGAACCCCCAGACGCATGAAACCCGCTCTTTGTACTTCGACCTGGCTCATTGCATATTTGCGGCACTCAGCACGGAATTCAGCGGCGGAAAATTTTTCCCCCGGCTTGCCAATAATCTGCTCAACCTTGAGCTCAATTGGCAAACCGTGGCAGTCCCAACCAGGAATATAAGGCGAATCGTAGCCTGACAACCCTTTGGACTTAATAACAATATCTTTGAGAATTTTATTGACTGAGTGACCAATATGAATATCGCCGTTTGCATAGGGAGGGCCATCATGCAAAATAAATGTTTTTTTACCAGATTTAGCTTTTCTAATCGCCTGATACAAACCTTCTTTGTACCAACGTTTCAACATATCTGGTTCGCGCTTGGCTAAATCCCCGCGCATCGGGAACCCTGTTTCCGGTAGGTTCAGGGTGTCTTTATAGTCACTCATTATAGATTCTCAGTTCCAATTTTCCGCTAGATACATGACTCGGATCGCTGCAAAAGATAATCCCTTGCAGCAACCACATCATTTGCGATTTGCTGTTTAAGCGCATCAAGCGAAGCAAACCGCTGTTCATCACGCAATTTTTTGCGTAATACCACATCAATATGACGCCCATACAGATCCATTTGGGTATCAATCAAATGCACTTCAAGTTGCTGGCCCAGACCCGAAACTGTGGGTCGATTACCAATATTAGCGACACCCGGTAAGGGGTTATCGCCCAATCCATAAACTTCCACAGCATAAACACCCTTTACAGGGGCAACCAGACGTTTCAACGGTAAGTTTGCCGTAGGAAACCCAATTGTACGTCCCAAGCGGTTACCGTGAACGACTCTGCCACTTATGCTGTAAGGATGCCCCAATAATGTTTCTGCCAACGCCAGATCATCATCTTGCAGCGCCTGACGAATAGCGGTACTGCTGATCCGCAGACCGCTGTCACAGAAACTGTCTGTGCTGGCAACATCAAAACCGTATTGTTTACCCGCTTGTTGTAAATAGTGAAAATCTCCGAGGCGATTTTTGCCAAAACGGAAATCATCCCCTATTGCCAGAAACTTAACACCCAGTTTTTCCACGAGCAGCCGTGAAACAAAGGCTTCAGGTGAATTAGTTGCGAAATTTCGGTCAAATTTCACACATAACAGATAATCAACGCCATACTGGGATAGATATCTTATTTTATCTCTCAGCCGTGTCAGGCGGGCTGGCGCTTTATCGACAGCAAAAACTTCCAATGGCTGCGGTTCGAAAATCATGACCATCGTCGGTAACCCGGAACGCAGCCCTTCTTGTTTCAAATGTTTCAATAAAGCCTGGTGCCCGCGATGGACACCATCAAAATTACCAATCGTCAGCACGCAACCATGGTGACGCGCCCGGATATTGTGTACACCGCGAATTAGCTCCATAGCTGGCTCAATACCGTGGAAATTGCCGGATTATACCTTGTACAGCGCACAAGGTTAACCCACGATCACAAAGGGTTTTTAATTAATAACCTGATTCTTACAATAAAAACAGGCCAGATGCCCGAAAAATATTTAATTTATCTCACTTCTTAGTGATTCATTGAGTTTTTTGTTGCGAAAGACTGTATTCCCTTTCAGTAAGCTGATAAAATCCTGCCCCATCACAACGTAATCAGCGTCGCTGTACAACGGCGCTTATTTACACAAATCCATTGACAAAAGAAGGCTGAACATGCATATTTCTCGGCCTTTGAATTGTCCTCGCTAGAATATATTTGGGAGTTGGACCTTGGCTAATATCAAATCAGCTAAGAAACGCGCCATACAGTCAGAGAAACGCCGTCAGCACAATGCAAGCCGTCGTTCTATGGTGCGTACTTTTATCAAGAAAGTATACGTAGCTATCGCTTCTGGCGATAAAGAAGCTGCACAGAAAGCATTCAATGACATGCAACCAATTGTTGATCGTCATTCCTGCAAGGGTCTGATCCACAAAAATAAAGCAGCACGTCATAAATCTGCTCTGGCAGCGCAAATCAAAGCAATGTAATTATTGTTTTTGATCATGCTGAAAAAACCGGCCTAGTGCCGGTTTTTTTGTGCCTGTAGTTTTAAGTTTCAGTGATATTTTTTGAGGGGTGCATTGAATAATGCAGAAAAATCCTTGTTACAAACTCGTTGAACAGCCGGATGCTGAATCATGCGCTCAGCAAAAATGACATAATATTCTTCCTGCACGGCATCCAATCGACCAATTTCAACAATATCGCTATCAACGAAGATGTCACTGGCATAGAAAGAAGGCGCAATGAAAATAGCGTTGTGATACATGCCAAACGCTTTCATCAGCGCAGCATCATCGAATTCACCTAGCACTTCAACTTGCAGGTTTTTATTGCGTATCCATGTCAGAAGTTTCCTGCCCAGCATCGAACGGCGACCGGGGATCAGTAAACGGCGCTCTTCCAGACATTCTGGAAACGGTTTTTCTGGGATCGGCTGACGGCAGTAAAAGCTGACGCTGCATTCGCCCAGTTTCACTGAGAACAGCCCTTCTTGCTGAGAAGAGTCAACCGGGCAATCTGACAGGATCATATCGAGCTTATGCTGGCTCAGTTGCTCGAGCAGCATTTCATGGGTTGATTCAAAACAGCGCAGGTGGATTTTCTCATGCTCCACGACTGTGGTTTCCAGCACTTTGCTGACTAAGCGCTTGGACAACGCATCTGCTACACCCACATCAAACAGCAGGTTTGATTCTCGGCTGTAAGTGACGATATCCAGCATTTCGTGACTGAGCATAAACATTTTATCTGCATAACGAAAAACCAATTGCCCCAACTCAGACGGAACCAATCCTCTCCCTTGACGCTTGAACAACTTTCCACTCAGACGTTCTTCCAAAGCCTTAATCTGACCAGTAATGGTCTGTGGCGTCAGGTATAACGCCTCTGCTGCTCCAACAACGGAACCTTCCTTGCAGACATGCCAAAAATAATAAAGGTGGTTAAAGTTTAAATGTGAAACCCGCATATATTTTTATCCTAAATTAATCTATTCATCTGCGTTTGGCGATGTTTTCTCTTCGGCAAAAGTATATTCAATAGCCCATAACCAATGACAGCTGCGGCTGTTGAGCCAATCAATATGCCCAAGCGGGAGTAAGTACTGAAAGCGTCATTTAAACCTTCAAATGCCAGGCCAGAAATAAAGATAGACATAGTAAAACCGATCCCACACAGTACCGAGACGGCAAAGATCTGCCTCAGATCAATTTTCTCCGGTAATTTGGCAACACCCAGTTTTACTGAGATCCAGCTAAACAGAAAAATACCCAGAGGCTTGCCAATAAACAGACCAAGTGCAATCCCCACTGGCAACATCCCCGTTAACCCGTTCAATGTTACCCCCTGTAACGAGACCCCCGCATTGGCAAAAGCAAATAATGGCAGGATTAAATAAGCTACCCACGGATGCAAACCATGCTCAAGGGATTCAGAAGGTGAATGACCTTTTTTGCAGCGCAAAGGGATCATGAACCCAACAATGACGCCAGCTAATGTTGCATGAACACCGGATTTCAGGATACAAACCCACAAAACAGCACCGACCACCAGATAAGCAGATGTTTTAGCTATTCCGCGCCAGTTCATCCAAACCAGAAGCGCTATCATTGCTCCTGCTAGGCCGAGAGCGATTAACGAAACGGTTTTGGTGTAAAACAGGGCGATAATAATGATGACACCCAAGTCATCCATAATCGCCAGAGCAAGCAAAAAGACTTTTAATGCTGTTGGCACACGTTTTCCCAGCAGTGCCATGACACCCAGCGCAAATGCAATATCTGTAGCGGCGGGGATAGCCCAACCCTGCCGAGTGATTTCATCACCACCGTTAAACAACAGGTAGACCAGAGCCGGTGCGATCATGCCTCCAACTGCGGCAATCGCAGGGAAAACGGCTTTGTCACGGCCAGCCAGCGAACCTTCCATTAATTCTCGCTTAACTTCCAAGCCGACAATCAGGAAAAATACGGCCATTAAGCCATCATTGATCCAGAGCAACAGCGGTTTGTTAATTTCCAATGCGGCAAATTGTACCGCAACCGGAAGGTTGAGAAATTGGTGGTAGATACCCTGCAATGGCGTATTCGCCATAACCAGTGCAACAATCGCAGCAATAATGAGAATAATTCCTCCTGCTGCTTCTAACTTTAAAAACTGGCGAATGATTGCAGTCATGGATAGATAACCTATGAAGTTAATTAGGGCGCTCATGTTATGACAGTCATGACTTCGGAAAAAATCGATTATTTATGCGATATGAGTCGGTATAATCGAATTATAACATTGAGAAAGTAACATTTTTTCTGTGATGGGTATATTGATATAAGCATCAAAAGCTGTTTTTATCATCAATCCATTAACGTAATGACTAAAATATAGCCATGACAACTTTCCTATTATTATCTGTACTTGCTGCCGCCTTGTTACATGCTAGTTGGAATGCTTTAGTCAAAATCAGTGCTGATCGATTCTTGGGTATTTCAATTATCGTCTTTTTTGCCGGTCTGATTTCGACATCCGGATTGTTCTGGGTTGGATTACCCACACCCGCCTCTCTACCGTGGTTAATACTATCTTCCATCCTGCATATTGGTTATTGCCTGTTTCTGAGCCGTTCTTATGCCACAGGAGATTTAAGCCAGGTATATCCCATCGCCAGAGGGTGTGCACCGCTAATTACCGTCTTATTGAGTTGGATAATATTGCAGGAAGTATTACCGCCCTTTGCCAGGTTGGGCGTCAGTTTAATTATCGCAGGGGTTATTTTGATCGCATTTCCTCACGGTAAGAAATCCATCCAGATGGATCGCAGGACATTAATCGCAGCACTTACAACCTCAATATTTACTGCCTGCTATACCTTGTCTGATGGGATTGGCTCCCGTGCCAGTGATAACGCCTTAACCTATATCTTGTGGTTATTCGCTATTCATGGCTGGTCAATGGGCGTGATTATTTATTTCAAATACCGGAAAACGGCCGGACAAAACGTCCGTCAATACTGGAAACAAGGGTTATTAGGTGGGCTAATGCAGTTGTTGAGCTATGGTATTGTCATTTGGGCGATGAGTCATGCTTCTATTGTGATGGTAGCCGCACTACGTGAGACTAGCGTACTGTTTGCAGTGCTATTGCCTGTCTTTATTCTGCAGGAGCCATTTAGCAAAATACGATTATTGGCCTGTCTTGTGATTGTGGCTGGGGTTATTTGTACTAAGTTAGAGTGAGAAGTTCAAGTAATATAAATGAGAACTCAATCTGACTGCAGAATGATATAGCCAAATCCCTTAAATCAGATTGAGTGTCGCTCAATATCTTAAAACCATAAGCAGCTATTGAGAATCATTCGTTGTCCTTTGACTTGTTCGTAAAAGATAAAATATTTGTATGATCCCCCCGATAACGGCAATTCCACCTGCGGCAACAGCTAGAATCCATATTGGAATACTCAATGAAAGTAACAATCCTCCGATAGCGGCACCAATAGCACTACCAAGATAAAGTGCAGACTCATTCAATGCTACCGCTAAATTTCCATCTCCCTGCTTCTCACGGGTACTAATCAACTCATTATTTTGTGGAACTTGTAATGCCCACCCTAAAGCTCCCCATAATGCAATTGGCAACATAACCAACCACTGATTTATTTCAGCGAACAATGGGAGTAATAATAATGAAATGGCGAGTAATACCATGATAATCAATGTCAGTAATGGGCCTTTAATCCGATCTACAATTGGCCCAATCAGGAAGCTACCAATAACCCCGCCAATTCCCCATACCCATAAATAAGTGGTTACAGAAACATTCACGTTATAACTTGGCTCTGAAATTAATGGCGCAATGAATGTATACATTCCCAAACTGGATATTGCAGCCAAAAGGGAAACTAACAAAATCATTAAGACATTACCATCAGCTAAAATAGCTATTTTTCTTTTCAGAGGAATGTGTGAAGTATCGGGCAAGGCAGGAAGCTTTAAAGCCAATCCAATAAATGATGCCAATCCCAATAAACTTATCAGCCATAGTGCTGCCTGCCAGCCTGCATAATTAGCTAAAATAAGACTAAGGGGCACACCTAATACCACCCCACTTGCCATGCCTCCCATAATAATGGCGATAGATTTACCCTGATTATTGCGTTCTGAAAGGGCTGCTGAAGCTGCAATTCCCATAGCCAGATAAACTCCAGCACCAATGCCTGCAATAGCCCTGAATATTAATAACATGTGAAAATTACTGCTTAATGCACTGGCAGCATTGGCCACAAAGAAAATGACAAGTGCTAACAAAAGCCCTTGCCTCTGCTTATTCATGGGTAGCACTGCAACAAATAATGGAGAACCCAACCCATACGCCAGTGTAAAAGCAGTCACTAACTGTGCAGCCATAGCAACAGATACGGAAAAAGATGTTTCAATCAAAGGGATCAAGCCAGCCGTTACGTATGAAGCCATACCAAGGGCAAATGCACCAATGGCAATAAGATATACGGAAAAACTACTGTTTGAGTGCATATTCAGACCTCAACGAATTTCATTATGCCAAGAGAAACCATTGCTGCTTTTAAAAGTATAAGAACAGCATGAGTGCCTGCTAAAAATTTAACTCAACTTTGTATTCTTTTAGCCAACTATTCAGCCCAACCGCGAGTTCCATTCCCATACGGGAATACATAGGTGAATTTGAACCAACAGAAAAACTGAGTTTTTCACTAACAAGTTTTTGATCCAAAAGTGGGCGAACAGGTGCTTGATTATCCAACATGATCTCAGACATGGTGTTACGCAAAGCATTTTCATAGGCAGGGTCTTGAGTCGATGGATAAGGACTTTTGACACGTTTAGAAATTGATGCTGGTAAAATGTCACGGGTAGCTGCCCGCAATATACTTTTCTCCCGCCCATCAAACGATTTCATGTTCCAAGGAATGTTAAATGCATATTCAACTAAACGATGGTCACAAAATGGTACTCTTACTTCTAAACCAACAGCCATGCTCATTCGATCTTTACGATCCAGCAATGTCTGCACAAAACGAGTCAAGTTAACATAGCTTATTTGACGCATTCTTTTATCAATATCACTCTCTCCTGATAATAATGGTGTTTCTGCTAAAGCCTGAGCATAGTTGTCTTTTAAAAATTCATTCATTTTCAATTTATTAAGTAGATTTAGGCTAAAAAGAGGCTTACCATCAAAATACTTACCTGTAACAGAAGTTAACCAAGGATATGTATTGGCATTAATGGATTCGGGATCATGAAACCACCGATACCCGCCAAATACTTCATCTGCGGATTCGCCCGAAAGAGCAACTTTTGAATGTTTACGAACTTCTTCAAATAGCCGATACAATGAAGGCCACATGTCTCCCCAAAAAGCAGGAGGGAAATCTAACGCCCGAATAACTTTCATTCTTAAATCATTATCAGCCAGTTCACTGCTATTCAAAATTATCTCGTTATGATTGGATTTAATCATACTGACCAAGTCGTGAACGAATGGCGCATCTGGCGTTCCTCGTACTGAATCGACGACAAATTGACTACCATGATCAGCAAAATCAATAGAAAAAGAATTAATGTTTTCTTTTTGGCTCTCAAGTAATTTTTTAGACGCCAATGCCGTAATAATGGAAGAATCAAGGCCTCCAGATAAAAGGCTGCAAATCGGTACATCAGACAAAATTTGTTTTTCAACAATATCTTCCAGTAAATCACGAGTATGAGAAATGGTTTTTCCGAGTGAATCAGTATGTTCTATGGCCTCAAGTTTCCAATAACGGCGCTGATTAACTCCCTGACGATTAAAGATGATAATTTCACCTGGCAGAATTTCCCGCATACCATCAAAAATAGCATGACCAGGTGTTTTGACCATCTCAAGTATTTCTCTTAGACCCTCTTCGGAAACTCTAGCCGATACAATCGGGTTAGCTAAAATAGCTTTGGGTTCAGAACCAAAAATAACACCATCACCTGTTTGGTAATAATAGAGAGGTTTTACCCCCATACGATCACGAACAAGAATTAAAGATTGTTGATGAATATCCCAAATAGCAAAGGCATACATCCCATTAAGTTTTTCTGCAAAATCAATGCCCCATTCAATATAAGCTCTGAGCACAACTTCAGTATCACTTAAAGTAGAGAAGTGATGTCCTCTATACTCCAATTCAATACGCAATTCTTTGAAGTTATAGACCTCCCCACTATACGTAATAACCACAATTTCTTTGTTGCTCTTGTATTTAGCAGTCATTGGTTGACGCCCCCCTTCTAAATCAATAATTGAAAGGCGTCGATGACCTAAAGCAACAGGGCCGTCAATCCATATACCTTGTGCATCAGGACCACGATTAGACATAGTATCAGTCATCTTCTGAATAATATTGCGATGACCTTCCATATGTTGATTATATGATAACCAGCCTGTTATTCCACACATCACATATCTCCACTTAGGTATTAACCTTAACCAAGGCTCTCAAAATTACTGTCTTCAGATTGAATAATTCTCTCTTTGCCCCGAATATAATTAGCCGACACGATATTTATTGAATTTGAATGTATTTCATTAAGTTTCTGCTGGAGTATTTTTGCTGTTTCTACTCCAGCAAAAGGTTGAGATGGCTCTTTTCCATTAACAACAAATTGAAGAACCTGCTCACAAAGTGTTGACAGTTTGCCTATAGCATCTAATTCATCCGAATAATATTCTGGAGTAACTTTAACTTCATATAGTATTTCTTTTTTTCCAACATTGTCTTGTATCCATACTTGAAGATGATCACTATCCCAGTATGGCGTATCAAAAATAATACGTGCATGGATTAGTTTATTTTTTATGTCATTAAAAGAGAAATCGACAGTACGTTGCCTAACGACATTCACAAAACTGCTATAACCTACCACCACCGCTTTTCCCATACTGGCCGTGATCAGAGCAGTATCTATAATATCATCCCCTGAAATGGAAAAATCAGAGCACGTAGCTGAAGATGATGCTATTTTTAATTCTCCTTCATGGGGACAAATCCATTCCATAAGATCTAAAGCATGAATAATTTCACTAGTAACACCACATGTCGGGCGATAATCATTAATTCTATTTTTTCCCCAGTAAAAACTTGCTCTGATGAGAGACCAATTATTTTCTTTAACAAGAATTCTTAGTTTTTCCGTTGCCTTGGAATAACGTTCAACAAGATTCAATACAAAGCCATGACAAGCTGATAGTGCAGAACATGCCTCTTCAAGATTATCACTAGCGGTGATAAATGGTTTTTCACAAATAATAAATCCTAGATAATCACGCAGTTTTTTTATAACTTCAAAGTGATCAATATCATTGACACTAACAATAATAATTTCTGGTGAAAAATAAATCAGCGCGTCTGAGATTGTTTCAAAATAAACTAAATGACTTTGTTTACGTTTTCTACCCACATATGCTAAATTTATTTCGACTTCTGGATATTTCCTTGAAAGAGATTCAAAGGTACGTTGATAACGCTTACCCGCATACCCCAATCCAACGATTAGAATATTCATGGAGACTCACTCATATAATAAAAAGTATTTTCATCACTTTTTAAAAAACCAACTGATGTATAAAATATTTCAGAATTTACTGTTGATTGTAAAGTGATTTTTTTTATTTCTAATGTCAAGAACCACATAAGTAACTGCTGTATCAATTTTGTACCTATCCCACTGCGTTGCAGCTCTGGTAATACAACCATCGATTGAATCCACCCAGATAACCCATTCAAACAATCCTGTGCTGGTGCTCTATGATCAATGATTCCTGTTACGCACCCATATAATCTTTTATCGTTATGGTTTTCAGCAACTAAAATATTTATCCATTCTTTTCTATTGAGATTATCCATTAACCAATTGCGATAGTTTTTTTTCCAAACTTTCTGTTCTTCCAATGTATGACTTGAATAACAATAATGAGTATCATCAAGTAATCGACTACGCAATAATATAAGTTCTTCGATATCCTTTAATTCTGCCTTGCGTATTGTATGGGATAATTTTTTCATTTTTCAATTTCTTATTTTTTAGTCTTATTAATAAAAGGATAAATATTTAAATATTGAAAAACCTCTTGTACTGCATCTGCAAGTTGTTCAATTTGCTCTAGAGTATGATTGGGTGTTACATTAATTCTGAAACGTTCTGTACCTATCGGTACTGATGGATAGTTAATAGGCTGTATATAAATACTATGGACTTGCAAAAGTCGTTCGGCTGCATTCCGACAGTCTTGTGCATTTCCAATCATGACAGGAAGAATATGTGTTTGAGAACCAGCCATTAAAGGAATATTTTTCTCTTTAAATAAGACTCTGATACGAGATGTGTTAAGGTATAATTGTTCTCTGAGATAATTATTTTCTTTTATATATCTAATACTTGCCAGACAACCAGCGGTAACGCTGGGAGGTAAAGATGTTGTGAATATAAATCCTGTTGAAAAAGATCTTATTGAATCAATGAATTCATTGCTGGAAGCAATGTACCCACCTATTATTCCTATCGATTTCGCCATTGTTCCTTGAATAATATCAATTTGTTCAGAAATATTTCTTTCTGCTGCAATACCAGCTCCTTCAGGGCCATATATACCAACAGCATGTACTTCATCAAGGTAAGTTAATGAATTATATTTTTTTGCCAAAGATATTATTTCTTCAACAGGAGAAATATCCCCATCCATTGAATAGACTGATTCGAATATAATAATTTTAGGTCTATTATATGGATATTTTTTTAAAATTTGTTCAAGGTGTTCTATGTCATTGTGCTGGAATATTTCTCTATTATTTTTGGTTGCACGAATACCATTCACAATAGATGCATGATTTAGTTCATCACTAATCACGACTAATTCAGGAAACAACCGCAGTAAGCATTGTATTGTTGCATCATTAGATGTAAACCCCGTAGGAAAAACTAAAGCGGCTTCTTTTTTATGCCATTGTGCTAATTCTGATTCAAGATGCTCATACATTTCATAAGAGCCACTTATATTTCGTGATCCTCCCGAACCAGCACCATAACGGTCAATCGCTTTGTGCATCTCTTGCAGAACCGTGTCATTTTCTGACATACCTAAATAATCGTTGCTACACCAAACTACAACAGATTTATTTTTTTCACTCCGTAATTGAGCCAGAGGATATTGTCCACATATCCGATTAAGGTAAGTGAAATTACGATATTGACCCGATAATT
This sequence comes from Xenorhabdus bovienii, assembly GCF_024721015.1. Classification (GTDB taxonomy): domain Bacteria; phylum Pseudomonadota; class Gammaproteobacteria; order Enterobacterales; family Enterobacteriaceae; genus Xenorhabdus; species Xenorhabdus bovienii. The sequence goes on from NZ_JANAIF010000006.1 coordinate 88,438, forward strand.
TTAATTTCTCTAGTTTATCACGTAAATATTTCTGGTACATATGTTACCCTCATAACAGTATTGATATAATTTATTGGTTTTTTTGTTAACAAAATTCATATCACTACTTCAAATATCATTTTATTACTAAAAATAATTGATACAATTTAATTAAATATACTATTAGTAAAGGTATTAGAATGAGCATCAATAAAGCCCCACCTAGGGCACGGCCTGAGTTAGAAGAGTTTCTACGTTCTAAGAGAGAAAAAATACAGCCAGAAGAAGTTGGTTTAAGTGCAGGAAAAAGGCGAAGAACCCCAGGGTTAAGGAGGGAGGAAGTAGCGGCTTTAGCTGGTGTGGGATTAGTTTGGTATACGTGGTTGGAGCAAGGAAGAGAGATTAATGTTTCAACTACATTTTTAGATAATCTTTCCAACGTATTGAAATTGAATGAATCAGAAAAACAGCATCTGTATTTGCTGGTACAACAGAGACTTCCCGCTGAATTAGGGCAAACTGTATATCATGTTCCTCCTTTGATTAACCAGCTGTTAGATGATCTACCTACACGTCCCAGTTATATTTTAAATTTAAGATGGGATGTATTAGCTTGGAACCAAGCGGCAGATTGGTTATTTCATTTTTCTGAGCATGAATCACAATCACGAAATTTATTATGGTTATTATTTACAGATGATAAAGTAAAGTCACTCATCAAGCCATATCAAGAGCAAGTCACACATATGGTGAATAGTTTTAGACGAGATTACGTCAAAGCACCAAAAAATAAACAAATGTTATGTTTAATTAATAGGCTTAAAGAAATTTCATCTGAATTTAATAAGTTATGGAATCATTATGATATCTATGGCCCTTGTAATGGTGTGAGATCTTTTTTTATTGATGAGATAGGCTCTCTGGAGTTCGAGTATTACTCGCTGATTGTAGATGTAAATCAGAATCTTAGAATGATTTATTATGCGATAAAAGAAGAAAGCCAAAATGAAATACTCAATAACTGGATTATTTCACAAAAAATAAATAATAAAAATCCACTGCAATAACAGTGGATTTTATCGAGTATAACGACTTTCCCTTCGTTTTTATCAGGTCAGTATACAGCCTAAAAAGGTAATCAAGGGAACTTTTATCAGCGATCTGAAAAATACGCTAAATTACTTAGTCAGATCATCAAAAAACTTCTTCACGCCATCGATGAAAGTCTTGGAGCGTGGGCTATTGGTTTCGCCACTCTTGCCGCCCAAAGATTCACCCAGCTTGCGCAGTAAGTCTTTCTGTTCGTCGTTCAGCTTCACCGGTGTTTCTACCACGACACGGCACAGTAAATCGCCCTGAGCGCCGCCACGGACGGATTTCACGCCCTTGCCTTTCATGCGGAACAATTTACCCGTCTGAGTTTCCGCAGGGATTTTCAGGCTGACACGGCCATCAAGGGTTGGGACTTCAAGTTCGCCGCCCAGTGCCGCAGTTGCGAAGTTAATCGGTACTTCGCAGTAAAGGTTGCTGCCATCACGCTCGAAGATATGATGCGCCTTGACCTGAACCTGAACATACAAATCACCTGCTGGTGCACCGTGTTCACCTGCTTCACCTTCACCACCCAAGCGAATGCGATCACCGGTATCGACGCCTGCTGGAATTTTAACGGACAGGGTTTTGTATTTCTCAACACGGCCATGCCCATGGCATTTGCCACAAGGCGTTTTGATGACTTTTCCACGTCCATGACACTGAGGACACGGCTGCTGAACCGTAAAGAACCCTTGGCGCATATGCACTTGGCCTGCACCCTGACAGGTTGAGCAGGTTTCTGGGCTGGTGCCCGCTTTTGCACCACTGCCATGACAGGTATCACAGGATTCCAGAGTTGGAATGCGGATCTCTTTGGTCACACCACGGACAGCTTCTTCCAGTGTCAAGTCCATATTGTAACGCAGGTCAGAGCCACGGCTAGGGCGCTGCTGACGACGGCCACCACCGAAGATATCCCCGAAAACGTCACCAAAGACATCGCTAAAATCAGCCCCGCCACCGAAACCGCCTGCTCCACCACCCATACCACCTTGTTCAAAGGCAGCATGACCATATTGGTCATAAGCAGCGCGCTTCTGTGCATCCGTCAGGATTTCATACGCTTCTTTAATTTCTTTGAATTTACTTTCTGCTTCTTTATCACCCTGATTGCGATCAGGGTGAAATTTCATCGCCAGCCGCTTATAGGCCTTTTTTATCTCTTTCTCTTCTGTGGTTTTGGAAATGCCCAAAACCTCGTAATAATCTTTTTTTGCCATTGTTTTGTTTACCCTTGACACGCACACACGGGCGTAGAGTTACCTCAACGCCCGTGTCAGTTAACAAGTAACAGGCGCCCTGTTACTTTGCCCGCTAAGGGCTATTATTTTTTGTCTTTAACTTCTTCGAATTCAGCGTCTACAACGTCGTCATCTTTTTTCGCGGTGCCCGCTTCAGCAGCACCTTCCTGAGCCTGTTGCTGTGCGATTTCCAGAAGTTTCTTAGAAGCTTCAACCAGTGCCTGAATCTTCGCTTCGGTTTCAGCTTTGTCTTCGCCTTTTACAGCAACTTCCAGCTCAGAAACGGCTTTCTCGATCCCTGCTTTGTCATCCGCAGTCAGTTTGTCGCCTGCTTCTTCAACTTGCTTGCGAGTACCGTGAATCAGCTGATCCGCTTGGTTACGAATTTGCACCAATTCTTCAAACTTACGGTCAGCTTCTGCGTTCGCTTCTGCATCACGTACCATCTGCTGGATTTCTTCTTCGTTCAGACCAGAAGATGCCTTGATGGTGATTTTTTGCTCACGACCAGAGTTTTTGTCTTTCGCAGAAACATGCAGGATACCGTCAGCATCGATGTCGAAAGTCACTTCGACCTGTGGCATACCACGAGGTGCTGGCTGAATACCATCCAAGTTGAATTGACCCAGAGATTTGTTATCACCGGAACGCTTACGCTCACCCTGCAATACATGGATCGTTACCGCAGACTGATTGTCTTCTGCAGTAGAGAACACTTGGCTGTGCTTGGTTGGGATAGTGGTGTTCTTCGTGATCAGCGCAGTCATCACGCCGCCCATGGTTTCGATACCCAGAGACAGTGGCGTTACGTCCAGCAGCAGAACATCTTTCACTTCACCTGACAGTACACCGCCCTGAACAGCCGCACCCATTGCAACGGCTTCGTCTGGGTTGACGTCTTTACGCGGCTCTTTGCCGAAGAAGTCTGCAACCGTTTTCTGCACCATTGGCATACGGGTCTGACCACCAACCAGAATCACGTCTTGGATGTCAGATACAGACAGGCCAGCATCGTTCAGGGCGACTTTCAGCGGCTCCATGGAACGCTTAACCAAATCTTCAACCAGTGATTCCAGTTTTGCACGAGTCACTTTGACGTTCATGTGCTTAGGACCCGTCGCATCCGCAGTGATGTATGGCAGGTTCACGTCTGTCTGCTGTGCAGAAGAAAGCTCGATTTTCGCTTTTTCTGCGGCTTCTTTCAGACGCTGCATTGCCAGTGGATCGTTACGCAGATCGAAGCCTTGCTCTTTCTTGAACTCATCTACCAGATAGTTGATCAAACGGCTGTCGAAGTCTTCACCACCCAAGTGGGTATCACCGTTGGTTGCCAAAACTTCATACGTTTTTTCACCGTCAACTTCGTCGATTTCGATGATAGAGATATCAAAAGTACCGCCACCCAAGTCATAAACTGCGATGGTGCGGTTACCGACTTCTTTGTCCATACCGTAGGCCAGCGCTGCTGCCGTTGGTTCGTTGATGATACGCTTAACTTCCAGACCAGCAATACGGCCAGCATCTTTGGTCGCCTGACGCTGTGCATCGTTGAAGTAGGCAGGAACGGTAATAACCGCTTCTGTTACTGGCTCACCCAGATAGTCTTCTGCTGTTTTCTTCATTTTTTTCAGAACTTCAGCAGAAATCTGAGGAGGGGCTATTTTCTGATCTTTAACTTCCAGCCATGCGTCGCCATTGTCTGCGCCAATGATTTTATATGGCATGATAGAAACGTCACGCTGAACTTCTTCGTCCTGAAAACGACGGCCAATCAAACGCTTGATGGCGAACAATGTGTTTTGCGGGTTAGTTACAGCCTGACGTTTAGCTGGTTGACCAACCAGAGTTTCACCATCCTGAGTATACGCGATGATAGAAGGTGTGGTGCGATCACCTTCGCTGTTTTCAAGCACACGAGCAGTTGTGCCGTCCATAATTGCTACACAAGAGTTGGTAGTTCCCAAGTCGATACCAATGATTTTACCCATCTAAACGCCTCCACAAAGAATTCATATATAAGTCAAGTTACTTAACAATATGAGGACGGATGTTTGTTTTTCAATGGCACTGATTGCCTGAAATTCCTCATTTTTATACTTTCGGCTAAACGCCGAAATGTCGCTAGTAACCGCGGTTGAGACTTAAATGGGGGTCATTCATTCAATCATCAAGGGTTGCGTTGAAAAAAATTAAGTTTAATAAAAAAATTCCTTTCCAACCCATTGTTTAGTTTATGCCATCACATTATTATGCGCCGCCCTTTACGGTTTATTGGCGCTGTCAGATGCCATAAAGCCTTTTTAATATCTTGTTTTATTTGTTTTTTCCAGAGGAAATATGCATTCTAATCAGTTGGCGAATCCAGGCCCGTTGGGTTTGATGGGCTTTGGCATGACAACAATTTTGTTGAATTTGCACAATGCAGGTTTTTTCCCATTGGCATCTGCCATTTTGAGCATGGGAATTTTTTATGGTGGTTTGGCTCAGGTGCTGGCTGGCATTATTGAGTACAAGAAAGGGAATACCTTTGCCGCAACCGCATTTACCTCTTACGGTATGTTCTGGCTGAGTCTGATCGGTTTGTTGTTCCTGCCAGCAATGGGTCTGGCAGGCGCCACCAGCCATGAATTCCTCGGTGTTTACCTCGCTTTATGGGGTATTTTCACTCTGTTCATGTTCTTTGGGACTTTGAAAGCTAACCGGGTTCTGCAATTTGTGTTTGGCAGCCTGACGCTGCTGTTCGCACTGCTGGCAATAGGCAACATCACAGGCAATGCCAGCCTCCTGACCTTCGCAGGTTATGAAGGTATTGTCTGCGGGGCAAGTGCTTTCTATCTGGCTATGGCTGAGGTTCTGAATGAACAATATGGCCGTACTGTTCTGCCGATTGGCGAAGTAAAGCACGCCTGACAGTACCAGGCAAGCAACGCTAGCAAGACTCTATTCAACAGGATGAGCCATCACGCTCATCCTGTTTTTTTGCGTCACTTTTTCCTGACGCGCAAATGTAACCCCAAGAGTATGCCTACAGCAGATAAAACCAGAACATAGTAAGCGGGCGCAAACTGGGTATAGGCCTGTAACAGGGTGACGAAAATCGGGGTCAGCCCGCCAAAAATGGCGTAAGACATATTGTATGAGAATGAAATTCCACTGAACCGCACTTCCGGCGGATAGCTCTGAACCATAACAAAAGGCACGGCTCCAAGCACGCCAACGGAGAACCCCGCCACAGCATAAGCACTGAATAATCTGCCCGGTTCATCACTGATATTATGGTAGAAAAACCATGAAGCTACAGCGAGCAGAGCGCAGCCTGCCACTAAAACCAGACTGGCGCCCCATTTATCGCATAAATGACCGGCTAATATACAGCCGATTGCCAGCATGATAATCGCCAGACTGTTGGCTTTCAGGGTGAGTGACTGCTCCAGATGGAAAACAGTCTGCATATAGGTCGGTGCCATCAAAATGACAACAACAATGCCCGCAGAGAGCAACCATGTCAGCAACATGGAAACGATGATGGCATGTTTATGGTTCAAGATCACAGATTTCAGTGGCAGCCCTTCTGCCAGTTCCTTACGTTCCTGCATTTCCTTGAAGACGGGCGTTTCCTGTAACCAGCGACGCAGATACATAGCACACAAGCCAAAAGCCCCACCAATAAAGAATGGCAGACGCCATGCCCAATCCAAAACTTCCTGCCTGGTATAGGTGGAGGTAATGATCGTAGCCACCAACGAGCCAAGCAAAATGCCAATGGTCAGCCCGGCAGTCAGTGTTCCGCAAGCAAAACCGATGCGTTTATGGGGAACATGCTCCGCCACAAATACCCAAGCACCCGGCACTTCTCCGCCGATTGCCGCTCCCTGCATAATACGCATCAGTAATAATAAAACAGGGGCAGCAATGCCAATCGTATCATAAGTAGGCAATCCCCCAATGATCAATGTCGGTAAGGCCATCAGCAAGATACTGAGCGAAAACATTTTCTTACGCCCAATCAAATCACCAAAATGCGCCATGATGATCCCCCCCAAAGGACGGGCGAGATAACCTGCCGCAAAAATGCCAAAGGTTTGGAGTTGCCGGAGCCACACAGGGATATCCGCAGGAAAAAATAGCTCGCCGAGCACAACGGCAAAAAAGACAAATATAATGAAGTCATAAAACTCTAAGGCTCCACCCAGAGCAGCCAAAGACAGAGTTTTGTAGTCTTGTTTATTTAACGCACGATTATGATGTTGCGACATAAGTTACCGATTTATAGTTATAAAATAGGGATTCTATGATTTTCACCAATAACCCTACCAGACTTTAAAGCAGATAAAAATAAGACTTATTCGATATTTTAAGATATTTATTCTGAGGTTTGTCATTGATTTTATTCTGATAACACATGAATTCATATTTGTTTTAATCCGGAGAGTCATCAGATGGGAAAGAGGAAGAGTACGCAGTCCATATGTTAAATACAGTTAGAATACCTGAGCACTCCCCATATATATCCCATCGATTTCAGTAAATTATTTAGGCAAATATTGCTTCAGCAGTGAAATCACAGTTTCAATATCCGGCAGGGAAGGATGCCCAACCATCTTTTGCAATGATGCGTCAAAGTTTTCATGCCAAACAGGTTCAATAACGTGATAGCCATCATCATTCAACTGCCTGATATTGCGACGTGTTGCATTTTTTTCCCACATGACGCTACCCATTACGGGAAAGAACAGTACCGGAAACGTGGAAGCCAGAATGACCGTCGTCAAACGATTGGGAGTCGCACCATGAGCAGCACTCGCCATCGTGTTTGCCGTTGCAGGTAGAACTGCCATGAGATCATGATCAGCCACAATGCGAGAAGGCTTATCGGTTGGCCAATCCTGTGGTTTTTCTCCGCTGATAACCCGATCGGCATAGAGGGCAACGGTTTCCGCTGGCAAAAAGGGGATAGCGCTGCTTGTCATCAATACCGTCAATGTACAGTCAATCGCCGCCTTAATAGCCGAAAGATATCTGGGAAGGAGGACAATATCGACTGATCCCGTGGCTCCAATTAAAATCCTCGGTTTTATTTTTTGATTAGTTTCATCATATTTCATGGGTAAATTGGCCTTTTTATTATCAGAATGTTTTTGATGATCAGAATATGTTGTTAGCGATATTCACTGGCATATTCCAGCCACTCATCCAGCTCTACCAAGCAGAAATATCTGCCACGCTCCTGCCATTCCCGTGGGTATCCCAAAGAGACTTCCACATGGGCAACACCATGAATATATTCGATATTGGGAATGTGCAAATGACCATATACCACCATGTGTACTCCTTTTCTTGATGCCCACTGGCGAGTTTTTTCACTGCCACACCAAATAGAAAATTCGGTATTGCGCAAGGATTCGGTCGGTTTTCGGATAATCGGAAAGTGGCTCATGAGCACAATGCCTTCACCATCCTGAATGTGATTCAAGCGTTTTTCGGTATATTGGATACGTTCCCGACACCATTCGATAATATTTTTATGGGGATAGGTTTTCAGGAAGAACTCATCGGAACTGATGATGCCGCAGCGACGGGCGCGTTCTATAGCCTGATCTGCCGTATAATCGGTCGCATTTCTGAATGAATAATCGTATAGCGTAAATATGGGGGCAATGGTCACAAATGTACCATCCCCCATAGGGTAGCGATGGAATTCATCTTCTGGAGTGAGCACATTGTGCTGTCGGCAGATGTTTACCAGATGCTCATAACGCAGTACACCGGGTAATTTCACAGGATCTCTGGGACTGCACCAGAGTTCATGATTTCCCGGCGTCCAGATTACCTGTGCAAACCGTTGGGAAAGCGTACTTATGACCCATGTAAAGTCTGACTCCTGTTCTGCAATATCACCCACCAACAAGAGCCAATCGTCCGGTGTCGATGGTCTGAATGAATCGACTATCGCCCGATTTGCTGCATGGGATACATGTAAGTCACTGACAGCCAACAGCATGGTCTCACCTCACTATGACTAAGTTCTCGGAAAAATCAGGGCGTTCCCGGAGGTGCTTCCCCCCAGCCCCATTTTGGTACAGTTTCGCGGCGTGATGGTGCGGCGTCCGGCTGGGAATTGGCCTCTGCCCTGCGTGAACCCCATTCGATATAGGCCGCAAAGGCTGAACGAAACTCAGGATCTGACGGAAGACCGATTTCATCGGCAGACTTCATCAGTAATTCTACCCATCTCGTCCGTTGCTCAGGCTGGATGCTTCTGCCCCTGTGCCGACTCAGCATGACTTTGAAACCACCGCGCTCATCAGTATAGCGACTTTCTCCACCGAGCACTTCTTCCAGCCACATGCCAACATGACCGGGGTGATCGGCTTTCATATTTTTAAACAGGGGTTCAAGCAGTTCGTCTTTTTCAACCTTGGCATAGAAGACTTCCATAAGGTGCATGAGTTTCTCTCTGCCCCCCATCCATTCGAATAAGGTTGGCTTTTCATTTGCCATAACATACCTCTCATATGAATACATGAATGACGTCGTCATTCTGACTATGACGATTTTTTGGTACTAATTAACCCAACTCCAGAGAAGCAATGGCTCTTAATTTCTCCAAATGTCCCTTTGGTATGACATTGCCCTTGTACATTCTGAATGTGTAAAACAATTCCCGTAGCCCATACTCTTTTGCCAGCGGGATAAATTGATTGTTATCGGTTTCAGGTGCATCAAATGTCACAGCTTCACCTGCAGGTACTTGCGCCAGCGCAGCCCTAAAAAGTGTTTCCAGTACATCGGCGTTATCTGCATGGAAAGGCCCAAGCCGATATCCATCTGTCGATTTGCGTATCCCAATAATGCCAGTGACCCCTGTATCTGAACGGGTACAGAAGCCATATCGTCCTTCTCCCCAGAACCAGTCTGCAAGCAATCTCCCACGACAAACACCCGTACATTCAGCATCGTACTTAATGACATCAGCAATATTCGCCTGGGTTATCGGTAATGCCTCTGCTGGTTGAATAACCGGTTGAATGATGACACCAGACATTCTGAAAGTACGATAGTGAGGAACAAATCCTCTTTTTTCATACAATGATGAGATATGGCTGTTCCCATCGCAGCTAATTGTGCGGTGTTCTGCGTAGGCAATACTCGATTTCCATATTTTTCCTGCACAGACATGATTACGGAATTCAGGGGGAACAATATAATGCCCAGCGTGTGTATAAGTATCTGAATAATTCACCATTGACATGGATGAAATAGGCATCCCATTACGGTAAGTAATAAAGAAGCCATGAGGATCGACATTAAAGAAGCGTGAAATATCACTCTCGACCATATTCCACTGTTCAGTATTCGCCCAATGAAAGATAGTGGAGCGCCATTCGCTCGCCGTTACCCTCTTAAATACACACTTGTTGTTGCTCTTCTCACTCATATCCAATATATCCTTCCAACAATATTGCGGTATAAATGCGGAGACGAACATCTTTTATCTACCCGTGCATCCGTATATTCATTAACCAAGTGCTTATTATTTGAATGATGACCCATTGATTATTAAAGCCCCATCGATTTACTGATCATTTCCTGCAAAACTTCACTAGTTCCACCATAAATAGTTTGAGCGCGGCTATTGAGCCAGTTTTTACCCGCAACAGATTCACGCATATAACCTGCCCCGCCATGTAATTGCAGGCAGCGATCCGCGACTTTCATCTGGAGTTCCGTTGTCCACCATTTGATGCGGGCAGCATCCACCAAACTGAAAAGACCCTTGCTAAATTGCTCAACAGCGTTATCAAGATAGACGCGGGCAATTTTTACTTCGGTATCCAACTGTGCGAGGATAAAACGGTTGTATTGAAAGGAGCCAATCGGCTGGTCAAACGCTTTTCTTTCTTTCACGTAAGCCAGCGTACTCTGTAAAATATGTTCTGCGCTGGCAACCGCCACCGCTGAGATACTGAGCCGTTCCCGTGGCATTGCCGACATGAAGTAATAGTTACCGAGGTTTTCACGGCCAATCAGATTGGTAACAGGAACTTTGCAATCATGGAAAAACAGTTCAGCCGTGTCGCTGCCATTCCAGCCAATTTTCTTCATTGGCTCTCCTCTGGAGAACCCGGCCATATCCCGCTCTATCACCAACAGGCTGATCCCCTGACCTTGCTGACCCTGCTCTGTTTTTACCGCCACAACGATCAGATCAGCATTGATGCCATTGGTGATATAGGTTTTGCCGCCATTGACCAGATAGTGATCTCCCTGCCGCTTGGCCACGGTTTTGATATCTGCCGTATTAGAACCACCGCTGGGTTCAGTCATGGCAATGGCTGCGACTCGCTTCCCAAGGCATAATTCCGGCAGCCACTTTTGTTTCTGCTCTCCACTGCCAAGGGCAAAAATGTAACTGGCAATAATATCGTTATGGGCGACGATCCCCGGTACGGTAACGCCAGCTCCGATAAGCTCTTCCGTCAGAATCACGGCAAAACGGTAATCATGTTTTCCCAAACCACCGTATTCGGGGCTGACACTTATGCCCAACAAACCAGACTGACCCAACTTCTCCCAAAAAGAACGCTCCATCAAACCATTATCTTCCCAGGCCTGATGTTCAGGGACGATCTCACGTTCAAGAAATTCACGACAAGATTTCCGGTAATCGTCGAAATTATCAATCTCAATACGCATATTCACTCCAAATTCGTTGTCAGCTTTATTGTTGCGTTCCACTGTCACTCAACAGTATTTGCTTAATGACATCCCAGTGCCGGTAGACGGCAAAGTGATCCCCTTCAATACGGATGAGTGAGGTCTTGTGAGAAGTGTGATTTTTCCAAGCCTGCATATCTGCCAAACCGACATGTATGTCCTGGCTGGCTGAAACCAGCACCAGTGGATAATCCACCTGCATGTTGCCAAGCTGAGGAAATTGGCTACGTATGAGATAATCATTGCGTAATTGCCTGATGATGGGTTTTATCAGCGCCGGTTCGTTCAAAATCGCCTCAGGCGTTCCCTGATCTTCTCTGGTTTTCTGAATCAATTGTTCATCTGTCCATTCATGCCGCTCATCATACGGTTGAAGTTGAGGTGGCACAGAGCAGGACACCACACCAAACTGAGGGGTAAGCCCGTAACGCTCGTGCAGTACCTGACCTACCGCAACACTGAGTACACCACCAAAACTGTGACCGAATGTGATCCACTCCGTGATCCCCTGCACCTGCTTCTGCTGAAAATCCGCCCAAATATCTGAGGCCAGCCGATCAATCAACGGCCCCAACTCATGGACTTCAGGCTCTTTGGCTAAATACCCCCGACCGGGGATCGCCACGGGCTGCAAGATCGCGGCTTTCGTGGCCGCCAGATCATTCAGCCAGGGACGATAAATGGCCGTTGTCGCCCCGGCATGTGGAAAAGCGTAAATGACCAGTCTGCAATTAATGTTCATTTTCCCTCCGCGCTATCAGAAAGCTGACAATCCGCTCAGCCGTCATGATGGTCGTCAGATTGGTCGGCATCGAAGGAATAGTGGGAAACAGCGATGCATCGGCTACGGTCACGCCAGTGATGCCATGCACTTGTCCATCCTCTTGAGTAGCGCAGTCAGGATCAGAGTCGGCTCCCATTCTGAGGGTTCCTGAAGCATGCCAGCCCGGATTGACTAGGTTCTTAATCGCGCTGTTCATGATTTCATCGTTGTAAATCATGGAGTGAGACCAAAACTGGATGCCATCCAGAAACGCATCGACTTCCGGATGCCGCAGGACTTCCCATATTTTACGAACTCCGCCGACAAGACGGGCGATATCCGCAGGATTGCGGGTCAGTGGCAGGTCAATCTGGGGCAGCACAGTAGGATCGGCGGTGCTGATAAAAACACGCCCCAGAGCCTGTGGACGCATCAGCATCACGGAAGCCCCAACCAGCATGGGATAAGCGACACGATCTTTGAATCCCGGTACCGTCTCACTGGCAACATTGTTCAATAGCCCGATTTGCACATCAACTTTTGTGTCATAGCCACTGCTGATGCGGGCAGCAATTTGCCGCCACGGCAAGCCCGTTGTACACACGCCAGTTTTCGGTAATGACCAGAGCACGACTGATGCGTGGTCAGTCAAATTTCGGCCAACGGCGGGCAATTCCGCAATCACCGGAATGCCCAAAGCACTCAGATGTTCGGGATCGCCGACACCTGAACGCTGTAACAGGGTTGCCGAACCAATTGCGCCTGCGCAGAGAACGATGTGTTCTGTGTGATAAACTTGTTCTTCCCCGGCCTGAATCACTTTTACACCGGACGCCACCGTTCCGTTAAAAATGATCTGGGCTACCAGCACATCCGTCATAACGCGCAGGTTCTTTCTATGAAGAACAGGTTCAAGGTATGAGCGATAAACATCCACTCTTTCTGCCCCATTGATGACATTGGCAGGTACAGGCCCCACAGCGGGGGCCTCTCCAGCATTAAGATCATCCGCATAGGGAACACCAGACTGCTCACAAGCACGGGCAAAAGCCATGTCAAGGGGATGGATTTCCTCATGTTGCGGTCTGCGCAAACACATTGGCCCCAGTGAACCGTGGTTATCATCACCCGTGCGATCGACATCATTCTCCAGATGTTTAAACCACGGCAGAACTTGTTCCCAAGACCAGCGAGGACAGCCCATTTTCACCCATTGTTCAAAATCGCTGGGAAATCCCCTAAAGGCAATAGCACCATTAACGGCAGAAGAACCACCAAGCACCTTTCCCACACGATAATTGAACGGTTTTCTTCCCCGGTGTTTGCGCTCTTGTTTTTTTTCATCTTGCAGGTAATGAGAAGGCGAAATGAGATCGGCGAACCGATCTTCACTGCGTACATTCGCTTCGTAATCCCAGTTATACCCCTCCAGCACCAGCCTTGACGCATCCCGGAGCGGGCTGGCCGGGTCATTAACATCAGATGCGTGACCTGCTTCAAGCAACAGCACCGATTTCGTACCGTTCTCAGACAGGCGCGATGCAGCCACACACCCCGCCGAACCACCACCCACCACGATGTAATCGTATATCTTGGTCATAGGTCACTCACCGCTTGAGATTGCATAATCGTCCCGATAATCCGAGAAAATGCCTGAATGTTGGAATTCATGAACAACCCTTCGATAATGTCCTGCTCTCCGGCGGGAGTAATATTAAATTCCTGTCGCAGAGCACTGAGCAGACCAACGGCATGCAGTGAGTCACCACCAATATCGAAGAAGCCATCGGTAACATCGAAGTCATCATGCTGGAGCTGTGCCTGCCAGAGTTGTAAAATTTTCGTTTCTATCTCATTGGCCGGATCGACGGCGATTGCTGTGTGTTCTTCGCTATCAGCCCAAGGAAGTGGTAGCGCCTTACGGTCAATTTTGCCGTTGCTGGTTAATGGCATATGAGCCAGCAACACGTAATAGCTCGGCACCATATAGGACGGCAGTGTATTGCGGGCAATTTCCCTCAACTGTTCCTGAAAATGGGTAGGCTCTTCTGACGTATCCGCAGCAGAGGGAACCACGTAGGCCACGATATGCCGCTGACCGGTTTTGGCATGGACGGGGGCATCCATAACCACGTGACCGGCGTTTTCGTGGGTCAAGAGACAGGCTTCAATTTCACCTAATTCAATGCGATATCCATTAATTTTCACCTGATTATCTTCACGACCCAGAATTTCTATCAGGCCGTTAGCCATATAGCGTCCCAGATCTCCCGTCTTGTATAACCGCTCGCTAGTAACAGGATGGGTAATGAATCGCTGCGCCGTTTTTTCGAGATCGCCCAGATAACCCAAAGTAACGCCCTCTCCCCCAATATAGAGTTCGCCGGTCACCCAGTTGGGACAAGGTGAAAGCCAATTGTTCAGGACATGGAATTTCTGGTTTGCCAATGGCTTGCCATAAGGAATACTTTTCCAATTTTTATCAATATCTTCAATTGGATAGCATATCGACCAAATAGAACCTTCGGTTGCGCCACCAAGACTGATGATCGCCGTATTGGGCAGATTTTCCCGAATCCGCTCAGGCAGATCGATAGGGATCCAGTCACCGCTCATCAGTATCAGTCTTACTTGTGTCTGAGCCAGATCGGCACCATTTCGGTCTACCAAAACCTTGACAGGAGCAGGCACGCTGTTCCAGATAGTAATCTGATGTTTAATCAGCGTTTCAAACCAGATTTTCGGATCATTAGCCGTTTCAGAGGTTGAAAAGACAACCTTTCCTCCTGCCCCCAGCACGCCGAAATAATCATATACGGACAGGTCAAATCCGGCAGGTGCAACGGATAAAACCGTGTCCTTTTCTGTCACATGAAATTTGCGATTGATATCCAGTACCGTGTTCGCTGCATTGCGATGGGAAGCCATGACCCCTTTCGGTTCCCCTGTTGAACCCGAGGTAAAGATGACATATGCCAAATCATCCAACGCTTGCACGGAAGAGAAATGAGCAGAGATCTTCTGTTCTGTATCCATTGCCTCAGACATCAGGCACTCATCCAGATTGATCCGGAATAAATCAACCAATTCACCCTCGTTAAAAAGGCTGCTCTCAGTGACGATACCTTTGGCGGAGCAGCGCCTGAGCAAGTTCATCCGACGCTCTGCGGGAAGCTGAGGATCAATGGCGACATAGGCCGCTCCCGACATGAGAATCCCCAATACCCCAAGCACCAATGCAGGGCCTTGTGGCAGGGAAACCGCCACAATATCATTTGGATGAATCTGGACTGAGGCACGAAGAGATTTTGCAACTTCACTGGCGCCCTTGACCATTTCGGCATAAGTAAAGTGCTTTTCGCCCTGCACAAGGGCAATGGAATGGGGGAATTTCTCTGCGGCCTGCAAAATCATTTCATGCAGAAGTTGGGGAGCAAGATCAATATCCGTTGCATTAGCCTTGGCACGTTCTGCCATATCGGACGCAGGAAGTTTTACCAATGATCCGGTTTTGCCCCACACAGAATCATCTTCTGCACAGACGATGAGGAGCGCCATATAACTATCCAGCATGGCTTCAACCATACCATCGGGGAACAGCTCATTAACCGTATTCCAGTTAATCTGGACGATGCCATCAAGGCGAACGATTTGGTTTTCCAGCCATACCTGAGGGGTTTGATTACTGCTATAAACCTGCACCGTGCCAGCCCAGTCCATATCCGTAACAACATCGTCTAAATTGGCTGTCAGAGTATTGCTGAATACCACCGGTGCAGAAACTGCGCGGCTGCCATGACTGCGACGAGTCAGCTCCCTCAAGACCTGAACGCCATTGTAGGAAGAATGCCAACGATTCATCAGCAAATCAGTCTGAAGCTGTACTAACCGATCATTGAAACTATCGTCTTCTGTCCCCTGTATTGCCAGTAATGTAGGTTGCAGGAAGTTCCCGACAATATTTTCAACCTCTGCAAAATAGGGACGACGACCAAGTTGTGTGATGGTCAATGTAAAAGTCTGACGTTTTGACCACTGACGGAGAACTTCTGCATAGGCTCCCAACAACAACGTTTCAAGCGTCAGTTTTTGCTGCTCTGCTTTTTTCTTAAGAGCGGATAAGGTTTCTGTCGCTATTTTCCGACTGTAACGCTTGAACATCGGTGGAGAAATCAATTCAGGGGCGTTTTTCAATGGCAATTCAGGGGATGGCGGTAAGTTATCGAACTGTTGTTCCCAATAAGCTTTATCATATTGCCCTTGTGGTTGTCCCTGTAGATAACGTTCAGCCTTGATATAATTTTGAAAATTCGCTTCGTCATCTAATTCAGGCAATTCGCAGCCTTGATAAACCCGCCCCCAGTCCCGCAATACCAATCTGACGCTATGAAGATCCATGAACATCAAATCAAAATAGAGGTGCAAACGGATAATTTCATCACTGAGTATCGTTGCGCGTATATCAAATGACGGGATTTTATCCACGGGTAATAACTGTGTTTCCATTTTCTGACGAATATCTGCCAGCTGTTTATCTTTTTCTGATGCCGGCCACGCTCTGCCATCCTGAATAGAAATAGTATAGGTCAATGATTCAGACAAAACCCGCTGCTGACCATCTGAAGATAGCGCAGTCCGCAGCATGGGATGATATTCAACCACCTTGTTCAGTGCGTCATTCAGTGCCTTGATATCTAAGGATTTGACATCCCATTCGGTATACAGGCAACTCGTCCGCCCGCCCAGTTCCAACCCAGGATTACGGCCGATCAGGTAAGCATATTGAATATCCGTCAGTGGAAAATCGTCTGTTGTCGACTCTTTTGTAAATAACGTTTTGGGAATAGTCATATTTAGTGGCAATACACTGCAAAGCATTTCGTGAATCTGCTGTGTGAGATGAGATATTCCCGCTTCTGTATTTTTATTTTCTAGTTCAGCTAATTCAGAAGAAGAAAGAGAAACTTGTAATCCAGACTCTTGCAATGCCCTGAGAAAATGTTGCATACATTATCCTCTATCGTGTAGCAGAGAAATCGAGTTTTCTCTATGTGATATTGTTTTTAGTTACTTGTAGTAAATTTTTTAAAACCAAAATCAAATAATTCCGATAAATATTCTGAAACATAATTAAACTGGTTTAATATTGAATATTAAAAAATAATTGCGAGATTAAAAACCAACCCCCTATTTATATTATTTTCCCTCAAAAATTAATAATTAAATATCCAGCTTTAATGTGATGATATTGATCGCCCAACAATATTGCAACATTTTTATAACCATAAATTATATCTAATAACGATATCAAATTAACAATTAATGTTATATGAGAGTTATCATAATAAATAGTCGCAACTAATTAAATATAAGAGTAATTTTAACATATCATTTTTTATGATACGTCATTTTATATGTTGATGTAAGTATTTGACACATATTAATAATAAAAAAAGACATAATGAAATAATTATTAATAATACATTAACGGGATAGGTAAATAGGTGATAAAGAGTAGTGATTAGTATATACCGTCGATAAACATAAAGTTATTTATCGACGGTTATTAAGATTGACGTTAAGAAAATAATGTCAGGAAGAGTGCAGCTAAATAAAGACCAACACCATAAGACGTGTGCGCCATCAGGCTTCTTAATCTGGCGATATTAGGCGTGGGGGTTTTGGATGCTGCAATTCCCATTCCCATACCGGGCTGCATAATAAAATAAGGCGCGACGACAGTAACGACACCAACAATCAATGCAGGGATCAAAGTGGGATTTTTCGCCCAATCCAGCCCCCAAATCAATAATAAAAGTCCCGCGAAAATAATCCCAATCAGGTAATGGGCGAACCAGCCAATCCCAGTTTCACCTTTCACGGGCTCAGCCTGTACAATGCTTTTATGGACAAATATCCCTTTTGGAATATGCCCAATCCAGCGACCTACCATGGAATAATTCAGTGATGGCACTCCAAAGCTGCGTTTTATGAAAACCGCCCAAAGATCCATCACAACCGTTGCACCAGCCCCGATCAATACCGAACGAACAATCAACTCCAGTCCTTCATTCATTTGTTGCTATCCTCCTAATTTGGCCATTCATCGCAGTTGAATCACTTATCTGACACTCGCAGCGTCCAAAAAACTTTGATATTATTGCATTCAATGAATTTATTGAATGTAATAATATTGGAAGCCAAATGTCAATGTTTGATAAACAAACTCTCGTTGAGATCGCGGAAATTGCCAAAGTACTGGGGAATACCCACCGCCTGACACTGCTTGAATGTTTGGCCGATACCGAGCAATCCGTCGAACGTCTGTCGGATTTATCCGGCCTGTCTGTTGCCAACACTTCCCAGCATCTACAGCACCTCAAGCGCGTGGGACTGCTTCAGTCCCGCAAAGAAGGCAAGCATGTTCTTTATCGGCAGGGAGAAGGCCCGATAACAGATATTATCTCCGCACTCCTGCAATATGCTGAATTTAACCGCACAGAAATGCGCAGGCTGATCGATGATACAAATAACCAGGAATCCATTTCATGGGAAGAACTGCTGGATCGGATCAAAGAAAAAAGCATGACATTGCTTGATGTCAGGCCAAAAGAGGAATTTGAACAAGGCCATTTGCCGAACGCCATCAATATTCCGGTCGATGAATTGGGAAACAGACTGGACGAACTTTCTGCCAGTCAGGAACTTATCGCCTATTGTCGAGGCCCTTATTGCGTTCTCTCTGCCAATGCCCTCGAATTGCTGCGTGCTAAAGGCGTTCGCGCCCGCCGCTTTAAAAAAGGGTTCTCAGGCTGGAAAGATGCGGGAATGCGTATCGAAGTATGATCTTAAATTTAGCGTTTTCAGGCCAGTCATTGGCCTGAATATAATAATGAATTGGTTTTACTTATAAAGTTAACTATTTATATCCGTCGTCATTGAAGATGCTTGATTTTTCATTTGTATCAGATCATGATCGCGCTCATGAAAATTAATCTGAC
>NZ_JANAIF010000070.1 GCF_024721015.1 Xenorhabdus bovienii
GCCGATAACGTTTCACAAGCAACGGAACCCGACGATGAACCCAACGGGAAAGGGGAGAATGATCAACGGCAATCCCCCGTTCAGCCATCATTTCCTCTAAGTTACGCAAACTCAGGGCGTAGGCCAAATACCAACGGACACATTGAGCAATGATATCGACGGGATAATGGAGACGTTTAAAGGCGTTTCGGCTCAGGGGCATCGTTTGGAACTCGCGCAAAAACCGGGAAGTTTACCTGAAGTTCCGTTAATGCGACAGAACCGCCAAACACCTCAAGAAATATGCGCTGGATTGTTTGCTGAAGGCTGATCTGAATAGCCTTAAGACCACTAAAAATACCTTTAGTGTGCGCCCGGGTGTAGCCAAGATCATTATCGATAACGAAATGTTGCTGCCCGATGAGCTGGTGGACGTTCAAACCCTTATCGCCCCGGACAAGAAAGCGATAAAGGACGCTATCGAACGCGGTGAAACCGTTCCGGGTGCGCATATCGAAATTGGGGAAAGAAGTTTACAGGTTCGCTAACAAACCGTTAATCAAACCGTGTCCGGTACGCCGGGCATTGAGGAGGACATAATGGCTGCAAAGTTAGAAATCATTCTCTTTTATAACGAAGAAATCAACCGGTTTGAAGTGACATGGTCATCCGATTTATCTGCGGATCCAGCCCCAAAGGAAAAAATTGAGCTGGAGAAATTAAAAAATACGTTGAAGGGCGTACTGGAATCAGGCATCCCTCACGGCCAAGTGCATTAAGCGGGGAAACATCATGAAAAATACCCTTGAAGATTTGAATAACCATCTTTTTGCTCAGTTAGAGCGGTTGTCTGACGAAGATCTTTCCGGTGAACAGTTAGAGACCGAAATTCGTCGTGCAAAAGCCACTTCGGGTGTGGCCACCCAAATCATCGGCAACGGGAAACTGGCTTTTGATGTTCAGAAGGCACTGGGTAATCAGGAAATCAAGTCCGCGCCTAAATATCTGGAGGGAAGATAATGATCCAGCGATTTGAGTATACCGCTGAAATGGAAAGCTGGATGAAAGCCAACTACCTGCGACCATTAGGCGAACTCACGGCGCGTTTTAATCAGCATTTTGCTGTCAACCGTTCAAATGAAGCCATTAATGGCTTCAGAAAAAGACTGGGATTACGTGCTGGCCGTAGTGGCCAGTTTTACAAAGGACACCGCCCTTTTAATGCCGGGACTAAAGGGTTATCCAAACCCAATGCAGGTTCATTTAAAAAAGATCAGGCCGCATGGAATAAACGCGATGTGGGAGCAGAACGGGTCAATGTTTACGGTTATACCGAACTCAAAGTGGCCGAACCCAATATTTGGCGGCCAAAGCACCACGTCATTTGGGAAAAACATCATGGCAAACGACCCAAGGCCACTATCCTGACCTTTAAAGATGGTAACACCCAAAATTGCCAGATTGATAACTTACTGATGCTCACTCACAAGGAGCATGGCGTTATAAACAATTACTATCACGCCGTATCCGTAGAACATAAACCGACCGCCATTAATCTGGCACGGATAAAAATAGCGGTGGCAAGCAGGATAAAATTGGCGTCAGAGGGGCAAAAATGAAGAAAGCACGATTTTCATATTCAGATGAAATGAAACAATGGATGAAAGAACATTATAAATTGACGCGCCATGAACTCACGGACGCGTTTAATGACCACTTTAATACGAACCGAAGCAGGGAGAATATTAGCGACCTGCGTAAAAGTTTAGGTTTGCGCACCAGACAATCAGCTAAATGGCAAAAGGGAGATAAACCCGTTCATGCAGGAACCCAGGGAGTATTGAAAACCTCTCTTGGCTCGTTTAAAAAAGGACATCTGACCTGGAATAAACAACCCGTTGGCACTGAGCGCATCAATGGTCATGGCTATGTGGATGTCAAGCTTTCCGATCCTGGCATATGGAAACCCAAGCACTATCTGATTTGGGAAAAACATCACGGTAAACGCCCTGAAAACAGTGTCATTACGTTTAAAGACTGCAACCGGTTGAACTGTGATATTGATAATCTGATATTGATTACCCGTGCAGAGCATACGATAGTCAATAATACCAACAGGAAACTGAAAGGAACAGCAACAGAATTTAAACCCGTGCTCATCAATTTGGCAAAAATAAAACACGCTATCGCAACTAAAACCACAAATGACCAACGACCAAAAAGAGGCAAGACCCATGCTTAAACATCAGCACCGTCGTCACCAAGCCGTCAGGCTCACCCTGCCCGATGGCACGAACGGCCTAATCGTGACCGACCGCCGCTGCACAATATCTTACGATTTTCCGGTCGAGATAAAAATTAAGCCGGTTGGCCACAATCAAAAGACTGAGGCCTACAGTCTATCCTTCGCCCGTAAAACTGATTAAGCCTAATCAGAAATTCGGCTACGTAATGAATAGCATGATGGTCAATCCACCCAACGGAGAACCATCATGCAACCCTGGCAACCCGGACAACAGCTATTAACTAACTTCGATATCAAACTGGGACGATTGGCGGCCAGTGTCAAAAACACGCCCTGCAATCAGGGGGATATTGCCCGTGCCTGCAACACCGCTGATCTGATCATTCTATCGATGATGAGGCAAGACCATGAAAAACCCATGCGACATTATCACCGATGAGGAGATGGCAGAATTGACCGGCTATAAAATACCTTCCAGACAGTGCGAAGTACTGGCCAGACATGGCATTTTCTTTATCACGCGACCCGATAATAAACCCAGAACGACCTGGCAGCATTTTAACCATCCCATGATTGCCACTCGTAAACCGACCGAAGAGCCAGACTTCGAGAAGGTGTAATTATGGCCAGAACAAGGAAAAATCCCGCCGATGCGAAGTTACCCAAACGGGTCTATCGGGGAAAAACCAAATATGAATTTCATCCGGCCAGAGGGGGGATCTGTTTCCCTCTGCCCTCTGGATGCACCACTTTCAGTCATCTGGGCGGAATATGAAAAAATTATTTGTGACATGTCACGGGAGGAAAACACGGTATCAGAGTTAATCAAACAATTCCTGGCCTCCGCCACCTTTCAAGATCTGGCGATGGAGACCAAAAAAGACTACCGAAAATATGCCAACAAGCTGACACCGGTCTTCGGAAAAATGTCACCGGACAATGTGAAACCTGAGCACGTCAGAAAATACATGGACAAACGCGGCCTGAAGAGCAGAACGCAGGCCAACCGCGAAAAAACCTTTTTTTCCCGTGTCTACAAATGGGGGTATGAGCGTGGAATGGTCAAAGGCAATCCGTGTACGGGTGTGAAGCAATACAAGGAGAAGGCACGGGAACGGTATATCACCGATGCAGAATATACCGCACTTTATTCTGTTTCCCCTGCCATTGTTAAAATGGCAATGGAGCTGGCTTATTTATGTTGCGCACGACAGGCCGACGTGCTGTCACTCACCCGCTCACAGTTAATGGAGAACGGGATCTTTATTCGCCAGGGTAAAACCGGAAAACAGCAAATTAAGGCGTGGACAAAGCGTTTAGAAGATGCAGTGAAAATAAGTGGCACCTTAGTGACCGATCCCGGCATTGCCAGCATGTATGTGATTTGTCAGGCCACGGGCCATAAATATACCCGTGACGGCTTTAACAGCCGCTGGAAAAAAGCGAAAGATATAGCGAAAGACACTTTCCCAGAGTTGGACTTTAACTTTACGTTTCATGATTTAAAGGCAAAAGGGATTTCAGATCTGGACGGCACACTGGCAGAGAAGCAGATGACTTCGGGTCATAGAAATATTACCCAGACGGCAAGATACGACAGAAAAATTGAAGTAGTTCCGGTTGTTGGCGGGCAAAACACACAATGATATTAGGCAAAGATATTAGGAATATATTAGGAATGTGATTTTCATCAAACAAAAAAGCCACCCAAAGGTGGCTCTTTCTTAACGCTAACCCGCTGATACTAAAGCAAGTTTTTATATGGTGCCAGGGCGGGACTAGTAAACAAATATAACATATTGAATATATTTAACTTATTTTTACTTATTTATTTTATGCCCCTGTTAATGCCCCTAGAATTTTTTGCTTGTAATTTTACCTATCTATATAATTCAGCAGGATATTTATCCTGCTAGATGAACTGGAGGATAGCCACGACAACGTGGTAAGCTGACCAATGAAACCAATAAAGCAACGGGTGTTAATGAGTAAAAAGCATCACTTTATGGAAACCGTAAACCCACCCACGGAGGTTGGCATGGTCTGGCAAAAATATAGCGATATTAGGATCAGCTACTTAGGGCAGACATTAATTGATTTCCTCGCACTGACAATAAAATTGAAACGCCGATCTTCTAGTATCCTGAACGTCAATAACATAAAAGTTTCGGGGGAAGCGCCCTGCTGACAACTCGTTAAAGGTTTTTAATCCGTACAACGCGATCTTTTTCCCCGTTATTTTCGTCGGTTCATGGATAGCACTGGCGGGCATACGAAATACTTTCACAACAGAGCCATCCTCTAACAGGACTTTTAGTGTAAGGAGATTGCTTTCACTCTCCACTTCAAGTAAATGTCCGTAAATATCTCTCCCGCCATACTGCCGATCAACACAGAATAACTGCATCTGCTCACGTAACTTTTCAACGTAAACAGGACATGAACAGCGACTGGAACAGCCGGAGCAATGCATACCGGGGCGAGCCAGTCCATATACCGAAAGGGGAATATTACGCTGCAAAAGTTCATTAAGGTTTTCGATAATACTGGTCGCCCATTCCGTCAGGTGTTTATCCAGCATTCCCGTCCAGCTATCCGATACCCCTGTCAATACTAGTCCGATACTCATCTCTGGTACCAGCTCTTTTACCATCATACCATAAGCAGCAATCTGTAATAGGTAGGCTTCTTTTGGTTGATTTTGTTCATCTGTCACGTTACCGGTTTTAAAATCAAATATTTTCAACAGGTTGGAGGCATCCTGATAAATAAGGTCAGCGCGTCCCTGCATATCAAATTGGCAACTGGTTAATTTGATTTCCCGTCCTACTGGCAGCGTTTTCTCTCGCTCAGGCATCACGCTTCTAGCAATGGGCGGTATAAGCGTTCTGGTATAGCGTATTTGTGTAACAAGCGTTTTGCGCGACACCAGTCCGGTAATACCGTGATGTTTATATATCCAGTCTGTCACTGGCCCGATACGTCGAGTGGCAGCCAGTGTGGCAGCAAAATTGTTTTCTAGGTGCCTAATGGAGTAACCACCCGTCATCGCTGTCCTGTGTTGCACTGAGTTAGCCAACTGATGTACGACATGACCGAGAATAACGCCCGGATGCAGGGGTAAACGCTCGAACGTGTGGGATTCACTCTCTAGCAAATATCTCGCAGGGCAGATCGTAAAGTTCCCCAACAGAGAAGGAACAGCAGGACGCGTGCGAGCCAGTAGAATGTCATTCATGACTTCATCATCCCTGATCGGATAAGGCTTGCATCCGTAGCCTAGACATTTCGGCTCCCATGCGGCGGGATAGTTCGAAAGTATTTGTTATTTCTATATTGGCGTCATATGAAAATTCCTCAAGCTCCGGGTTTGCATCAAAGACTGCATCGTGATCCCAAAACGGGTGTAGTACGGCAGCCCAATGTTGGAACCCTATGCCAATCAGAGGAATGTTACCCACCATTTTCACCTCGCTGTTGTTATATAGCGAGGCGGCATCTTCGGCTAATCGTCGGGCATTTTCCGGCCAGTCAGCCACACCCGGAGAGGTAAAATCACCGTTCAGCCCGGCGTTATAAGTTTGATCCAAAAGAAGTTGAATGACATCCAGCCCCAGACGCCAGTCCAGTAATCCGTGATACGTCTGGTTTCCATATCTGTGCAAACAGTGATAACACCCCTGAAAACAGTGTTCACGGTGATCTAATTGCAGAAACTCTGCTAGCGGATAGGCTGTTTTGTTATTCAGAATATCCCTCATGATTTCAAGAATAATGAGAGAACCGGATGCCCCCTTCTGCTGTAGTCGCTCACATAATCCTGATCCATTAACCAGACGATCGGCCATTTGCAGAACCGGTACAGACTTACCGTCCTTAAGCACCTGAACGCGGGGTTCCAGAACTTCGATTTCTTCAGGATCAATATCCAGCAGTTCTTTTGACGCATAGTTAACAATGATAAAGGACGCCGAGAGCGCTGCGGCCCTGAATGCCGGAGTCAGCTTGGAATTCTGTAATCGAAGGCCCGGCGGGGTTTGGGCAACCATCAGTGCCAGTAAATCAGTCACTTTAGGTGCAGCAAGATAAAATGTGTTTCGGTTTTCTCCCTGACCAGTAAAACGCTTTTTAACTGAAGAATCTGCCTCAATGATTTGACTATCCACCCAAACCTGATTCGCCCAAAGCGGCTGGTAATTACCTTTTTTTCTGAAAGGGACTAATAAACTCCCCTGTGTTGCGTTGAAACCGCTCCATGTTTTATCGGTGTAAATTCCCCGATTCAGGCGGTGCAGACATGTCTGTGATTGAAGCTGTATCGCCACATTAAAATCAGGCTCTGGCACTGCAGAAAAAGTATAGGCTTCTGCGATCGATACACGACTGGCCATCGTCAGGGTCTGATCAAAATCCTCTTTGGCTGATTTTGGTTCCAGTGTGGTAATAAATCCATGGGGAACATAGCATTGATAGCGTTCAGCCTCATTCATGACAGCACCGCAAATAGTACATTCAGTAGCCAGAGAGTTTGCGGTAGCCCAGACGTTACACACGGGACAGGCAGTCATTGTTCTGGACTCACCCGGATCGCAGGCATTCGAATAAAATGATTGCAGATTTTTTCTGCTTTGCTTAAGCATTCCGCTATAACCCGCGGTAAAGTAGCGTCGTTTATCCTGCACCAGAATTTTTCCGGGGGCGAACTCCTGTATTGCAATATCCAGATCGCGATCCATGCTGGCAAATTCAATTTCCTTTTCGCCAGTGCTGACAGGCCTTGTCAGCAAAAGTCGAGATCGAGTTGGCATGCCATACATCGGGAATTTACCGTGTTCAGCCAGTGCTTCCGCCAACCCCTTTGCCTCCATCGCACTGTCGTTCAGTACGGCGTTAATATCCTGAATCAGATGCTCCGATGTCAGCGGCCGAATAATTTTCTGGAAAAAAGTGTTATCCTGCTGCGTGCAGACGTAAGCGAATTCATCACGCGCCATTATCGTTGCTTCAACTGCCTGTTGAATTTTTGGCAGCCAATCCGTTTGGTTTTCTTTCAGCCAGTGAACCGGGAAAAACTCACCGTGGTTATCAGGATTGTGCGAGTTGTAGTCAACCGGCCATAAATGATTTGCTTCTTCCGTTTGCTGCCTTAGCCATTTGAATGCCGCCACCAGCCAAACTTTTCGTACCAGTCTCTGGCAGATCATTTCCAGTTTTGTGGTCAGAAAAGGTGGCGGAGGAAGATCGCCGGTAATTTTTTCCGGGTAACGGAAGTAAAACAGGTCGTGACTCTTGCTGCGACAAGCGGTTAATACGAATGAAAACGCTTGTCCACGTCGCCCAGCACGTCCGACACGCTGTTGATAATTAAAACGCTGCGGAGGCATGTTGGCCTGAAAAACAGCACGTAAATCACCGATATCCACTCCCACTTCCATGGTGGTGGTTACGGAAAGCACATCGACCACGCGGGCAGCTCTGTCGAGGCCGGGATCGGGAGCAAAATCTTTCATCCCTTCTGGCAAAATATCGTCGTCATCAGCAATTAGAATACCTTTAAACCGACGCAGCCTTGCCGCCGGATTTTCAGTCATTCCGGTCAATTCCTCTGAGCGCATCCGGTGAATACCTGAAGAATGCGAGAGACGTTTACCGAGATAATGCTGCATTTGTAAAGTTTTTGCATCGCTGCAAGATGTTTCTGGCAAGGGCGCGTAACAGCGAGTACAAATTCCCGCTCCGATATGTAAGTGTATACGCCCACAACGGGAACAGCGCCAGACTCGATCCGCATGCTCCACCAGCCGAAAATGAACTTTGCCAATGTCAATAATGCCGCCCTGATGACCTGCCTGCTCTAGGCGCTGGAGGAATTTATCAATCAAAGGTAAGGGCTCGCCTCCCGAGCGTTGACATATTGCCTGCGCAAAGCGGTACAGGCGATTCCTAGGACACACATCACCCGCTGAACCCCAGCGTGTTTCCTTTGTGGTGTATTGTGAGGGCGTAACCCGATACGCATCTGCCAGCACACGAAACATAGCGTCATAGGTTGCCAGATGTTCCCGTGTGTCGTTTCCCATAATGGGGAGGCAGGGATAACCCCAGCCAGACTCTTCCAGAGCGAAGTAGGTTTTACTAAATACGCTTTCCCCTACCAGTCGTTTCAGATCGCGTGAGATCTCCTGCCGTGCCACCAGCAGATTGTCTTCATAGGCTGAGAGAGCCTTCCAGCACCATTCTCCCTGAGTGTTCTTTTCAAATAGTTGTTGCCATGCAAAAGTCAGTGTTCCTTCATCATGTTTTTCAGGATCGGGAACAGGTGTAATCCCTGTACGGTCAGAGGGATGAATCCCTGCATCCACTTGCGCTCTTAATAGAAAACCTAGAGATTGACCTGCATCCGGTGATTCTGGTTCAAGGATGTTACGCAGAGGTATGCTGTCTGCTTCAGGTTTTGATAATAATCCCCTGATTTTCTTTCGTTCATCAGCGAGTTGATCCAGTTCATCATCTTCCTCATCCGACCTTACGTTGAGGTTAATCAGCGTTTTGTTCCGGTCCTCTATTTCGGCTAAGCGTACTTTTAGTTGGTTATGGGACGGTTTTTCGGCCGCAATTGACTGTAGTGAATGTATAACAATTTCCCGTCGAACATCGTCATGATGACCCGATTCCAGATCGAGCGCAGTTTTGGCCGCATCCTGACGACTATCCGAAAACGTAACCAGTTGCTCACGATTGCCTGAACGTTGTAGTTCTGCCATCAGTGAGCTAGCCAGCAACTGTGTAGTTTTCGCAAAACCCACGCGAAAACTACGAATTGGGGAGAGTTTTCCTTTACCGTATTTGTAGGATGTACCACATGCGGGACACTGGAAAGGAAATGCAGTACCCGGAGACTGGCTGGATGACTGGCTTCTTTCTGGGGAAGTAAATTCACCGGGTTTGACGTAATAGAACCAGCCCCCGATATGGCTTTCTGACAAAGGTTTTAATAGCGATACAGGATGTTGAATGGTGGCGGTAAATGGATCGTAACTGGCTTTCACCCAAGTACCGAAAGCGTCGTCGTGATCCAGTGCCTCTTCTCCTTTCGGCCAGAAGCGTTCGACGACGGGCATAAATAGTGCATATTCTTCAGCAGACCGACGTTCAACCATGACCGATTTTGCGTGCTCCGGCAGTTGTCCCGTATCCGGGTCGTTAGGTAGAAGTTCAATTCGACTTTCTGGACCAGAAAAGATCGAGGGTTTTCCTCCCAAAAAGAGGGTGGCGCAACATTCACAATACAGTAATTCTACGCGCCGCGATGCCTTATCTTTGCCGTAACGTAAGCCGGACTCTACGGTAAGATCGCCAAAATAGCGATAATTGATTTCCTGCGGAGATGCAGAGCTGGAGGCCGGTAATGGCGCTACATATAGCCCTTCCAGAGCACGCAAAAAAGCATGAGCACGGAAACGTGGTGCGGCTATATCATCTGGGAAGGGATGCGAAAACAATTGCTGCCAGTCCCCTTCAGTCGACCGTAACCAGATTAATGCCCTGAGCGCCTTTTCACTATGGGGCTGAGAGCCAAATATGCGTGAACTAAGCGTTTTGATTGATGTGGCTCTCGGGGAATGATCTTCCGTGTAACAGCCACTTTCAAGCAGGTTTGCCGCCTGTAAGACAACACGCAGCGCCAGTTTTTCTACCGATGACTCATTGGATGGCACTCCCATGCTAAGGGCGACATCTTGCCAGTGTTGTAATGACGTAAACGGTGCTTCCTGTAACTGAAGCACTGCGTGATAAAACGGCTGTAGGTTGCCCTGAAAAAGAGACATACTGCCCGGAGGAAGGGTATCGCCATTGACAATACATTCTCTCCAGTCACTGGCGGAGGCACCGGAAGGCAATCCCCGTTGACCAAACATCCCCCATAAATATTCGATACTTTGTTCACCTTCAGAGCCTTCAACAGGTAAAGAAGCGCTAGAGGCCAGAATGCGCAATTTATGAAGGTGTTTTTCCTGATCCAGTCCCAGCCGATTGATCAGATGCTTAAGCAAATAGCTGACTTCGGTACCTGCGGTTCCTCTCTGTAGATGAAGTTCATCAAGGATAAGATAAAAATAGGCATCAGGGTCGCTCTCAATCCATTGTCGGGTTTGCTCAAAAATAGGATCGTCTATCTCGCGAACCAGCATAGTTGAGAGCATGCTGGTGTTAGTGATCAGAATATCCGGCGGTGTTTTTTGCATTTCCCAGCGGCTAAGAACCTCGCCGCCGGCGGTTCTGGGGAAATTAAACGATAATTCTTTATCCTTACCCCGCTGCTCTTGCCGTACTGCCTCCTGATGGGTCTCTTCCGCTAATTGCAGATACTCACGTAGCTCAGTGATTTTTTTTGCTACGCGCTTTTTCTCTTTTTCTTCTTTACTGAGTCTGGGATGTTCAAGCCAGCCAGTAACTTTAGTTGCGCTGGTATAGCGGCCAAAGAAAATTCGGTTGCCGCCGAAATGCTTATCCATGACATCGTGAGCCTCACTGGAATCCAGCGCTCGTCGCATACGTACCAGTTGATCTTCTACTAAGGCATTCATCGGATAGAGAATCAGCGCACGTACCGCTTTAGGGCGTTCGACAGCCTCATGACCGCGCATAAAGGTGGGATACTTACCCGATGCCTCATGCCACCACGGCTGCCAGTGCTTTAGTGCCGGACTTTGCGGCCAGCTAGTTGCTTCTTTTGCGATCTGCGCCAGAACTGGCAGCAGGAATGATTCTGTCTTACCTGAACCGGTCCCGGAGGTGACGATGCCGGGTTTTCCTGACTGTATACCTCTTTTCAACATGTCCAACTGATGGGTATAAAGATTAAAACGCCCCTTAGTCGGATCGGTTTTATCACGAGGCAGAAGCCCACTCAGACATAGGTCAATGAATGCCGCTCTTTGTTGCACACTAAATCCCGGCAACCATGTTTGGCCATGAGAATCATTGCGTAATTCTCCGATAGTCAAACCTCGGTGCTGATACCTGGGTATCGGTTCAAGAAAAAGATCGGCGCACAATGTCCCCTGCTGCTCCAGCAATGCTCGCCGTTCGGACTGGATATCTGATGAGCCGATACGGAAGGCCGTTTCAAGGTAAGTAATATAAAAATCTCTTATTGATTCAAATGTTTCCAGTGGATTATTCATTATTATTCCTTTGCTTATAACTGGAAGAGGTGCTCAAGTACGCTCGCAGATTCGCCGGTGGTAATTTCCTGAATATAAGGTACTAATTCCGGCGCAAGAGAAGCAGACATAGTTGCAATATCTTGTTCTGTACGACGTCCGACACCGTAGGCCAGGCGGGCAACAGCTTGTGCTTTTTCATCAGAAAGGAAAGGGAGCAGAGCTGTTTTTAGCGGTTCCCATGGCTCGCAAGCCTGAAGTTCTGACTGATGGCTATCCGCATACATTGCTTGCCATAATTCTGGAATAATACGAGAAGCCGTGACGCCTGTATTTTTTTCGGATAGCAGCTCATCCGACCATATATTCTCTGCCAGAAAAATTGGTAACTGGTGGGCAAGAGGAGCCTGTAACGGAAACGTGCTTTTCCCAGTGGTGAATGTCAGTACAAACAGTATCGGATACCTAATGGGTAGATGCTGTAAAGTCTGACTCCGATCCGTCCAACTGCATGCGGCAGAGCTGGGAGTTCTAAATAAACATTCACGAAGTTCAGGAAGTAGTGTTTCGGGCGGAGTGCGGTTAAAACCGCGCAACTCGACAACGCTTGCCAGCCCTGCAGCTTGCTGCTGAGTCAAAAAATCCCCAAGAGTCATGGTGTGAGTATCGTCAGGGGATCGGACTAGAGCGGGAGAGTTCATTAAATCACTGAAGCTAAAATGATCACTGTGTACTGACACTTCCCCCCAAACGCTACCGGCTAAAAGACCTGCTAACGAGGCGATGGTCTGTTTTGTCTGTCTTCCCATCAATCCGACGATAGGTGTGATATTCGCAGTGGCAATCAGGCTCGATAACAAGGATTCACTTAATCCCGTCGCTAGTGCCTGTTTCTCAATAGCCAACAATAGCTGATGTTGACGAGTCAGATCGTTAGTCACTATTAATGAGAAACCAGAATTTACTGATTTAGCTACAGGCTCTGATTTTAAAATTTGTTGTACCGGTTGCTCTTGTGCCGTTTCATTTTTGATTATCGCCCTCAGCAACGCGGTTTGAGCCAGCGTTTCAATTCCGGCCTGTGACGCTGCTTCGAATGTCTTTTTGATACGTTGATCCAGTTCATTTTCTTGCTGACGTAGTGCCTTATTAATGCGTTCAGTTTCTTTTTTCAGCTTTTTTCTCTGATCAGCTATTTCATTTTCAAGCTGTATTTTCTTCTCAGATAATATCGCTATTGATTGTTTAATGTGATTATGTTCACTTTCGTAACGAGCCAATATCTCCTGTTTCTTTCCATTAATCTGCGCCTCTACCTCAGGTAAAGCCAGTAACTGTTGGGTCGTATCATTAAGAAAAGATCTCGTATCAGCAATCTGTTCCAGATGAGATACTGCACGAAGATAGGATTTCTCATTGTCAGACTCATATTCAGCAATAAAGTGGGCTAGGTTTTGTAGCTGCGCTTTACTAAATTCAGGAAAGTGCTTTGCTGAATCAGTACGTTTAAGCAAGCGTTTAATCCACGTGCTGGCTTCGGCGCAATCATATTTTTCACTCACCAGAGGAAGTTCAGTGACCACCCTGAGAGCATGAGAACCGAGTACAGTCTGACGGACCTGCCAATAACTTTCCAGCGGCATATCAAAATCATATTTTTTGGGATCGGGGAAATCTCCCGGAAGCCTCAGAGATAATCCATCACTTAGCTGAAAAACGACTGGCGTATCGTTTTGCGGCTGATAACAGGTTAGTAGCCAATCTCTGACCGCATCGGGTTCACTGGACGGATGAGGTAATTCTACTACTGGATAGACACGCGACAGATAGTCGGTAATGATGTATTGCGCGGACTTATCAGACGGCTGGTATCTGGCTTTCCAGATTGCCATTTCGCCCCGAGTAACGTGTTTGCTGAAAGAGTTTAAAAAACCAACAGCTTCACCATTGTGAGGGAAAAGAACTTTTGCCTGAACCCCCGAGATATCTTGCAAGTCACTATTGTTCAACAGGCTAATAGGCGTAACAAAAAAAGCGCCTGAAGATAACAAGGCCGAAACTTTCCCAATAAAGACAATCTCATCCTTCGTATCGGTTATTTCACTGAGTACAACAGGAGTAGCTTGCTTTACGACAATATAGCTCGCATCCTGCAGGTAATAATTAGTTTCAAACTGGGTAACAAGATTGCCTAATTTTTGCGCCAGTGGTAGCGAATGTTCCGATAATTTCTTCCGCCAGATGCTATCTGTTGCTCCTGCCCCTTTAAAAACATCAATGAGTCCACCAACAAACAATGGTATAATTCGCTCATTTGCAGGGATTTCATTTCCCCGACTAATTGACAGACATTGTTCAATGTCTTCTTCAGTAACGTTAATTCCCAGTGATTCTGGAACCAAAACATCATCTTGAGATAATTCAATTTCTTCACCATTAAGAAACTGTGTAATGATTTCAGGACAATCAGAAGAAACATAAAACCCTAAAACCTCACGCCACAACGTATTGCAAAGCGAAGTATTTTTAGAATTACACTCTATAATATCCAGCAACTCGCCCAGAACATTTCCAGGCTCACGAAATTCAGAAAATTCAAGATGTTCATGAAGCCAATCGGACACAATGAGCTTAGCTTTAGGCGGCAATTTCCGTAAAAACTGCAAAGTTCTCTCCTGTCCTTGCGGTAAATTATCCGCCTTTGCCCCCGCCATGATGAGTTTTATTTTACATTCTTGCAGGCATTTTCTTAATTCGTAAGGTCCTACACCAAAATAGTACATCTGGCTCAGTCGGTTGCTGATGATATGTTGTTTTTTGATCATTCTAATCGTTCTCCTCACCGCCTGATTCAATGAAATCGCTATAAAGATTTGCCACCTTGCGCATCGCTAATGCTCTATTCCTTCTGGCAATTGCTTGATAGAAAAATGGTTCTGTCGACATATGATTCCAGAGTGGTTTTTTGCCACCTGCAAATAAAAAGCTACCATCATCGGTAATTGATAAACATCCACCAGCAATATGTATCCACCACTGTATAACAGAGGGAGGTAATGCAATGATTTTTGTCGACCAGTTCCAGTCACTGTCACCATTTCGTATGCCAAATTTTCCTTCTGAATACATAATATGAGCCATTAACGCCCATGCAAAACTGTCAGTCTGCCAGTAGTTAGAGCGTTGTCGAATATAATAACGATAACGCTGTTTTTCTCTACAACGCATTAAAATACAATCATCTGCTATGTTTACTGGACGTTCCTCTGACCATTGATGTTTCTCAGTTTGCCAGAGTGATATGTAGACGTCTGATGGTAAAATTGAAATACGCTGCATTTGAGATAAAGGTTGCAACACACCACTTAATGGATTTATGGGAAAATCATCCCGATTAATTAAATGCAACTCAAACTTTTCAATAAAATCATGGGCTCGCTCTGTATCCGATAAGTGCAGTTCAATACAGCCAATTGAAAGGGAGTTATCTGCAATTAACCAACGTCTAATAAATTCTCTGGGCTGGAGCGCCTCTTGTAGGTAATTACGTTCACTTCTTGTAAACATGCCCATAACTCGGGCAATAGCTCCTTGTTCGGTAGCATCAACAGAAATGGTTCTTTTTGCTAACGATAAAACTGGATACGGAGCATGTCGTCGTTGCACCATACGTAACCACCCGGTAGCAAAGAGCGTTCGCCGTAATTTCCATGCCGGGATACTCGTTGCCTGCGATACCAGTTCAATATGTCGTTTTAATTCACTAAAGGGCAACGTATTGCGACGCTGAAAACGCAAGGCCAGAGCTTCGGCTAGCCAGTCAAATACTGCCGGGATATCGTGTAATTCAGCATGTTCACATTTTGTCAGAAGATTATTTTCAGACTGCCATAGCGGCTGAGAACCACTTAATGGCGTCATTTTTTCCTGTTTTACCGGATCAATTGTTGACGAATCATCTAATGGTATTAATGTTCCTAACGGGCCATCCGTCAGCCAATATTGTGGCTCTGTAATCTCACGATAACCAGCATAAGGTGCATGATCTAAAACATGGACATCAAAAATGACAGGTGTATTTGAGCTTACCAATGTAAGTTCATAACGACAAAAGGTCTGGCCGGATATTTCTATTAACTTTTCCGATGGAATGAATAATCCTTTGGAAGCCTGAACTAATGAGCCGCTGATTAACTCATCACCATTAGAATTACTGATAATATAACTTCCGCCTATCGCTCCATCCATATGAATGAGCGGCGTACTGGCCGGGTTAAGCAATACAGCCTGTCCAAAGCGTGCCATATCGGTCATGTAAGGTTTGGCTGGTCTCCATCCCTGTATCAAAAATCGACTAGCCTCAGCAGGTAACAAACTTGCGATCTTATCCAAAGATTGTCTGCTGACTTTATTGAAAAAGATCATCGCCCATTTTTCTGATTTAATGTCTATTTTTTGTGCTATTTCAATAGTATTCTTTAATACTGAACAAATACTATTTGCATATTCATGGTGAAGTATTAAGTAAAGAGGAGAATTATCATAATATTCTCCATCAGAACTAATATAGCCGAAGCTATCACGAAAAAGTGGCAAACATCCGGATAGCAATGCTGCTCCAACTCGAGAATTAAGGAAGTTTTTCCCTCGGCTTTTTAATAAAGAAACCAGAGCATTCATAGTAATATTTAAACTACCTTCATAATAAATATTATTGTAATCATCAATATTATTAAGTAACGGATGATAAGAACTAATTCCTGATGTAGCCACTGCTATATCATCCATAAGCAAATATATTTCTGGATACTCTGGATCACTAGAGTCAAGTTGAATACAGTATTTACCGTTTTCCTTAACCTGCTCTTTTTCAATGTATGTTGCGATATCACGAACTGCTCCCCAAAAAGGGGAGTAATAAGCCTTCTGCATATCAGCTTTTGCAAGCAATGATCTAAACTCAAAAAATTCTTTCTTAAAAACCTCACCAAAACGAGATATACATTGGTGTACTACTTTATTGACTGAATCAAAGGTTAAATGATGGTCAAATTTATTATCAAACAATATATTTCGTAGAAAAACCTCATCCTTATAGGATGGAAAAGCAATTCTTTTTGAATATCCGATCAACGGTTCATTTTTCGAGGGTACAGGTAAAATAAAACGAGAACAATTTTGTTTTTCATAGCTCCATTTTTCTATCCTTTCCCATAATTTTGGTAACTTTTTAAAATTAAATTTCTTACCCTTATCAAACCCCAAAAGTACAGAAAATCGAACACGAAAATCGCCTTCTTCATGCGTGTCATCATCAGCACTGGCTGCGAGAAGTGTTAAATATAAAATAGCAAAGCAAGTAGGATACCCTTTATTTTTCGCTAAAATATCGAGTTGTGATTCACCATAAAGATATTTCTGAATTCGGGATGCATCCTTTCCGAACGCATCCAAAAAACTTTGCTTGGCATCCTCTTTAGTGCGGGAACCTGCCAGTTGTTCAAAAATACGCCCTGTCGTATCTATTCTGCTCAACGTTAAGCCAGCATGGGAAGATTTTAAAAACAAGGACTTTACAAGCGCTACGTTCCACTCTTCTAAAGAAACAGGGAAAGAATCCTCCATACCCACCACCTAATTATCGTTAATTAACGTATTCCTCAAACCGGCACCAGAAAACAAATGGCGAAATAGTACCTCAGCCAGTAGTGGAGGTACTGCATTACCAATTTGAGTAAATTTTGCCTCAACATCCCCTACAGGCTCAAAATCATGTGGAAAAGTTTGTATCCGTGCACATTCCCTCCAGGATAACCGCCTTGCCTGCTCCAGCTTAGGACGGGAAGCATCGGCAACTAAATGTTCGTACTCATCAGAAAAATCCCAGCGCTGTTTCCAGCCATCTTTCAGATTAGACCACGTTAGTTTCATTACAGGGCTTGCCGGATGCAACGTTACATGACGCCAGTTTGCGACGACGGTATAAGCAGGACTGTCCCATTGTGCCTTACGATTTCGGGACATGAAATACCATGAGAAATGGCCTTCAGGATCGTGCGGTCGTTCATAAAACTCCCCCTCAGGCCATAATGGTAAATCACGAATAGCCTCACCATGTGAAGTATAGGGTTTTAAATAGGGGCTATTTCGGGTCGCTTTGCCATGTGTTTCAGCAGGAAATTCAAAGCGCTGTCCCAGATCGTTTCTAACACCAATAATAAACAGACGGTTGCGCGATTGAGGTACGCCATAACCCCTTGCGTTCACCATATGATAACTAACCTGATATCCAGCCGCCTTATATACGGTAAGTTGTTTCTCAAGAAAACTACCAGCCCCAAGATGCTTTAACCCAGAAACATTCTCAGCAACAAAATATTTGGGCCGTACAATGTTTAATACGCGTAAAAATTGTTTATAAAGATTCGTTCTGTCATCGCTGTCGGGTTTTCTATTACCTGCCATTGAGAAAGACTGGCAAGGATAACCACCTACAACAATATCAACATTCGGAAAAAACTGAATCTGAGAAATGTCACAATGCTTGATATCAGTATCAGGAAAATATTTTCTCAGCGTTGTACAAGCATTTTCAACAATATCATTGGCAAAGATAACATCCCCACCAGCAGATTTAATCCCAAAATCCATACCGCCACAACCTGAGAACAATGAAAGTACCCGGATATTATCATTGTCTCTTTCAAAAACATTGTTCATATATCCACACTGACTATCATCTATACCAGAACCAACATTCAAATGGATGACTAATTTATCCATAAAATCATAAAGGAAGATTATACATCAGCCTCTCTAGAATGGCGACGCTTTCTCCCACCCGGCGAATAAATGCAGCTTGAACCATTTCAAGGCCTTGCCAAACAAATCAAATTCTAAGTCATCGTCACTGCAACAGGAGTTGCTCAGACTATACGCAGACTTCCTAGCATACCTGCTCGCGTCATCTTGTTCAGCGATCGCACCATGACCATAGCTTCTGCGATTGTTTGTGCTGTAGAGATGATGTGTAATCTAAACCTGTTAACTGGTAACAGTTTGATTTATAAAACAAATCATTCAGATATGAACTTCCGCTTCTGGCACAGACTGTGTAAAAACCCTTGATCACCTTTTGGTCTAAGTACGATGTACTTATGATCAATGGGTCTTAGCTACCGAT
>NZ_JANAIF010000071.1 GCF_024721015.1 Xenorhabdus bovienii
CGCTCAATAGAAATCCACGAAAAACTCATTGGGACATATATTGAAAAATATCATTATAACGCTTTGGAGTCATGACCCAATGGTGTTAGGGGTATTGTGCCCAATTCAGCGAAAAGTTTCACGAATGAAAATAAATTTATTAAATTCAATTCATTATGATTAAATTCATTCTATTAATTTAATCTCTTTTGATACTTTAGATATTGTGTGTCTAGAACAACCGAGCAAGTCAACAATATAGCTATAGCTTTTGTGTTCCCTGAGAAGACCTTCGATTTTTTGGTGCAGTTTCTTGTCTATCGGGCGGCCTTTATACTTACCTTCCTGCTTGTCTTTCTTTACCCCCTGAGCCTGATGACGCCGCCTGTCTTCGTAATCTTTTCTGGCAACTGCTGCAAGCATATCAAGCATCATATTGTTGAGTGCTGTGGGCATACGTTCAGTGAATTCGTCTGTATTCTTCATGAACTGGTAACTGGTTGGGAGATCTAAAGAAACTACCTTCAGCCCCTTATGATTAATCATATATTTTAACTTTTCCCAGTCAGCTGTATTCAGCCGGCTAAGACGGTCAACTTGCTCAACTAAGATAACATCGCCCGGCATGACAACATCAAGTAAACGGAAGAGTTCTGTGCGATGGAGACGAGCACCCGATTCATTTTCTTCAAACCAGCAAGCAATTTTGACTCCCTGCCCCTTTGTAAACTCAAGCAGTTCGCTTTTTGCTCTGGATGCATCCTGTTCATCGGTTGATGCTCTCAGGTATCCGTAGATCCGCATATGGGTTTTCATCAGTGCACTATACATGGTGTCATTATTTTGGTGCATTATACATTGTTTTGAGCTATTTTCTGCACCGCATTTCGCCAGTGTATTAAGAGTTAACTTAAATTGTACTACTCGTATCGATTGAGTCATCTTCTCATTATATTATGTCGCCTATTTTTAGCTGATATAGCATAAGAACAATGAAAGAAATCAAATCAAGTCGTATTCAAATTTTGACAGAGCAGGAAATTCATGAGCTGTATTCTCGCCCCACTTTTAATCAAGCACAGCGCGAAGAATTCTTTTAGTTAGATCCTAGCATCAAAAAATTTCTATCAAAAATGGGAAAGATAGAAACGAGAATATATTTAATTCCCCTGATCGGTTATTTCCGCGCTAAACCAGTCGTACCTAAATTTAAACTACGAGAGGTCAAGCAAGATGTAGACTACATCTACGCCACTTATTTCCCAAACAGAGCTCCCAAATATCCATTTGTCGCTAAAAGTACTCGAGCAACATTGATTGTGAAGATGTATGAGATATTGGGATTTGCAAGGCTATTAAAGCGCGATAGACAAACATTAATGGATCGTTTAAAAGACGTAGCAACAATCTGCACGTATCCAAAATATATTTTTGATGAATGTCTGGCTTTTTTTGGGCAAAAACGAATTGGGCTGGTTGGAAGTGGAGCATAATTATGAAAACTTATTTATAATGCTGGAGAATGTTTCTGACAGAAATGGCATTTATATTCAATTAGTTAAAAAAACTCTTCCCAAATAGAACATTAGAGACACCGTAGTCCGATAAGTTTCCTATTGAAACCAAATCGCAACTACGTGTCTCTGAATTAGCTATTCTTAAACAATTCGAAGGTTGTTCCTACTTCGTAATTGCCTTAACTTGCAATCGATATGTAATCAATGATGCAAGTTCAGCCAGCGGCTTATCACTTAGCAACAATTCCAGCGGAATATCCAAACGTAATTGTTTGTTGATTTTTTGTACCAACATTAAACCATTCAATGAATCAATACCGTTGTTGGTCAAAGGTAGATTGGGATGGAATACTTCTGTTGACGTCCCAACAATCTCACCACAAAAGGTTTGTAGCAAGCTAACGACATCGTCCAGATCACTCACTGCAAGCGCCGCTTCTATGGGTAAAGTCTGAACCACATTTTCTTGCTGAATATCACGCAATAGCGGTAGGTGACGCATCTGGCTGGACAGCAAATTTGACCAATTCGTCAAGAATGGCACCAGTTGCGGCTCAATCCGAGCAAACAAGCGCTCTAAAACAGCTAATCCCTCCTCTGAACCAAATGGCTGTAAGCCACTATTTTCCAATATTGGCAGCGTTCGACTATCCCGCAAAGCGATCCCCGCTTCCCATGGCCCCCAATTAAGGCTTAACGCAGGTAAACCTTGCTGACGCCGTAAACAGGCCAGACTATCCAACATAGCGTTAGCCGCTGCGTAAGATGCCATACCCGGTAAAGCCAATAATGCCCCCAACGAGGAAAACATAACAAAATGCTCTAAAGGTGCATCAGCCAACGCTTGATGCAATGTCCAGGCAGCTAATGCTTTAGTGGCAAATACTCTATCAAACGCCTCGGGGCTGAGTTCACGATATCCCTGATCTTCAACATGCGCAGCGCAATGAATCACCCCACGCAGCGGCTGGCTGGCTTGTTGTCGATACTCAGCCAAACAAATGTGGGTCCTTTCCACATCACCGAGATCAACCGGCAGATAATTAGCCTCGATCCCTTGTTGATGCAGCATTTCCAATAACTTTTGATCCGCCGTATCAAGGGCAAGACGACGCCCGATCAATAACAAATGTTGAGCACCATGCTGTACCATCCAGGGGATCAATTGACGCCCCATATCACCAAAAGCACCAGTCAGCAGATAGCAGCCATCTGGACGAAAACGCACTGGTGGTAGCGCGGGTATTTCAGGTAATGGCACAAGGCGTAGCACATAACGCTGATCATGGCGCAGAGCTAATTGATCCTCGCCATCACCTATCAATAGCGCGTCCCACCATTTGGCTGGAGCCGTGATACTGTCAATATCCAGTAATCCACCCCATAATGCAGTTGCTTCTTGTTGACCAATAACGCGCATCATTCCCCATAATGCGGCGGCAAATGGATCGGGCTGATCCTGCTCAGTGATTTGATGAGCACATTGAGTCACTATCCACAAACGTGGTTTTATCGACCGTTCGGCCAGCGCCGCACACAAATGGATCAACGAATGATAAGCCATCCGCGGAGCCTGCAACGGCCAGAGGATCAGGATCCTTTCGGTTTCAACAGGAAGAGTATCAACTAATTCTTGAATTTTCTGATAACTGTCAGGCAGATCAGAATACAACGAGGCACACCCACCACGGCGTTGCAACTCATCAACTAACTCTTCTGCCAGAGCGTTTTCACCCCCAAGGATAGCCCATTGCGTCACAGACTCTGTTGATGGCTGAGCGGGCAGTTTACGCCACTGTGGTTGGCCGACAACCAGATTGTGCAGTTTGGCAGACAAGCTGTTTTTTCTATTACCCACAAGCTGAACGCAAAACCCGCTGATCTGACAAAGCAACATACCGCTATCAGTATAGACGTCAATATCACCAATCCATTGTTGTTGCGTCTGCTTAGTATTTCGGGCATGGGCATGAACCCGACCTGACAATTTACCATTGATACGCAAATGCTGAATACTGACCGGGATACGGAACTCGTTGGCAGGAATTGGCGCGTGAACATCAGCAGACTGAATCGCCAACAATGATTGGAAGATGCCATCCAAAGCCGCTGGGTGAAAATTCATTCCCTCCGGTGCAGGTGGTAATTCAATCTCACAGATTGTTTCTTCTTTACCAACAAACGCATGGCGCAGAGTACAAAAAACACCACTATAACTGAAATGTAGATGTTGAAATGCCTGATACAACATCTCTTGGTTCCACATGCAAGGATAGCGATCATTTACCGCTAATGGAGGAATAGCACAAGCAGTAGCACCCGGTACAACGATGTTCACCTGTGCACTGGCTGCAAGTTGGTAATGTACACTCTCATCCAGATTACGGGTAATGTGTACTTGCACTTCCATTCGCTGGCGATCTAGCTGTGTCTTTAACCTGAATTCTATGCCTGGCTCTAGCAGTAAAGCCGATTGCAACACAATATTATCAAGCGCTAATCCAACGTCAGGAAAACAGATACGAGCCGCCGCCAACATGATTTCAATATAGCCCGCCGCCGGAAACATTGCATTTCCCATGACAACATGATCGAGTAACCAAGGCACTTGTTCTACAGCCAACTCAGCTTGCC
This sequence comes from Xenorhabdus bovienii, assembly GCF_024721015.1. GTDB lineage: Bacteria > Pseudomonadota > Gammaproteobacteria > Enterobacterales > Enterobacteriaceae > Xenorhabdus > Xenorhabdus bovienii. The sequence goes on from NZ_JANAIF010000071.1 coordinate 4,131, forward strand.
AACTCTCGCTGCCCGGCTGAGCTTCGCCCAATAATACACCGCTCAATATACGTAATCGGCGGCGACGGCTAATCTCTGGTTCATACCAATAAGATTGCTGATGCCAGGAGTAAGTGGGTAGATCAATTGGGCAAGCGGTAGGCATCAGAGTCTGCCAGTCCGGTTCAACCCCAGCTTCAAACAGCTGTCCTAACAGTTGTGGCCAGTTCTGCCCTGAGCGACAAGCAAACACCTGTCCTCGATAAGGCTGGCTCCAATCCTTTAATCCTGCACTCAGTAGGGATTTAGGCGAAACTTCCAGAAAATGGTGGAAACCCGCTTTGAGCATGTTTTCTACCGCATCGTCAAAACGGAATGACGAGACGACATTGTCAGCCCAATGCTCGGGACTCAACTTTCCATTAATCAACTCTCCGGTGACTGATGAAAACACTGGCAACAAAGGTTCTGCCGCGGGAACGGTTGCCGCATCCGCAGTCAACCCAGCCCTGATTGACTCTATATAATGGGAATGAGAAGCAATTCTATAATTGAGCCAACTACTGGCGATACGCTGCTGCTTTAAGCGCTCAGCAACAGTGGTTAATTCACTTATAGGCCCAGACAGTAAGCAACGATTGATACTATTACGCCCTGCTATCACTACGGCAGGCTCGGCACCGGGGGCAGACAAATGAGGCAATATCTGCTCAACTGTCGCCGCCACGATTAATAATCCGCCGCCTTTATTCAACACACGTTCCAGATAATGGTAACGCTGATGTAACAGTGTCAGTGCCTGCGTCAGATCATAAATTCCCGCCAGATAACAAGCCGCCGTTTCACCGGAACTATGACCAAGTAACGCCGCTGGTTTGAACCCCCACTTCTGCAACTGCGCAGCCATTGATATTTGTACAGCAAACTGCATTGGCGGCTCTATCAGTTCATCGGCAGAGATCAATGCCGCATATAAGGAAGGTGCAGAAAATCCCGTCCAAATTGCCTCACAACGCTCGAATTGTTCAGTAAATTCGGGAAATTGCTGAAACCAAGCGATAGAGTCTTGCCAATCTTCACTGCCAATACCCGCAAATATCCAAGCCAGACGATCAACTTTTTTATTATTATGCTCCGACGACACATTCAGATTAGTCAACCGCTGTCGCAACTGTTCTCGGTTACTGAATGCGATCCCCTTACGTAACGGAAAGCAGTGACGAGTCGTCGCCAAGCTATAGCACAAATCATCAAGGGCAATATCTGGCTGCTGTTGCAGCAAATCAGCAATGCTCTGCGCTTGTTGCTTCAGAGAAAACTCAGACTGCGCAGACAATGGCAGCATGAAAGCTTGCCCTTGCGTCGTCCGAAGTTGTACGGAAGATTCTGCATTATTACTTAACACCACATGGACATTCGTTCCGCCAAAACCAAAGGAATTCACCCCAGCTATCACTTTTCCTTCAGACAATGGAGTTAACTGCTGTGGAACTTGCAATCCCAACTCAGTAAAACGAATGTAGCGGTTAGGCGGCTCGGCATGTAAATTGCCCGGTACCTGTCCTCGTTGTAAACACAATACCGCTTTAATTAATCCAGCAATGCCCGCCGCAGCTTCCGTATGACCAATTACGGATTTACATGCACCAATCAACAATGGGCGGTCTGTCGGTTCGGGCCGACAGACCAGCCCCAGTGCTTCTGCTTCTATCGGATCACCTACCCCAGTCCCAGTACCATGGGCCTCAATATAATCAATCTCTTCCGGGGAAATCCCCGCCTGAGCACAGGCCATCCGAATCACTCGTTGTTGTGCGGTGCTACTTGGCTGAGTAATCGTGGGAGTGCGGCCATCTTGATTGGCAGCTGAACCGTGGATCACCGCCAAAACGGGATCGCCATCCTGTAAAGCCGCATTCAAAGGTTTCAGCAAAACAGCACCGACTCCTTCACTACGCACATAACCATCAGCGTTAGCTGAAAAGCTATGACAGCGGTTGGTCAATGATAGAAAACCAGTACAGCTTTCTACTACCGAAAAATCAGGCATCAACATTAACTGGCTGCCACCCGCTAGCGCCAGTTGTGATTCTCCGCGCCGCAAACTTTCACAAGCCAAATGGACCGCTAACAGGGACGATGAACAGGCGCTATCAATAGTCAAGGATGGTCCTTGAAAATCAAACGCATGGGATATCCGGTTTGACAACATGGTTCCCATTGCACCGGTTGAGGTATAACCGGTAGTCTGACGCAAATCAGTAAATTGCAGGTGCATATAATCATGAGTGAAAGCACCGATATAGACACCAACCGCCTGACCCGCCAACGATTTTGGCGCTATTCTCGCCCGTTCCAGCGTTTCCCATGTCACCTGCAACATCAAACGATGCTGTGGATCGATAAAAGGCGCTTCTGTATTACTGATATCAAACACCGCCGCATCGAAGCCGGTAACATCAGCGATAAATCCGCCTTCTCGCGCCACCATTTTCCCCGGCAAATTGCGATCTCGGGAACTATAAGCCTGAGTTGACCAGCGTTCAGGGGGGACTGGGGTAATTGCGTCACTTGAACCACACAACAGCTGCCAGAATTCCTCTGGAGAGCTAACACCCCCCGGGAAACGGCAACTCATACCGATAATGGCAATCGGCATATTATCGCTTCTCATCATATTAATATCCATAGTGGTATTCTTTACTCCGATTAGTTGTTTGCCAGAGCATCGTGCTTACTTATCAACACCAAGTCGTCGGACTGGGAATACATTTTGGCGGATGAGGTGGTAATCCCGGCGTCATCAATGACTGATAGCTGATACCCGTATTGAGTAACTGATAACGCAAACCACTTGGGCAGGTGGTGGCTCCATCCATTGCCTGAGTGATATCAATTGTCACCCCAAAAGCGACATTAACCGGTTGCAATGTATTGTCAGCCGCAGTACGGATGATACGTAATGGCGATCCACCACAAACTTGCAGATGGTTATTACCGACCTCACTCACCCGAATCACCATAAAGTTACAATATCCTCGATAATTCAGATCGGTGTCTGGCGGCTGGTTGGAGATAATCCAATATTGATCACTTTGCTTTTCAATGATTTTGGCATTAGATAACAGGCTGTAGCCGTTATCAGTGAATACCTGACGCAACTCTTTTGAGACTGTGCCACTATTTAATGAACTCATCAGCTCAAGCGCCGCACTGAATAAAGGCACACCTGTTAACTTATTGCCTGTTTCCTCAAACGGTAAAGCCACCGCGCCATTGGTCAGATTAGCGCCGGTCAATTTAGCTTCCGTAAAGATAGTGCCTTGAATTGAAGCAAAGGCCAGAGATGCCAGCTTAAGACCTTCGGTGGGTTCTAACATTGCCTTGCTGAAATCAGTATTCACCAGACTAGCATAGGACAAATTCGCACCAAACAATCGAGCCTGAGTGAAATTCATTGTCGCTAAGTTAGCATTCGACAAATTGACCTGTTCCAAATTGGCGTTATCGGCTCTGGCGTTACTGCCGTACCAATGAGCGCCAGACATATCAACCGCGTACAGATTAGCGCCAGTCAGGATAGCATTAGGCATAAATGTGTTGGCAAGAATTGCCGCATTACCGCCATTATCTTGCGCAACGTTTAATTGTCCATCCTGATAGTGAATAAATAACGGTTTACCATCATGTTCCACCAGCCAGTTCTGGCCCGGCTGACGAACCAACACCTCTGCCTGACCATTAACCAATATCTTTCCCTGATACAACATTTGACGTAACCGTTCAGGCAGTTGCTGATTATCCAGCGTCTGAGCATCGGCTTCATCCAAATGTGTCACTGTGGATAAAGCACCAAATTGAGCGCCAGTTAAATTAACATTCTCCAGACTCGCATTAGATAAATTCGCGCCAACTAAAGAGACATTCCCCAGAACAGTGGCACCGGCCAGATTAGCACCGACCAGAACTGCGCCATTCAGTGACGTAGAATCCAGATTTGCCTTTTTCATCGACGCCATCAGGAATATGACTTGATCCAGCTTCTGGCTGCTCAGATTAACGCCATCCATCTGTGCCTGAGTAAAATCCGTTTTAGCGGTAATCGTGGCATCAACCAAGTTCATCTCTGTCAGCACCGTCGCTAATAAGGTACTGTCGCTGAGGTTAAGTTGACTATAACCGGTGGTTAACGATAACCGTGCGTTGGTCAGATTTGCGCCACTGAAATTAACATGATTGATATTCGCCCCGGTAAAATCAGTCCCCACTAACGTGGCTTGACTAAAATTCGAGGTCTGCAAAGTGGTATTCTGCAAATTCACCAACGTCATGATCGCCGCGGTAAAATTACAGGAAGCCAGACTGGCGCCGCTTAGATCAACATTAATCAGATTCGCCTGAGATAAATCAGCATTCTCCATTATCACCGAAGGTAACAACGCTCCAGAGAAATCCGCACCGGGCGCTTTTAGACGATTCAATATCGGCTGACCACCACTGCTCTTACAGCCACGGAAAATGGCGTTCGGTAGCTCAGCGTCAGGCATATTGGTATCACTACCGACGATACACTTTTCAAAAAGCACATTTTTACCATGAATATGCGTTAGATCAGTCTTGCTTAAGTCACAACCACTAAAATTACAATCATCAACTTTGACATTAGTTAAAGTAGCGTCAATCAATGTCGAACCATGCAGGTCGGCATTGGACAAATCGACGGCCATCATCACCATTTCATTCAAATTCTCTTCGGCGAGATAAGCAAAACGCAGATCGGATCCCATTGCCCCCCATTCTTTAAGGAATTCCAGGTCCTTTGTCACGATAGTACGAGTAAATTGGGCTGACAGGGGCGGACTGCTAGTGGCTGCCTGCCAAACCAGCCCAGATTGTTGCGCCACCAAATAGCTGTCACCACTGCTACTGATACGACACAAGCGAAATCCAGATCCCATCTTTTCCAACCGGATCTCGGCAACCGCGCCATTGCGCGATTGATTAGCTTGAGGAGTATTACCGCTCGCGGCCAAGTATTGACCATTGCCCGCCTGTAACCAAAAGCTACTAATGCCATAAGCATTAATCATTTGATTTATCGCCCCTGATTGCTTGGCTGAAAGGCTGAGTGTACCATCCGTCTGAACAGTAATCAGTTGGCCGGAAGTTGCTGCAAATTGCCATTTACCGGCAAAAGATCTGGATTCACTCATGTCATTATCCTCTTGATTGAACTACAGAAACCTTTCCGGCTCTCCCGGCCTGACCACCACTGGCGCTAATACCGCCAATGCCATATCCCCCATCGGGTGCATGTGAACCATCACCATTTACACCCCCGCGCCCAGCAATCCCCCCTGCGCCACCTGGCTGTCCGACGCCGCCATCCCCGCCATCAGAGGTGGCAGATATTGGTTTCGGTAAGCTAGTCTGGATGTATCTGACCCAAACATTACCGCCATCGCTGCCAGCCCCGCCACTGCCGCCATTTCCACCATTGCCACCGTTACCGCCGATACCACCCGGCTTCCCTGACGATAATGAACTACCACGGCCACCATTACCGCCATCACCACCATTGCCGCCATAACCCGCTGTACCGCCATTACCGCCATTACCGCCACTATTGCTAATACGCACCACGCTCTGTACGTCAAAACGATTACAACGCAGGGCAAACCACCAGCTAGAACCTGATTGACCATCCAGGCCATTCTGACCGGGTTGACCATCACCACCAGGGCCACCGGCAGTGGGTGGCTTGCGTCGAGAGCCATTCTGACCATCAATCCCCCGTTGACCATCAGCGCCATTGGCTCCATCGGCACCATTCACGCCATTAGTACCCAAAATTTGAATATCTGCGACCATGACTCCTCCTTGCCGTTATTGTTTTTTGCCGTTGACATAAACTGAGCCTACGGTACCTGCTTTTCCGGCAGTTCCTGTGCTCCCCGATGTACCATTTTTACCTGAGCTACCACTGGAATAACCACTACCGCCGCCGCCGCCGACACCACCAGAACCACCATTGCCACCATTACCACCATTGCCGGCAATTGCCCTGGCCTTAAAGGATGCGCTCCCCCCTTCGTTGTAAGTAAAATAGATATTACCGCCGTTACCCGCGTTACCACCATTACCGCTGGCACCACCATTGCCACCACTACCGCCATTACCGCCGTTTCCAGCTCTACATTCGCTGGTAGAGCCACCGCCATTCCCTCCTTTCCCGCCATGACCACCGTTACCACCATTACCGCCATTACCACCATTACCGCCTTGTGTCAGCATATTCACAAAGCCTGTGATGGTACCGGTTTTAAAATTGACATCCTCTGCATTCCCTCCTTTCTCGCCGTCACTTCCTCTGGCACCATCAGTACCACCGCCACCTGCAGTACCTGACGTAGCCTGCGTTGCACAGGAGTTTTTATTATCTTTACCGGGGTTACCATTACTGCCGTCTTTCCCATTGGAGCCACTGTTTCCGCTCCCGCCATTGCCTCCGTTCCCTCCAACATTTTCAATGTTCGAGCCATCATTATCTGTACCTAAGGTATTAACTATGATCACTTCGTTCGCCTGAATCGTGCCATTGGTGAGATAAATAACTTTACCGCCAGGTTGAATCGTTATCTTATTAAAATTTAAGTTAACAGGTTCTCCGTGACTCTCTTTACTGCCAATAATCAATGGATTACTGGCAGTAACAACGATATCTTCACCACTGTATAACGCGACTTTCATCGGGAAACGTTTAGCGTTCAGAATATCTTCATAATCTTTGACCAAAGGAGAATAACCATAGATATAAGCGCGGAAAGCTTTACATATATCAGCATGATTACCGGTGACATTTGCCAACCGTTCAGCAGAATAGGGTTCAGGTAGCGGATGATGGGGTTCCATTCCGCCTGGTCCATACTCACTGTCAGGCACACCCCCAAGTTCCTTCAATTCTTGTATGGTTTGTACGGTAAAAAACGCGGGTGGCACAGTGGCTATTTTCGGGTCGTTAGAAAATATCACCGGCCCGTCAAAGTCCGAAGTGTTCAATTGCTTTGGCTGCCGCTCGGTACCGGTCAAATGATAATGCTCACGCAATTCAGCCAAAGTTTCGTTAACCGTTTTCATTTTATTCATGGGAATTCTCCTGAGTTTGGGTATAAGTTTGTACGTTTAGGATCACAGAGGCGTCACATATCAGTTGCCCACCTTGCTTAAGCGCCAAAGTGTCAACCACCACCACTATCGGTCTTGAAGTCGGATTGCTAATGTTCAGAACCCCGTCATCAGCAATCTCCAGTTCAGCAATCGCAAAAACATCAACGGTTGCCGGAAAGGATATCGGCGCTTCAACAGGGGGGATACCAGAAAGGGTCAATAGCTCCGATGCTGACGACACTTCTGCCGTATAAGAAGGAACCAGTGACTGTGGGTCGTCAGGCCGTAAAGAGCCTTGCGACGAAGATGCAACAACGACTTTCTCCGTTACATCGCTCTCTGGGATACCTAATAATTGCAAAACCTCTTTAAATCCTGAGCTATAATTTTTTAATGGCATAGTTGTCTCCGAGAAACTGTAAACAGAAATAATCTGCTGATTATCGCCATCCACGGTGCAAATAACTGGGTAACGGGTACTAACATCAGTAATGATGAAATAACCATTTTCATTGATAGTTTCGATCGTTGCCTTGTTACTAAGAGGGTGTTTGTTGTCAGCAAAAATTGCGCGGATTTTATCCATATCGTGTTGCTGGAATATCGGTAATTGATCGATACCCAGATCGAATATTGGTGTAGTTGGCATCCACTGGCTGATCTGTGGTTGGGTACGTTGATTTTCACCCAAGAATTTGCCGTAATTCATCGCCACCAGAGTACGGAACGAATCTATCGCCAGATGTCCAGCAACAATATGCTGGCGTTTAGCTGGATCAGGCACTAATGTCGAATCAGGGACAGTTACCAGAAAAGTACCGTCAGGATTATAGATATCAAGGATATAATCCGTTGGATCCCGCCCTTCGTTACGGTATGACAAGACATAAATATATCCCTTCGCCTCAACCGCAACATCCAGATACGTAATCCCGGCTGGCTTATTCAGTGGCATATAGGACAGATAATCCGCTACCGTAATCTGAGCAGGATTCGTTGCATTAAGGGTTAACAGCCAGGATCGAGCGCTGCTAAGATCATCAATTTGCCATTTGACACCTTGACCGATAGCGATAACCCGTACATTACTCAAATCGTTATATACAGATACGGTTTGTCCCTGAGCGGTCAGCGTGTAAGTCGCGGGTTTCTGCGGATCATATACCAACCAACTCTGCCCTTGCTGTATCACGTCAACCGTTGTGCTGCCAACTGGGTCAATATTACCGTCTGCGGTCTGGTTATAACTTAGATAGATCCCATCTTGCGCAAAGGTGGCAATAATCTGCTCGTCCAGTACTCCAGCATTCAGCGAACGTATAAAGTTTGGATCACTGTTACTGAACAGGAATGTCAACCCCTGCTCACGAAATGCTTGTTGTAATGCCGGGGAAAACTCCTGAGCATCCAGTGTTGCCTGATAATCAGCGGTAGCAAGTTGAAACAGTGTTGCACCCGCAAAACTCGGGAATGGGTTCCCTTTAGTATCAAACGCCTGAATACGGGTATTGATTGTCTCCAATAATAGTATGCGGCCATCTGGCGTTACGGTCAGGGCAATTGGCCCATGGGTTAGCCCTTGCCGAATCCCTTCTCCAGAGACAATCTGTGCCGCTGGAGCCTGATCATCCGGATAGCCCTGATCACCCAACGCCAGGATCTGCATCTTGCTATATTGCCAACTGACAGCAATGACATAGCCGCTCGGGTGAACCACCATCGCATCAAGATGTGGAATGGTGAAAGTCCCCCACGAAAGCGGATTATCCGTCAAACCAAAATTATGGCTGCCATCACGCAGGTCCACCCGACGTAAGTGATATTCACCAAACCGTGAATCAATAATAAAGTTATAAGGCGTGATGGTTTTTTCGTCCGGTCCTTCGCCAAAACTGTTATAACTGATCAGTGGTTGTACTTTGAAACCTACCGCAGATAATTTCAGACGCTCATTCAACGAGTCGTTGCTCAAAGTGGAAATGTTTTGCAACACGTACATCTGGCCGCTATTGGGTGGACTTAATGGATCTTCCAGTGGAATATCCTGACCAGAAGCCTGATAGCAATAACCAACCTGATAATCTGAATTCAGGATTGTCATATTGACCAGCTTGCAGATGTTATTGCCTACATTGCTACAATTGGTTGAAGACTGGGTTTCCAACGGCACGCTGCCTTCAATCCACTGGTACTCTTTTTTACCGCTATCGTAAGACAACTGTTCCCAATATTCGTATTGAGTCACCTGAGTTAGCGGCACCAACATCTCTTTTATATTACCGCTGACGCGCATGATGCCTTCATTAGGGTCGTCTGGCTGCGCATTCAGCAGATCACTGGTGTAGCTCCCCGCTAACCAGCCAGTGGCTGAATAGACATTAGCCTTGATTTTGAGTGTTCCACCCCAGCCAACCGAATTGAAATTAAAAGATAGTGGTGTATTGGAACCTGTCGCGGGTAATGGAATAGTCTGGGTATAGTAGGTGCCGTTGGTATATTCAACGGTCACCTGGCACTGTACTGCCACCGGCGGCCAGATTGCGGTTTCCGGACGGCCCGCTTCACCATGAGCAGGATCAGGATGCAGAGTAAAAGCAAGTGTCATCTGACGCTTGATATCCACTTCCAATGTGGCGGGCGAGGAAAGTAATTCACCCGTGGTTACAGCGATCTGTGCCACATCCAGCGCAATCGCAGCTAGCCGGAACGCCCAACCAACCACCGGAACCGCCTGCGCAGCCGCACTGGCTGCTACCTGGGCTGTAACATAAGTCGCTAACGCTTCCATCCCTTTTTTAGCCAGAATACCAATGGCAATACTGGCTAAACTGGTTAGCACCTTTTTAGTATTGAATAACGCTGAACCGACAGCGGCGCCACCGCCAATCAATGGGAAAGCAATACCGGCCAGTATGGCAACGTTATCCTTATTAGAAATAAAATCTTTATACCACTGGCTGTTAGTTACCATGGCCCCAGCTAACATCATCAGGGCCGGAATACCGTATTGGAACATACCGGTCAAAATCACACCCGGCCAAACAATCGGGTTCTCCCAACGGGAGGTTCCCAGGCCGCCAAACAAGAATTTAGCTGCCTGGGCTTCAGCCGGCCAGGGCAAGCCAAAGTTAGTGGGATCCGTGGGCATCGGGATCCCCATGATCGTATTGACATTAGCCAATACACCCAGGGCCTTTTGTGATGGCGTTTCGAATAACGCAGCCAGCTCTTGAGGGAAATAAAACGGCCAATCACCGTCAACCTTTGGATTATCGATCGGCTGTTCCATCTTAGTGTCTTTAAAGAACTGAATATAGACACCTAGCTGACGTAAGTATTTGTTCTTAAAATCAATGGAAAAATGGCTTTGGCTGCTATCGTAACGGATGCTGTCGGCATACACATCCATACCGTGATTAGGAGTACGGTTGGTGGCAGTCCAAATTTGGTTGGTGTCCCGCTTAACAGCCAATGCTGCTGCCTGATCTTTGAATTCGGCAACGTCCAGAGACGCACTTTGGCTGACACTCCAATTATGATTTTGCAGGCGACCATCATTATGCGAAGTTTTCAGCGCATTAGATGCTGGCGAGCCAGAATAATTCTCCGTTTCATCCGATAGGTTATATTGCATCACCGGATCACCTTCGGCGAAAATCACCTGTCCGTCTTGACCTACCCAGTCAAATTCGTAAAACATTGCGCTGCCATCAGGGTCAACCAATTGGCCATAAGTGGCAAAACCGCCTGTCTCTGTCGCGGGTCCCTGACTCGATATTGATATAGCCAGTTCATAAACTCGGTTATATTGCAGTGGGTCTATTGCCTCCGGTGGGGCAATATGTGCATTCATGACGATTGATGCTGCATAAGCCTGACTGTTAGACAATTCCGGATGGGAAAACACAATAGAGCAAGCAACATCCCACGGTGTTTTCATTTCATTAGTCGCAACCCACAAATCGCCGCAATGAATAGAATTTCGCGCTAAATGTTGGCTATTAACACCGAGAGCACTAAGTTTACCCGGCAAAGCCATCTCTATATTATTTACTGCCAGTTTTTCTCTGTTACGTTTGGCATAACGATGTAAATGAGCATTGGGAATATGATAAGAAAGATGATAAAGAACCGGTAATGAAGAACGATAAGGCCCGGATTTATCACCAACCACTTTAATTAGCGTAACGTGATGAGGTAAAAAATAGTGTTCAGGTACCTCCGCGAAATGGCTAATATTGTGTGAACCGTAACGCAGAACCATATCTATTGCAGGATTTTCTCCAGCTGCTCTGGCTAAACTTGACTCATCATGTTCTTGCAACGGTATATTATATTCACCAACCCAAAGGTTTAATTGACTGGATTGGGTACGTAAATGGCTTTGAGCTAGGTCAAAATGTAGAATATGCGTTTTCATTTGGATTTTATCTCTCTAAATGACTATTTTCGTTATCACAATAAATACTCAATAACCGTATAAATAATTCGGCGGAAAATCCCGAAAAAATAATCCCCATGAGAATGAATACATCCTCCTATAAACTTATTTTTTAAATGATAAACACCTAAAACTAAGTAGAAAAAGATTTATCTACTTTACAAAAATCAATTGAATGTGACATTTAAGCTACACAATTAATAATATTAATGCGATTTCAAACTTTTTTCATCAGTTAAAGAAGATATTTATGTGGCGCATAGCTAGCTTTCAATTTTAGCTAATTAATGGTTTCAATTTTAAATCTTTATTATCCGATGTTATTAGTATGAGTTAAATTAAGAATAAAAATAATCATCTAAAATTATAAAACCTATCTTCAATAATAAAACAAACCTTTAAATAATAGTCAGAAACTTACATCTCAGTTGCTTGTATCGATTGCCTGTTAGATTTCAGGTGCTTTTTCCTTAAGCGGTTTAGAACGATCCCTGAAATTCTTGATAGCAATCAGATATTGATTCGTGCCAATGTAAAGATCACCATTCCTGTTGAAATAAATACCACCATACTCATGACAGTAGTTTACCCCTCTGCCAAGAGGAATTTGCCAGATCACTCGACCGTCGAAAGAGTCGATCGCGCTGATGTAATACATCCCGCCTTTTGACGCTGATATTTCGTCAGACCAGCTACAGGTATGCGCGAAGATGATACCGCTGCCACGACAGAGCATGTTCATCGCGTAAAAGTGAACATCTGGGATAGACCATTTTTTTTCATCAGGTTGGTCAGAATTTTCAGGATTGATACGGATCATATCCATGCCGGGGGCATTCGGAACTAACTGGGAGAACGGCCATGTCGGATAGTGACCGAAATTATTTTCGACCACGAAAGTATCACCAACACCGATCAGCGAAGCTTCGTCCGCACTCTTCATTCTCAGGAAACAAGGGGTTTCGGAGATAATCGCCCCGTTCTCACGATTACAGACCACTACGTTCAGGCGAGGATCGGCATTATCGGTAATTGCCACCAGTTCAGTGCCGTTCTCCATTTTAGTGAGCGTCGGGGTCGTTCCCGAGCCGATATTTTTCTGACCCGGTTTCAGGTATCCTGCATTTTTATAAGAAGTTTTCCAACGAGTAACAACTTCATTTTTCTCCAGATTAAACGCCCAAAGATATCCTTCCGTACATAAGCCCTTATTGTCGATACCATTCGTAACAATATAGGCTCCCTTTTCATCAACCGCGAATGTATTGTTGTTCCACTGTTTTTCCAGTTCAAGAGAATTGATCAGTGTCGTATTCCCAGTACTCGGTTCGATTTCCACAACGGCCATTTGCGCCGAAGAGTTTAATGTGCTCTCTGGATAGTTTTGATAGTCGAACTCACCTGCTATCAGGCACCAGTAGAGATTCGGGCGTGTCTCATTCCAAACGGGAAGCGACGAGTAAAGAGAATTTCCTTGAGCTGAACCTGTGACTAACTCCACTATATCGTCACTCTGCCAGTTTGGTGTGAGTGCATAAATCTCATTGTCTCTTGACTGCACATCGGCTGTCGGATAACTGGCAATTTTGTTGCCCTGCACAACAATGGTGTTGTCGTTGTTGTCCATGTAGAAGTAACCGCCACCAAAGGTACTACCGGAATACTCACCCACAGATGTTGCCGAAATGATGTTACAGTTTTCGTCGAATACAACCAGCCAGAACAGAGATGAAACGTAATCCAGCGAGACGCCTATCATTTGATTCTTGCTATTACAAACCATATTCGGTGTGTATCCGAAGGGGTTGTATTGCTCGATAAGCAGAAGGTTGTCTTCAATGGGACCACTGAGTGACACGGACTCAGAACACCAACTATCCTGATGCGGGCTTCCAAAATTATTTGGTGCCATCCATGGATGTTGCGGGATCTGGGCATTGGCAAAACGATTCAGAGCACTTTTTGCTGCGGAAACATGGTGCAATGCTTCTTTTCTCATGGGAATTGTATGATCGAGTGGATTCATAATTGACCTTGTATTTGATTGTGAATATCCAATCCTGATCTTCGGGATCGGCGTGTTGAACCTTGAGTCATACTTCACAGTAAACTACACGCATATTCCCCTGAGCTTCAAGCGGATGCTCAAAGTTAATAATTACAAACTATATTCGATGTGTATTCGAATACCATAACATCCGTTTTGGCACACCACTCCGGACGGGTTCAGGAGACCATAAAAACAAACTGGTACGTCACTCGTCATTTTCGGTTCTGTCGCATTAGCAGAGAAAGTGCATCAAAAGATGAATACGATTATTTTTTATGCAGCGAGTTGATAGAAAAATTCGGCGGGTGAAAGCGGACATTCCGGTTCTTGCGGATATTGTCCTTTACGTAACATATTAACCAGCTCAATGCCCGCTAATACGCTCTGCG
>NZ_JANAIF010000072.1 GCF_024721015.1 Xenorhabdus bovienii
GTGGAGTATGAGCTAAATACTCTATTGGAAGGTTATGGTGCTAAATTTGCAATTAATTTTTCTTGATTACTTAGTAAGTTATTTTATAGTGTAATGGGTTGGGTTTGGTCACGTATTCAATCCGTTGATTGGTATCAAACATAATATTCACGTTCAATGAAAGTGCTGATGACTTGATCGTGCATACATGGACGCCCCTTATTTGCCAAACAATCGTTTGTCATGACCAGAACTCGGTTAAGATTGCAGTCATACATCCGGACTTTAGTTGAGGCCGTCGCCTTTGTCCCTGATGGAATTCGCTGACCAGACTCTTATCATTTCGGCGCGCTATGAGCGCTTGCACGACACCAGAGTTTTCTGATCACGGTCTAACCTCTCTTGCCATCACTTCTCGATTGCCCGTGCAACCTTTGGAAATTACTTTTATATGGGCTCCCTGATTTGCACTTTAGGATTTTAGTCGCTTGTTTCCGGGCTCCCATAATCCGCCTCAAACTCCCTGCCATGTACCAGCAACGCCCAGATAATCCTGGCATTCTTATTCGCCAGCGCCACCACAGCAATATTGGTATTACGTCTCGACAACAGACTATTCAGCCAGTTTTCTGTTCGGCCGGTTTTCTCTTTTACGTACCGTACCACCACCCTGTCTCCATAAATCAATAGTGTCCGTAAATAATTGTCACCCCGTTTGCTAATCCCCTGTAAAGTTAACTTACTCCCACTCGAATGTTGCCGGGGAACCAGACCCCGCCATGCCGCCAGCTGGCGACCATTAGAGAAGTGTCTGGCATCCCCTACCGATGCCAGTGTTGAATTTTCTGTTCCGGTTCTATCACCTGACGATCAAGCTCCTTCAGGTGTTCACCCAACTGCTGGAATAGTTGCCTGAAGATATCTGGCAGACTATTACTGACACTCTCCAGAATCTCAGGCAGTCGTACTCCCTGAACAATAACGATCCCAAACTCGCTCAGTAAACCCCTAATGGCATTGGCCTGCGCAGTACGGTTTGACCAATCCCTCTCGCGCGGTAGCTGTTTTTTGAGCACCGTTTCACTTTGTGCATCAACGCCGTGGATCTGAAAGACATTTTTGCCAGATCGATACCCACTGTTGTCATCTTCATAGTGGACACTCCCGTTATTAAATGGCTGTTTTAATACACTTCCATTTTGGCACACTGATGCCGCTTGAATGGGGCATCCATCCCATTATTTCTACGGATTTTGAAAAAGACAGGGTTTTGCGAGTCAGTCTTACCAAATGATGACGAAGATTCAGATTATGTCTCTCTATGCGTTGTGTATAACGCTTGCTGACCACATGCAGTTTTCCTGCCAGCGTTTTTACCCTCTCCAGCCATCGGTCATATAGACCACAATGTTGAAAGGAGACAATAACGCCATCAAACCGCATCAATGTCTTCTTTGTTCTTGGGCCAAAAACGTGGGCGATGACTTTTCACCTAATCCTGTCGTAGGCATAAAAGAGCCAACGAGGTTTGTTCTTTGACTTCACGTATGACCACTGCGCATCCATTTCGCAACAAATAATCACTTCGATGCCGGGAGCCATGGCTTCAGTGATGTGTTTGGGCCTGAGCTTTTTAAGTGACGAAGGACAGTATTAAGACCAATCCCCATAACACGCGCTGTCGCCCGACATCCCACTCCATTCATGGCCATATCAACGATTTGCTCATGTGTACTGGGACAACATGCGGTATAAGTGAATTCCAGTTGCCAGAAATGGCGACAGGATTGGCAAAGGTAACGTTGATGACCGGAACGAGAGCGCCCATTACGATGGATCCCTTTAACTGCACAGCAAGATGGGCAGGTAACATCAATCTTTGCCATCTGAATGTTCTCCAAATAGACAGACTATACATAATTCAATAAATTGATGTCATGACCTTTTAATAGCGGAAATAATGCGGGTGATACCCAATGGATTTTATATCAAGTCATCAGTACGATGATCTGCTCTCCATGAATGGCATATTCACTTTCCCATCACATACAACAGGAACAAATGATGAAAATCGATCTGAGCAATATGGTGACAGAAAGCCGTAACCCTGCCAGTACCCATATTGATGAGCTATCCACACTCGATATGCTGCGCGTTATCAATGATGAAGATAAAAAAGTGGCTCTGGCCGTTGAAAAAACGCTGCCCCAAATTACCCGGGTAGTCGATAAAGTGGCCGAGGCATTTCGTCACGGCGGACGATTGATATATAGCGGAGCCGGAACCTCCGGGCGTCTGGGCATTCTGGATGCGAGTGAGTGCCCTCCAACCTATGGTACAAAGCCGGAGTGGGTTGTCGGTTTAATCGCCGGCGGGCATCAGGCGATTTTGAAGGCGGTCGAAAATGCGGAAGATAATCAGCAATCAGGCGCAGAGGATCTTAAGGGACTACACTTCAATGAAAAGGATGTGCTGGTCGGGATCGCCGCCAGTGGCCGGACGCCTTATGTGTTGGGCGCGATGGAATATGCCCGATCGGTCGGGGCAACTATAGCCTGCATCAGTTGCAATCCGGACAGCCCGATGACGCAGTTGGCTGATATCGCCATTACGCCTGTGGTAGGGCCTGAAATCGTGACGGGTTCTTCCCGCATGAAGGCAGGAACGGCTCAAAAGCTGGTGCTAAATATGATCACAACCGGGGCTATGATCCGCACGGGTAAGGTGTATGGCAATTTAATGGTGGATATAGAAGCCACCAATACTAAATTGATCGAACGTCAGAAGAATATTGTCATGGCCGCCACTGAGTGCAGCAGGGAAACGGCAGAACAGGCCCTGAGTGCCTGTGACGGTCACTGCAAAACCGCAATCGTGATGATTCTATCGGGAATTCGTGCTGAAGAAGCCAAAAAATTATTGGCAGAACACCAAGGGTTTATCCGGCCTGCTATCTCAAAATCCTGATGATCATGGTTTCTTTGGAGGGGTAATAAATGGCTAAAATCAGTCAGGAAATGCTGGTTGAAATACTCAGGGCAATGGGTGGCGTGAATAATGTCGTGCATTGTGGCAATTGCATGACTCGCCTGCGATTAACACTGCGTGATGATTCACTGGCCGATAAAACTGCCTTAAAGAAAATTCCCGGGGTTTTAGGTGTCATTGAAAATGACGAACAGCTCCAGATTGTCCTTGGCCCCGGCAAAGCACAAACCGCCGCGGATATGATGAACGCGCTATTGAGTACTGCCGATCATTCCACCGCTGAACCTCAGCCCGCCGGTTTGAAAGAGATTGCTTCTTCCAATAAAAAGCAGCTCAAAGAAAAACAAACCCGTTCAGTTCATAAGTTTCTGGCTAAATTCGCCACCATTTTTACCCCGCTGATCCCCGGTTTTATCGCCGTTGGCCTGTTATTGGGGTTCGCTACCCTGCTGGAACAGATTTTCATTCAGGGAGCCGGACATCCCAATGCCGTATTGGTGGAGATGGTCGGCTATATGAAAGTTTTCAGCAAAGGGATGTTCAGTTTCCTGAGTATTCTGATTGGTTATAATGCGCAGAAAGCCTTTGGCGGCTCCGGCGTCAATGGCGCCGTTATCGCTTCCCTGTTCGTGCTGGGTTATAACGCCAGCGCCACCAGCGGCTTCTATTCCGGTATCAGTGATTTCTTTGGCTTCGCCATTGACCCGCGCGGGAATATCATCGGGGTGCTGATTGCCTGTATTCTCGGCGCCTGGGTGGAAAAACAGATCCGCAAAATTATGCCCTCTGATCTGGATATGATCCTCACTTCCACCCTCACCCTGCTCATCATGGGTGCCGTCACGTTTATTGTCATCATGCCTGTGGGAAGCTACCTGTTTACGACGATGTCATGGCTGTTCATGCATCTGAACGGTAATCCATTCGGTGCGGCAATTCTGGCAGGGTTATTCTTAATTGCGGTGATGTTTGGTGTACATCAGGGTTTTGTTCCCGTCTATTTTACGCTGATGGATGTGCAAAACTTTAACTCGCTGTTCCCGATTCTGGCGATGGCGGGAGCAGGGCAGGTCGGCTCTGCGCTGGCGCTATATATGAAAGCCCAAAAAGGTTCGCTGCTGCGCACTCAAATCAAAGGTGCCATCATTCCGGGTTTTCTGGGGATCGGAGAGCCACTGATTTATGGTGTGACGCTACCTCGCGTCAAACCCTTTGTCACAGCTTGTCTCGGTGGTGCAATCGGCGGCTTTTTTATCGGTCTGGTTGCCTGGCTGGGAGTCCCTGTCGGGCTGAATTCTGTTTTCGGCCCATCGGGTCTGGTCGCCATGCCCCTGATGACGTCCGATAGTGGCATCTTCACGGGCATGGCAGTGTACGGCGCAGGTTTAATCATTGCTTATATCAGTGGTTTTATACTGACATTTTTCTTTGGCAGTAAAAATATTGATTTAAGCTGATTCAACCCATCCAAATCAGGGGGACACAGGCAGCGGTCAAAATACCCATAGTGATGTTGAAAATAAACCAGGCATTGCGGCTTTTCAGCAGGGAGCCAATCAGCGACCCCAGAACAATCCACACTGTACCGGCGATCATGTTGGAGACCAGCATCACCACACTTATTACTACCACTGAGTGGTTATATAAGTCTCCCTGTAGGCTGTAACTGCCGACGGCGCCCAATCCCATCATCCACGCTTTAGGGTTCAGAAACTGTAATAACCAGCCTTGGTAGCCTTTGATGGGAACGGCCGCCAAATTTGCCGTTTCCAACCGTTTATAATGTGCTGTCGACGTTTTCCACGCCAGCCTTAATAAATACAGACTACCGAGCACTTTCAACACGGTGTGCATCGCCGGATACAGCAGCAGCACTGCTCCCACACCAAAGGCAGACAGCAGCAGGATTGTCTGTATGCCAAGAAGGATACCCAGCCAAAGCGGTAACGAGCGACGGAAACCAAAATTGGCACCCGATGAAGTCAACAGCATATTATTCGGGCCCGGTGTAATCGCAGAGATCAATAAGAAGGCGCTTAGTGAGAATATCAGGCTTGCGGTCATGGGGGTTGTTCCTCTTACCCAAATTGTTAACATTTCCTTTCGACGAAAATAACAGTATGTTATTCACTACACAAGATGACTAATCATGAAAATTAATCCCTTATGAGTGAGAATGTTTCCCCCCTGAGCGAGGCCGGTAATCCCCATTTACACACTCAGGAGCAACCACAATGATGATCCCGTGGCAACAACTGGCACCCGAAACCCTACTCGACCTGATCGAAAGTTTTGTCTTGCGGGAAGGCACCGATTACGGTGAAGATGAAAAAACGCTGGAGCAAAAAGTACAGGATGTAAAACGTCAGCTTGAACGGGGAGAAGTCCTGCTGGTCTGGTCTGAACTGCATGAAACCGTCAATATCATGCCCAAAGAGATGTTTCGCCCTTAGCGCCTTCTTCTTATCAGGCTGTTCCGTTTGCCTTATTTTGCTCTGTATTGCTGATGACGAGAAAGATAGTCCCAACTTTTATTGATAAGGAGTCTGTTCTTATGTCTGCCAAACACCCTGTCATTGCCATAACGGGTTCTAGCGGAGCCGGAACAACAACGACCAGTGTGGCGTTCCGCAAGATTTTCCAACAACTTGAAGTTACTGCCGCACTCATCGAAGGAGATAGTTTCCACCGTTACACCCGTCCTGAAATGGATGCCGAGATCCGTAAGGCGAAGGAGCAAGGCAGGCATGTCAGCTATTTTGGGCCGGAAGCCAATGATTTCAGCATGTTGGAAAAGACATTTTGTAACTATGGTGAAACAGGCACTGGCCGCTGCCGGAGATATCTCCACACCTATGATGAAGCGGTGCCTTACAATCAAGTACCGGGTACATTCACTCCGTGGGAATCACTGCCATCAAACACCGATATTCTGTTTTATGAAGGGTTGCATGGCGGCGTTGTTACTCCACAGTATAATGTCGCCAGCTATGTTGATTTGCTGATTGGTGTCGTCCCCATCGTCAACCTTGAGTGGATACAGAAACTTATCCGTGATACCAGCGAACGTGGCCATTCAAGAGAGGCGGTCATGGATTCCGTGGTGCGTTCGATGGATGATTATATCCGCTATATTACGCCACAGTTTTCCCGTACTCATATCAATTTCCAGCGCGTTCCCACAGTTGATACCTCTAACCCCTTCTCCGCCAAGGCTATTCCATCTCTGGATGAAAGTTTTATCGTGATTCGTTTCCGTGGCCTGAAACAAATTGATTTTCCTTATTTACTGTCAATGCTTCAGGGGTCATTTATTTCCAGTATAAATACCATTGTCGTTCCCGGCGGAAAAGTGGGGCTGGCCATGGAGTTAATTATGGCTCCGTGGGTTCAGCAATTACTGGAAGGCAAAAAAATTTCTTGATTTAAACGCAATTTAATTTTTAATTAAACAGGTAACAAAAAATAACGTTGCCTGTTTTACGCAAATAAGCATTTCAGTAACAATAAAAACAGATGATAAAGAGAAAATTCAGTAGGGTAAAACGCGTAAAAGCAGTACGATATTTACCAAAGTACTCGCCGATTCTTACACGATAAAGAAGCTATTTAGCAGTTCCTGCCTTTATGCTCCTTTTCCTTTTCCCTTTGGAAATATTAGCATTATTCGGTTTCCCATAAGTCATAGAGCAATAAAGACACGCTCGAAATAGATTTCGGGTAATCTGGCGCGCTGAAGCGATACAGGAGGAGACAGAAACGTTTTCCTGTGTTACAAACAGAGTTACAAGCGAAGCTGGCAAGATATATAGGTTAAGATCAAGGCACCCGTATTTTTGTATGATTATAATCTATATAAAATTCCCGCTTGTCAGTTTTTCAGCAAGTTAATATGTTAAGCTATTGACTTTATAAAGCCAGCCGGGTGAGGAAAAGCTGTTTCCTCACGTCATAAAGGCGGAAATAACAACAGAGGATAAAGCGAATGGTTCTCGGCAAGCCACAAACAGACCCTACTCTTGAATGGTTTTTGTCACACTGCCATATTCACAAATATCCATCCAAGAGCACGCTTATTCATCAAGGCGAGAAAGCAGAAACGCTTTACTATATTGTTAAAGGTTCAGTTGCTGTTCTAATAAAAGATGAAGAAGGCAAAGAAATGATTCTCTCTTATTTAAATCAGGGAGATTTCATTGGTGAGCTTGGATTGTTTGAAGAAGGAAAGCTGCGTACTGCATGGGTACGAGCTAAAAGTGCCTGTGAAGTCGCTGAAATTTCCTACAAGAAATTTCGCCAGCTCATTCAGGTCAACCCTGATATTCTGATGCGTCTATCCTCTCAGATGGCAAAACGCTTACAAACAACTTCAGAAAAAGTCGGTAACCTGGCATTTCTGGATGTCACAGGCCGTATTGCCAAGACGTTAATGAATCTGGCCAAACAGCCTGATGCAATGACCCATCCTGATGGTATGCAAATAAAAATTACACGTCAGGAAATTGGCCAGATTGTCGGGTGTTCCCGCGAAACAGTTGGCCGCATTCTGAAGATGTTAGAAGATCAAAACCTGATCTCTGCTCATGGCAAAACCATTGTAGTATATGGAACCCGCTAGTTCCTGAAATTGCTCTTGAAACTAAGCCAGCGCAACCCTTATCCTGCACTGGCTTTTTTGTTGCTTCCTTTGCCTTATCTGTGCAATGGTAGCATCAAGCCCCGTTCCGCCGCTTTCTGTAACACTTCACTGGCCTTGCCCTGATATTCCGCTGGGGCAGACGTGATTTCCCTCACCTTATTTTTATATTTACCATATCACAGTGAAATAATAGTCACCAAATATGAATAAAAAATCACATAAGGGCAAATAAAAAAACAGCCGGTGAGGAAAATGCGATGGTATCTGGTTAATATCTGAGAAAATTATTCAACAAATCATGTCCCTGTTCACTGAGAATGCTTTCAGGGTGAAATTGCACACCTTCCAATGGCAAAGTACGGTGACGTATTCCCATAATTTCATCTACATTACCGTTATGCTGACTCCATGCGGTCACTTCAAACGACGCTGGCAGGGTTTCAGCCGCAATCACCAGAGAATGATAACGGGTAACAGTCAGTGGACGGTTCAATCCTTTGAATACTCCTTGTTGATTATGGTGGATCAAGCTGTTTTTTCCGTGCATCACCTCGCGGGCTTTGACCACACTCGCACCAAACGCCTGCCCAATAGCCTGATGACCAAGACACACACCGAGGATAGGCAACTTGCCGGCAAAATGCGAAATGACCTCTAGTGAAATCCCTGCTTCATTCGGCGTACAAGGCCCCGGCGAAATCACTAAATGTGTGGGTGCCAATTTCTCGATATCTTCAAGCTGTAATTCATCATTACGCTTAACTAAAACATTTGTCCCTAACTCGCAAAAATATTGATATAAATTGAATGTAAAAGAATCGTAGTTATCTATTATTAATAGCATAGGAGTATATCCTACTGATTTTTATAGTTTTATATATTGCCCTACCCTAGCGGGTATTGTGCATTCTGTATTTCGATAAAATCAGGTAAAGCAGCATCAACAGCAGCGGGACGCTCATCATACCACAGACGTATTTTTAAAATAGTAGGATAGCTTTGCCAGCAAACAGCAGCATTCACCCATGATGAGAGCTTGACGTGAAAAGATAACGCAGGTGAAAGGGGAAGACGGCACTCAAAAAGCGAATGGCACAATACAAATACCGTCTTACTTCCTAGGCTTCAAGGCAGGAAAACCCTGTTTTCCTATTGAATTAAGGTGCAACTTTGGCAGAAAGGATCACAAGCGGTTTCACGGGGACATTTTGATAAGGGCCAACATTTTCTGTCTTGACCTGAGACATTTTATCAACCACATCCATACCTTTTACGACTTTACCAAAGACAGCATAACCAAAATCACGCTGACCGTGGTCAAGGAAGGCGTTATCGGTGACATTAATGAAGAACTGGCTGGTGGCACTGTCTTTATCTGCGGTACGTGCCATCGCTATCGTGCCACGCAGATTACGCAAACCATTATCTGCTTCATTTTTGATTGGCGCTTTGGTCACCTTCTGCTTCATGTCTTTTGTGAAGCCCCCCCCCTGAACCATAAACCCGGGAATGATGCGGTGAAAAATGGTGTTGTTATAAAACCCTTCATTGACATACTCAATGAAATTTTTTGTGGTGATTGGCGCCTTGTTACTATCCAGCGCAAGCTCTATTTCTCCTGCTGATGTTACCAGCTTCACATGAGTTTCGGCAGCCAATGCCGGAGCTGCCATCACACTGATAGCACATGCAGCCATAAGCGACACAAAAATACGTTTAAACATTAATGGTTCCTTTATTTTTGAGGTCAATAACAAAACTCATAACAACAAAACTTATTAAGTGTAATTCCCTATAGAACTAAGTTCCAAAGATTTACCTACATTTACGAGTAAGCAGCTATTTGTTGAGATGAATTCTATCTGAATGGCTATTATGGTCTCATAACCTGAATTTTGTTTATGTGGGGAATAACGTTATAAATGGCGAGAAATATAGAGTATTAAACCAAAGGGTATACAATACAGATATCGTGCAATTAGTAGTTACACCTGTCCACAAGCCGCTGCTCTAGGTATAATCAGCGCGCTGTTTTCGTGTATTCCTCAGGGAGATAACCATTTTGACCATCAAAAACTACAACTATCACATGACCCACTTTGTCACGAGTGCACCTGACATTCGCCACCTGCCTCAAGATGTGGGTATTGAGGTCGCGTTTGCCGGTCGATCGAATGCGGGTAAATCCAGCGCCCTGAATGCACTGACTAAACAAAAGAGCCTTGCTCGCACCAGTAAAACCCCAGGACGTACTCAGCTTATCAACCTGTTCGAAGTGGAAGAAGGTATTCGGCTGGTTGACTTACCGGGTTATGGCTACGCTGAAGTACCAGAAGAAATGAAACGCAAATGGCAGAACGCACTGGGAGAGTATCTCCAGAAACGTGAGTGTCTGCTCGGGTTGGTGGTTTTAATGGATATCCGTCATCCACTGAAAGATCTGGATATGCAGATGATCGAATGGGCAGTCGTGATGCAAGTACCCGTTATGGTTTTGCTGACGAAAGCGGATAAATTGGCATCCGGCGCCCGTAAAAGCCAATTGGCGAAAGTCCGTCAGGAGCTGGCTTCTCTGGGTGGCGAGATTCAAATTGAAAATTTCTCTGTCCTGAAAAAAATCGGCATCGATCAACTTGAGCAGAAACTTGACTACTGGTTCAACCAGCCTGCCATTGAGGTGGAGTGAGCTTCACCTATCCCCTAAAGCCGTGCATCGCGCATAAAAAAACGCCCCAGTCAAAAGAAATGACTGGGGCAGCTAATATTCAGCTAAATCCGATTACGTGAAGTAAAAGGTCTGAAAGATAGAACATCTTACCTCTGTACCCTACGCGAACAACTCTACCCTATTTTTTTCACCAGAAAAAGATTTTTTTGTAACTAATTTTCATGTGATACCGTGATTCAGCCGCAATTATTTCGCTAAATCGGGTCATTACATCATTTTTTATGTAGTTTAATTACATATTTGTGAGATCTAGATCTAATCTCAAACCTAAGCTAAATTCTTGTCACAAGCCCTTTCGCGGCATTATGAGGATAATTTCAGGCCGTTAAATAAACAGTCATTCCATCAAAATACTTCAATAAAAAATTATCCCCATAAAATTCTGTACCATAACAAAAAAGCCACTTTTTTTATGGCTCTTTTGTTTACTTTGCAGATTTTTGACTGACAAAGTGGCTGTTTTCATCCGTTAATCAGTGAGCCTGATCCCAGTTGATCCCAATTCCCACATCCACTTTTAACGGCACATCAAGCTGCATACTTTTTTCCATCAACTCACTGACTTTCTGCTCCGCTATCGCCAGTTCTGATTCATGAACCTCAAATACCAGTTCATCGTGCACCTGCATAATCATGCGTACATTTGGCTGCTCACTGACGATCCAATTATCCACCGCGATCATTGCCAGTTTGATGATATCCGCCGCCGTTCCCTGCATTGGCGCGTTAATCGCCTCACGCTCAGAAGCCTTGCGGCGCATGGCATTGCGCGATTTGATATCCGGCAGGTAAAGGCGACGCCCTTCCAACGTTTCAACAAAACCATGCTCAGCCGCCTGCTGGCGTGTACGTTCCATATAGGCCAGTACCCCCGGATAGCGTTCAAAATAGAGATCCATATAGCGTTGAGCTTCTCCGCGTGGAATACTTAACTGGCGGGATAGACCAAACGCACTCATGCCATAAATCAGACCAAAATTGATCGCCTTCGCACTGCGGCGCTGTTCGCTGGTCACTTCTTCCAATGGCACGCCAAAAACTTCAGCCGCCGTCGCACTGTGAATATCCTTACCCTGCGCAAAAGCCTCCAGCAAGCCCTTATCCTGTGACAGATGCGCCATAATCCGCAATTCTATCTGCGAATAGTCCGCCGCCATGATGCGATAACCTTCCGGTGCAATAAATGCCTGACGGATACGTCGCCCCTCGTCATTACGGACAGGAATGTTTTGCAGGTTAGGATCACGGGAAGAAAGGCGTCCGGTCGCTGTTACTGCCTGATGATAAGAGGTATGAACTCGTTTAGTGAGCGGGTTAACCATCTGCGGCAGTTTGTCGGTATAAGTGGATTTCAGTTTTGCCAAACCGCGATGTTCCAGAATCACCCGCGGCAGTTCATGGTTATCGGCCAGTTCTTCCAACACTTCTTCATTGGTCGATGGCGCCCCATTTGGCGTCTTTTTCAGTACAGGCAGGTTCAGCTTTTCAAAGAGAATGACCTGTAACTGTTTTGGGGAAGCCAGATTGAACTCTTCACCCGCCAGTTCATAAGCGGCTTTTTCCAATTCTCCCAGCCGCGCAGTGATTTCCGTTGAGTGTTCAGCCAGTGTCTGGGCATCGATCAGCACGCCGGTTCGCTCTATGCGGGAAAGCACTGGCACCAATGGCATTTCGATGTTCTGGAAGATGCTTTTCAGCGTCGGCACACTGTCGACCTGTGGATACATGGCTTGGTGCAGCCGTAAAGTCACATCCGCATCTTCAGCCGCATATTTTGCCGCTTCTTCCAGCGGGATTTGATTGAAGGTAAGCTGCTTTTTGCCCTTGCCCGCGATTTCTTCAAAAGTCGTGGTTTTATATCCCAGATGACGATCTGCCAGGCTATCCATGTCATGCCGTCCGCTCACACTGTTCAGGACATACGACTCCAGCATCGTATCAAAAACAATGCCATTCAAAGCGACGTCGTAACGTGCCAGCACCCCACGATCAAATTTCAGGTTCTGACCAATTTTAGGCAGGTTTGCATCTTCCAGCAGGGGTTTTAATGCCGCCAGAACTTCATGCAGATCCAGTTGTTCTGGTGCATCGAGGTAATCATGCCCCAACGGCAGATATGCCGCTTCAACCTCTGATTCTCCCACCGCAATAGCAAAAGACATGCCGACTAGATTAACTGTCAACGTATCAAGTCCGTCTGTCTCAGTATCAAAAGAGAAGGCCGGAGCCTGTTTCAGCTTCACAATCCACTCATCAAGGGATTTCCGGTCAAGGATGGTTTGATAATTTTCCGACGAAATATTGACAGCAACCGGTGCACTGCCGGCGGGAGCTGAGTTAGCCGTAGCACCTGCCGCAGCGGGTTTTTGGCTATTACCTTCCAACCAACTGCCATTCTGTACATCGCTCAACCAACGTTTGAATTCATAGCGGCTGAACAGCGCCAACAGTTCATCACTGTCAGGGGCTGTAACCGCAAGCTCCAGACAGGTTTTATCCAGCTCAACATCCGTTTTAATCGTTGCCAATTGATAAGAAAGGTAAGCCACCTCTTTATGCTGCTCCATTTTCCCACTCAGCGTTTTAGCGCCACGGAAGCTGAGTGTCGCGATCTCATCAAGTCTGGCATAGATATCATCCAGACTGCCGATACCCTGCAATAACCCCAACGCCGTTTTTTCACCGACACCCGGTACGCCGGGAATATTATCAGAGGAGTCTCCCATCAGAGCGAGAAAATCGATGATCAATTCAGGTGGAACACCATATTTCTCCGAAACCCCTTCCGGCCCCAGAATGGTGTTAGTCATGGTGTTAATCAGCGTGATATGAGGCGTAACCAACTGAGCCATATCTTTATCACCCGTACTGATCAGAACGGAACGCCCTTCTTTTTCCGCTTGCAATGCCAGTGTACCAATGACGTCATCAGCTTCGACGCCCGGCACAACCAGAATTGGCAGCCCCATTGCCTCGACCATTTTGTGCAGCGGTTCAATCTGCCCACGTAAATCATCCGGCATCGGGGGACGATGAGATTTATATTCAGCAAATAACTCATCACGGAACGTTTTGCCCTTGGCATCAAACACGACCGCCACATGACTGGGTTTATACTGGATGATTAAGCTGCGCAGCATATTCAGGACACCATACATGGCGCCCGTTGGTTCTCCCGCACTATTGGTCAGCGGAGGAAACGCATGGTATGCACGATAAAGGTATGAAGAACCATCAACCAAAATCAAGGGATTGTCTGCTATCTGTGCCATAAAATTTTCTTCGTCGTTCTGTGGGATGATTAAAGCGTAGAATGCCATACTGTGTCGTTATAGACGAATTTTGCGATAATTTTCTCGTGCTGACAGGCTTTTTCTGACAAATATTCTGATGAATGAATTGTGGATAACTTTGTGCACAAAAAATTGGCACATAAAACAGATTTATGTTTACCCCCCTAAAAAATGAGCAACAGGAGGTAAAAATCAATGGATTACGTGGAGTATTAAAGAAATATTACAATGACTTAAAAATCACTGACTTGTGGATATAACCGGAGTTTATGTTATGAAAGGGGCTTTTCAGCAAGTATTGTGCCAGCTTTATCATGACTGGCACAATACGCATATGATTTTATATTAATACTTGCATTTTTGTTTAATCACAGCAGTGGCTTCCGACTTACTTTTTTGTCACCAGATAATTCACTACATCAGAAAAGCCCTTGGCATACTCAGTCACTGTCGCTGGCTCAATGCCCCCATTTTTAATCTGGTACTTGCCATTCACATAAACAGCAGGAACGCCTTGCAGTTGTAAATCACTAGCGGCCTGACGCTCTTTGGCTGCCACAGATTTCACGATAAAGCTGTTCAATGCCGCATCATACTCTTCACCTGACACACCCGCTTTGATAAAAGCATTACGGATATCGGCCTTGCTATTGATGGTTTGGGTTTTCTGGATACCGTCAAACAAAATTGGGGTGACTTTATCCTCAATTTTCATGACGATGGCAACCGCCCACGCCTCTGTCAAATCTTTCCCCAAAGGCCCGATAAAATCGACGTGGTAACGCTCATGAGTGACACCTGCTGGCAAATTCTTCTCAACGGTACTAGGAACATGGTAAATATTTTCAAACTGGTAGCAGTGGGGACAATAAAAGGAGAAAAATTCTAAAACCTGTGGCTGATTGACCACTGGATTTTTTAATTCAATGTATTGTTTATCTTCAGAAAAACCAGAAGCACTGGCATTAAATGCCATAAATACTCCCACCAGTGCTAACCAAAATGTCTTCATAATGTTCTCCAGTAAAATTAATACATCGGATTTAGCTGTAAAGGTGATTCCTGTAACAGCCGAATTTGTTCAGAAAAAAGACTCACCTGGCCATGCCAGAAGTCGCTGTCGGCCATCCACGGAAAGGCTTTTGGAAAAGCCGGATCTTGCCAGCGACGGGCAACCCAAGCCAAATAATAGACCATTCTCATCGCGCGAAGTGGTTCTATCAGTGCCAATGTCTTTGGATCAAAATCCGTAAACTGGCTATATGACTCAAGCAGGATATCCAATTGGATCAAGCGTTCTTGCCGTGAGCCATTGAGCAACATCCACAAATCCTGAATCGCCGGGCCATTGCGGGCATCATCAAGATCCACGAACCACGCCTCATCACGCCACAGAATATTGCCGGCATGGCAATCACCATGCAGCCGTAATATCTGTCCATCAGAATACCATGCTTCTTCCACCGTTTGATTTAACTCATCCAACGCAGCAAAGAAGGTATTTTTATGTTTAGCAGGGATTAATTTACATGCAGATAAATAGCGGTATGGCTGGTATAAATATTCATCCAAACCAATAGTTGGACGAGTAGAAAATATTTTCTGGCGACCAATTTGATGCATTTGCCCCAGCAATCGCCCAACATCTTCCAGCTGATCAAAGTTATCAGATTCATACTGACGCCCACCCACACTGGGGAAAATGGCGAAGAAGAACCCACCATGATTCAGTACCGTCTGGCCGGCAAACACCAGAGGCGCCGCAACTGACAAATCTGCCTGCTGTAATGCCAGTGCAAGATCATGCTCTTCTTGGATCTGCTGCTGGCTCCAGCGTTGCGGGCGATAAAATTTCACGACATAGCGTTTACGATTTTCATCCATAAACTGATAGACTCGGTTTTCATAGCTATTCAGTTCAGTTAAGCCAGAATCAATATACAAACCCGACTGCACCAACGCATCCATGATTAAGTCCGGTGTAATATTCTGGAAGTTAAAAGCCATTTGTTCCGTCACAACCCTGCTCTCTCTTCATTAATCTTTAATAATGCCTCTGGCACGCAGCAAAGCCGTCTTAAAATCTTCTTCATTTTTAATTCCTTATAAATGGCTATACAAATTAGCAAGGATAATGACTTAGAGAAAGAGTTGGTCTGTCAATAAGCGTAAAGGTTATACTCTCTTCCATGAAAGCATTGTTACATATTGGTTTACAAAGGTTATAAGCCAAATAATTAAATATTTCATTGCCAAATATCAGGTGAGTTAACATGACGCATCCAAAAATGAGTGGCGCAATTCTGGCCGGAGGACTATCCACCCGCATGGGGGGGGATGATAAAGGATTACTGCAATTCGAAGGCATACCATTATACCAACACATTGCCACAAGATTGCAGCCGCAGGTGCAAGAACTGCTGATTAACGCCAACCGTAATCAGGCGCTTTATCAGCAGAGTGGTTATCCCATCATACCGGATATCATCACCGATTTTTCTGGGCCACTGGCAGGTATGCTGGCGGTATTGAAGAAGGCCATTCATGAATGGGTGATCTTTGTCCCCTGTGATGTGCCAGATTTTCCCGATGACCTTGTGGAAAAACTGTGGCGTTATCGGCAGCATTCATGGGCAGTTTATGTCCATGATTGCCAACGTGCCCATCCCACACTGGCTTTAATGCACCGCAGCCTGATCCCCCGCTTGGAAAGCTATCTGGCACTGGGAGAGAGAAAGCTGGTGTTTTTTATGCAGATGATTAAAGCAAAAGCGGTTTATTTTCCCTATCCCGGCTCCTTCACCAATTTAAATACACCGGAAGAATACCAGCATTGGGAATATTTCCAGGAGTCAGCATGAGCCCGACGACATTGCCGTTGCTCGGCATCACTGCCTATAGTGGAACAGGTAAAACAACACTTCTTAAGCAGATCATTCCGCTATTGCGCCAGCAGCATATCCGCGTGGGGTTGATTAAGCACACTCACCATAATATGGATGTCGATCAACCGGGCAAAGACAGTTATGAGCTGCGTAAGGCAGGGGCAGCACAAACGTTGGTCGCCAGCCAGCAGCGCGGGGCATTGATGACAGAAACACCAGACTTACCAGAGCTGGATCTACACTATCTCGCCAGTCGGTTCGATGCAGATTCCCTGGATCTGGTTCTGGTCGAAGGCTTCAAGGAAGAGGCCATTGCAAAAATAGCTCTCTATCGCCACGGCCTGAACATTGTCTTTGACCAGATCCTTGATCCCCAAGTTATTGCTATTGCCAGCAACACCCCGCTGGCAACATCGCTTCCTCAGCTTAATATCAACCAACCACAGCAAGTAACAGCGTTTATTGTGGCGTGGTTGAGGGCAGGCAGCGCTGGCAAGCATGGCTAAAAACCATCAGAACTGGCAGGTAAGGCCAATATTCAGGCCATTCTGTTGGAGGTCATCCCAGAAACCCTCGGGAAAACGTTTGATATCGCTCTCCAACAATTCGGGCTTTTGCCATTCAAATCGATTAAACCCAGCTTTTTGAATAGCGCGTTCGTAATCTTCATGGCTCCATCGATAAAACGTAAAAGGACTTGGTGGCGTAGTTAAAAATTCGGCTTGATAACGGATGCCATCTTTCCATGGTTCTTCGCTCAGGATATTGATGCCATAAATATCACAGTTACTTACGGCTAATCGATAATCAGGAGAAACTGTGTAAGCAATGAACTTACCAGAAGGCTTGAGATTATTGGCAACAGCCTGAAACATCTTTTCCAGATCTTCAATCGATTCCGAATAGTTAAGCAACCAAGCCGCAATGACGATATCAAACTGACCAAATGACTCCATATTGCAGACATTTCGTACATGAAATTCCAGATCATCTCCATATTGTTTCGATTTTGCTCTGGCAAGCCCTACCATTGTTTCGGAAATATCTACACCAACCGCTTTTGAAGCGCCATGATTTCGTAGCTCTCGACCAAAGTAACCATAACCACAAGCCAAATCCAGAACCGATTTGCCGCGTACATCGCCAACCAGATTGAGTATGGTACGAACGTCGATTTCACGTTGAGGCCTATTATTCATGAAGAGTTCATAACGATCTCCAATAGAATTATAGTCTACATCTTTTTTTGGCATAATTATTAGCCTCTAATAAATGGATAATTAGAACAGTCCCTGTTTTTCACTTTGTAGTTAGGTGGAAATTTATTTCCTTATGAACACATATAATTTACGGTTCTTGCAATATAAATCAGGCTGATGAGAATTGATTTCAGAAAGTATCAATACGAGTAGGGGTAAGCAACGAAACTTTTTGGAAAACAGCCCACAAATTATGTTGCGGGTTGTACATATTATGTGGAATTGTTCAGTTTATTAGTGCTATTTACCTTCCGGTATTATACGCAATTAACTTGAAGAGGCGGGTTTTAAAATCTGGAAGTTATCAGTCAACCGAGTGGTGAGCTCTTTCGCTT
>NZ_JANAIF010000073.1 GCF_024721015.1 Xenorhabdus bovienii
GCGAAAGAACTCACCACCCGGTTGACAGATAATTTCCAGACTTTAATTCCTGCATCTTCAAGTTAATTGCGTATAGAGATTTTTGGCGAA
The DNA here is from genome assembly GCF_024721015.1 of Xenorhabdus bovienii. Taxonomy (GTDB): domain Bacteria; phylum Pseudomonadota; class Gammaproteobacteria; order Enterobacterales; family Enterobacteriaceae; genus Xenorhabdus; species Xenorhabdus bovienii. Next base: position 91 of record NZ_JANAIF010000073.1, read on the forward strand.
AACCTGTATGCCATTCACTCTATTGAATATCGTCAGCTTGAAGAGTATTTCTTTGTATTTGCGGTGCGGATTAAAGAGGTGTGGTTAGGCTGGGAAGAAGTCAAATTTTATGCCGCGTTATTCGATTTTCCGACCGTACCTGAAATTATCATTCCTGAAACACGGAGTGAATCTGTATTTATGAAAAACATTATTGAAACAGCAAAGCAGCAAAGCTGTTTTTCTTCATGGGATACAAAGACCAAACAATCCTGTTCAATGGAGGGCGTTGTCAGCCGTGATGCAGAGGCATATTCGGTGATTGATTTTCCACATCACGTTTTTAAATACGTGCGGAAAAATCATGTCAAAACCGATATTCACTGGAAACGTCACTGGCAAAGAGCGCCTCTCTATTTTGAATACCACTCAGGAGGAGATACAAAATGAGTTGGGTATTCAGTAAAAATAAATCGTGGGATAATTTATCAGCAACATACTCTTTTATTGCTGATATGCACGGAGTTCAGCAAGATCCCATTCATCATGCCGAAGGGGATCTTGCTATTCATACTCAAATGGTTTTGGCGGCATTGGTGCAATTGCCGGAATATCAAAAGTTGACGCCAGAAGAGCAGGAAATTCTCTGGACGGCGGCGCTATTGCATGATGTGGAAAAGCGCAGCACAACGCGGGTTGACTGGGATGGTCGGATTGTTTCCCCTGGCCATGCCCGCAAAGGTGAAATGACTGCCAGACAGATTCTGTTTCAGCAAATTCCCACACCGTTTGAAATTCGGGAACAGATCGCAGCCCTTGTGCGCTTTCATGGGTTGCCATTGTGGTTGATGGAAAGACCTGATCCCCAAAAGGCGCTATTGGCGGCTTCATTGCGTGTCGACACCCACTTGCTGGTTTTATTGGCAAAAGCGGATGTTCTGGGGCGAACATGTCATGATGCGCAAGAGTTACTAGAGCGTATCGAACTGTTTGAACTTTATTGTCGTGAGCAGAATTGCTGGCGTAATCCCCGGTCATTTCCTTCAGGAGAAGCCCGTTTCCATTATTTTTCTACAGAGAGCAAACAACCGGATTATCAACCTTACGATGACTATGGCAGTCAGGTGATTTTGTTGTGTGGATTGCCAGGTATGGGAAAAGATCATTTTATCCAGCAGTATTATGCAGGTATGCCTGTAATCAGCTTGGATGCTATTCGTCGGGAGAATCAGATAAGTCCTGAAGATAAAGACGCTAATGGCTGGGTTGTGCAGCAGGTAAAACAGCAGGCCAGAGAAAAGTTACGCAGTCAGCAGAGTTTTATTTGGAATGCCACTAACCTTACAGGACAAATACGTCAGCAGTTGATCAAGTTGTTTATCAGCTACAACGCTAGAGTCCGAATTGTTTACATTGAACAAGATTATAAGCGTTGGCGGCAACAGAACAGCAATCGTCAATATATTGTGCCAGATAAAGTCATGGATAGGATGCTTTGTAAGCTGGAAGTTCCAACGCCTGAAGAGGCACATGAAGTCTGTTATTTCATCGATTCTGTCATGCTAAATAACGTGAGCTCTGCTTAAGGAAAGGAACTAAAGTGCCTGAGGCACGATCAAAGTTTTTGTCAAAGAAAACAAAATCGTGGAGGCCCTCAGGCAATGATTACGTTTCCCTTTCATTCGCTAAGCCAGTTTTAGTTGACGCAGTGGCCTGAATTTTCCAGCCCTAATCCTAGCACGACTACGCCACACATAAACCCCGGTCAAATTGATATGCTCCCAACTTAGCGGAGACAGGAGGGGGTCTTCTACAGTCGGATAAGCGCAGCCTGTTACCAGACCGCACTTATCCGGCACAGCATCACTCTCAACGCAATGCCTTAAGAATATGATATGCAGCTTCCACGCGGACAGGATTTGGATAGTTCTTGTTAGCCAACATCACAATGCCAATCTTCTCCTCCGGGATGAAAGCAATATAAGCCCCAAAGCCGTCGGTACCGCCGGTCTTATGCACCCAGGATGCCGGTACGGCAGAGCGTGGCGGTATCAGTTCCTCAACCTTAAGCGGCTGCAAGGCGATGTCATTGCCGCTGTCGGCAATCACCCTCTGCGGATTGATAGGCCAGTTATGCATTTCCCATCCCAGCCCCTGAAACATGTTTCCCGCTCGGTAATAACGAGACTGGGCCGCGAGGATGGCCTTCTTTAATTTATCGTTATCGGCAGGCAAGCTGTCCGGAGCCATATTGGCCTGCATATATTTCACCATATCTTGCGTGGTAGATTTTACCCCGTAGGCTTCTGAACTCAACATGCCCGGTGTGACGCGCACCGGCTGGCCATTCTTATATCCCCACGCGTAATCTGACTGCATCGATTCCGGGACGGTTATAAAAGTATGCGTCAGTTTTAAAGGCAGGAAAACATACTTCGTCATATAGGTTTCAAATGTCAACTGGCTTTTATTCGCCGTCAGCGCACCGAATAAGCCAATGCTGGCATTGGAGTAATTACGCATCATCCCGGGTGCCCACAGTGGCTGCCATTGTTGGTAGTACTGCCACAATGACTTCTGGTCCGTGACCGAATCTGGGAGCTGAAGAGGAAGCCCCCCCGCAGTGTACGTCGCCAGATGCAACATTTTAACCCCCCGCCACTGACTGCCCGTTAGCTCAGAACTGTACGCCGTCACCGGATCATTAAGGTTTAGGGTATCGGTTTGCATGGCATATCCCCCGGCGATCCCGGTAAAGGTCTTGCTGACCGAGCCCAGTTCAAACAGGGTATTTTCCGTTATCGGGCGTCGAGTTTTTATATCCGCCACGCCATAGTTAAAAAATTGCGGCTTTCCGTCATAAATCACAGCGACAGCCATACCGGGAATATCCTGTTTTTCGAGCAGCGGTGTAAGCGTATTATTGACAATCTCTGCGACCTGTTGCGCCGTCAGTGTTTTTTGTGCTGAGGCATAAAACGAAGAGGTTCCGATTGTGGCAAAAACCAAAGTATTGATTACAAATTTTTTCATCATTGGGAAATCTTCCATAGGTTGATATATCCGACTGTTACTCTGTGACTGCTCCCCGCCCTATCGAGGGTTTACAGCGGATTTTGGTAAAAAGCCGAGTCTGAATTTACGTGATTTTTAAATAGCGGTTCTTAAGCAGAGCTGACGTTAAATAAATAGTCGCTGAATATTTCTGTAGAGAGAAGGCTGTAGAATATATCAGCCTTCCTGTCTTAGCTATTCCAATGAAAAAGGGTTACTTTTTCAGTAGCTGATAAAATGTTGGGTTATCATCACACTGCCCGCTACCACACTCCAGCACAGTAGAAACCAGATTGGCTGCGATCAAAAACGCAAACAGCCCCATGGCTATTTTGCCTAATGTGGGCGGTGTGTACCTTGATGAATCGGTGTTGCCTGCTTTCAGAGGCATAATGACAGCGATGGCAATAATGGTAAGAATAGATAAGACTGCGGCCCAAGTATAAAAATGTAAGCCTAAGAAGGTGGAGCCATATCCTGTATCTCCCGGCAGGATATGTAGAGAGACTTGACGCATAGCGATAAAACCGGTCACGAGACAGCCAAGCAAAGATAGACTGTAGTGAGCATTTTTAATACCGAAATAAATATTGAATAGAAAACCTAAGCCAATCATGATGATACCTGCACGTTGCAACAGACATAATGGGCAGGGAAGTTCAAAACGTGCCAATTGATAATAGAACGCGATTATCAAAACGACACTGATGCCGAATAGACCCAGGATATTCAAGACCATTGCAGGATTAAGACTGCGGGATGCTGACATTGTATTATTCATTATGGTCTCCGGTTAGAAAGAAAGGTTCAATGCATCAGTCGCATGATATTTAAACCAAAATACCGTGATGATTAATAATGCAAACCAAAGAATGTAAGTCAGTTTTTTCTTGCCGATAATAACCGTGGCAATGATAACTAACGCAATTAAGAAAGGTAAAAACATATACATGTTGAATCTCCATTATCACTTTAAAGCATATGTTATATCATTATGGCATTAATGCACCGATAATGTGATCAGTAATAATATTAGTTCAATAAAAGATCATTGATTAAGCAAAATTTATTTCATTAGAAATGATTGTAGGAAATGCCCTTTATTGCATGGGGAAAAATAAAATTGGTCAACAAATGGGCATAACTCCCCACAGAGTGGGGAGAATATTTGTTTATGTGAGATGTTAAAGAATATTATTGACGCTCAAGTATCGGTTTCAGAAACCGTGCCGTATGGGATTCTTCACATTGAGCCACTTCTTCTGGTGTTCCTGACACTAATATTTCACCGCCACCGTTGCCACCTTCAGGGCCAAGATCGACAATCCAGTCAGCGGTTTTGATAACATCCAGATTATGCTCAATCACCACGATAGTATTTCCCTGATCCCGTAATTGATGCAGGACAGACAGCAATTGCTGAATATCGGCGAAATGCAAGCCAGTTGTTGGTTCATCAAGAATATACAGCGTCTGGCCTGTACCACGTTTGGATAATTCGCGTGACAGCTTGACCCGTTGGGCTTCTCCACCTGAGAGCGTGGTAGCCGATTGCCCCAGACGAATATAGGAAAGACCGACATCCATCAAGGTTTGCAGTTTTCGGGCGAGAGCAGGAACCGCATCAAAAAACTCACGGGCTTCTTCAATGGTCATATTCAGCACTTCATTGATATTTTTGCCCTTATATTTGATTTCCAAGGTTTCGCGGTTATAGCGCTTACTCTTACAGTGATCGCAAGGCACATAAACATCGGGCAGGAAGTGCATTTCAACCTTAATCACGCCATCACCCTGACACGCTTCACAGCGCCCACCCTTGACGTTGAAACTGAAACGTCCCGGCGTATAGCCACGGGCGCGGGATTCAGGCACGCCAGAAAATAACTCCCTCACTGGCGTAAACACACCAGTATAAGTGGCAGGGTTGGAGCGGGGCGTTCTACCGATCGGACTTTGGTCGATATCGATAACCTTATCAAAATGCTCCAGCCCTTGAACATCAAGGTAAGGCGCTGGATTAATATTGGTCGCTCCATTTAACTGACGTTGCGCGATTGGGAATAGTGTATCGTTGATCAGAGTCGATTTTCCGGAACCTGAAACACCTGTAACACAAGTGAACAAGCCGACAGGCAGTTTTAATGTCACTTTTTTCAGGTTATTGCCCTTGGCGCCAATTAATTCCAGTATTTTGTCGGGATTGGCAGGAACACGCTGCTCAGGGATCGCAATTTTACATTTACCGCTCAGGAATTTCCCAGTGAGAGACTCCTTGTTAGTCATGATATCTTCAATAGTCCCTTCAGCAACAATTCTGCCGCCATGCACACCGGCTCCCGGCCCGATATCAATAACATGATCAGCCGCACGAATGGCATCTTCATCATGTTCAACCACGATGACGGTATTCCCCAAATTGCGCAGATGCAGCAAGGTTTCTAACAAACGTTCATTATCACGTTGATGCAGGCCAATAGATGGCTCATCCAGTACATACATGACGCCAACTAGACCCGCTCCAATCTGGCTGGCCAGCCGGATACGCTGTGCTTCACCGCCGGAAAGGGTTTCCGCTGACCGGGAAAGGGTTAGATAATTCAAGCCGACATTCACCAGAAATTTCAGGCGGTCTCGGATCTCTTTCAGGATTTTTTCAGCAATTTGGGCGCGCTGCCCACTCAGTTTGATATTTTGGAAAAACGCCATCGCATGACCGATACTGAACTCGGAGATTTGCGGCAGTGTGGTGCTTTCGATAAAGACATAACGCGCTTCTTTGCGCAGCCGGGTTCCGTCACAGGAGATGCAGGAACGGTTACTGATATATTTTGCCAGTTCTTCCCGCACTGCGGTGGATTCTGTCTCTTTATAGCGGCGCTCCATATTATGCAATACACCTTCAAACGGATGATGGCGAACCGTGGTATCGCCCCGATCATTGGTGTATTTGAACTCGATGGATTCTTTGTCTGAACCGTATAAAACTGTTTTTCTGATGGCTGGGTCTAAGTCATTGAATGGAACTTCGATATCAAATTTATAGTGGTCTGACAATGACTTAAGTATCTGGAAGTAATAGAAATTACGGCGATCCCAACCTCGGATCGCACCACCCGCGAGAGAAATATCGCCATTCTGGATAACTCGCTCAGGATCGAAAAATTGCTGAACGCCCAAACCGTCACAAGTAGGGCAGGCGCCCGCGGGATTGTTGAAGGAAAACAGGCGCGGCTCCAGTTCGCTCATACTGTAACCACAGATGGAACAGGCAAAATTAGCGGAGAAGATTAACTCCTCAGCCTGCTCGTCATCCATATTGGCAATAACAGCCGTTCCGCCGGAAAGTTCTAACGCGGTTTCGAATGATTCCGCCAGTCGTTGAGCCAGATCGGCACGGACTTTGAAACGATCGACGACCACTTCAATAGTGTGTTTTTTTTGTAATTCAAGTTTTGGTGGGTCAGACAGGTCACACACTTCTCCATCAATACGGGCGCGGATGTAACCTTGTGCGGCGAGGTTATCCAGCAGCTTGGTGTGCTCCCCTTTGCGTTCTTTGACGACAGGAGCCAGCAGCATCAGACGCTGGCCTTCCGGTAATACCAGCACATTATCTACCATTTGGCTGATAGTTTGGGCAGCCAGCGGAATATCATGATCGGGGCAACGGGGTTCACCCACGCGTGCAAACAGCAGGCGGAGATAATCGTGAATTTCGGTAATCGTCCCGACAGTTGAACGCGGGTTATGGGAAGTCGATTTCTGTTCAATGGAAATAGCGGGAGAGAGGCCTTCGATATGATCAACATCCGGTTTTTCCATTAGAGACAAAAACTGGCGGGCATAGGCAGAGAGTGATTCCACATAACGACGTTGACCTTCTGCATATAATGTATCGAAAGCCAGGGACGACTTACCGGAGCCAGATAGCCCTGTAATGACTATCAGTTTGTCACGGGGAATTATCAGATTGATATTCTTGAGATTATGGGTGCGGGCGCCCCGAACTTCGATGTTATCCATGTACGACTTCCCAGATAATTGATAGTGTGTAACAAATAAACGCGTTATTATTGCACAAATATTGCTGAATGGATATACAGTATTAGATGGATATACATGCTGCAACCATTACAGTGTAAAGTACGATAAACTTCGCAAAGTATAATATAACGGGTCTATGTTTAAACTTAGTCCTCGCATGGTAAACTACTTTGCTTATAATTAGAGAAATCCATTTTTAGCAAAATTCATTTCATCAGGAGTATTCCCAATGGCCAGCAGAGGCGTAAACAAAGTTATTTTAGTGGGTAATTTGGGGCAGGACCCGGAAGTTCGCTATATGCCGAATGGCGGTGCAGTCGCCAACATTACTCTAGCAACGTCTGAGAGCTGGCGTGACAAGCAAACCGGTGAGATGAGAGAGAAAACCGAGTGGCACCGCGTGGTGATCTTCGGCAAACTGGCAGAGGTCGCTGGTGAATATCTGCGCAAAGGCTCTCAGGTTTATATCGAAGGCTCTTTGCAGACTCGCAAATGGCAGGATCAGGGCGGTCAAGAACGTTACACTACTGAAGTTGTGGTAAATATTGGTGGCTCAATGCAGATGCTGGGCGGTCGCGGCGGCGCGTCACAAGATGCTCCAGCGCAAGGCGGTAATTGGGGGCAGCCTCAGCAGCCACAGGCTTCTCAGCAATTCAGTGGTGGTGGTCAACCATCTCCATCTCCATCTCGTCCGGCACAGTCTCCAGCTCCACAGAGCAACGAGCCGCCAATGGACTTTGATGATGATATTCCTTTTTGACGGATATGTATAAATTAAAAGTGTAAAAATAAGCGTTTTTAATGGTTGAATTAATTCATAACCCAGCAAATATGCTGGGTTTTTTTATTCTTAACTGAATACCCCCTCCGGCGTAAAGATGGTGTCATGTGGATGGTGACTGAAACTTCCCATAATAAATTATTGCCCTCGGTGAGAACCCGAGTGATAGATCGCTCAGTGATTAAGCTCATTCGTTGATCTGTCGAGCTGCTTCTTTCTTAAATTCATGAGTAAATCGTGGTGATCAAAATATAGGTATTGATTGTCAACGGATTCCATGGGTTCAGGAGAAAAAAATAAATATTTGCAATAGGTAAGTTATAAGGTGTGGCCTATCTGCGTATCATGATCTAATAATGACTACAATAGAAGATGCCGATTTAGATAATAGTTTATGCTTTACAAAATACCTTAAATTATTCTTAAAAATAAATATACTGATAATTTTGTATTTGTCTGAGTTAAATGTAATATGACTAATAAATAATATATGAGTGATTATCATGAAAATTATATCTGGATGGATTGTTTTTTAATTATATATTAAAATTTTTTATTATGATAATTATGTAACTATCTCATTATGAATTTAAATAGTGGGATTGTCTTAGTGTGCATACTTAGATTTTCATTGCATGCTATGAGTGAACATTAATCATAGCGATTAGTATCATGAATTTATTTTTTATTGGGATAGCTAATACGCTTTATTCTTAAAAAAGGACGAAATATAGCATGTCAGTTAATATTGCGAAAACTTTAGTTAAATTGCTTGAGGATTGTGAGGTTAAAGCGGCATTTGGGGTTTCCGGGGGGTTTATTGCACCTATATGGCAGGCATTAACGGAATCAGAAAAAATAAAAATATTTCACTGTAGGCATGAGTCGGGAGGCGCTTTTTCTGCATCTGAATTCAGTTTGTGTCAGCAGGTTCCAGCCGTAGCTTTTGCCACAGCGGGGCCGGGAATAAGTAATGCATTAACTGGGTTAAGAGCAGCAAAGTTAGATGGTGCAAAGGTCATTTTCATCTCATCAATCACGTCTGTTACCCCTTCAGGGAAGTGGAACTTGCAGGAGACTACAGTACAAGATATAGATGGACTGTGTCTCCCGGATGGACACGGTTATTTTGATGAAATCATTATCATAAACCAAAAGGATGATTACTTTGACGTCGAGAAAAAATTAAGGAAAGGGTTAAATAAGAAAGACGGTTACGTGGTTGGTATATTTTTGACAGCAAAAGTGCAGCAAGAAATCATCAATTATGAAAATGATGAGGTGCTTTCCTTATCTCATGACGATTTAGACGAAAATGCGAAACGCCATTCACAGGAAATAGCCGATTTGCTCGTCAATGAAAATGCTGTTTTTTGGGCAGGATTTGGTGCTCGGCATGCTTCTGCGTTGTTGACACAGATTGCTGTAAAAACAAATTCACGGGTCATATCTACTCCGCGGGGGAAAGGGATCTTTAATGAAAAACATAGCCTTTATGCCGGAACCAGCGGTTTAGGATCGGATACAGAAAGTATTTATAAAACATTACATTGTCCGTTATTGTCAGCTGTTATCATCATGGGAAGCAGATTGGGTGAGCTGAGTTCATCCTATGCCCAAAATAACCTTGAGAAGGTTAAAGTTTATTATATAGGTCTAAATGCACAGGAAATTAAAGGGAATCTGCCCCCGCATACTGTTCTCATTGACAGCGATATTGAAACATTTCTCACTTCTATTGATGCCTGCATGGCTGAGAAAGTAATACCTCCCAGTCATATTAAGGCCATCTCAGCGCCGCATGACAGTCATAAATGCTATTCAGATGCCGCAAAAGATGTGATCCATCCGCTTGATGTGATGAGTGTGGTTCAGGAAATAGCTATCGATATGTTCGATTGTTATGTTGCTTCAGAAGCGGGAAATTCCTTTGTCTGGACTAATCGCTACCTGAAGTTTTCGAATCCATTGAGATATCGTATAAGTACAGCCTATGGTGCTATGGGGCACTATGCTTGCGGGTTGGTAGGGCTTGCTGCATCAAAAGAACGCTGTGCAATCGGTATCATAGGTGACGGCTCAATCCTGATGTCGAATGAAGTAAGCACGGCAGTCAGATTCGGATTACCTGCTATCTGGCTTGTGATGAATGATGCCGGTTACAATATGTGTAGGCAGGGGCAGGAGCTATTGGGTTATCCGCCACTTGACTGCAGTATACCTCAAGTTGACTTCGCTTTATTTGGACAGTCTATTGGAGCGACAGGTTATAACGTAAGGAATAAAAAAGAATTACGTGAAGCCCTTATTCATGCAATTGAAGAAAAGAAACCTGCCGTAATTAATGCATTTATTGATAAATATGAGATCCCTCCTCTCGGTGATAGAGTTGAAACTTTCAGGAAATTAAAGGAGGAGTTGGATGCGAAATAACGTCTCAATTATTTCGGCGGCAGGTATCCTGCCACCGGAAAAAATTATTATTCACCCAGAGGATAATATACGTAATGAATTCAGCGCACCCGGTGAACAGCAGTTATCTCGATCACGTACTTTATGGCGTTTAGAGCATAAAAAAGATTTAATTGAATTAATGAAAGTAAGTTTGTTAGCAGCAGTAAAACAGGTACAGATGGATATTTCAGATATTGATTATCTGATTCTTAGCCAGGTATGGTCTGATAACATTTTGGGCGATGAGGCCGGACGACTGGCCAGAGAACTAAAGCTATCTTGCCCGGTGGTGTCAATCAATGTCGGAACAAGTGGTGGTGCAACTGGACTGGAAATCGCCACTGCTATGTTTGCTAACTCTGAATTTCATAACATTGCTGTTATTGCTGGGTGTAATTATTCGCATTGGTTCTCAATGAGCGATCCCGCGAGAACTTTGTTAAGCGATGGTGCTGCATGCTTAGTACTTAGCCGAAAACAAGGTATGACAGTGGCTGGTTGCCATACTTTGAGTACTGCACATTACGATGTATTGCAATTTAATGAAGTACCTGAACGTTATGTCTACTATAAACCGAAGGGGGGTGAATATATATTTAATAATATGAAGGAGACGATTTACCAGTGCTGCAATAAAGTGTGTCAATCAAACGGAATTAGTCTAAATGAGGTCAGCGCTTTTTACGTCTATGACCCGAGCGATTGGGTTGCCAGTGCAGCTGCAGAAGCGTTGGGCGTAGGGAAAGATAAAATTATCTCTATTTTTCACAAATATGGAAGCTTGGGGCCAGCGCAGAGCTTTTTCGGTTTTATGGAAATGCAGGATAATAAAAATTTGACTGACTCTGACTGGGTAATTGTTATGGGAATGGGGCCTTCGACCACTGCGACTGCTGTTCTATTTCGATGGCAGCACATTTCTTGCAATGTATATTGTTATGATCATAAGACACAGCTAAGTAATCCAATGTTACCTAGTAGTGTAACTCAAAATATTTAATCGCTTCAGGCCAAACTGATCATACCTAAGGTTTCTTATAACTTAATCCCTGCCGATGAAGCTATTCAGTATAAATCAGGTATTTCCAATGACTACGATTATAAATAGGAGCAATGATGACAAGAGTGGCGATTGCATCGTTAGGAATTTGGCATCCTCCAACTTCGGTTGATAATAATTGGTTTATAGAACACTATGCCGCCCAAGGCATTGATATGAGTGGTTTGCTGAATGCGCTTGGCCATAAAAATCGTTACCTGATCCGTGATTCATCTGATACAACACTCACGATGTCAGTTGCGGCATCTAATGATGCTATTCAGCGGCTGGGATGTCAGGCTAAGGATCTAGACTTCATCGTGTTTGCTTCACAAACGCCAGAATATCTCATTCCTTCAACGGCGCTCAAAATACATCATGCTATTGGAGGCGGAGAAAGGACTCTGGCATTTGACATGAATGCCAATTGTGCGGGGTTATTAGTTGCGGTAGAAGTGGTTTCCAGGGCGATGATGGCAAATCCGTCATGCCAGCTTGCATTGGTTGTAGGCAGCGATTATCTTGGGGCTCACAGCAGTAATGCACCCGTCTATCACTCATGTTTTTCAGAGTCTGCTGTAGCGGTAATTCTTCATAAAACTGAACAGGGCAATGGTTTTATAGACTCAGAATTTCGTATACAAACCTCAGTAATCGATAATTCACTTTTCCCTGCATGTGGATTATCAAATATTCACCGGCATGATGTTTCCGCACAAGTCAAATTCACCCCCTTTGATGATGATATTTGTATTACCGCCGCATCCGAATCTATCCAATTGTTACTTTCACGACATAATTTAGTTCCTGCTGATATTAAGGGATTTATGTTTTCACAATTTTCTGTAAGTAACATTCGACGACTCTGTGAAGAACTTGGTGTGGATCAGGATAAGGCATTATTTATTGGTGATGAGTATGGTTACACTGCGACCAATAGTCCATTTGTTGCACTTTATGAAACGTTGGAAAGAAAAAAAATTGTCCGTGGTGATTTCCTGATTTTCTGGACGATTGGTGCTGGTTGGCAAAGTATCGCTGTATTAATGCAATATTAAATGATGTTATTAGCTAACGCCCCGCTAAATTGCGAGGCGTTTTGTCTTAACTTGCAGTAATCCATCAATTATCAGCACAACAGCCCTTCAATACCTCAGCATGATATGCGATATGCTCACCGATAAAACTGGCGACAAAGTAGTAGCTATGATCATAACCCGTGCGCAGATTCAGTGTATAAGGCTGCCCGGCCTTTTCGCATACTTCTTTCAGCAATTCAGGGCGTAACTGTTCTGCAAGAAACGGATCATCAATACCGATATCAATCAACAAATGTAAGGGCTTAGCGCTATTAGCAATCAGCTCGATGGTATCATAGGCTTTCCATGTGTCACGATCATCACCCAGATAAGCACGAAAAGCTTTTTCTCCCCAAGGAACTTGAGAGGGGGCAACAATGGGCGAGAATGCCGATACACTGTGATAACGATCCGGATTGCGTAGCGCGATTGTCAGTGCGCCATGACCCCCCATAGAGTGGCCGCTAATAGCGCGATTCTCTGTTACTGGAAAATGTGTTTCGATCAAGGCCGGTAACTCTGATACCACATACTCGTACATGCGATAGTGCGGCACCCAAGGCTCTTGTGTTGCATTGAGGTAAAAACCAGCGCCCTGACCCAAATCATAAGCATCATTATCCGCAACGTTCTCACCACGAGGGCTGGTATCTGGAGCGACAAAGATAATACCCTGTTCGGCAGCATAGCGTTGAGCGCCCGCTTTAGTGATGAAATTTTGTTCATTGCATGTTAGGCCTGAGAGCCAGTACAGCACCGGTAATTTCTGATGTTCAGCTTGAGGAGGAAGATAGACAGCAAAATTCATGGTACAGCCAAGCACGGCTGAATCGTGCTGATAAACATCCTGCCATCCCCCAAAACAAGCGCGGCGTTCAATCCTCTCCATTTTTTCCTCTCTGTAAAACATACAGGTTCACTCCTTTCACAGCCCGGTTTTTAACTTCTGCAACACGGCTTAGTAATGAATGACGGTGCGTATGGATTTTCCCTCATGCATCAGATCGAAGGCTTCATTGATGCGTTCGAGCGGCAAGGTGTGGGTCACAAAAGGTTTTAACTCAATTTCACCTTTCATCGCCTCTTCCACCATTTTAGGCAACTGACTGCGGCCTTTCACTCCGCCAAAGGCCGTACCGCGCCATGAACGGCCGGTGACCAGTTGGAATGGTCGGGTGGAAATTTCCTGTCCGGCACCGGCTACACCAATAATCACTGATTGCCCCCAGCCCCGGTGAGCACTTTCGAGCGCGGCACGCATGACATTGACGTTACCAATACACTCGAAGGTATGATCCACTCCCCATTCTGTCATCTCGATAATGACCTGCTGAATAGGCTTGTCGTAATCATTCGGGTTCAGGCAGTCGGTTGCACCGAACTGTTTAGCCAGTTCAAATTTTGCTGAATTGGTATCGATGGCAAATATTCTGCCCGCTTTTGCCTGACGAGCGCCTTGGATCACGGCGAGGCCAATACCGCCGAGTCCAAAAACAGCAACTGAATCACCGGATTGCACTTTCGCGGTATTGTGCACAGCGCCAATGCCGGTAGTGACACCGCAACCCAGCAGACACACTTCTTCGTGGTTGGCTTCTGGATTGATTTTTGCCAGTGATACTTCGGCGACAACGGTGTATTCGCTGAATGTTGAGCATCCCATATAGTGATAAATAGGCTGCCCGTTGTAAGAAAAGCGGGTTGTGCCATCGGGCATGACACCTTTTCCTTGAGTTGCCCGTACGGCGACACACAGGTTGGTTTTTCCGGATTTGCAGAACAGGCATTCTCCGCATTCTGCGGTATAAAGAGGGATAACATGATCACCGGGTTTGACGCTGGTGACGCCTTCACCCACCTCAACGACTACGCCTGCGCCTTCATGCCCGAGTATGGTGGGAAATACGCCTTCCGGATCATCCCCTGACAGGGTGAAGGCATCTGTATGACACACACCGGTATGGCTGATTTTAACCAGAACTTCTCCGGCCTGAGGCGGTGCTACATCAATTTCAACAATTTCAAGGGGCTGGCCCGGCCCGAATGCAACAGCGGCTCGTGATTTCATAAACTCTCCTTTTGAATAGGCAGTGTTATACGTTCGCGGATATGGATTAATAAAGCTAATTGGGGTATCAGCGAAGATAAGTTCGGATCAGAGAAACGGCATCTTCGATCGAGGCTTTCTGTGCTTCTGGTGTTTGCTCGGTATTTGTCAGCTCTTCACGTAAATGGCTTTCAAGGACACCAGCCATTAGTCCATTGACGGCACCACGAATAGCGGCAATTTGCTGTAACACAGGGCCGCAGTCAGCCTGTTGTTGAAGGGCGGATTCTAGGGCTTCAATCTGGCCTTTGATTTTCCTGACCCGAGTGAGAACACGTTTTTTCTCTTCTGGCGAGTGGGGCATAAACAAGCATCTCCTAGATAGTGGGGGGGAGTATAGTTGGATGCTGGGGGGATGTATATGGCTTGTTGTGATAGATGGAGTTAGATCGCACTATTGGAATTACTTCCATTATAGGATTGGAAATTCATTTGCATTATTTATAAGACAAAGTTTCTGTCTCCTAATAAAGCAACTTATTTGGGACTTTATTAGGGTTTTATGCCCTCAAAGTCCAAAATATGGGACTTTATGGATAAACATGAAAAATGGCATTTGATGGATTATCTCATGCTAAAACAGTGGATTGGTTAAAAATTCCATAGAAGATTAGATTGATTTGCAATGAATACTAAAGACATGCCCTGAAATACACAGGGCATCGTTAATTTATTATGATTTGAGGCGCAGTTTTATATGTCAGGCAGTAAAGCCATAAAATAACGCTTGAATACTGCACTGTACTTGGCTATTCCCTATGGCTTTCTCACAAGAATGCGCTGAATTCCTCTGCATTCGGCAGCTTTATAGAGTGTTTAAATCCTGATAATTTCACTTCCTGACGTGAAAGTTTTATATCTGATGATTGCATCACTGCGTTGCCGAAATTGTAAACAACCGATTCTTCACCACGACAAATTGCTCGATCCTGATCTTCACTTATACGTTTAACAATTTGATTACGCTGATGATATGTGTAGACCGCGGAGCTACCGTGTTTTTTGTTCAGCATCTGCATGGTTTGCTGTGGAGATAAAATAACTGCACTGGCGTTATTGCCACCGAATCCTTTGGTATTGATGATTGTGGCACGCATCTCCTCACCGTGCTCGCCTGCAAACTTATTCTGCATCAAGATATTCAGATTTGTTGCATGTACATCCTCGGCAATGTGATCGATGGTTTTAATACCAGGGATCCATCCGTACTGCCAAACCCCCAATGTACAGGCTAATTGATCGCCCGCAGAGGCGGCAATGGAATGTCCTACATACGATTTTATGGCGGTGACATCCCAGCAATTGAGTCCAAAAACTTTGGCAACTTCATTAATGATATGACTTTCAGTGACTCTGTTCTGTGGTGTTCCAGTACCATGCGCCTGAACGTAAGAATACTGCAATTTACCATCCAGCAGATGGTCAGCGAGGGAAGCTGCTTTCATCATGGTAATGTAGTTACCAATTCCGGGTGAGGATATTGATTTTTTATTGGCATCCGCATTAACGAAAACATCAGGCACAGCGCCAAGGATGTTGGCGCCACACTGTAAAGCAAGATCGTCACTCATGAGTAATACGAATTGCGCAGATTCGGCAATGGTAAATCCAACATTAGTTGAAAATGGTCGGGTAGCACGGCGGTTGTTAACGATATCGGTTCCATCCAGTTTACATAGTTGATGGTCTTCTGCGAGAGCGCCCATAACTCGAAACCCTTCGATAATTTCAGGGACGATAGCTGCTTCAGAGCATCCGACTAAACTGATCTTTGCCTTACCTTGTTTGATATCATTGACGCCTTGTTTGAGGTTATACAGAAAGCTTGCACAGGCACCTAGATTAGCTGATGTGTTGCCGATGCTGTTGATAATGTAGCTATTAATAAAATTTGCCGGCATGTCAGCAAGGGAAAGCGCTAGCATTTTGGAACTAATGCGTGTGCCATTCTGTGGGTTGCCGATTAAGCCTGCCAATGAAAATCGGTCTATCTGACCCAGAGCGCTACTGGCATAAACAGAAATTTGATCGGGTTCCACCAATTTGGCGATATCTGGCCATGAAATGCCAATTGAACTGAGTAAATCCGAGGCTCCATAGACTGTCAGACGT
This sequence comes from Xenorhabdus bovienii, assembly GCF_024721015.1. Classification (GTDB taxonomy): domain Bacteria; phylum Pseudomonadota; class Gammaproteobacteria; order Enterobacterales; family Enterobacteriaceae; genus Xenorhabdus; species Xenorhabdus bovienii. Next base: position 16,743 of record NZ_JANAIF010000073.1, read on the forward strand.
AAACCGCGCGGATGATGGTTTGCATTATATAAATCACCAACTTCAAATCCTTCCGGCAACTGACCCGCACTGGTTACAGAAGATACTTTTTGCGTGTCGAAGTGCGTTATTTTTCTGATCAGTGTGCCGTTTTTGGCACTCTCGATATGGGCGCCTGTAACCGATGCTGTATTTTTAACAATGCCCATTCGATGACATAAATCGAGCCATGTATCTTGCATGATCTCGTCGCTGAGACTGTCTGACACGATGCGTTTATAGCTGTGGAATCCAGAACTTCTTCCGGCCGCATTGATACCACCCAAACCAACAATTACGGGTAAATTACTCATTACGAACTCCGAAAAGATTTTTCTTGAAGTCTAGATGGTGTCGTCATGAGAAATTTCGTGCAATAATAATGCCCCACCATTCCATCATAAGAGTTGATTAACCATGA
>NZ_JANAIF010000074.1 GCF_024721015.1 Xenorhabdus bovienii
ACCGTGGAGTATGAGCTAAATACTCTATTGGAAGGTTATGGTGCTAAATTTGCAATTAATTTTTCTTGATTACTTATGGTTATATACTCACTCCTTATTTCCTCTGGGAACATACAAATAATCTAGTCGAATTAAATATTCGGCATCATATTCCATGTGTAAGATGAAGAAATTATCTCTTTAGGTTATCTATTGAGCTGTAGTCTATTAAAAAATAGTTATTAGTGGCTAAAATTTTCATATATAACGTATGGGAGTTATTTTTCAACTACGGGTTGAAAATCATCTTAAGTTATTTAGTCAATAGAACCTCAATAAATAAAACTAACTGAATTAGGCCATTAATGCACATGATTCTTGATTTATCCATTTGATATTATGGAGAATTTCATGTTGTTAACACCTATTGCCATTCATTTACTATCTGCAATGTTTTTTGGGGCTCTGATTGGAGCTGAGCGCCAATGGCGTCAGCGTATTGCCGCGCAGATTGTATTCGGTATTGGTTTTCTTGGGGCTGGCGTGATTATGCGCCAAGGAATGAATATTCGAGGCTTAAATACTGCTGCAACATTGTGGTGTTCGGCGGGTATTGGCGTGTTATGCGGACTTGGTCAATATTGGTCTGCGAGCATTGCCACAGGCATTATTCTGTGTGCGAACACTCTGTTGAGAGAGGCCGCACAGCGGATTAATACCCAACCTTATCAACAAGCCTTAGATTTAGAACAACGCTATAAGATCCATATTGTTTGTGATATTCATGATGAAATCCTAGTCAGGACACTGATCCTACAGGCTATTAATGGGTTAGGTGTCAGATTGCAGTCATTGAGTAGTGCTGATGCTAATGCCACTCAACCCGACAGGCTTGAAGTCTGTGCAGAAATATTGGCAACACCGACTGAGCAAAAAGAAATAGAGTCGATTGTTTGTCGAGTGAGTTTGGAAAAAAGCGTCAGTTCAGTTAATTGGAAAATTGCTACAGAATTACCTGCTTAGAATAATTTTATATTACTAATTCCATAATATTATATTTATCAGGGGATAAGGACGGATGATATTCCGCCTATCCCTTGAACTGAATAAGACGTTGTCTAAAGCCAGCCAACCTATTCAATGAAGTACACATGAAAAAGCACCTCATGCGTTTATTCAGCTAATCCATCACTTTCCATAATTCGTTTATTTAAGTCCTGATGCTTTTGGCGATGATCATCTTTTTTACTGATTACTTTTTGTCGTCACGCCATGAAAATGAAATAAATATAACCAATATTATTATTATCTTAATAATAATTTCATTTAGTGGTTTATTCTTGTTCTGGCAGGTAAGAGACTTCAGTATTCCATTGGGCATAGCTAAACAAGCGGCACTATGGATTTGATGGATCAAGCGATTGTCAGGTATGGGAGCGAAAAATTGGTATTGGTTTTCTCACCAGCTACAGAAAAATTGATGAGTTATCTTTTGATTTTGTTAGACGTAGCTTGCCAATTTCTGTTCAAAAACAGTAGCAAAAGTGCTAATTGATTGGTAAAGCGGCTACTGTGGAAATGTCATCAGTATGCTCTCATATGAGGTTAAAGGAGAAAATAATTTCTCTCACTGAAGAAAATCGTAACAATGTGATGGGGCTGGTTAACCTCTATAAAGAGCAAGGTTTCAGAGGGTTAATCTTAGTGACAGGGGAGTTAAGTCTTGATGAAGTGAAACATCCATTTTCTGTTGCTGATGAAAAGGAGAGGGTACTGCAAGGTTTATTAACATTTTTAGATTTGCCAAAGGTGAGTGTGGCGATGGCAATGGCTGCATTAAGAGAAAATGACGTTTCAGCTAAGGTGCTTAACGGAGATAGCCCTGTCATTACCGCAGAAATTTACCGTGATGTGGGTTTAGATCCTAGGAATATTTTTATTAATTTTGATATTGAATTTGCGAGTGATGAAGACCTTTCAAAAGAAGTGGAATTAAGAACAGCATTTTGTAAGTTAACCCCACGGAAAAGTCACGCATTTTAAAGTCATTGCAAAATAGTAAATACACAGTTAGTTTTTTCGGTAATGGAATAAATGATATGTCTACATTGCGGTATGCTGATATCGGTATTTCTGTTGACACCAGAACCAATACCGCAAAAGAGTCAGAGGATATCATTTTGTTTGATAAAAATTTGATGGTATTAGGGGAACGAGTAATAAAAAGTAGGGAAACGTTTGGGAATATCATTAAGTATTTAAATATGACAGCCAGTTGGATTTCGTGAATGTATTTTCGATACTGATTTCCAGAGTATTTATTCCATTTTTACTGATGTTAGCCATCTATTTGCTTGTACAAAACCTAATGTACGATATTTCACAACTGTCTTTGTCGTAAGACAAAATGGATAAAGAGTTATTGAGAATCCCTCGCAAATAGATGTAAAGAATATCGGATATTTTATGATTGGGTTAGGGACGACATTTTCTATCTTAGATATCACAATATTCGCTATGATTTGATATATATTTATAGTGAGCTGTGCAGAACATCAAACTTCATTCCAATAGGCTAGTTCATGGAAGGCCAGTTGTCTCAGGCACTGGCTGTACATATGTTGCGTACACAAAAAGTTCTGTTTGTCCAAAGTATCGCCGTATTACCTGTGTTATTAACAACGTCAATAATTATGACACTAGGTATATACATACCATTTTTACCATTTGATGTACTAATTGGATTACAGTCATTGCTTTAGAAATATTTTCTTTGGTGAATAGGAACACTAATATGCGACTGCGTCATCACCCAAATGATGAAGCAATTTTACATTCATCACGTTGGTGGATAGTTGTAAATAATTCTCATTAATTAACATCTTATTCTGTGTGGATTAAGGTAGCCGTCCACACAGCGGCTGCCATTATCACCCTTATCATGACTCATTTTTTACAGATATTTCGAATAGGTATTGATGTTATTCTTTGAATATGATCTTACTATCACAATAAATATAAATTTAATGAGGTAATAAGGTCATATTTACCCGTTATTCTTTTTATTTGAATCGTTACTTTTATATGATCTATTGTTACTTATATTTTAAATTAAGTAAGATAATTTCCTTTTTCATATTTATTTATTCTGTTTGCATTCCCTGTTTCGTATTCAAAGTGTTTTTTCTTCTTTTAATTGGATTTTATGTTATAAGAATTTATTGTTAAATTTGTATTTGGGAGTGATTTTGTTTCTATTTTTTATGTTATTTAAGGAAATTAATTTTCTGTTAATGGGGGATTTTTCTTTTGCGTACACAGTCAGTCACTCCATTCTGTATAAATGGCATAAACATTGATTATTCTTAACATTATGAAAAAAGAGCACGCTTTTAATGATAAATTTATCTTATTGATTGTGGGTATAAGGTAGTCAATGAGGAGAAATAACAACCAGTGAGGATTTAGTTAAATTTATGCCATAAACTGTCTATCTATAAGTTTATTTACTTTAGATAATTTTATATATAATGGTGGTCTAGCGTGACTTCTGTGGTTTTGAATAGTAGTGGCTTTTGTTGTGTTCTCGAAGCCTTGTCCGCTTTATTTACTCTAAGGCAGGGATGTAGATGTTTTTTATTTCAACATCATACTGTATTTTATCTTATTTTTGTGATCTGTGTGATATTTATGCGTAAAGTGGCTTGAATGCCACCTTTTCCTCTGTGTGAAAAGAATACGATCGTAAACCAAAAATGATCAGATTAGTAGCTTTTTAATAACTAGTATTCACATATAATTAATAAATTTGGCATAACTATGATCTAAGTCAACTTATAGTGGAAGATGAGTACCTACCTACATTATCAAGAGGCAAATTTTACTAACATATTGAGAATTTAACTAAAGTATATATTTTTTATCGCCATTTTAAATTTAGAAGTTTAATAGATCGTATAAAACAAAAAACAGTCCTTAATATTTTTATTTAGATAATTTAACTTATTAATTGTGGACTATTTTTCGTTTTCTATTGCTTGAATAGTTAATGAGCTAGAATCATAATAAAAAGTGTCAGTTTTGTGATATATGTCACATAGTATTTAAAATGGCATATATTCTCCGTTGTATAAGTTGATGATTCAGGAGTAAAGTTAATTAGCATTAAGAATATTCTTAATCAATTGTGGCAAGTGCATTAATCAGATGACGCAATAATACTTTCACAACCCATTACCGAAATATTTTAGAAATTGGGCGATCCCAAGAGTAATACAAAGGACAGTTACTGCTCTGGCTAAAGATGTATATTTCAGTTATGTCGGAGATTATTGAATCTCATGCTACTGGTAATTTTGTCGTGAGTGATTCTTTGATCACTTAATTAATTTTTCATATAATCGGACGGGATATATAGAAATGAGTACGGTTGAATTGCTCAAACATATTTATGACATAAATTTATCGTATTTGCTTTTAGCGCAACGGCTAATTAACCATGAGAAAGCATCTGCGATGTTCCGTTTAGGTATTAGTGAATCGATGGCTGATACGTTGGCCGAGCTGACATTGCCTCAGTTAGTAAAATTAGCTGAAACTAACCAACTGATTTGCCATTTTCGGTTAGAAGACCACGAAACGGTGCTGCAGTTAACGAAGGAATCGCGGGTGGACGATTTGCAACAAATTCACACAGGTATCTTGCTGTCTACTCATCTTTTTCAGCAGTTATCTGCGCTGGATGACATTTCAATCAAGAAAAGAGCGTGAAGATGGTTGAAAAAAGTATTGTTCAGGAAGCGAAAGATATTCATCTTGCAATGGAGCTCATCACTTTAGGTGCACGGTTGCAAATGCTTGAAAGTGAAACACAATTAAGCAGAGGGCGATTGATCAGGCTGTATAAAGAGTTGCGGGGAAGCCCTCCGCCTAAAGGGATGCTTCCTTTTTCGACGGATTGGTTTATGACTTGGGAACAGAATATTCACTCTTCTATGTTCTACAATGCTTATCGTTTCTTGATGAAAAGCGGGCATTGTGACGGTGTTGAAGCTGTTGTAAAAGCTTACCGACTGTACCTTGAGCAATGTCCTCCAAGCAGCGAAGGTGGGCCTGTTCTGGCACTGACCAGAGCCTGGACACTTGTCCGTTTCGTTGATAGCGGGATGCTACAGCCAACAGAGTGTCGCTGCTGTGGTGGCACTTTCATCACGCACGCCCACCAACCGGTGAACAGCTTTGTTTGTAGTCTTTGCCAGCCACCTTCACGAGCGGTAAAAAAACGTAAACTTTCCGCTCTGCCTGCCGATACTAATTCACAACTGCTGGATGGATTTGCTCAGCAAGCTATGTGAATTTAAATGGGAAACTTAAAAGCAGGTTACAGGTTTTTATGTGCAGACCTGTAATCTGCTCTGTCATACCGTTCTTCGTTTACTAATTCGCCCTGTTCAAATCCCATCTGCTCACCAACTTAGCTAAAGGATATCGCGTGTTAGTACTTTTAGGATATGTAGTGGTTTTTGGTGCGGTAATTGGTGGCTATCTGCTTGTCGGTGGCCACATGGGCGCACTTTATCAGCCAGCGGAATTTTTGATTATTGCAGGTGCGGGTATTGGCGCTTTTATCGTAGGCAATAATGGCAAGGCGATAAAGGCAACACTGCGTGTTTTACCAAAAGTATTGCGCAGATCAAAATACAACAAAGCAATGTACATGGATCTCATGGCGCTGCTGTTCCGCCTGTTATCCAAATCACGCCAAAATGGGCTTCTGGCTTTGGAGCGGGATATCGAAAATCCACACCAGAGCGACATCTTCACACAGTATCCCCGTTTGTTAAAAGATCCCTATTTGATGGATTTCATCACTGATTATATGCGTCTGATCATCAGCGGTAACATGAATCCCCATGAAATTGAGGCCCTGATGGATGAAGAAATCGAGACTTATGAACAGGAAAGTGAAGTCCCTGCGACCAGTCTGGCGATGGTTGGAGATTCACTGCCGGCATTTGGCATCGTTGCCGCCGTCATGGGAGTGGTTCATGCACTCGGATCAGCGGATCGTCCGGCAGGGGAGCTGGGTGCGTTAATCGCCCATGCGATGGTAGGAACATTCTTAGGGATTTTATTGGCTTACGGTTTTGTTTCTCCTCTGGCAACCTTGCTGCGTCAACGTAGCAGCGAACAGGTAAAAATGATGCAGTGCATCAAGATTACACTGCTTTCCAGCCTGAATGGTTATGCTCCGCAGATTGCGGTTGAATTCGGTCGTAAAACATTATTCCTCACAGATCGTCCTTCATTTACGGAACTTGAAGAACATGTTCGTCGGGTTAAATCTCCTGTACAACAAGAAGTCGAAGAATAATTATGAGAGCGAATAATGTTACTGTCATCAGAGTAAAAAAACGCAAAAAACACGGTGAGAAGCACTGTGGTGGATCATGGAAGATTGCATATGCCGATTTCATGACTGCGATGATGGCGTTTTTTCTGGTCATGTGGCTGCTATCGATCGCCAGCCCACAGGAGTTAACCAGCATTGCAGACTATTTTCGCACTCCCTTGCAGGTAGCGATAAACCAAGGGCCACAAAGCAGCGATAGCACAAATCCGATTCCTGGGGGAGGGGATGAAGTTTTTCAGCAGGATGGAGAAGTTTTTCGCGAATCTAAACTTGTTGAATCCAATGAGGAAAAACGTCGTCTGAATCGACTGCACCAACAACTTGATCAACTTATTATCACCGATCCTCGCCTAAAAGAACTACGTCCCCATTTGTTGATCGACATGATGGATGAAGGTTTGCGCATTCAGATCATCGATAGGGAAAACCGTCCGATGTTTATGGTTGGTAGTGCGAAGGTTGAGAGCTACATGAGAGATATTTTGCAGGCAATTGCACCGATTTTGAGTGGAATTCCGAACAAAGTCAGCCTTTCTGGTCATACCGATAATTTACAGTATGCCAATGGCCAAAGGGGTTATAGCAACTGGGAACTCTCTACGGATCGTGCTAATGCCTCAAGGCGAGAATTGCTGAACGGTGGCTTGGATGAGGTCAAAATCTTGCGGGTTGTTGGTATGGCATCCACTGTCAGTATGCAGAAGGGAATTGATCCTAATGCACCGGTTAACCGCCGTATCAGCATTATTGTCTTGAATAAAGATGCAGAAAAACGGATTGAGCAGGAAAACAGTGGTGGTGACGCCATGACCGCTAACAGTAGTATGGATATGCAAGAAGTCATCAGAACGGATTCGAATAAGGGAGCGCCTTCTCAGCAACCCACCGAACAATCCAGTGAAATCACAATATCGGTGCAGACTCAGACTGAACCGTCCAGTGATACTAATAAGGTGACAGAGTAAGTAACGATGGATATTACCGCGTTTTATCAGACCTTCTTTGATGAAGCAGATGAATTATTGGACGATATGGAGCAGCATTTATTGCTGCTCGATGCCGATGAACCTGATCATGAACAACTAAATGCAATTTTTCGTAGCGCCCACTCCATCAAGGGGGGCGCTGCAACTTTTGGTTTTGCCAAGCTGCAACAAACCACGCATGTTTTGGAGAATCTGCTAGACAGTGCCAGACGTGACGAAATACGCCTGACTACTGACATTATCAACCTGTTTTTAGAAGCGAAAGATATTATGCAGCAACAATTGGATGCCTATAAAAGTTCTCAGGAGCCGGATGAAGATACATTCAATTATATCTGCGAGACATTGCGTCAGCTTGCCTTAGAGCTACAGGAAGATAAGCAGGATGAGAGTGCTGACACTGCCGCACCGGCAATTCAGCCTGAACCTGCATTGAAAGAGACTGTGCTGGAAGCTGAAGAAGAACAAGCAGTCGTGATCAATCAGCCAGAAGAAAAAAATCTTCCGGCAGGTAAAACTGATCAAGGGAGAATCCGCGTTCATCTATCTGGGCTAAAAGAACGCGAAGTCTCCTTGATGAAGGATGAATTGGGGCATCTTGGTGATGTTTACGACGTTGAACAGACCGCAGACAGCCTTGAAGCTTCATTGATCACATCTGCAACAGAAGATGACATCACCGCTGTAATGTGTTTTGTGATTGAACCTGAACAGATAACTTTTCTGCCTGTTGCGGACTCGCATCCGGCAGAAACTGAAGCAGACACTCAGTCTGAAAAAAAACCAGCGGCAGAAGGTGTGGCAATCGAAAGTCGTGTGGCTGTAAGTACGATAAGTACTGATAAACCACAGTCTGCTGATGTGCCACAAAAATCAGAAGTACATGAAGTAGGGCGTCCGGCCCCGCGTCCGGTAGCGGGATCACCACGTCAACGTGTCGAATCTTCCAGTATTCGTGTTGCTGTTGAGAAGGTGGATCAACTCATCAATCTGGTGGGAGAACTGGTCATTACCCAATCTATGCTGGCACAGCATTGTGATGGATTGGAGCAGACAAAACACAGCGAACTGCTGAGTTGTATGGCTCAATTGCAGCGAAACTCCCGTGATTTGCAAGAATCCGTCATGTCGATCCGTATGATGCCGATGGAGTACGTTTTCAGCCGATATCCACGTCTGGTGCGGGATTTAGCAGGTAAACTGAACAAAAAAGTGGAACTGACGCTGATCGGCAGTTCAACGGAACTCGATAAGAGCTTGATCGAGCGGATTATTGATCCCCTCACGCATCTAGTACGCAACAGCCTCGATCACGGTATTGAAAACCCGGAAAAACGGATTGCAGCCGGAAAATCAGAAACGGGTAACTTGACACTCTCGGCTGAACATCAGGGCGGCAACATCTGCATTGAAGTTATCGATGATGGCGCAGGCTTGAACCGCGAGAAGATCTTGGCAAAAGCGCGGTCTCAAGGCCTGAATATCAGTGAAAACATGAGTAATGAAGAAGTTGCTATGTTGATTTTTGCGCCTGGATTCTCTACCGCAGAAGTGGTAACGGATGTTTCTGGTCGTGGCGTCGGAATGGATGTTGTTAAGCGCAATATTCAGGATATGGGTGGCCAGATTCAGATCAGTTTCCAAGAAGGGAAAGGGACGATCATTCGCATTTTACTGCCGCTGACATTGGCAATACTGGATGGCATGTCCGTCAAAGTCAATAGCGAAGTCTTCATTCTGCCATTGAGTGCTGTGGTCAGTTCATTACAGCCACAGGAAGAAGATATCTATCCTCTGGCGGGCGATGAAAAACTGCTGCAAGTCCGTGGAGAATATTTACCGCTACTGGAATTGTACCGGATATTTGATATTTCGAACGGGGAAACCTCGCCAACCAAAGGTATTGCCGTCATTGTTCAAAGCGCGGGGCGCCGCTATGCATTGCTGGTGGATAAATTGGTCGGACAGCATCAGGTAGTCGTTAAAAATATCGAGAGCAATTACCGTAAAGTACCTGGCATTTCGGCTGCCACCATTATGGGAGACGGTAGTGTTGCCCTGATCATTGATATTCCTGCTTTGCAGAAACTCAATCATGAACAGTTGGCTACGCGTAAGGCGGAGCTGGTGAATAAAAAAATAACACAGTAAAAGGTAACATCATGTCAGCCATAGAAGAATTCAGTAAATTATCGGGGGAAACGACCGGAAAGGAATATCTGGTTTTCACCTTGGGTGACGAAGAGTATGGAATTGAAATACTGAAAGTGCAGGAAATACGTGGTTACGACCAAGTTACCCGGATTGCAAATACACCTTCTTTTATCAAAGGGATAACCAATCTGCGTGGAGTGATTGTTCCCATTATTGACTTGAGGATCAAATTCTCTCAGGAAAACATCACTTATAACGACAACACCGTCGTGATCGTCCTGAACCTGCTTAATCGTGTGGTGGGGATTGTGGTTGATGGCGTGTCCGATGTGCTGTCTTTGAAGGACGATCAAATTTGCCCGGCGCCGGAGTTTGCGGTTACCTTGTCAACTGAATATCTGACAGGGCTAGGTTCCATTGATGAGCGGATGCTGATTCTGGTAGATATCGAAAAACTCCTTAACAGTGAAGAAATGGCATTAGTGGATTCTGTCGCCAAGAGCTGATATTTCAGGGCTGTCGTGATTGTTGCCACTCATTATAGTCAGTCGAGCAAAACGGCAGCCTTAATTGTTTTAGATCAAAAAAATAGTGCAAAAACTCAATTTTTTGGATTACACATAAAGTTCCCTTTAAGGGTGCCGATAACACTGGCATAGCAATTTATTACAAAAGGGAAGTCATGTTTAACCGAATGAAAATAGTGACGGGGCTAATCTCAGTCATCATATTATTTGGTGCTCTGCAATTTATCTCCGGGGGGCTGTTCTTTAATGGTTTAAAGAACGATACAGAAGCCTTTGATTTATTGGATAAAATGCGGCAGCAGCAAAAGTTATTGGATGAAAGCTGGATCAACCTGCTGCAAGCCCGTAATAACCTGAACCGCGTTGGCATCATCTATATGATGAAAGAACGCGATCTTGATGGTACTTACCAAATTGATGATGTTCTGGCTGAATCTAAAGTCAATCTAGCTCGTGGGGAACGCCGCTTCGAGCAATTTGAACAGCTCAAAAAATTGCCCATACATGATCCAGACCATCTCCAACGTTTAAAACAAACTCATCATGAATATCTTAACGCGCTCAAAGAGTTGGATGGATTTCTGGCAAAAAAACAGTATAAAGAATTTTTTGCCCAGAAAACCACCGACTATCAGAACGCTTTTAATGTGGAATACGACTACTATCTGAACCAGGATCAAAAACTGTATGATGAAGTGGCGCGCGAAGCAGATATTGCTTATCGCAATATTATCATTAGCTTAATCTCTGTGTTTGTGCTGTTGATTTTGGTTATGGCAGTAAGCTGGATTAGCTTGCGTAAAGCATTGATCAATCCATTGAATAAGTTACTGGAAAATATTAAAGCCTTCTCGAAAGGTGACTTGACCCAAACTATCAATGTGTCCGGTACCAATGAAATGGGCATGCTGGCGGTTGGCTTGAGGCATATGCAGGACGAGCTGATCCATACCGTCAGAAGTGTTCATCAGAGTACGGAAACCATCTATACCGGCACCAGCGAAATTGCTGCGGGTAACAACGATCTCTCTTCTCGTACAGAACAGCAGGTGGCTTCGCTGGAGGAAACCGCTGCCAGCATGGAACAGTTGACTGCAACGGTAAAACAGAATGCTGACAATGCCCGTCAAGCGAGCAATTTGGCTGACAATGCCTCCGATATCGCCCGTCAGGGAGGTAAAGTGGTGGCGAATGTGGTGCAAACCATGCATGACATTGCTGACAGTTCCCGCAAAATTTCTGATATCACCGGTGTGATTGATGCCATTGCCTTCCAGACCAATATTCTTGCCCTTAACGCTGCGGTAGAAGCTGCTCGTGCAGGTGAGCATGGCCGCGGTTTTGCGGTGGTTGCCGGCGAAGTTCGCAATTTGGCACAACGCAGTGCGGAAGCGGCCAAAGAAATCAAATCCCTGATTGAAGACTCTGTGGATCGTACTGACACCGGCTCTGTGCTGGTGGAAAGTGCCGGCGAAACGATGAACAAAATTGTCGATTCTGTGACCCGCGTGACTGACATCATGGGGGAAATTGCATCGGCTTCTGATGAACAAAGTAGAGGAATTACTCAAGTTGGTGTCGCTATTTCTGAAATGGATAGAGTTACACAACAGAATGCGTCACTGGTTGAACAGTCTGCGGCCGCAGCAGCGGCACTGGAAGAGCAGGCCATGATCTTGACCAAAGCAGTTGCGTTGTTCCAGCTACCGGAGCAGGCCGAAAGGAAGCAGTCTGAAAAAAGAAAACATGAAGTTTTATCGACGATAAAATCGCCGACTCCTCCAGCTAATAAAACGAATCCTCCTATGCTGAAGAAAGGCAGTAATGTGGAAGACCCCTCTAATTGGGAAACATTCTAAAAAATAATAGCGATAACCACGGCTGCATAATGCAGCCGTTAAACGAGGTGATTACATGTTAGGTAGGCTTCGCATATCAACCAGTTTGTATCTATTACTCATGATGTTTTGTGTTATGCAAATTATTTCGAGCGGTTTGTCCCTGGGAATAATTCATACAGACCAGTCATATATTGAAAGAATTGATTTGGGAACTAAACGAAGAGATACCCTTGGATTGAGCTGGGCAGCAATGCTGCAAACGCGTAACACTCTCAACAAAATTGCCATTGGCCAAAAAGTGGGTCAGTCGCAGGATCAGATCGACGCGATGGAAGCGTTGCTCAAAAGCTCATTGAATGAAGCTGAAAGGAATTTCGCACAGTTCAGTGCCTTACCTCAGATAGAAAAGAATGACCAAAGTGTCGCCTTATTGGCTGCGGTTGAACGTTCTTACCAAGAATATATTAATGCGTTGAAAGAGCTGAAAACGTATCTTTATGAAGGGAATTTCCAGGCATTTCTTGATCAGCCAACAGAAAATTACCAGCGCCAGCTAGAAGTCGCATACAACAATTACATGCAGTATCTCGGCCATAACATCAGCACAGCGGTTTCCGATGGTGCCTTTTACTATAAAGTTTCCATCGCCATGTTTTTCGGTTCTATCCTGATGGTATTTGTTGTTTCGGCATCAGCGCACTGGTGGATGCGACGTAATCTGCTCCGGCCGTTTGACAATATGCGAGCCTGTTTCCAGGACGTGGCAGAAGGCCGCCTGAATAAAGAAATTGCTGTCACGACCAGTGATGAGATTGGCGATATCTTCAGAAAACTGCGCGATATGCAGAAATCTTTGATCAAGTCGATTGCCTCTGTACGAGACAACACCAACCAGATGTATGCCGGTATTCAGGAAATTACACAGGGCAATACCGACCTGTCATCACGCACTGAAGAACAGGCTGCGTCGCTGGAAGAAACCGCTGCCAGCATGGAAGAGCTGACTGTTACTGTTAAACAGAACGCTGAAAACGCACGTCAGGCCAGTGAACTGGCAGTATCCGCTTCCCAGACGGCTTCGAAAGGCGGTGAATTGACCGTCAGCGTGGTGGCCACTATGGATGAAATTGCCAACAGTTCGAAGAAAATCAGCGCTATTATCAGTGTCATTGATGGCATTGCCTTCCAAACCAATATCCTGGCATTAAATGCGGCGGTTGAAGCAGCGCGTGCCGGTGAGCAGGGACGTGGGTTCTCTGTCGTGGCGGGCGAAGTACGTGACTTGGCGCAACGCAGTGCTGAGGCGGCGAAAGAAATCAAAACCCTGATCGATGAATCTGTCCATCGAGTTAACCAAGGTTCTGAGCTAGTTAATAACGCCGGGAACACCATGGATGAATTAGTCAAATCAGTAAACCAAGTCACTGAACTGATGGCTGAAATTGCCGCCGCTTCTGATGAACAAAGCCGTGGTATTCATCAGGTTGCCCAAGCTGTCAGCCAGATGGATCAAGTCACACAGCAAAATGCGGCATTGGTGGAACAATCTGCGGCAGCCGCTGCTGCGCTTGAAGATAAGGCAGACACATTAGTGAAAACCGTTGCTTTATTTGAACTGCCTGAAGGCTTAGACAATGAGTATGACCATCAGACACCCTCTGCTTCAAAAATGACCGATGAGTATATCGCAAGTCAAATACGCTGAGGTCAGATGAAATCCAATTTAGCAGCCTCAGATACTGATGCTATTTCACCGCTGAACTTTATGTTTCAGCGGCATATTTTGTCGGATGCGCAATTTGAGCGCATCTGCCAGTTTATCTATCAACGGGCTGGTATTGTACTGGCCAAAAATAAACGTGAAATGGTTTACAACCGTCTGGTCAGGCGCTTGCGTGTACTGGGAATCAATGATTTTGGTCAATACCTGTCGATTCTGGAACAGAATATTCATAGCAAAGAATGGGAATTATTCATCAATGCATTGACCACCAATCTCACGGCGTTTTTCAGGGAAGCTCATCATTTTCCCATTTTGGCGGCGCATGCCAGCAGAAAAAACGGAGGCACATACCGCGTTTGGAGCGCAGCCGCTTCGACGGGGGAGGAACCGTATTCTATCGCCATGACCTTGTGTGATGCATTGGGGCATCGGACAAATCGGATAAAAATCATTGGCAGCGATATTGATACTCATGTGCTGGAAAAAGCCCGTCAGGGAGTATATCGACTGGAAGAATTACAGCACATGAGTGATAGCCAAAAGAAAAAGTATTTTTTCAAAGGCATTGGCCTCTTTGAAGGATATGCCAGAGTGCGTCCCGCACTGGCTGAGCTGGTTAGCTTTCAGCACTTGAATCTATTGGATTCTGACTGGACGCTCGAAGGTAAGTTTGATGCGATATTCTGTCGTAATGTCATGATTTATTTTGACAAAAAGACGCAGGAAAGAATTTTGCGTCGTTTTGTCAATTTCTTAAAACCGGATGGTTTGCTCTTTGCGGGGCATTCCGAAAACGTCACTCAAATCAGCCGAGAGTTCTACTTGCAAGGACAGACCGTTTACGGTGTAGGTCGTCGGGCAGGGAGGGGTCATGAATAAAATAACTGTACTGTGTGTGGATGATTCGGCGCTGATGCGCCAGATCATGCGGGAAATAATCAATAGCCACCCAGATATGGAGGTGGTGGACTGCGCGCCAGATCCGTTTGTTGCCCGTGATTTAATAAAAAAACACAACCCTCAGGTATTAACATTAGATGTTGAGATGCCACGCATGGACGGCATTGATTTTCTTGAAAAATTAATGCGTTTGCGTCCCATGCCGGTTGTGATGGTTTCGTCTCTGACGGCGAAAGGATCAGAAATTACATTGAAAGCACTGGAGTTGGGGGCGGTCGATTTTGTAACCAAGCCGCAACTGGGCCTTCGCGAAGGAATGCTGGCCTATAGTGAGCTGATTGCCGAAAAAATCCGCGCTGCGGCGCAGGCAAAAATCAGTACCATGCCGTCCAGTCCTGTGATTGCCACCCCATTGAATTTCAAGCCACTATTATCCAGCGAAAAACTGATCGCAGTCGGCGCTTCGACAGGGGGAACAGAGGCAATAAAAAACTTGTTGCAACCTTTGCCTGTCACCAGCCCGGCGTTACTGATCACCCAGCATATGCCGCCGGGTTTTACACGTTCATTTGCAGAAAGGCTCAATAAATTAAGCCAAATCACCGTTAAAGAGGCGGAGAATGGTGAGCGGGTTCTGCCGGGGCATGCTTACATCGCACCGGGGGATCACCACATGGAACTGTGCCGTAGCGGAGCCAATTATCAAATCATGACTACCCGGGCCCCGCCGGTCAATCGTCATCGTCCTTCCGTTGATGTGCTGTTCCGCTCCGTTGCCAAACATGCGGGACGCAATGCCGTTGGTGTCATCTTGACCGGAATGGGCAGTGATGGTGCAGCCGGCCTGCTGGAAATGAAACAGGCGGGTGCTTATACGCTGGCACAGAGTGAAGCAAGCTGCGTAGTTTTTGGTATGCCACGAGCGGCGATCCAGCTGGGAGCTATTGATGACGTTATGGATATTCAAAAAATCAGTAAAACGATGCTGGCCAAAATCAGCGCAGGGCAATCGATTCGTATTTAGTTGTTGTTATTTGATGTTAACTTTTGCGGCACTGTGCTGCCGGATGAATGAAATTCCAAGGAGTTTTTATGGCAAGTAAGGATCTGAGATTTCTGGTCGTCGATGACTTTGCAACTATGCGTCGCATTGTACGCAATTTATTGAAGGAACTGGGCTTCAACAACGTTGATGAAGCCCAGGATGGAGCCGAAGCACTGGCTAAGCTTCGTGCTGCTGAATTTGATTTTGTTATTTCTGACTGGAATATGCCCAATATTGATGGTCTCGAATTGCTGAAAATAATTCGCAGTGAAGAAAAGCTGGCTGCCTTACCTGTCCTGATGGTAACGGCAGAGGCAAAGAAAGAAAACATTATTGCAGCAGCGCAGGCCGGAGCCAGTGGTTACGTCGTTAAACCGTTTACTGCGGCGATTTTGGAAGAGAAACTCAATAAAATATTTGAAAAATTAGGGCTCTAAGGAGACAAAATGAGTGAAAATCCAGTCATGCCGAGAGATGAGGCGGTTACTACCAGTGAAATAATCAGTCGTATTGGGCAGTTAACGAGAATGCTGCGCGATAGTCTGCGTGAACTGGGGTTAGATCAAACCATTGCTCAGGCGGCTGAGGCGATCCCTGATGCGCGGGAGCGGTTGAATTACGTTGTCCAGATGACGGCACAGGCGGCTGAAAGGGTGCTGAACTGCGTTGAAGAGGCACAGCCCCACCAGAATGAATTGGAATCTTCGGCGAAATCCTTGACCCAGCGCTGGGATGAGTGGTTTGCAAACCCGAACAATCTGGAACTGACAGAGGCTCGCTCACTGGTGACAGATACCAGAGATTATCTCAATCTCGTACCTGAACATGTCTCATTTACCAATACTCAATTGCTTGAGATCATGATGGCACAAGACTTTCAGGATCTGACGGGGCAGGTCATCAAACGGATGATGGAAGTCATTCAGGAACTGGAAAAACAATTGGTCATGGTGTTAATGGAAAATATGCCTTCTGACCAGATGGCCAAAGCGAAAAAAGAGAACGACAGCCTTCTTAACGGCCCTCAGGTTAATCAGAATGGAGCTGGTGTTATTGCCAACCAAGCGCAGGTTGATGATTTATTGGATAGTTTAGGTTTTTGATAACGAATGACGGGACTTTATAACGAATAGCACATTTATTGTTTGATCAGGTTTGGGCGGGTCTGCTGGCTGGCCCAAACTTCTGTCTTCAACCAATTACCCCTCGGTGTATTAGGGACTGTTGATGTTTTATGGTCATAAATCAATCAGCCCACATTGGTAGCCAAACGAGAGTAAATGCCAGTGCTAACATACTGGCATAATTTCGTTCTAATTTATCGTATCTCGTTGCTATAGCACGAAAATGTTTTATTCTGGCAAAGGCATTCTCCACTAAATGTCGGTAACGATATAACCCTTTGTCTATGGGCTTTTCTGATTTTCGGCTGTTTTTTCGATAAGGAATGACGGGTGTTGCCCCTGTTTGTTCGACGATATTTCTGAAAGCGTCACTATCATAGCCTTTATCTGCAATCACAAAATCTG
>NZ_JANAIF010000075.1 GCF_024721015.1 Xenorhabdus bovienii
TCAGAGTAATTTTCATGGGCGCGATCTTGATCTGATACGAATGAAAAATCAAGTATCTTCAATTACGATGGGTATATGATAATACATATCTGATATTTCAGCATTGTTATTAATATGATGACTTATATAAAACAAAAACCGTTATTTAATATTTTTATATTTATTATAATAAAGTAAATAATATACATATGTTATATATTAATTAAATTGTTATGGAGTGATAAATTTGAATTATATTTTATGGTTGCTGAATAATAAAATCATTCTAAAATTTATTTCTTAATTAAAAATTTCAAATTATTATGTAATGAAATTATTCTATGAATATCATTAAAAGCCCCCGACATATGTCGGGGACTTTTAACATCATTTTCAGTGAGTTTTATTTATTCTCTGGAGGGGACATATTTTTTTTACTTGATAGGGAAATTGATATATCTTCTACTGGATTTTGTCTATTACCATTTAAAGCTTGATGCATTTTATCTTTATCTAAAGCATTTTCCCAGCGAGCGACAACAATGCTGGCACAAGCATTTCCAACTAAATTGGTCAATGCGCGGCATTCAGACATAAATCTATCAATGCCCAAAATGAGAGTCATACCGGCTACGGGTAAACTGGGAACAACAGATAAAGTAGCGGCTAGCGTAATAAAGCCTGCACCCGTTACTCCAGCGGCACCTTTTGAGCTGATCATTGCGACTAATAATAAAGATATTTGCTCCGTGAAACTCAACTCAATTCCTGTTGCTTGAGCGATAAATAATGCAGCCATCGTCATATAAATATTAGTACCATCAAGATTAAATGAATAACCTGTTGGAATAACTAATCCGACAACCGATTTCTCACAGCCTGCATTTTCCATTTTTCTCATCAGGCTAGGTAAAGCCGCTTCAGAGGATGATGTTCCCAAAACCAACCACAGTTCATCTTTAATGTATTTAATTAATTTAATGATGGAGAATCCGTTATACTTAGCAACAGCCCCCAATACAACAAAAATAAAGAGTAATGATGTCATGTAAAAAGTGACAATTAACATCATTAAATTTCCAATGGATGAAATGCCATATTTACCGATGGTAAATGCCATTGCCCCAAATGCGCCAATCGGTGCCAGCTTCATCAATATGCCTACCATCTTGAAAACAGGCTCTGAGAAGTTTTGCAAAAACACCAATATAGGTTCCCCCTTTTTTCCTGTCGACGCTAAAGCGATACCGAAAATAACAGCAATAAAGAGGACTTGCAGAATATTCCCATTCACAAGTGGGCTAACAACCGTTTCCGGTATAATATTCATGAGAAAGCCGACGATGGATGATTCATGCGCTTTCTCCACATAACCGATGATTTTGCTACTGTCTAACGATTCAGGTGAGATATTTAAGCCATCTCCGGGGCGAATGATATTGGCAGCAATCAAACCAATAATTAAAGCAAGAGTTGAAAACGTCAAGAAATACAACATCGATTTTCCTACGACACTTCCAACGGCTTTCATATTATTCATGCCGGCTATCCCTGTTACAACCGTCAAAAAGATAACAGGGGCAATAATCATTTTCACAATTTTGATGAAAGCATCACCTAAGGGTTTGAGTGATTCACCAATATCTGGATAAAAATGACCCAGCGCTATACCCAGTAAGATGGCAAATATGACTTGAATGTAAAGGACCTGGTATAAAGGTTTTTTCTTGGAAGTGTTATCCATAAAGGATCCTGTGGTTAATATAATTATTTGTTTTTATTGGTGACTTTTTACAACGCTTTATTGTTTCATAGCAAAAATGTTTGATTTTTGCTGCATAAAGAATCATGTTGACCAATATAAAAATTACTCCTAACTCCTGTCAGAAACAAGCCCCCGGATCTATAGAAAAACCCACAGGAAAAACCTGTAGGTTTAGATTAAGAAGGTACTATTTGGTCGTTACCCAGAATACACCGCTACCGTCCAATGCCGTAAATGTTTTATGAACATAAATACTGTCTGCATGGGGATCAATATCTTTGAACAACTCAGGATGCAGCCATTTAGCAATGGCTTCTACGGCAATGATATTGAATGGTGAATCGTAATATTGGTGGTAAATCGCCATCACGCGTTTTTCACGGTACGATCTGAGTACTTTCAGATTTGGGCGGGAGAGCAAGTTTTGCAAACGCTTTTCGGATTTTTCCAAATTGCCGGTATAACCCAAAGGAACCGACTGGCTCCCTGCGCGAACCTGATCCCAATCTGCTACTGTCATCAGGTAAGTATCGGGATTGCTGACCAGCAATTGCTCCTCGTTAACTTTGCCTCCCATGCCTGAGAACCACTTACTGCCGACGTTATCTCCCCCTGCGGTTGTGACAAACTCTCCGAAGCTATTGTCACCAATGGTATCGCAGCAATCTTCTGCTCCCAGCATACCGGCATGATACTCGATGAAAACACTGGGGATCTGCTCTTGGTACAGTGTGCCGATACGCTTATTGATCAAAGACAGACGGCTTTCATAAAACGCAATGTATTTACCGGCATTTTCTTCTTTTTTAAAAACCTTACCAAGAAGCTCCATACTGGGTATGGTATTGGACAGCGGATATTGGCGAAAATCGATGAAAATGACAGAAATCCCCGATTTTTCCAGTAATTTAACCGTATTGCTGTTATCCAGTTTAGGCTTCAGGCCAATATCGAAAATAACCAGATCAGGTTTATAGGTCATAGCTTTTTCGACACTGAAATCACTGGTATAGGGGTTCGGGAAAATAGGGATTTCCCTTAATTGAGGAAATTTTTTCTCATAGGCTGCGGCAAGGTCAGGTGCTTTTTTCTCCAGTGCATTATCCCATGCCACAATACCTTTCAATGGATCGTTGGGGTGCAGGATATTCAACGCAATAATGATCCGGCTATCTGTCAGCATGACCCGTTGAGCCGGAGCATTAACTGTGACTTCTCGTCCAGCAATATCTGTGACAGTAATATTTTCTGCCTGTGAATATATCGGTAATAACACAAATAATACCGATATAAAATATTTTATGGAGTAATGAATGACAGACATTTTTTTTCCTTCGCATTAGACGTAATATGAAAACTATCGATAAGTCCATGAGTGATTTATATAGGGAAATAATGTGTTTTCATGGGAATCACAATATCTTTCCAATTATTGGATGATCGCATTTTTAATAAAGGCTTTATGGTTCACTGTTACTTGTAGTAATACACTGAATTCAGTTTTCCAGTGTTCTTTTGAAATTAATGTTTTATGATTATCAAAAATATTTTTTGTTTCACAGGCCATGTTTTTCCATAATTCATCTTCCTTCATCCCCCAATGTCAATAGATTAATAAGCCTAAATAATGTTGTTTGACAAAGATAGAGGCTGAAATAATTTATAGTAAATTTTTTTATATGGAAATTATTTTAATTAATCAATTTTTTTACATTTCTATACAATGAAAATCTTATTGACTTGTTTTTTGTATTGAATAACAGCCAGTTAAGTTTGGCATGGGATAGTTTCATGATGAATGATATCTGCCAGTGATTAACTGGTTAGGTTTTCAGGAGAGTGTAATTGATTATTATTATCTGTAATATATTATTTTGAATAGTTCACTATGGTAAACAAAAATAGATAAATTTTATAAAAAAAATAAATTGATATTTTTTCAAGTATGGCATTTGTCTCATTCCGTATTGTACTCAGGAATTTTGTCTGGCTTGAACAGGTTTCAAAATTAATAATCATGGTGCAGAAATACATTTCGTTTTTTGCAGTAACGATAAAATTATTGGGAGGATGGCTGGCATAAATGCAGGGTATTCTATTATTAAAAATAGCTGATGCAGTTATTTTTCTCTTTTCTTGATACTACATTTATACTTACAAATAGAATGAATGGCGCTAATTGAGTTAGCGTCAATGAAAAGAAAATAATATTCAATTTAAATAGAGGTATAACTAAAAACGGCTTATTTATTTCTCTTCTGCTATTATTATTTTATCGGCAATAGGCGGGGGTAATCATGAAAAATTTGTTGGCAGTGTGTTTATTGGGTTTTGTATTAACGGGATGTGATAATCACCTGAAAATTGATGGTACAAATGAAATAGCTGTAAAAACATCCATCGAAAAAATCAGAGATACGTTACCGGAAGATAAAAAATTAAAATTTGATGATTCATTGAATATTGCCATGACCAATAGCATTGATTTTGATGATCTGTTTAAAGAGAGCGCGAATGGAAATATTAAACATGGGGATATAGAAAAATTGGAACAGAAATTTTTTCGATCACTGCACGGAAAAACGGCAGATCAACTTATTGCAGAAGCGGAAAAAATTAAAGCAGCGAACTTTACCAGCCAATGAACTTACATCCAATAGATTTCAAGTTGCAGCGCATACTATGTTAGCCATATCTGCCAGCATTGAACCGGATTTCTTAGGCAAAATTCTCTGACTGTGGGGTATTGGATTTATCTTGCTCCAATAGTTTTAATCTTTCCTTGCATTGCTGGCAAAGATAGCAACTTTTTCCTCTGAGGACTTTATTGTGCTGCCGTATGGTCAACTCATGTTGCTGGCAACGGCAATAATAAATAAATATTTTGCTGCGGACAGAATCCACTGAGAACTGATGTGTCCGGCAGACAGATACTTTAAGCACCGTTTCCATAACAAAGCGCCATTCTTTTCCATGAGGGGCCACCTTGCCAAACTGATGGTAAGTCAATAAATGTGCCAGTTCATGGGGGATCACTTCATCAATGAATGACTGCTGATTTTCGATCAGTAGAACGGGATTCAGGCGAATTTCCCAACCTTGCAGGCGGGCGCTGCCGGCAATTGTCCCTCTCTGTCGATAGGTCACACAGGGTTCAGGAAATGTTGTTTCAAGGTAATCACTCGCCTGTGCTAATTTTTGCCGTAGAGTGCGCATGACGGCTTGCTGTAGTGCGAGGGGGACTCTAACCAATTTCATAACGGCAGTATACGGTATGGTAATTTCACTCATCGCTCAATGAATGGTGAGTTATGAAAAAGCCCGCAGGATATTAGCGGGCTTCTTATGCTGACAGGGTATTATTTCAATCCTGCCGCAGAACGCAGAATTTCTGCCTTGTCTGTTGCTTCCCACGGGAAATGTTCACGACCAAAATGACCGTATGCCGCAGTATCACGATAGATTGGGTGTAGCAGATCCAACATTTTGATCAGACCATAAGGACGCAGATCAAAGAATTCACGGACTAATTGGATCAGGGTTGAAGTTGGCACTTTTTCAGTACCGAACGTTTCTACCATGATAGAAGTGGGTTCAGCAACACCGATAGCGTAAGACACCTGAATTTCACAGCGATCAGCCAAACCTGCCGCAACCATGTTTTTGGCGACGTAGCGTGCCGCATAAGCTGCAGAACGGTCAACCTTGGAGGGATCTTTACCGGAGAATGCTCCGCCCCCGTGACGCGCCATACCACCGTAGGTATCCACGATGATTTTACGGCCAGTCAGACCACAGTCACCCATTGGGCCACCGATCACAAAGCGTCCCGTTGGGTTGATGAAATATTTGGTCATTGGAGTAAGCCACTCAGCCGGCAGTACAGGCTTGATGATTTCATCCATTACGGCTTCTTGCAGTTCTTTCTGCTGGATATCTTCAGAGTGTTGAGTAGAAAGCACTACGGCATCAATGCCGACAATTTTGCCGTTGTCATACTGAAAGGTAACCTGACTTTTTGCGTCCGGGCGCAGCCACGGCAGGATACCGTTTTTGCGGACTTGAGCTTGACGCTCAACCAGACGGTGCGCATACGTGATAGGTGCCGGCATCAGCACATCGGTTTCGTTGGTCGCATAACCAAACATTAACCCCTGATCACCCGCACCTTGCTCCAGGGGATCTGCACGGTCAACACCCTGATTGATATCAGGAGACTGTTTACCAATTGCACTAATCACCGCACATGAATTTGCATCAAAGCCCATGTCTGAGCTGGTATAGCCGATTTCACGGACAGTACGGCGGGTAATTTCTTCAATATCAACCCAAGCGCTGGTAGTGATTTCACCACCAACCATGACCATGCCAGTTTTAACATAAGTTTCGCAGGCAACACGAGCCTTAGGATCTTGTTCTAAGATTGCATCAAGAACGGCATCGGAAATTTGGTCGGCAATTTTGTCTGGATGTCCTTCTGAAACGGACTCAGAAGTAAAAAGATGTGTAGTCATTATATTTGGTTACCTTAAATATAATCTTGGTTTAAGGGTAGATGTTTTACCATCTAGACGGCCATTTTAAGGCACTCTTGTCAAGGATACCAGTTTTTTTAGTTTTAAAAATCTTTTGCCGTGTGACATTTTTCGGCGTTTCTAAAAAAGATCAGTCAGAGTGAATGTATTTTGATAAATTTCATTTTGCAATTTTGCCTGATTGCAGGTATAAACTGCGCGCGTAACTGATGGGTTTTTTGCACTTCAGGTTATGGGCGTTTGCGGGGTACGTTCACTGCGTGTTCTGCTTCTCAATTGAGAAACGGCTTACGTTCTGATAAGCCATGTGGGGGTGAATGGGGTTATGCACCATTATCTGCTGATTGTTAACGGCCAACAGCCACATTATGCTATTGATGTATTCACATCTAGTTCCTTTCTTTTCAATATGAACTCATTCCGATGTTACCGAAAGCATTCAAACAGGCTGGTAATATCGAGTCGGCACCATATTGTCACACCGTAAATAATTGTTTAGTTTCCTCTAAACGTTTCTATAATTTAAGAGCATGCTGTTCCCTGGCATTTTTTAATGCGCAAGATACGCACTATTAGCACTATTAATAGTGTCTTGGGTTATTGACTTTACAGGTGAAGGCAAACCTCTACTCCATGAAGGAGACTGCCATGAATGATAATATCGCTCGTAAAATGCGACAGACCTACAATATCGCATACTGGGGTGGCGGCTATTACTATGTCAATGATCTGGGTAATGTCAGTGTTTGCCCAAACCCTGATTTACCGGGAGCTCAAGTTGAACTTACTGAGCTGGTGAAGAAAGTTCAGGAAGAAAAAAAACAGCTGCGCTTGCCCTCATTATTCTGTTTCCCTCAGATTCTGCAACATCGTCTGCGTTCTATTAATGCTGCGTTTAAACGTGCACGTGAATCTTATGGTTATAAGGGCGATTACTTCCTGGTTTATCCTATCAAGGTCAATCAGCAGCGTCGTGTGATTGAATCGTTGGCAAATGCGGGTGAACCCATCGGGCTGGAAGCGGGCTCCAAGGCTGAATTGATGGCTGTGCTGGCTCATGCTGGCATGACACGCACGGTCATTGTCTGTAATGGCTATAAAGATCGCGAATACATTCGTCTGGCACTGATCGGTGAAAAACTGGGACACAAAGTGTATCTGGTTATCGAGAAAATGTCTGAAATTGCGATGGTGCTGGAAGAAGCAGAACGCCTCAGTGTGATCCCTCGTCTTGGTGTGCGGGCGCGTCTGGCCTCGCAGGGGGCGGGCAAATGGCAGTCCAGTGGTGGTGAAAAATCTAAGTTTGGTCTTGCGGCGGCACAAGTACTGCAATTGGTTGAAACTCTGCGCTCAGCAGGGAAGCTGGATAGTTTGCAGCTGCTGCATTTCCATCTGGGCTCTCAGCTTGCCAATATCCGTGATGTGGCAACCGGCGTGCGTGAATCTGCCCGTTTTTATGTCGAACTGCATAAACTGGGTGTCAACATCCAATGCTTTGATGTTGGTGGTGGATTGGGCGTCGATTATGAAGGCACTCGCTCTCAGTCAGAATGTTCAGTTAACTACGGCCTGAATGAATACGCGAATAACGTCATTTGGGGAATCGGTGATGCGTGTGAAGAGCATGGTTTGCCGCATCCAACCGTGATTACTGAATCTGGCCGGGCGTTGACTGCTCATCATACGGTCTTGATCTCTAATGTCATTGGGGTAGAGCATAACGAATTTACTGAAACAACACCGCCAGCAGAAGATGCTTCACGTCCTCTGACAAGTTTGTGGGATACGTGGCAGGAAATGCAGGATGGCGGTTATTCTCGCTCCCTGCGTGAGTGGCTGCATGACAGCCAGTTTGACCTTCAGGATGTCCATACCCAATATGCACACGGGATGTTGAACCTGTCTGAGCGGGCTTGGGCAGAAGAACTCTATTTAAATATCTGTCGCCGTATTCAGCGGGATCTTGACCCAAGCAACCGTGCTCATCGTCCGTTCATTGACGAATTGCAGGAACGTATGGCGGATAAATTCTATGTGAATTTCTCGCTGTTCCAGTCGATGCCGGATGCGTGGGGGATTGATCAGGTGTTCCCTGTTCTGCCGATTGAAGGGCTGGATAAGCCCTTGGATCGCCGTGCAGTTTTGTTGGATATCACTTGTGATTCTGATGGCATCATTGACCACTATGTCGATGGTGATGGTATAGCAGCAACGATGCCAATGCCGGCTTATGATCCAGAGAATCCCCCATTGATCGGTTTCTTTATGGTCGGGGCGTATCAGGAAATTCTGGGTAATATGCATAACCTGTTTGGTGATACGGCTGCCGTTGATGTTTACGTTTCAGAACACGGCGAAGTGACCTACCAGCAGAGCGAAGAGGGTGATTCTGTAGCTAATATGCTCCAATATGTAAAACTGGAGCCGTTGGTACTGATGAGCCGTTTCCGTGATCAGGTGAAAGCGGCTGATCTGGATGAAAATTTGCAGGAGCAGTTCCTGCAAGAATTCGAAACCGGCCTGTATGGTTACACCTATTTGGAAGATGAGTAATCTTTTAGCGTAATCAAGTTCCGTGTTGCTGAAATTCAGTGAACGCGGGGCTTTTGAGGATATATCATGAGTATTAGCTCCTTAGGGAACCAAATTGATAACTCTTTGGTTTCAAATGCCTTCGGTTTCCTGCGCTTTCCGCTGAATTTCCAGCCTTATTCCAGCGATGCAGAATGGGTGATTACCGGTGTGCCTTTTGATATGGCAACATCTGGGCGTGCCGGCAGCCGTCATGGGCCAGCCGCTATTCGTCAGGTATCGACTAATCTGGCGTGGGAAAGCTGTCGCTGGCCGTGGGACTTCAGTTTGCGCAAGCGCCTGAATGTAGTGGATTGCGGTGATCTGGTCTTTAACTTCGGTGATGCTCAGGACATGAGCGACAAATTGCAGGCACATGCTGAAAAAGTGCTGGCATCGGGTAAGAAAATGCTGTCTTTCGGCGGTGATCATTTTGTCACTTTGCCATTACTGCGCGCCTATGCGAAACATTTCGGCAAAATGGCGATGATTCATTTTGATGCCCATACGGACACCTACCCGAATGGCAGTAAGTTTGATCATGGTACGATGTTTTACCATGCGCCAAACGAAGGGCTGATAGATCCTCATCGCTCGGTGCAAATCGGTATTCGCACCGAACACGATACTGACAATGGTTTTACTGTATTGGATGCGGCACAGGTCAACGATCGTAGTGTTGATGATGTTGTTGAACAGATCAAAAATGTTGTCGGTGATCTGCCAATTTACCTGACATTCGATATTGATTGCCTTGATCCTGCTTTTGCGCCCGGTACAGGGACGCCGGTGATTGGCGGGCTGACGTCCGATCGCGCACTGAAAATCCTGCGTGGTCTGCAACCCCTGAATATCGTTGGCATGGATGTGGTGGAAGTGGCTCCTGCCTATGATCAGTCTGAAATCACCGCTCTGGCAGCAGCGACGATTGGATTGGAACTGCTGTATTTGCAGGCGTCGAAGAAAGAAGTTTAGTTTTTGATTAAACCATCCAATTGCAAAGAACCCCCCGCTGGCCAGGGTGGTTCTTTGTTTCAAGTAGTCTGAATGCCTCACTTATTGTTCCCAAACTGAAACAATCCAGTAAAACCACGACCAGATATTGCAGCTGCGAAAAACTCCGCTAGGATGTTTGCAAAGACATTCGACTGAGGAGACAACCGATGATAATCAGCTCACCTGAATTTAAGCATAATGATTTTTTGCATAAATATCATAAATTCAATGGGTTTGGTGGTAATGGTGATAACTGTTCCCCTGAGCTTTCTTGGCAGAATGCACCCGCTGAGACCAAAAGTTTCGCTATCACTGTTTATGATCCTGATGCGCCTACTGGCAGCGGCTTCTGGCACTGGGTTGCTTTTGATATCCCCGCTGAAACACACGCTTTGTCAGCCAATGTGGGTCAGGCGGATGGCTCTGGTCTTCCAGCCGGCACTATCCAAAGCAGAAATGATTATGGTCAGACTGGTTTTGGTGGCCCTTGCCCGCCTGAAGGTGATAAGGCACATCGCTATATTTTCACCATACATGCTTTATCGGTAGAAAAACTGGGGATTGATGCCGAAACAACAAACGCTGTTGCGCGTTTTATGATTCAGGCTAACACCCTGACTACAGCCACTCTGACAGGTTACTATCAACGTTAACTTCCAGTGTTAACTGATTAATTAACAATTTTGGGTTCCGGTAAAAGGTATAAGTATGAGCAATAAAAAAATTGAATGGAATAATGGATTACAGCAGGAAGCGGTAGAGATCCTTTCCAACGAGGGTGGAATGATCGTCTGCCCGACCAAAGTGGGCTACATTATTATGACTTCTGACGCGCAAGGTCTGGAGCGTAAATTCGAAGCCAAGCAGCGTAATCGCAACAAACCCGGCGTTGTGTTATGTGGATCTCTCGAACAGTTGAAAGAATTGGCTCAGCTTAACCCGGAAATCGAAGAACTGTATCAAAAACATTGGGATGCAGATGTGTTGCTGGGCTGCATCCTGCCGTGGAAAGAAGACGCTGTCGCCCGTATTCCTGATGATGGTTCTAAAGAACTGATGATGGATGGCCGTGGCACCAGTTGTTTCGTGATTAAATTCGGTAAACCGGGCGAAATTCTGGCAAAAGCACTGTGGGAAAACTACGGGAAATTCTCCTTTGCCAGCTCGGCTAACCCATCAGGTAAAGGTAACCGTGGTTTGGTGGAATGTATCGGTGAACGCATTGAAGAGCGCGCTGACTTGATTATTGATGCTAATGACTATGTTAAATCTATCCAGCCAAATGAAACGGATCAGACCCGCTATGAGCAGGGTGTGATGATTTCAATGGTGGATGACAACGGGACACTGGTGCCGATGCAGAATGGTCAGCGCGATATCACCCCGTGCCCAGTATTGATTCGTAAGGGGCTGGATGTGCATAAGATCATGGTGATAATGTCTGATATCTTCACAACTTGGGATTACCGTCACGGTAACTATTATTGATTACTGATTTTTTTTGCGGGTGCATTTATTGTTGTGGATACACCCGCACTGATCTCCCCTGTCTATTCTTTCCTTTTGATATCCCCAAGATCACCCCGCAGTTTCTGCTGCAAAGCGTCGGCAAATAGCTGCACACGTGAAGAAAGCGTGTTTTCTGATTTAAACATCATCCAGGCTTGGTAAATATCCATATTCCATCCCGGCAATAGCCGGACAAGTTTGCCTTTTGCTACAGATTCATGGGCTATGTAATCTGGCAGGTAAGCAATGCCTGCACCGGACAGCGCCGAGCTCATCAACGCCACGCTGTTATTGATGCGAAAACGGCTGCGAACTTCAATATCGAGCTTTTGCCTCTCCTTACGGAACGGCAGGGAAATCGTATGGGCAGGGCCACGAAACAGCAGGTAATCGTAGCGGGGCAGATCTTCGGGTTTTTCTATCGGCGGAAACTGACTCATATAATCTGGTGTAGCGTAAAGCCCCCAAGTGATATCAATCAGGGGCATGACAAGTGGATGATCCGGTATTTCTCGTCCCACAATGATCGCAATATCGTAGTTATCATCTGTCATATCGATGGTTCTGTCGGTTAGTTCCAGATCAACGCTGACATGAATGTTTCTGGCGATAAAGTTATTCAGAGCGGGGACGATACACTGACTACCAAAGGATACCGGAGCAATCAGGCGCAGGCTTCCCATCGGTTCGTCATGAAAATTTCGGATAAAACGCTCGGCGCTTTTGGCTTCATTAAGAATACGGGAACAGTATTGGTAATAGCTCAGTCCGACTTCCGTCACTTGAATTTTGCGCGTGGTACGATTGAGTAGCTGAGTGCCCAATCTTACTTCTAGCTGTGCGATCTCGCGGCTGACAGAAGATTTAGATAGCCTTAACGATTTCGCCGCTTCAGTAAAGCTCAGTGTCTCTACTACGCGGGCAAAAATCACCATCGAAGTAAGATTTTCAATATTATTCATGAAATAGCCTGATGATTTACTTGGGGGAATCTCCGCCTAACATACCACAGATGTTATGGAGAAAGGCCAATATTCCTCTATCAGATGAAGGTGATATTTTAACCAAAGATTAAACTGCGCTGCAAAAATGGTGTCAGAATAAGAGTGCAGGAATTTCCCCTCTGAAGAACAACTGTTCCAATAGAGAAACAGTGCGTCCAACAATGGTATTTCCCTGCTATAAGCGTTAGTAATGTCGTTAAGACTTCTATTTTTTTACTATTTTTTAATCTTTCGGAGGCAATGTGAGATGAGCCAAACTATGACACAAAAGATTCTCGCACGAGCTAGTGGCCGTGAGCAGGTCACAC
This sequence comes from Xenorhabdus bovienii, assembly GCF_024721015.1. Taxonomy (GTDB): domain Bacteria; phylum Pseudomonadota; class Gammaproteobacteria; order Enterobacterales; family Enterobacteriaceae; genus Xenorhabdus; species Xenorhabdus bovienii. Next base: position 12,668 of record NZ_JANAIF010000075.1, read on the forward strand.
CGGGTGAAGTGGTTTGGGCGAAAGTGGATATCCTGATGTCTCACGATCCCTGTACACCGGGAGTAGCCAGTGTATTTAAAAAAGAGTTCGGTCAAGATGCCAAAATATGGGACCCGGCTCGCTTTATTCTGATCCCCGACCATTTTGTCTATTCTGCTGACCCGCAGGCCAATCAAAATATTCGTGTCATGCGCGAATTTGCTGCCGAGCAGAACATTAAATATTTCTATGATGTGGGAACACCAAACTATAAAGGGGTTTGTCATATCGGTTTGGCGGAAGGAGGGCATACTCGCCCCGGTGAAGTCCTGTTGGGGACAGATTCTCATACCGTCACGGCGGGGGCTTTCGGCGCGTTCGCCATTGGACTGGGCATTACCGATGCCGCCTATGCGTTAGGTACAGGGGAAATCCCCCTCAAAGTTCCGACTTCTATCAAAGTGAATTTTACCGGAACCAAGCCCTCGCACGTGTTGGCCAAGGATATGATTCTGGCGGTATTGTCAGAATTAACGGTTGATGGTGCAACTTATGAAGCCATCGAGTTTAGCGGTAATGTCATTGATGAATTATCAGTAGAAGAACGCATGACGATTTGCAATATGGTCGTTGAGTGCGGAGCCAAGAATGGCATTATGGTGCCTAATCAGGCCACCCTTGATTATCTGGCTGAGAGAAACCACCTTCCCTTTGAGATTGTTTATCCTGACGAAGATGCAGAATATAGCCGAGTGTTAAACATTGATGTTTCCGATATGCAGCCGATGATTGCCAAACCTCATTCTCCGGATAATGTCGTTCCGATTGAGAAAGTGGCCAACGTTGCTATTTCTCAGGCTTATATCGGCTCCTGTACCGGCGGTAAACTGGAAGATTTTATTGCGGCCGCTCGTGTCATCAAGGGCAATAAAGTCTCCATTCCTACTTATGCCGTCCCTGCTACCAAAGAAGTGTTCCATAAGACAATAACCACCCAGATTGATGGTGTTTCTGTTTATCAAATCTTAACTGACGCTGGAGTGACACTTTCCTCGGAATCAGGATGTGCGGCTTGCTGTGGTGGCCCGCCGGATACCTTTGGCCGTGTGAATGATCCGATATCGGTCATCTCTACAACCAATCGTAATTTTGTCGGGCGAATGGGGCATAAACGCGCCAATATCTATCTGGCATCACCTTACTCGGTAGCTGCCGCCGCCATTACAGGGCGTATTACCAATCCGAAGGAGTTTTTATGAGTGTGTTGAAGGAAAACATCATCAGAGGCACGGTTTATGTCTTGACTGACAATATCGATACCGATCAGATCCTGACGGCTGAATACCTCAAGGTAAACCCCTCAACGCCGGAAGGATACGCTCAACTGGCTTCATTAGCGATGTGTGGATTACCGGAAGGCTCACTGCCCTTTATTGATGAAGAACAGGGCAAAGCAAAGTACCCGATTATTGTGGCAGGGCAGAACTTTGGTTGTGGTTCTTCGCGTGAACATGCAGTTGCTGCACTGGGTGCTTCTGGTGTGAAGGCTGTCTTAGCACAGTCTTATGCGCGTATCTTTTTCCGTAATTGCGTTTCTACCGGAGAGTTGTTGCCCGTTGCTGCACAGGAACGCTTGTGTGACAAGTTAGCCACCGGCGACCAGATTGAGATTGATATTGTAAACCAGACAGTGACTTTTCTGGAAAATAGCGAAAAATATCCCACCGATCCGGTTGGGGAACTGGCGAATATTGTCGCGGCGGGTGGGTTATTCTCTTATGCCCGGGCGACAGGCAGGATAAAATAATAAATATAGCCATCTATTATTATTTTAAATAGATGGCTATTTGAATTAAAAATATAAATAGTTGTTATTTTCAGTATTATATCACTTATTTATTATTAACTTTTCCTTTTGTAATTACCAAAGTAATTTTTTGAGATGTTCTTCTCAGATGTTTTCATACCTTTATAAGGTAAAATTATCAATAAATTATGGAGAATGGAAAATGGTTAGTATTTACGAGTTTGATAGATTAGAAAATGGAACACTTTTTAATATTCTTAATTTAATAAAAAATAATCCCTATATGGATTATATTAATTTCAAACGTGAAATTAATAGTCTTGTTTTTTCAGAGAAAGTACCTGCCAGATTTATAGAAGTTTGTAACAACATAAAAAATGAAAGACGACTAAATGGGATTAATGCCCAATTACTTCGTAACCTTCCAATTGATAAAATTATTCCTGAATTCGAACAATCTGATCCTGTCAGTGATAAATACAGGAAGAAAACAACATTCATAGGAGAAAGTTTGCTGGAACTTTTCTCGCAACTAACCAGTACTCCGTTGCTTGCTTACAGGACTCGTAATAACGGTGATTTCTTCCATGATGTGTATGCCCATAAAAAATATTCCAATACCCAGACCCAGAAAACTGATGGTGAACTCTATTTCCACAATGACCGCACTGCGCATCCTGTCAGGGCTGATTTTCTTAGTTTGCTTGGCATGCGTTGTAGTGAGCAGAACTTGATTTATACCGGATATCTTGATGGCAAGGATCTGCTTTCTTATCTAAAACCGGAATCACAAGAATGGCTACGTCAGCCTTGGTATATGACACCTTACGATGAATATTCAAGGGACTCAAACCAAGGACAGATTTATTCTGAAAAACATATCATTCTTGAGAATATCCATACATTCCGCTACTACGATACCCGCACTACTTATTTACCAGATGCACCAAAAGAATCTATTCAAGCACTTCTGGCTTTGAAAAATGCAATCACAAAAGCCAAAAAAGAACGTATTGCCATTAATAATGGTGATTTATTTTCTTTTGCTAATCAGGACTCATTGCATAATCGTGAGATTATCAAAGTTGTTGATAAAAACGCAGCGGCAAAACGCTGGCTTTTAAAAACGTATAGTTTCAGGGATGAAGAGTGTTTAAATAAATACAAAGAGTACTTTGATCCAGCAATTCCTGGTTTTGTTAGGGAATAATCGTTCTTTTTCCTAACATTCAAAAACCACCATAGGTAGCGGTGGTTTTTGGCATTATAGCGTTCCCATAAACGTTTCAACGGGAACCCCAAAAAATTTAGCAAACCCTTTCACTTGTTGAATTGTCATTGAACGCTTTCCGTGAAGGATCTCTGATATCACACTTTGAGTGGCAATATCACACAGATCAGCTTGCCTGATCCTCCGTTCTTTCATAAAAAAAGCCAGTGCTTCACGCGGGCTGACGTTAGATACATTCCGGTTTTTGGTTTCATATTCATAAATGCGATCTGTGACAAAATCGGCGAATTTGGCTGCTACATGCTCAGTATCATCGGCATATGAATACAATTCATCAATTATGACCATCCGAGCTTTAAGATCTTCTTCGTTCTCTACGGGTTCAAGGCAGGCGGAAAATAAAAGGGCAAGAGGGCTGAGTTGATCAGATACTGACTGCATCATTTGCGGTAATTTCTTGATGATCCCATCAATTTCTTCATAAACGAGTAATGCTTGTCTCATGATTTACCTTTTTGGCCTGTTTGATTTGGTTTGTTCACGCCACCATCTATCGTATTTAGCATGGGAGCAAACATCTTTAATATAAAAAGTACCGGATTTGGGGTTAAGCCATGCAATTATCCTGCATTTATTTTTATGAATATCAAATATATAAATATCAAGCGGCCCCTTCTGATTCCCTGCCTCCAATAGCTCATGAGGTATACGATCAACGTTCCATGCAGATGTTTGAAGCCAGAGATCACGTATCTGGGCATAAGATTCAAACCGCAAAGCTGCTTTATCAAAAACATCCAGCCATAGCTTTAACCCAACTTTCCATTGAGCATGTTTCCTCATTGCTTCAATGATGACTCGTGCAGTGATAACTCGCACTCGCATACCGCTCCCTTATAATATCGCAATTTGCGATATTGGCAAGATTTGAAAAAACGTCAGAGTCCCTTCTGTTTGTGAGCAAAGAATATCACTCGATAATATACGTCAACACTCGTTGCTGTAGTATCAGTATCAAATTGTCATAAAATTGCGAGCCAGCTTGATATTTATCAGGTAATGTTTGCAGCAGCTTCATGTTCACCGTGTGATTACGACAACCAAAGGAATGGATAATTGATAGTAGCAAGCATCCATAAAATAAATATTATTTAATATAAATAGGAATTTTCTTTTTGAGTGGGATGCTAATTTAGATCATATTAATATGTCGAAACTGGATGATAAGATTAACCAAATAAGTAATCAAGAAAAATTAATTGCAAATTTAGCACCATAACCTTCCAATAGAGTATTTAGCTCATACTCCACGG
>NZ_JANAIF010000076.1 GCF_024721015.1 Xenorhabdus bovienii
TGATTTGAGGAGTAAATCAACAAAGCGTGCGGCAAATCACATGATTTTTAAATCAGGAATGAGGTGCGGAATGACGGTTAGTAATTATCACTTTATGAAATAAAAAGAAAAAATCAATAATCTTTATTATCTATTTATACCACTACCGGATAAATTTAAATCAGGAAAAATACTCTGGTTACTTTCTTATATCCGTCATTCCGCACCCCATTAAGGAATACCCCAAGTTATTCGCTGCTCTGCCAAAACGGGTTATGAACTTAAAAATAATACTGCTAAGATCATTCCAGATATAATATTCTTAATCTTCATATCGCTCTCCCTCTGATGAAATCACTCAAAATATTTTTGATTCTTTATTGCTTCACCGTTAATGGAGTACTGAGATGGAACTAAGCAGCTAAATTAAAGAGCCCCTGAACAATCAGAGGCTTTTTATCACAGTCTATTTTTTTTATTTAGTTCTATAATGGGCTTCCGCCTCATCAAAACGCTGTTGAGTTGCCTGACTTGGCGCTTTCCCTAACAGGCTAACACCAATAATGGCAATAGAAGCAAAGATAAAACCTGGAATAATTTCATACAGCCCGAACCACTTGTACTGCATCCATACCAATACCGTAATCGCTCCCACCAGCATACCGATCAATGCACCATTGCGCGTCATGCGTTTCCAAAGTACCGAAATCAGGACTACAGGGCCAAATGCCGCACCAAACCCAGCCCATGCATTACTTGCCAGAGCCAGCACTTTATTGTTCGGATTAGTTGCAATGACAATCGCAATAGCAGCCACCAGCAACACCATCAAACGGCCAACCCATACCAACTCATTCTGACTGGCTTTAGTGCGCACAAAGGCTTTATAGAGATCTTCCGTCAACGCACTAGAACAAACCAATAACTGGCAGCTCAAAGTACTCATCACTGCCGCCAATACTGCCGACAGCAAGATACCGGTAATCCACGGATTGAACAGCAGAGTACCTAACTCGATAAAGATACGTTCGTTCTTTTGTAATACGGGAGCCGCCTGCTCTGGATACAGCTCAAAATAGGCAATGCCAAAGAAACCAACAGCTACGGTTCCAGCAAGGCACAGAAACATCCACGTCATACTGATACGACGGGCTTTGTGAATGGTTTGGTGAGAATCCGCAGCCATAAAACGCGCAAGGATGTGAGGCTGGCCGAAATAACCAAATCCCCATCCCAATAACGAGATAATGGCGATAACATTTAACCCGTTGAACATATCCAGATAAGAGGTATGTTTTGCTTCAATAACCGCGATAGCATTCTCAAACCCACCAACATTGAGCAAAATTAGTACGGGCACCAAAATCAGGGCAAAAATCATCAGGGTTGCCTGAACGGTATCCGTCCAGCTTACTGCCAAAAAACCACCGAGGAAGGTATAGCCAATAGTCGCCAGCGCTCCAAGCCATATTGCTTTTTCATAACTCATACCAAAAGTGCTCTCAAATAACAGACCACCAGCAACGACACCTGATGCACAATAAATGGTAAAGAAAATCAGGATAACCAGCGCTGAGATGATACGCAGGATTTTACTGCTGTCTTCAAAACGGTGGGTGAAATAATCCGGTAAGGTTAACGCGTTGTTATTCGCTTCAGTATGCACGCGCAATCGACCGGCAACCCAGCGCCAGTTCAAATAAGCGCCCATCAAACAGCCGAGTGCGATCCAACTACCTGAAATGCCTGATAGAAAAATTAAGCCCGGCAATCCCATCAATAACCAGCCACTCATATCAGAAGCGCCAGCAGATAATGCTGTTACCACACTGCCCAATCGCCGCCCACCCAATATATAGTCATCAAAATTTTTGGTGGAACGATAAGCTATGAAGCCTATCACCAGCATCGCGGAAATGTAGACAATGAAAGTTATTAGCATTGGTGAATTTACTGTCATGCAGGTTCTTCTCCATAGTGTTTCTGCAAATCGTGTTATTTGCGTAAATAATGTTATCTGTACTTAAAGCCACCCTTGTTCAACATGATATGTTTTCAGTGCAATATATTTGCAGTACAAGGCATTTGCCTACCAGGTTGTACCTGAAGATCATTTCACCTAAAGTGGCATTAATTTTGGTATGTATAATTTATGTTTGTAATTATTTTAAAATCACTTTCTATCCTAGATTAGCTCAAACATTTTTAACAACTAATTAACGATGTTTTTTATTAGAAACGCTCGCTAAGTCACATTTATCACTTCAGAAGTTGTACCTTTCATTAAAGAATCAGTTACACCTCCACAATTACAACAATAAAAACCATTAAATATCAATCAAATAAATACTAACAAGTCATGATATTTACCAGACAAGTAATCAAAACAAGATTAGTTTCACAAATTTAGAACGGCCGCTTTTAACATGGTTGCACAAAGTTGCAACATGACAGATATTGTTATGTAACTTGGTTAAGTCTTACCTATTAAGGAGTGAGAATGGGTAGTACCACTATGGGCGTGAAGCTCGATGAAGCAACGCGTAATCGTATAAAATCTGCTGCACAACGAATTGAACGCACACCACACTGGCTGATTAAGCAAGCCATTTTTAATTATCTTGAACGCCTGGAAAATGAGGAAAAGATCCCAGAAATATCAGTGTTTCAGGATAACAAAGAAGAAAAGATTTCCGAAGAAGAATCACAGATTGAGGCGCCTTATCAACCATTTTTAGATTTTGCCGAGCATATTTTGCCCCAATCGGTGAAACGTTCTGCAATTACTTCAGCGTATCGCCTGCCCGAAACGCAGGCAGTTCCCATGCTGCTGCAACGCGCTCAATTATCAGAAGAACAAGCCAAAGCGACCCACAAACTCGCTTACTCCATCGCTGAAAAACTACGCCAGCAAAAACATGGCATTGGCCGCTCCGGTTTAGTGCAAGGGTTACTGCAAGAATTCTCCCTTTCTTCACAGGAAGGCGTTGCGTTGATGTGCCTTGCCGAAGCCCTGCTGCGTATTCCCGACAAAGCGACCCGTGATGCGCTGATCCGTGACAAAATCAGCAACGGTAACTGGCATTCTCATCTTGGCCAAAGCGCATCTATGTTCGTCAATGCCGCGACTTGGGGCCTGCTGTTCACGGGCAAGTTGGTATCTACCCATAATGAAGCCAAATTATCCAAATCCTTGAACCGTATTATCAGCAAGAGCGGTGAACCATTGGTGCGCAAGGGTGTTGATATGGCAATGCGCCTGATGGGAGAACAATTTGTCACAGGTGAAACCATCGCCCAAGCCCTTGCTAACGCCCGCAAGCTGGAAGAGAAAGGCTTCCGTTATTCCTATGACATGCTGGGTGAAGCTGCGCTGACAGAAGAAGATGCGCAGGCATATATGGTTTCTTATCAACAGGCGATCCACGCCATTGGCAAAGCATCAAACGGCCGCGGTATTTATGAAGGGCCGGGCATCTCCATCAAGCTATCAGCCTTGCATCCACGTTATAGCCGAGCCCAATATGAGCGCGTCATGGATGAACTTTATCCGCGCCTGCTTTCTCTGACTTTACAGGCTCGTCAATATGACATCGGTATCAATATCGATGCCGAAGAAGCGGATCGTCTGGAAATTTCCCTCGATTTGCTGGAAAAATTGTGTTTTGAACCAAAACTGGAAGGCTGGAACGGTATCGGTTTTGTTATTCAGACTTACCAGAAGCGCTGTCCTTTTGTGATTGACAGCATTATCGATCTGGCGCAGCGCAGCCGCCATCGCTTGATGATCCGTCTGGTGAAAGGGGCTTATTGGGATAGTGAAATCAAACGCGCCCAGATCGATGGTCTGGAAGGCTATCCGGTGTATACCCGCAAAGTGTATACCGACGTTTCTTACCTCGCCTGCGCCCGTAAACTGCTTTCCGTCCCCAATCTGATCTATCCACAGTTTGCTACCCACAACGCGCATACTCTATCTGCGGTTTACCATCTGGCTGGGCAAAATTACTATCCGGGACAATATGAGTTCCAGTGTCTGCACGGCATGGGTGAACCACTGTATGAGCAGGTTGTCGGTAAAATTGCCGATGGTAAACTCAACCGCCCATGTCGCATTTATGCACCAGTCGGGACACATGAAACACTATTGGCTTACTTGGTTCGCCGTCTGTTGGAAAATGGCGCAAATACTTCGTTCGTTAATCGCATTGCAGATACTTCCCTGCCTCTTGATGAACTTGTTGCTGATCCGGTGACGGTAGTTCAAGAACTCGCACAATCTGAAGGACAAATTGGTCTGCCACATCCGAAAATTCCACTACCACATGATTTATACGGCAAGAACCGCGTCAATTCCTCGGGGCTGGATCTGTCGAATGAACACCGTTTGGCTTCACTCTCCAGTGCCTTACTGAGTTCTTCGATGGAAACATGGAACAGCGAGCCGCTGCTGGGTGGTGATTATGCGCATACCGGCGAATTGCCGACAGCTAAACCCGTCAATAATCCTGCTCGGCCTTCCGATATCGTGGGCTATGTCCGTGAGGCTACTGAGCAAGAAGTCAGCCACGCTCTGGACGTTGCCACCGACGCAGGCACTATTTGGTTTGCTACTCCTCCCTCAGAGCGCGCCGCGATTTTAGTACGAGCGGCAGAATTGATGGAAAATAACCTGCAATCTCTGCTCGGTATTCTGGTTCGTGAATCCGGTAAAACCTTCAACAATGCCATCGCTGAAGTGCGTGAAGCTGTTGATTTTCTCTATTATTACGCGGATCAAGTTCGGCAGGATTTCGCCAATGATACCCATCGCCCATTGGGGCCAGTAGTCTGTATCAGTCCGTGGAACTTCCCGATGGCGATTTTCACTGGCCAGATCGCCGCAGCATTGGCGGCAGGTAATAGTGTCTTGGCAAAACCAGCGGAACAGACGCCGTTAATTGCTGCTGTTGCAGTCAAAATGCTGCATCAGGCAGGTATCCCTCGTGATGTGCTGCAATTGCTGCCTGGTCAAGGGGAAACTGTCGGTGCTTTGTTGGTTGGTGATGAGCGTGTGCGTGGCGTGATGTTTACAGGCTCTACCGAAGTTGCCAACCTGTTGCAGCGCAATATTGCCGGCCGTCTTGATGCACAGGGGCGCCCAACACCACTGATCGCAGAGACGGGCGGCCTGAATGCCATGATTGTCGATTCCTCGGCACTGACGGAACAAGTTGTCACCGATGTGGTCGCGTCGGCCTTTGACAGTGCGGGTCAGCGTTGTTCCGCTCTGCGTATTCTGTGCGTACAAGAAGATGTGGCAGAAAGAACCCTTACTATGCTGAAAGGGGCCATGGCCGAGTGCCGGATGGCGAATCCTGAACACTTATCAACGGATATCGGCCCAGTGATTGATGCCGAAGCGCAGGCTGGCATTGAGCGCCATATCCAGACCATGCGCACCAAAGGCAGGGCGGTTTATCAAGCGGTACATGAAAATGAAGCCGACAGTCAGGAATCTTCACAAGGCACGTTTGTCAAACCCACGCTGATTGAGCTGGAAAGTTTCGATGAATTGAAGAAAGAAATTTTCGGCCCTGTGCTGCATGTAGTGCGTTTTAACCGCAATGAGCTGGATAAGCTGCTGGAACAAATCAACGCTTCCGGTTACGGATTAACGTTGGGTATTCATACGCGCATTGATGAAACCATCGCGCAAGTCACGGCCAAAGCCAAAGTGGGCAACTTGTATGTCAACCGCAATATGGTCGGTGCTGTCGTCGGCGTACAACCATTTGGTGGCGAAGGTCTGTCAGGAACCGGGCCAAAAGCCGGTGGGCCGCTTTATCTGTATCGTCTGTTATCGCAGCGCCCAGTCAATGCTGCCAGCCAGACGCTGGAACGTCAGGATGAGGAATATCAACTTGATGCCAACGTGCGTGTCGCCCTGCGCTCCCCTTTCAACAAATTGGCTGAATGGGCGACGGCACAAAATAACGAAGCCCTGAGCAAAGTAATTCAGGAATACAGCCTGTTGGCTCAGGGCGGAACCATTCGCTTACTGCCGGGGCCGACAGGGGAACGCAACACCTATACACTCTTGCCACGCGGTGAAGTTTTGTGTCTGGCCGATAATGAGCAAGATACGTTGGTACAATTGTCTGCCGTGTTGTCTGTCGGCTGTCAGGCCATCTGGGAGAAGGACGAGCTACATCAGCAATTGCTGCGTCAGTTACCGGATGAGGTTCGCCACTCCATTCGTCTGATCAACGATTGGCAGAATGAAGAGACTGAGATGGAAGCCGTTATTTATCACGGTGATTGCGACCAGCTACGTCATGTCTGCGGTATCATCGCTCAACGCCAAGGGCCGATTGTTTCGGTACAGGGTTTTGCCCGTGGCGACACAAATCTGCTACTGGAGCGTCTATTGCATGAACGCTCATTAAGTATTAATACCGCCGCCGCAGGGGGGAATGCCAGCTTAATGACAATTGGGTAAGATAAATTGATTATAAATATATAATTAATAACTAAAATATAGGGGGGAATGCGTTATTATCGCATTCCCCTCTAGAATCGTGCAGTCTGATGAAGTTATATCTCTGCGTAACTAATCAATGCCCGTTCTGTTGCCAGCTCAGATATTGCTCATATTTACGCAGCGCGATATTGTAATTACTGAAAGCAGACTGAGACAATTTCTCACTGAGTTTTTCCTGAATTTTTTCCGGCGTAAACTCTTGTGCTGGGTAATTGCTTGATGTTAGTAATTCATCCAATCGCCGCAAACGAACCACATATTCGCGCACAGTGCTATGGCTCATCTCTGTTTGCTCAAACAGATACTGTTTAAATGACATAATGTCGAAATAATCAGTTTGGCTATTGCAATAAATTTCGCTACAGAAGCGGCACAGCGCCACAAATTTACCCTGTAACTCATCCCATGTTTTGTCATCAACTAATTCAGTCATCTCAGAGATAGCTTCCTTGTTGATTACCTGACCGTTAAAAACGAGAGAAATACGGTCAAGGGTTTTATGACAGTGCAAACAATGAGTCTGACTATGTTTATAGTCCTTGATATAACGGCTGAGAGGCCGTTTCTTTTGTGTTGTAACAGACATAAGAGATAAAGCCCTGTGTGTAGTCTTAACTTAACAAAAAACAAATAAGCAAAAAGTTACTTTTCTGGATTCAAACGCGCCCTCAGCCGTTTTATTGCCTGGCTGTGGAGCTGACTCACGCGGGATTCACCCACATTAAGTACCGCGCCAATCTCTTTAAGATTCAGTTCTTCCTGATAGTACAGCGTCAGAACCATTTTTTCCCGTTCAGGCAGCGATTCAATAACATCGATAACCCGCTGACGAAGATCACCTTCCAGCAATTGTTGGAGAGGATTTGTCTCATGCTCTTCCTCAATCATTGGTTCACAGCTTTCACCATGAATTTCGTGCCACTCGTCATAAGAAAACAGTTGACTGTTATTTGTGTCTAACAGTATTTGCCGATATTCTATCAGATTAATCTTTAATTCTTTAGCAACTTCCTGCTCACTAGCTGGACGGCCTAACTCTTGCTCAAGTTTACGGATGGTCTGCGTGACTTCACGTGCATTACGCCGCACACTACGCGGAGCCCAATCACGGCTCCTCAACTCATCCAACATTGCACCTCTGATGCGCTGTACCGCATAGGTGGTAAACGCGGTTCCCTGCAAGGAATCAAAACGTTCCACCGCATTCAGTAAGCCTATACCACCAGCCTGAAGCAGGTCATCAAGCTCCACGCTGGCAGGCAGCCTCACCTGTAGCCTCAATGCTTCATGGCGAACTAGTGGTACATAGCGCTTCCAGAGGCTATTTTTGTCCATCACGCCTTCGGCGGTATACAAATCGCTCACAACAACAGACACCTTTGGATAAGAGACTGGCTACCATTATCCAATCACCTAATCGGTACAATCGTTTGAACAATGAAGTAAAAGCGCTTCTTTTTCACCTATGCGAAATTTTTTTGTCGTCCGCCCAAATGCATCGCAAGTTTCAGTCTGTCCCTGACAAAGGTTAAAAAATAAGGATCGGCAAGCCGATCCTTATTTTATAGAGATTATTTATGCAGGGTGTCCTGCATAAACTCTCAACTGGAAAATAAAAATTAACGCAGCAGAGACAGAACAGATTGTGGAACCTGGTTAGCCTGAGCCAGAACAGAAGTACCCGCCTGTTGCAGGATCTGGCCACGGCTCATATTGGAAACTTCAGTTGCGTAGTCAGCGTCTTCGATACGACTCTTCGCTGCACTCAGGTTGTTAACCGTGTTGTTCAGGTTGTTAACAGTGGATTCCAGACGGTTTTGAACTGCACCTAGGGAGCTGCGCAGGCTGTCAACTGTTGATAAAGCATTATCCAAATCTTTCAAAGGCTCTTTGATATCAATAGCAGCACCTTTAGTAACCTTACCATCTTTATCAACAGTAGCCTTGAACATTACTGTGTTTCCGTTTTTATCTTCACCACGGATGACATACCCATCAGGTGTTTTATCGGCTTTTTTTGCTGCCTCGTAAAGTTTTGCATTTTTGATATCAGTATCAGGAGCTTTAGCAGTATCCAAAGCTTTTAAAGTAGCTTGTTCTACCTTAACTAAGGTATCTTTTTTGGTTGTATCAAAAGCACCTTGAGTTACTTCTGCACCAAATTTTGTGCCAATCAACTCAAAATTGTTCAATTTTAGAGTCTCACGGTCGATTTTTTTCAAATCTATTTTAATAACTTCACCATCGTTAGCTCCAACCTGAATAGCCATAGAGGTATCTTCACTCAGAACACGAACACCGTTGAATTGAGTTTGTTCAGAAATACGGTTAATTTCGTCAAAACGCTGAGTAATTTCTTCATTGATAGAATCAATATCACTCTTAGAATTACTGCCGTTCTGTGCCTGAACAGCCAGTTCACGAACACGTTGCAGGTTGTTGTTGATTTCGTTCAGAGCGCCTTCAGTAGTCTGAGCAATAGAGATACCGTCGTTTGCGTTACGAGAAGCCTGAGTCAGACCTTTAACGTTCGCAGTAAAACGGTTAGCGATCGCTTGACCAGCAGCGTCATCCTTCGCGCTGTTAATACGTAAACCAGAGGACAGACGCTCAATAGCCGTACCTAAAACACCTTGGGATTTACCTAAGTTATTCTGAGCCAGCAGAGATGAATAGTTGGTATTAATAACTGATGCCATAGTAGAGTTCCTTTTTAAAATCAAGTCGATATAATTAGTTTGAGCTTTTTCGCTCACGGTGTTCATCACCGCCAACAGTTTTATCGGCTCCTTAAAAAGAACCTTTAATTTTTCTTGAAAAACTTTTTTCTTTTTTTGCATTTTTTTTGCCGATAACCCAAACAGCGCCTGTTCTCGTCAATTATTCCGTCCATCAAAAAAATCATTTTGTCAGTAAACTTTTCGCAAATTAATCCGATAACATACCCAGTGATGCTTTACTAATAAAGGAGTCAACATGGCTAGCATTTCTTCATTAGGAGCCGGATCCGGGATGGATTTAGGTTCTATACTGGATAAACTTCAGGCAGCAGAAAGAAAACGTTTAGAACCATTAGCACAGCAGCAAACCAGCTATAAAGCCAAATTAACCGGTTTTGGCACATTAAAAGGCAGTTTAGAGAAACTTAAAAGCGCATCCGAAGAACTGAAAAAATTCGATAAGCTCAATACCACCAAAGTAAGCGAAGACCATAAAACATTTACCCCAACTACGGATTCCAAGGCTAGTCCGGGTAACTACATTATTGAAATCAATCAGCTTGCTAAGGCACAGTCCCTACAATCCACTGCGGTTTCCGATGTGGAGTCCCCGCAAGGAGATAAACTGGGCGAAGGGAAAACCCGCACCATTGTCATCACCCAGCCAGGTGAAGACAAGCCGATGCACATTTCCCTGAAAGATGATGAAACGTCTCTAATTGAAATCCGTGATGCGATCAATAAACAGGAAGGCAACGTTAATGCCAGCATCATCAAAGCAACCGATAATAAAGACAATAAAGGCGAGAATAAAAACTACCTGATCCTGACGTCGAAAAAAGCAGGAATACAGTCCGTCATGACAATCAAAGTTGAAGGTGATGACAAACTGAGTAAGTGGCTGAATTACACGTCTGATTACACGTCTGGTAGCGAAAGTGCCCCTAAAAGTGGCTCTGGTGCAATGACGCAAACAGTAGAAGCCGCAAATGCAAAATTAAAGGTCAACGGCATTGATATTGAACGTCAGACCAATGAAATAAAAGATGCACCAGAAGGCATTACCCTAAATCTGAAAAAACTCTCCGAAAAAAGTGAAGACGGGAAGACGTCCAAACCAGAAACACTGGTAGTTTCCCGTGATATTGAGCCAACGAAAGAAGCGATTAAAAAGTGGGTTGAGGCCTATAATGGGGTACAGACCACTTTCGAATCACTGACCAAATTCAAGCCTGTAGCCAAAGGTGAATCCGCTTCCAAAGACAATGGTGCCCTGCTCGGTGACGGCACCTTAAAAAGTATTCAAAGCCAATTGAGACACCAGATCTTCTCACCACAGGATGTTGCTGATATTGCTACCCTGAATAAATTGGGTATCAAACAAAAATTAGACGGCACTCTGGAAATCAGCAACGAAAAACTGGAAAAAAACCTGAAAGAAAAACCTGCCAACGTTAAGGCTTTCTTCATGGGTGATGGTGAAAAAACCGGTTTCGCAACCCAAACTTATAATATATTAAAGCAAACGCTGGATAGTCACGAAGGGACTATCGCCACAGCGACCGAAGGCATCAACAAGCGTCTGAAAACACTTGAAAGACAAGTGGAACAGACCAATAAAAATATTGATGCAACAATAGAACGCTATAAACGTCAATTTACAGAACTGGATAAACTTGTTAATTCATTGAAGAGCACAAGTTCATCCCTATTCCAGCTTTTAAGATAATAAAAGGACATTATGTATCAACGTTCGGCAAGCCAGTTATACGCTCAGGTAGATCTTGAGAGCGAAATTATGAATGCCTCTCCCTATCAGTTGATTCAGATATTGTTCAATGGGGCGCTTAGCGCCCTACGTCGTGCAATTATTCTGATGCAACAGGGCAATATCCCAGAGAAAGGTTTAGCTATTTCCAAGGCAATCAATATCATTGATAATGGTCTCAAAGAGGGATTAGATTTCGAAAAAGGCGGAGAGATTGCTCAGAATCTGTTTGCTTTATATGATTATATGAATCGTCGTTTACTCCATGCTAATTTACGCAATGATGAGAAGGCCATTACCGAAGTGATTGATTTACTTACCGAGATTTCAGATTCTTGGCGGCAAATAGGCCCTCATTACAACGCCAGTCAGGATATTGTTTAATGAAAAATGATCTGGATCTTTTGTCAGCTTACCAGCGGATCCTTAGTTTAAGTGAGCAAATGCTTGATTTAGCTAAAAATGAACAGTGGGATGAACTTGTAGATATGGAAATCACTTATCTGAAGGCAGTTGAAGTGGTTACCCTATTATCAGAAAACTCAGATGCCTCACTTTCATTACAGCAAAAATTAACCCAAATTTTACAAACTGTTTTGGATAATGAAAAAGAAACGAAGCGATTGTTGCAAAAACGATTAGATGAACTTAGCGACCTGATTAAACAAGAAAGCTGCAAGCAACTATTACATGATACTTATGGGCAGTTCCCTGTCAGTGACTATGAAATGGAGTTAACGACTACAGAGCCAAAATAAATACAACAACGACGCCATGTGCTTTTATTAAAAATAACACTAATTGGTGGTGTCATTTATTTGTTTTCACTTCAGGTGGTGTCATTTAGTCACCATCGCTTTTTTGGTTAATCTAATTAGGCACTTTATTTTATTCATAATTTGCAAACAATCAAGAAAACTTATACAAAATTATTTAACAAAAAATTAACTAAATAATGTTCATAACGGCTTTTTTACCTCATTGATAGAAGATAAAATCATCATATTTTATCTTTGCTTAAAGAGGAAATTATGCAGTGGAATAATATCAATAAAGTCATCGTCTTTGCGATGTTATTCATCCCCCGAATGGGTTTTTCATTAGTAGATGAAGATCTGGATTATTGTGCTAAAAAAGAATCGTGGGTAGCCTATAAAGTAATAGAGAAAGCGGTTGAAAAAAATAACCGACTCGATAAACACCGGGCGGTATCAACTTTACTCGCCAGGCATAAACTGAAAAAAGAAAAGTTACCGATAACATTTTCAGAATGGGGACAGTTATATAGCCAAACGACCGAAATAGTCATTCCTTTTATCGATAATCAAGCACCTCCCATAGCTCTTATTACCTCGTCAATTATATCAGCGGCTGAATGTTCATTAACAGAACCCATTTATTTTGATATAACTCCCAATAGTTATCCAAAAGACGATACCCCGTAGATTTCAAATTGCAGCCAACAAAGTTGTAAATTGAGAAATGAAGGATATACAATAAAAAATGAGGTTGTTATGACACACGACATCTTGCAAACACTGACTTTGTTAAAATCGAAAAAATGGATAGATCTAACGCATAGTTTTGATGAATGTTCACCCCATTTTTTCATGTTTCAACCCGCCGAATTTAAAACTATTTTTGATTATAAAAATGGATTTTTTGTCCAACAATTAACATTCCCAGGTCAATATGGCACTCACCTTGATGCTCCCTGCCATTTTGTCTCTGATGCCCGTTCTCTTGATGAATTGGAATTAAAAGAACTAGTTTTACCCTTAATCGTTATTGACCAATCAGAAAGAGCAAAACACAATCCTAACTTCTCGCTTTCCAAAGATGACATTCTTCAATTTGAAGCCGAACATGGAATTATTGAAGCAGATACTTTTATTGCCCTCAGAACTGACTGGAGTAAACGTTGGCCATCTCAGGAAAAGATGGATAATAAAGATGATCAAGGTAATAACCAAACACCGGGCTGGGGATTGGATGCCCTGAAATTTTTATTTGAAGAACGTCATATCAAAGCCATCGGCCATGAAACCTTCGATACCGACTCAGCCAAAGATTTCAGGCAGAATAATGCCTTAATTGGTGAATATTATGTATTAGCACAAGATACCTATCAAATAGAGCTGTTAGCTAACCTGGATCAAGTCCCTGTGCGTGGTGCAGTGATTCTCAATATCGTGGCTAAACCTAAAAACGTGTCAGGCTTTCCAGTGCGTTCGTTTGCTATCGTTCCGTGATTTGCAGGGTAGTTCAGGCTTAAGCCTGAACTACCTGATTAATAATGAAGTCATAAAAATTTTTTCTATATCCTTCGTCTTTCAAGTTGCCGCTTTGTTGGCCACGTCAGTAAATTGACAGCGATTAACGATAATTGGCCTCATCCATGAGGCCTGATTCTTCATTCATTAACTGATTATTTCTTAAATGAATTTAGTCATAAAAATAACTAATATTCTCTTTATCTTGACCAGATACAAAGGCTTCCAGCAATCTTTCATAATACCTCACAAGATTATTGGCTGTTTCTTCAGTATACAGCTCTGGGTTGTAGCTTAATTCACACATAATATTTTGTGGTATATTTATGAAATTTATCCCAAGTGACTGAAAAGGAGTCGGATCGACTTTTATCAATTCCATATCGAGATTTGGCAGCGATATTTTTCCGCTATCGGGACTATCTGCATAGTTATAAAAATTCTGGGCATCCATATAGTTAAATAGAATATTAAATATATTATCCCTCGCCTTTTCCCCTATACTGTCAATCACCGCTGCCATATGGACATCTGAATTTTCTAGCGATTTATAAATAAAATTACTGATTTGCTGAATGATGTCATGAAGGCTCATCTCTTTGCTGATAGTTGATTTTACTATCAGGTCACTCAAAAACAGTCCTATTGTTTGATGGCTGTCAATATGAGAACGATCAGCTTGTGGTGATGTGGCTATATGTTGTGATTCACCAGAATGCATAAAAAGACAAGCGTGGAATAAAGCCATATATAGCATATAAGGTGTGATCTTATGGATTTCACAATATCGCGAAACAGCATTATCCAGTGATTTAGGTGTATTGATATTGATAACTTTAAATTGATACTTAGTGGTTAGATGTTTGCTGAAAGCCACTGGAAAACTACGTTCATTCATATCAAGATCAGCAAATTGTTGTTGCCAGAATTTTAGTTGATTTTGATATTTCTCAGTTTTATGACGCTCCTGTAAATCATAAACACAATCAGAATATTGCATTGCAACTGCCGGAAGAATAACATCTTGCTCCTGTGAGTAAGCCGTATACAATTTCTTAAACTCATTTATAAAAATATTGATAGACCATCCATCGAAAATAATATGATGAATATTAATTAATAAAACATGGCGTGTTTTTGATACAGGTAGCAAAAATGTCTTGAATAATGGGCCATTGTAAACATCAAAAGGTATCCTTAACTCCTCTTCCCAGAGTTTGTTAATTTCAATGGTAATTTGTTCTTTTTCTATTCCTTTTGGCAACGAATCGATAATTTGTAAATTTATTCTCATGTTGTTATTAGATTTTATGAAAACCTGCTCATCTTCTTCATAAAATCTTAATCGTAAACTTTCATGCCGTTCTAAAATAACGTGCAAACTTTTTTCCAATGCACTTTGATTTAGTTCCCCCTCTATCAACAAGGAAATGGGGACATTAAAGGCATCGTCCAATGCTTCCTCTTTGATCAGAGACCAGAACATCTTTTGGTAATAAGAAATCGGTATTCTTCCGTCGAATACATTCTGTATTGGCAATAGTGTAGATATGTCATGGTCTTGAGCGCTACGAATCACACTGGCAATCTGTGCAATAGTTGGATTTGTAAGCATTTGATTCATACTAAAATTGTTACTTAAATCATTTTTTATGGAAGTCGTTATTTTCACTGCCAAGAGCGAATGACCACCGAGTGAGAAGAAATTATCATAAATACCAATTTGGTTGATTTTCAGATGGTTTTGCCACAACTGACAGAGTTTTTTCTCAATTTCATCTCTTGGTGCGATATAAGTTTGATGGTGCAAATCATTGTCATTTGGAACAGGCAGCGCTTTTTTATCTATTTTATTGTTCAATGAGAGTGGCATGCGCTCCATTGGGATATAAATACTGGGAACCATATATTCAGGTAATTGTTTTTTCAGGGCCGTTTCCAGTAACTCTGAAAGTTCACCCCCAATGGCAGAGATTTGCGGATAATTGGCTAAATGGGTTTGGTTATATTCATGACGGGCCTGTACAGGAGGCAATGAGTGGCGGCTGAAAATAACATCCAGCAGGTCAAGTTGCTGTTGTGACCACGTCACGCCACATTGATAACCGCACTGCTCCGCATATTGAAACAGGGATTCAAATGCTTGAACCTGTTTTTCTGCCTGGGGAGAAAATTTTCCGGCATATTCTGGTGGAAAGAGTATTTGGTTGGCTGGCCAATGGCGTAGCCCTTCTGCCAATTCAACGTCATCTTTAACACGGGTGTTGGGAATGCCTGAAATACCAAAGGTATCGTATGTCCCCGCTTGCAACAGACTGCTCACCTCTTCAATGGCATTGAAATCAAACCAAGTTATGAGTTGATCGTGACATGACGCTGCATTTTTATCTCGTTTATGTAAGATGACCTCATAACGATAACATAGCATTTCATTGTCACCGACGCCCCGCTTAACCAGAATATCCACTCGGCCAATCTCCGGATAACGGGCAGATAATTGGGCAAAATAAGTTGGACTGAGCAGGAACTCTTCTTCTTGTTGCAAACGTCGCTGAATACGGTTTGCCATCGTTCCCACGGAAATACGCTGTTCGCCCAAATGGCTTTGTTCTATCGCCGTCACATGTGCCGTTAACAAATCTAAGTTGCGGATATCCCCCAGCAAAATTGTTCCTCCTGCGGCAATCGCCGGCAGTAACTGGGCAAGCACTTTATCCAGATACTGAACCACCGAGTTAATGATAACAGTATCGTAAGCGTCAGGCGCGAGTGTGCCCAAATTGAGGGCATCCCCCTGACGCAACTGGACATGCGACCAACCGCGGTGTTGCAGGATATGTTGATGCCGTGACAATACTTCGGTTCATTGTTGTATTCCACGACATAAAGTTCATCATCATAAAAGGGGACTGTGATTGTGTGCATATTGCGTATTCCTATAGAAATAAGAGCCTGCTGACGTAGAAATATCGCCTCATGAAAGGTCGCCACCTAGCGATATCTCTCAGGCTCTATTTCTATAAGCTCATGATTGGATTTCGCGCACGTCAGTACGCAGATAAAAAGAAGCCCCGCGAGTGCGAGGCTCAGGATTCAGAGTAAGTTAAAGGCTTTTTCGAATACTTCATTTGAATACGGTTGCTTGCCGTTCTCGTGCTGAATGATCGACTTGGCCAACACAATCAACGTCACTTTATCGAC
>NZ_JANAIF010000077.1 GCF_024721015.1 Xenorhabdus bovienii
TCTTCGCTCAGCGTCGGTCAGTGGTGGCGCATTATAGGGACTTTTCGCCGCCTGACAATAGTTTTTTTGAAAAAAATCACCAACTGATGATTATTACAACAAATTCCACTTAAATTGCTAGTTTTTCCAGCGTAAGGAAGCCATAATCTCGTAATACGGGTCGCAGAGCCTCGCTATTTAGGTCTATTTTTGTGCAATAAGCCAAATTATCCGCTGTTGTTAAAAATAAATTATTTTGGTTCTTCACCAACCACACCGTTCTACGCGCAATAGCAGCTCCAGAATCAATCAATCGTGTGCCATCAGGCAAAACTTGTGAAAGCTCTTCTGCAATCAGGGGGAAGTGAGTACAACCTAAGATGACAGTATCTGGCGGTTCTTTCATTCTCAACCACGGTTTGAGAATTTTTTCCAATACTTCCAGTGGGATCTTCTCACCATGCAGCTTTCGTTCGGCTAACTCTACCAGTTCTGCAGAGCCTATAGAATGAACCTGACAATCCGTGGCAAATCTTGTAATCAATTCTTTGGTATAGTCGCGATTAACTGTAGCCCGTGTCGCTAATAATCCTATTACTCGGTTACAAGTCAACTTTGCCGCAGGCTTGATTGCGGGCACAACACCAACCACGGGAAAAGAAAAACGTTCACGCAATGCAGGCAAACTAACCGTGCTAGCTGTATTACAAGCAATGATGACAATAGCTAGGGGGTGTCTTTTCTGAATTTCATCGACAACTCGAACGACCCGCTCAATGATCACTTCCGCCGTTTTTTCTCCATAAGGAAATGCTTCATTATCGAAAGCATATATATAGTGGAGCTCCGGCAATAATTGTCGAATTTCTTGGTATACAGATAAACCGCCCACACCTGAATCAAAAACTAGAATCGTTGGTCGGGCGGTTTTAGGTAAATCAGAAGTTGTAGCTTCCAGTGAGAAAGTATTCTCGGCCTGGGGTGCGATAGCCATACGCTGTCTCATAATTTTTATCAAACAGATTTGCTATTCTAGCACGGATTGTGAGGTGGTTAGTGATTGGGTATGATGCGCTGATATCCCATAAACTGGCGCCACCCAATTTAAGGGGCTTCGGAGGATAAACACTATAATCTGCATCATCGCGCTGACCGATATATTGATAGGTTACTCCCCAATCAATATTGTATAATTCCCAATCTAATTGATATTTAACCTGCTGTTTAGCCCTGCGAGCTAACCGCTTATTATTGCCATCACGCGGATCAACATACTGTAATGTCAATTGGTGCTGGAATATTCCGGTATCCATGGTTCCTGTCCATTCAACACCTTTGATTTTTGCCTTACCAATGTTCTCATAGTGGTTATTGGCAAAATTTATCAGTTGTTCAATCTCATTATGATAAACAGATAAGCGCCAATTAAGTGGCCCAGTTAATCCTTCAATTCCACCTTCCCACTGTTTACTTTTTTCTGGTTTGAGACTTTCATTTCCCCACTTGCTATAGAGTTGATTCAATGTTGGAGCCTTAAATGCGGTTCCATACGAGACGATCAACCGATAGCCATCAATGAATTCCCAACCCATGCCAGTTTGCCATGTGGTATTCCAATTATATTCAGAATGACGGTCTGAACGAACAGCACCTTCCAGCGTGACATCATGAATCTTTTGCTGTGTCGTCAAATACAGGCCGGTGTTATCTACGTCTTTTTGTACAGGAATATTATTCGAACCTGCCGCAACCGATTCTCTTTTCCAGTCAACACCACCGCTAATTGCCCCATGACCTACTTGCCATGAGTTTCCCCATTGCACATTATATTGTTTGGAGTTACTTAAGCTGGAGCTTTTGCCATAACGCCCATATTTAGGATCATAGTTGTAATCTTTGACATGGCTGTAACTGGCAATCCATTGGGCAGAATAAATTCCCTGTGTAAATTGAAGGCCTGCATCATAAGTACGACTGAATAGCTCTCGAGTATCTATCAGCATCTGATTGTAACTATCATAATAGGCATCATAAGCCGTTCGGTTATTCAACCCATGCACACGGGCAAACCCATTGAACTGATCATTAAATTTATGATCAACGCCTAGCCACAGCATTTTGCTCATAAAACCATCGCGATCCGGCTGACGATGCCCACCCGTACCGCCACCAGCCACCACATCGAATCCTTTGGTATAGGTATATCCGGCCGCTGCGGTCAATAAGGTATTCTCGCCGAGCTTCTGTTGGGTCGAACCATTATAGTTCTGGTATCCGTGCGAGCCGATACCTGCATTCAATGTTGTTCCCTGTTGCTCTCGCTTGGTAATGATATTGATTACCCCACCAATGGCATCAGAACCATATACGGCAGAGCGAGCGCCGCGGATATACTCAATTCTCTGCACCATTGAAAGCGGTATCTGGCTATAATCGGCCGCGCCCGTGATACCCGCCTGATTTAAGCGAATACCATCTACTAGCACCAATGTATGATGTGATTCCGTACCTCGAACAAATAAAGAAGCGTGTTGCCCTATTCCCCCATTCTGCGCAATATCAATACTGGGTAGGCGACGTAGAACGTCAACCAAGCTGCTGGATTGCCAGCGATCTATCTCTTCGCGGGTTACCACCGTCATTGGTGCTAAAACTGAAGGAATAGGCTGTTTAAAGCGGTTCGCGGTCACCACCAGTGGATCTTGATTATCAGCAGCTGCAAAATGGCTCCAGCTAGAAAACACTGCCACAGAAGCAGCAGATAAAAGGATACGTTTGTTATTTGTCATGAGAGAATGGCATCTAACTATATTGAATCTAGCGAATAAAGTGTCATGCTACGATGAAGGCGGGAGGCAGTCCAGAATGACCCCCTATCAAAAAGAGGCTCATGTGCCAGAAAACTGGACATCCTTTGCACTTTCCCTACAATGCCGCTCGGAAATTTTTCTTAACGCGACCATACGAGAACCAGATAATGCAGAATGTCTTGCCAACGGAAGATTATGAAAATCAATTGATGGAAAAGGTCCATCGTCTGAAAGGAATGATGATGCCATTTAGTGCACCTGAGCCTGAGGTTTTCCGTTCCCCTGCATCACATTACAGAATGCGCGCTGAATTCCGCATCTGGCATGAGCAAGATGATCTTTACCACATTATGTTTGACCAGCAGACCAAACAACGTATTCGTATTGATCAATTTCCGGTTGCCAATGAGCTGATTAACCAGATGATGCAGGCAATCATTGCTGGCGTGAAAGATAATTCTCTCTTGCGTCATAAACTGTTTCAAGTGGATTATCTGTCAACCCTCAGCAATAAGATTATTGTCTCTCTGCTTTATCATAAAAAGTTGAATGATGAATGGCGCGAGCATGCCATCACACTACGTGATCAATTAAAAGCGAATGGATTTGATGTTCAGCTGATCGGGCGAGCGTCAAAAACCAAAATCATGCTCGACCATGACTATATTGATGAAGAACTGCCGATTGCGGGTAAGACGATGATTTACCGTCAAGTTGAAAACAGTTTCACGCAACCGAATGCCAGCATCAATATTCATATGTTGGAATGGGCGATGGGTATTACTAAAGGCGCCAAGGGAGATCTACTTGAGCTATATTGTGGTAATGGCAATTTTTCTCTGGCATTGGCACAGAACTTTGATCGCGTACTGGCGACAGAAATTGCCAAACCTTCGGTTGCTGCCGCGCAATTTAATATTGAAGCGAACCAAATTGATAATGTGCAAATTATCCGTATGTCAGCAGAAGAGTTTACTCAAGCAATGAATGGAGAGCGGGAATTTAACCGACTGCATGGCATTGATCTAAAAAGCTATCAATGTGAAACCATTTTTGTTGATCCTCCACGCAGTGGATTAGATGATGCAACAGTTAAAATGGTACAGGGATATCCACAGATTCTTTATATTTCCTGTAATCCAGAAACACTCAGCCAGAATCTGGAAATACTGACACAAACCCATAAAATAAGCAGGCTGGCACTCTTTGATCAATTCCCTTATACGCACCATATGGAGTGTGGTGTATTACTGGAAAAACGTAACTAATCGCCATCTACTATAGCTGAAAAATTAGTTGGAAGACCAAAACGCCACAGCGATCAATTTGTGGCGTTGTTCGTTCAACCGTTATCAGGAAAATAATCAGCCATGGCTTTCTGAAGTGAGTATAGCTTGTTGTTTACGCCCTTTGATCTTTCTGTAAATCCAAAATACTAAAGCAGTATCAATCACGACAGGCAGGAAATTAGAACCAATTTCTGGATATTCCACCCGAATGATGGCGCTGTAAATGAAGATTCCTAAGAAAAAGCAGCCAGCCGCCAACTTTGGTAATCCATCTGCCATTGGATAATTCAAATAACGATGATGGAGGCAATACAGAGATAATACCAGTGCGATAATCGGGAAAATTGAAAAAGGCACAAGCGAGTTGAAAAATGCTGAGAAAGTTCCGTGTGTTGCCAATCCAACGATAAGAGCCAGCAACATAGTGCTTTTATCTTGGCGGTATTGTTCCATCGTATTATTCTCCTTTCATTATTATTCAAGAGGTTTTAGGGACAGTTTTTTTTCTTGTTCCCGCCGATACCAATAATAAGCACCTTTGGAAATCAGGCGGAGTTGCAAAACTAAACGTTCTTCGAGACGACGCCTTTTTTCCTCATCAATATCCAGCGCTTCTGCACCTGCGCTGAATACGATTGTCACCATCGCCTCAGCTTGAATTTCAGTAAAATGACGCGGCATGTGGCTTGCCTGTTCGAGGTAGTCTGCCAGCTCTGCAATAAAATGTTGGATTTCCCGTGCGACAGCCGCACGAAACTCAGCCGATGTGCCGGAACGTTCGCGTAGTAATAACCGGAAAGCATTGGGATTGTTGCCGATGAATTCCATGAACGTTGAAACAGAGGTTCGGATGACGCTGCCGCCTTTTGCGATACGCTGACGCGCCTGACGCATTAACTGACGCAACATTAAGCCACTTTCATCCACCATTGTCAGCCCCAGTTCATCCACATCCCGAAAATGTCGATAAAATGAAGTAGGCGCGATACCCGCTTCTCGAGCTACTTCCCGTAGGCTCAGACTTGTGAAACTCCGCTCAGCACTGAGTTGGCTGAATGCGGCTTCAATCAGGGAACGACGGGTTTTTTCTTTCTGTTTCGCTCTGACACCAGTTACGTTACTCACCACAATCCTGATATATCCATTCGACTATATAATGAAGCAAATATATCAGATTCTGCTGTGTTTGCTGTGATTGTTCTCTTAAAGCTATTATCCCATATTCCCCGGTTTCATTTCTAAGTAATAGGATAAAAACCGTATGGTCATTAGGTTATTACATCAAGTAATGTTAAGATAGAGTTGTTATTTTGTGTAAAAACAGGTCTTTCCTCTATGCAATATACTCATTTTGATGCCATTGTGATTGGCTCTGGTCCCGGAGGGGAAGGAGCAGCAATGGGGCTGGTGAAACAGGGAAAAAACGTTGCAGTTATAGAACGTTACAATAGTGTCGGTGGTGGCTGTACCCATTGGGGTACAATTCCATCGAAAGCCCTCCGCCATGCTGTCAGCCGTATTATCGAATTTAATCAAAACCCCCTCTATAGTGATAACTCCCGCATTCTTCGTTCCTCATTTTCTGAAATCCTGCGCCATGCTGACGTTGTTATTAGCCAGCAAACCAAAATGCGTCAGGGTTTTTATGAACGCAATCGGTGCCAAATGTTTGCGGGCGAGGCAGCATTCATTGATGAACATCGTGTAAGTGTCCGTTATGCTGATGGTAGTGTTGATATATTAAGTGCAGATAAGATAATCATTGCTACTGGTTCCCGCCCTTACTGCCCTCCCGATGTGGATTTCACTCACTCCCGTATTTATAACAGCGACACCATCCTGCAACTGGATCATGAACCACGCCACGTTATCATTTACGGCGCAGGAGTGATTGGCTGTGAATATGCTTCTATCTTCCGAGGGCTGGGCGTTAAGGTGGATTTGATCAATACCCGTGATCATCTGCTGTCTTTTCTTGATCAAGAGATGTCCGATGCCCTGTCCTATCATTTCTGGAATAGCGGTACTGTCATCCGCCATAACGAAGAATATGAGAAAATTGAAGGTCTTGATGATGGTGTGATTGTTCATCTGAAATCCGGCAAGAAAGTCAAGGCAGACTGTCTACTGTATGCCAATGGCCGCACCGGCAATACAGATAAGCTAGGGTTGGAAAATGTTGGTCTGGAAACAGACAGCCGTGGTTTACTGAAAGTGAATCGCGTCTATCAGAGCAGCAATGAAAACATTTACGCTGTTGGTGATGTCATCGGCTATCCGAGTCTGGCTTCTGCCGCGTATGATCAAGGACGCATTGCCGCAAAAGCTATCATGACCGGAAACGCCAACCTACATCTGGTGGAAGATATTCCAACAGGGATTTATACCATTCCTGAAATCAGTTCAATCGGTAAAACCGAGCAGCAGCTCACTGCGATGAAAATCCCGTATGAGGTAGGACGCGCCCAATTCAAACATCTGGCAAGGGCGCAAATTGCCGGCATGAATGTTGGCAGTATAAAGATCCTGTTCCATCGTGAGACAAAACAGATTCTGGGCATCCACTGTTTTGGCGAGCGTGCCGCAGAGATCATCCATATCGGCCAAGCCATTATGGAACAAAAAGGAGAAGGCAATACTATCGAATATTTCGTTAATACAACCTTCAATTATCCAACAATGGCAGAAGCCTACCGTGTTGCTGCACTCAATGGGTTAAATCGGTTATTTTGATGTTTTGCCAAAAACTTCGAAATAGTCACCCATTTTAGCCCGAATCGCCTCTGCCAATTGCTCATAGCGACCACGCAGAGGTGAGCCGGGGCGATAAACCAAGATAATCGTACGCTCTGGCTCTGGTTCGATACATTCCAGGTAGCAGACACCATCGCGTTTTCTCTCTTTTGGCACAGCCAAATCAGGCAACAATGTAATCCCACTGCCTGCTGATACCATATTACGCAAGGTTTCCAGGCTGGTTGCCCTAAAATGAGTATCTTCTTTAGCTCCTGCTTGAAAACAGAAACCCATCGCCTGATCACGCAAACAATGTCCGTCTTCCAGCATTAATAATTTTTCGCCAGCAAGCTCTTCCATTTTGATATGCGTCCTATTCGCCCATCTGTGCCCTTCATAAATCGCTAGTTTCATCGGTTCTTCAAAGAGTGGCACTTCAATGAACGCTTCGGTTTCTTTTACCAAAGCCAGAATGGCACAATCGAGTTTTCCGCTATCGAGTTGCGCCAGCAGGTTCTGAGTCTGAGCCTCATGTAAATACATTTCCAGCTTGGGGAATAGCTTGTGTAACTCAGGAATGATAAGAGGCAAGATATAGGGACCGACGGTGGGGATAAGGCCGATATGCAGAGGGCCAGACATGCTTTCACCTTGAAGAGAGGCCATTTCCTGCAAGACTTTCACTTCTCGCAATACCGTTTTGGCCTGTTCCACCAGCAACATTCCCTGTTGCGTGAACAGCACTTTACGACTGGTGCGCTCTAGCAGCATCACGCCCAACTCATCTTCAAGTTTGCGGATTTGCCCACTCAGTGTCGGTTGGCTAACATGACAAGAATCAGCGGCTCGGCGGAAATGCCGGTATTCGGCAAGCGCTACAAGGTATTCCAGATCGCGGATATTCATTCCCAACCTCAGTATTTGGTATCAATGATAGAATTGATCAATAAATCATTATATGCACGAGGGAATAAAACTATCAAATGCTTGTGATTTCAGGCATTTTTTATCGAAATACCTTATGAGAAATCAAAAAAATTATTATTAGAAAGCTGCCCCATATTTATGGCTGAATAGACATTCAGCGACTTATTCCCTGACCTGTCGGCCGAATGCTACTGATATTCTCGTTCACTCAACACCTTAAACGCCGTATCAAATTCATCAAAAAAATTACTATTACATTATCCTTTCATTTATGGGCAGTAAACTCGCAATATTCCTCTTCAGAAATCAGCACCGCTTTACCAAAAGATTTGTTATAACTTAATACAGAAAAACCTGCCGGATTGGGCAGGCATATATTATGTTCTCAGGCTAATCCATTGTTAACCGCTGTTTAACCTCTGCAATCGCCTGTGCCACCTGTTTCTGTGATACACCACCTTTTGCCAGCCGTTTATCCAAACAGGATTGCAGCGATAAAACGTCATACACATCTAGCGAAATAGCTTCACTGAATTTTTGTAGTTCAAACAAAGACAGTTCTTCCAGTGCCTTACCTTCCGCTATGGCCGCAATCACCACTTCACCAACAATATGGTGTGCTTCACGAAATGGGACACCTTTTGCTACCAGATAATCCGCCAGTTCAGTCGCGTTGGCATAACCCTGTTTTGCCGCTTCCTCACAGCGCCCGCGTTGCACCTGAATGCCATCCAGCACCAGCACCGCCATATGCAGGCAATCCCGCCATGTATCCAGCGCGTCAAACAGACCTTCTTTATCTTCCTGCATATCTTTGTTATAAGCGAGGGGAAGCCCTTTCAGCGTTATCATCATGCCCGTCAATGCGCCCTGAACCCGACCACATTTGCCACGAATAAGCTCCAGTGCATCAGGGTTTTTCTTTTGCGGCATCAGGGAAGAGCCGGAAGTTACCCGATCTGATAACTCAATAAAACCCGCTTCTCCACTATTAAAAAAAATCAGGTCTTCAGCAAAGCGTGAAAGGTGGATCATGCTGATACTGGCATCTGACAGTAGCTCCAGAACATGATCCCGATCTGAAACGCTATCCAGACTATTACGTGTTGCCGAGGCAAAACCGAGCCATGACGCTAATTGTTTACGATCGATATCATAGGCTGTTCCCGCCAGTGCGCCACAGCCCAATGGGCTGACATCCAGCCGTTTCAGTGCATCTTGCAGGCGGCTCTCATCACGACCCAGCATTTCGGCATAGGCGAGGCACCAATGAGCGAAAGTGACTGGCTGCGCCCTCTGCAAATGGGTATAACCGGGCATCACCGCATCTTGATTATTCTCCGCCGTAATCACCAGCGCCTGTTGCAGCTCCACAAGTGCCTGCTGAATATCGGCTATCTGATCCTTGCACCACAGTTTCAGATCAGTTGCGACCTGATCGTTACGGCTACGACCTGTGTGGAGTTTTTTACCCAAATCGCCCACTTTCGCGATAAGTTGCCCTTCCACCCAGCTATGAATATCTTCCGCATCGCTTTGCAAAATGGCCTTGGGGTTGGCCCGCACTTCACCCAGTAACTCATTCAGCGCCAGTTCCAGTTTTTGCTGTTCTTCGGAAGTCAATACTCCCACCGTAACCAGCGCCTTTGACCATGCAACAGAACCAATAATATCCTGCTCCGCCAAACGATAATCAAAACGCAGAGAATCGTTAAATTGTTTGAATCGCTGATCGGCTTCCTGACTGAAACGTCCGCCCCAAAGTGCCATATGTCGTTCCTGTTTTCTCTATTTAATAAAGGTTAATTGCTCAGAAATTATTTTTTGCTGTTCAGTGTACGAATACGTGAAGAAAGCGAATAGAGGCGAATGAACCCTTCTGCATGGCGGTGATCGTAGACTTCATCTTCTCCAAAAGTAGCGAATTCTTCAGAATAGAGACTGTATGTCGATTTTTTCTGTTCAGCGGTCACCTGGCCTTTATACAGCTTTAAGACCACTTCCCCACTGACACTGTCAGCCAACGTTTCCGCAGCAGCCTGAATCGACTGGCGCAATGGCGCAAACCAACGACCATCGTAGACGACATAGGACATTTCCAACCCCAATTGCTGACGCCATTTGAAGCTGTCGCGATCCAACACCAATTGCTCAATTCCCCGCAATGCGGCCATCATGATGGTTCCGCCCGGTGTTTCATAACAACCACGGGATTTCATGCCTACCAAACGGTTTTCCACAATGTCGATCCGGCCGATACCATGTTTGGCTCCCAGTTCATTTAATGCATTAATGCATTGATAGGGTGACAGCACCTTACCATTCACGCCAACCACCTCACCTTTTTCAACCGTGACAGTGACATATTCTGGCTCATTCGGCGCATCTTCTGGCTCTGCTGTCCACACCCAGCAATCTTTATTGGCAGCATTCCATGTACTTTCCAATACCCCACCTTCGGTTGAGATATGCCATGCGTTTTCGTCACGGCTGTAAATTTTTTCCAGCGTGGCGGTGGTGGGAATATCGCGGACTTTCAGATAATCAAGCAGAGCCTCACGGGAACGCAGATCCCATTCACGCCATGGAGCAACCACTTTCAGATGCGGCGCTAACGCAGTATAAGTACTTTCAAACCGAACCTGATCGTTACCTTTGCCCGTTGCACCGTGAGCTACAGAATCAGCTCCCACTTTCAGCGCCAGTTCTACCTGTGCCTTGGCAATAATTGGGCGTGCCATTGATGTACCAAGCAAATAGCTGCCTTCATACAGTGCGCCCGTTTTTAGTACGGGATAAACATACTCTTTGATGAACTCTTCACGCAGGTCGATAACGTGACATTCCGACGCACCAGATCGCAACGCTTTCTGCTCCACACCTTCCAGATCTTCGCGGCTTTGACCAACGTCAGCAACAAACGCGACAACTTCACAATTGTCATAATGTTCTTTCAACCAAGGAATAATCGCAGATGTATCTAAACCACCAGAATATGCTAGAACGATTTTTTTAATGCTTTTAGTCATAGGGATAACCTTTTATTTTTGTTCATCTCAGCCAAATACTGTGCCACTAATCGGCAAAACCAAGCCAATTACGCCGAAATTCGCGTACCGGTGGGTATGCCATTAAATAATGCAATCAATTGATCCGTATGTCGCCAACTTGCAATATCAACCGGATGCCCCAGCGTTTTTGCCGCTTCCAAGGCCGCATTAACTTTCACAATCATGCCATTGGTTATGATTCCATGCTCAATGAGCTGTTTTATTTTTTCTGCTGTCAGCTCTGGGATTTTCTGACCTTTTCCATCCAAAATACCGCTGACATCAGACAGAAAGGCCAGATCCGCATTTAACACCTGCGCAATGGCGGTTGCCGCCTGATCTGCATTCACATTCATCAGCTCACCCTCTTCGGTGATGCCAATAGAGCTGATAATTGGCATATAACCGACATCCAGCAAAATTTTCAGGAGATCGGGTTTACCCGGATGAGCTTTTCCAGTGTGACCGAATTCCTCATCAAACTGGGAAACTTGCACCACACCACCATCTCCCAGACACAATCCAATCGCAGGCAATCGGTATTTTATCGCCCAAGCCAGTAGTGTCTTATTAGCAGTTCCTGCCAATGTCCCCGTAACGATATTAATCTGATCTGCTGGCGTTACCCGCAGGCCTTGTTTCTTCACAATCGGTAGCTGCAATCTCTGCATCAGTTCATCAACCAAACAGCCACCTCCATGTACAATGACTAACGGGCGCTTATGCGTCTTCCTATATGACTGCAATGTGGAAAACAACCGCGCCAGCGCTTCTTCGCTGTCTAACAACACACCACCCAATTTGATAACTAACGGCTCCATCGGATTTATCCTCTGTCGGTATTAAAGTCTGTCGGTATTAAAGTCTGTCGGTATTAAAGTCTGCCGGAATTAAAGCAATGCCTGAGTTTCTGCAAACCCAAAACGAATATTCATGCACTGTACTGCTTGTGCTGCCGCGCCTTTCAACAAATTATCCTCAGCCCCGACAATGATCAGGTGCTGTCCTTGAACGGCAAAACCAATATCGCAAAATGGCAAACCCACGACGGCTTTCAATGCCGGCATACCTTCCGTGTATAGACGCACCAACGGTTTATCATGATACGCCTGCTGGTAGGCTTCCCTAATTTGCTCTTCTGTTACGCCTGATTTCAACTTGCAGGTGATCGTGGCGAGAATACCCCGCGAGAAATTACCCAGATGAGGGATAAAAATGACTTCGGTGCCTAAATGTGCCGCGATCTCGGGTTGATGACGATGATTAAAAATCCCGTAAGGCTGCAAACTGACTTCACAGAAACTGTTGTTAATTGTTGCTTTCCGCCCTGCTCCACTGGCACCACTGACAGCATTGATGACTGGCCATTGTTCAGTATCCAGCAGATTTTTTTCCAGCAAAGGCTTCAATGAAAGCTGAGAGACGGTGGGATAACAGCCGGGAACTGAGATCAACTGGGCAGTCTTGATTTTTTCCGCCTGCCATTCCGCCAGCCCGTAAACTGCCTGATCGAGCCAAGCCGTATTTTTATGCTCGAACCCATAGTATTTTGAATAAAACTGTGTATTTTGTACGCGATAGGCTCCGGATAAATCGAAGACGGTGCAACCTGCTTGTAGAAATATCGGCACAATATCATGGCTGACTTCATGGGCAGTGGCGAGGAAGACGACATCAATACCATTCACTGCTTCAGCCACATCAGTCAGCGGCTGTAAAGGTAAATCAACAATGCCCTTGTACTGCGGGTAGAGATCTGAAAAACATTTCCCCGCATCTGAACTTTGAGACGAAACCATTAAGCCAGAGAGATGGACATGGAGATGACGTTGCAGATATGCTGCTAACTCTGCTCCGGTATAGCCACTGGCACCAACTATCAGCGTATTCAACATGGGACTTATTCACCTTGTAGTAGTAACCCAATCACATTACTGCATTTATATTCAGTTATAATGCATGAATATTGATACTATCATGAGTAAGGGCTGTCAACAGTGAATATTAAATTACCATCATTTATTAAATTATATCATCAGCTCATTGCCACACCTTCCATCAGCGCAACCGATGCTGAACTGGATCAAAGCAATGAAATATTAATCAACCTGCTGGCTGGCTGGTTGAAAGACCTTGGTTTTAACATTGAAATTCAGCCCGTTCCTGAAACCCGCAGCAAGTTCAATATGCTGGCAACATTGGGTAGTGGTTCTGGAGGTTTATTGTTATGTGGTCATACAGATACAGTACCATTCGATGAAGGACGCTGGACACAAGATCCCTTTACACTGACCGAGCGGGATAACAAATTTTATGGCCTTGGCACCGCCGACATGAAAGGCTTCTTTGCTTTTATCATTGATGCACTGCGAGATATTGATGCCAGCAAGTTATCGCATCCTCTTTACATTCTGGCCACCGCAGATGAAGAAACATCGATGGCAGGTGCGCGTTATTTTGCTGCCAATACCGCCATTCGGCCTGATTTCGCCATTATTGGCGAACCAACATCGTTACAACCTATCCATGCGCATAAGGGGCACTTAGCCCATGTTATCCGCATTGAGGGAAAATCCGGCCATTCCAGCGATCCCGCACGCGGTGTCAACGCACTTGAACTCATGCACGAATCCATCACGCAATTGATGGAATTACGCACTACCTTGCAGGAACGCTATCACAATCCAGCATTTGTTATTCCTCATCCAACTATGAATTTCGGCCATATTCACGGTGGTGATGCCGCAAACCGCATCTGTGCCTGCTGTGAACTGCATATGGATATTCGCCCGCTGCCCGGATTGACCTTGCAGGATATGGACGAATTACTGCATAAAGCACTAGAGCCGGTGAAACAGCGCTGGCCGGGACGTTTAAGCGTTACCCCTCTCCACCCCCCTATTCCGGGTTATCAATGCCCGACCGATCACAAATTGGTTAGCGTGATCGAAAATTTGTTGGGAACGAAAGCAGAAACCGTCAATTATTGTACGGAAGCGCCTTTTATTCAGGAATTGTGTCCAACATTAGTCTTGGGGCCAGGATCAATTGAACAGGCACACCAGCCCGATGAATTTTTAGGTATGGAATTTGTTGAGCCGACCAAAAAATTGATTTCTCAGCTGGTTGAACATTTTTGCCTGCAAGCCCATTAACTTTACGATTATTTTTACTCTACAATTGGGAGAGAATATCCAGTAAAAGTTTTAACCTCGATAAGTGCATCGGGGTTTTTCGCTATTTTATGACCAAAAAAACGCACAAAACTTCATGAATTCCTCTCAGTATCACTCATAATCCGCATAGCTCCGTTCACAGGCCAATTAAATCAGGCGTTTCTCTTGCTCTGCCCAACATGAATTTCTTTCCTGATCATTTTGAATATTCCTCATTTCGGATAAGTCACTTTGCTGTTGACTAAACATATTGCTTCGCCCATTCTATTTAGACATCTAAACGTATAGACATGTAAACACTTAAGCATCTAAACGTAAGCGGATCAAAATATTCCGCTGATTTACGAGGACACAGGGTATGAGTTTTTTTCACGCTAATCAGCGAGAAGCGCTGAATCAGAATTTGGCAGAGCTTGAAGGGCAGATTCGTGTTTCTTTTGAGTTCTTTCCACCCAGCACGACTACGATGGAGCAAACCCTGTGGAAATCCATCGAACGCTTAAGCAAACTGAAGCCTAAATTTGTCTCCGTAACCTATGGTGCCAATTCCGGTGAACGTAACCGCACTCATAGCATCATCAAGGGCATTAAAGACAAAACCGGCCTTGATGCTGCCCCTCACTTGACTTGCATTGATGCCAACCGTGAAGAGCTGCGTAATATTGCTCACGATTATTGGGAGAGTGGTATTCGTCACATTGTGGCATTGCGCGGTGATTTACCCGATAGCAGCGGTAAACCGGAAATGTACGGTGCCGACTTAGTTGAGCTCTTAAAAAAAGAAGCGGATTTTGATATCTCCGTTGCTGCTTACCCAGAAGTGCATCCTGAAGCGAAAAGTGCTCAGTCGGATCTGATTAACCTGAAACGCAAAATTGATGCAGGAGCAAATCGCGCCATTACCCAATTCTTTTTTGATGTAGAAAGTTACCTGCGTTTTCGCGACCGCTGTGTTGCAACGGGAATTGATGTGGAAATTGTGCCGGGGATTCTGCCCGTCTCGAACTTCCGTCAGTTACAGCGGTTTGCCACAATGACTAACGTCCGCATTCCAAGCTGGATGACCAGAATGTTCGAAGGGCTGGATGATGATCCGGAAAGCCGCAATTTAGTTGGCGCATCGATTGCGATGGACATGGTGAAAATTCTCAGCCGCGAAGGGGTGAAAGATTTCCATTTTTATACTCTGAATCGGGCAGAATTAAGTTACGCTATCTGCCATACGCTGGGAGTTCGTCCTTGTTGATTGTTGATAGAATTAACGGACGCTGGGCCAAGATAAGATTTCTTTGCGGATCACAATCAAACGGTGGCGATGTAAATCGGAATCGCCTCCCCAACAGAGGGCATCCCACTTTTCAAGAAAGGAAATTGTATGTTCTACGTTATTTTCTGAAATACACAGTTTGCGGTTAAGATCCATATTTTCAGTCAGATATGGCTACTCTGAACCGAGCGGAATAGGGGTTCGACGTTATTGTAGATAGCACTCACTATATGCTATCAAACGACTATTCTATCGACAATGTTCTCATTTCACAGGAGGCCAGAGCTGAGAAGTATGCACCAAAGCTAATATCCAGACACTTTCCCCTGAAACCTCATAAACCAGCCGATAGTTCTCATACGGGAAAACTTCGAATGTCCCTGAAATTTCACCGGCATGTCCCATATAAGGAAATTCAATCAACCGTTCCGCAGCAGTTTCGAATAACTCATCCATTTTTACGGCGGCCACTGGATTTTTAGTAACAAGATATTCCCATATTGCTTCACTATCCTGCAAAGCTTGAGGTGTCCATATGACCTTCATTTATCGGCCTTTTTCCGTGCTCTACGAGCTGCAAAAATCGCTTTGGCATCAGTATGTTCAATACCCTCTCCAGCATTTATGGATTGACGCGCAGTATCAACTTTTCGCTGAAGAAAGTTACGATACTCATGACGTTGGATATATTCCCGCATCAGTTCACGAACAACCTGAGAAGCAGGACGATGTTCCGCGGCAGTAGCTGCCATAAAATCTTCACGCAACTCAGATTCCAGCTTCATCGTAAAAACAGCTTGTTTATTCATAAGCCCTCCTCTCAAATGTGAACAAAGTATATACTATTTGATTACCAGACGACAGTATCAGAAAATCGCATTTTGAAAAGAATTATTCAAAAAACAAACAGCACTATAAAGAGATTTTTGATGTAGAGATTGTGCCGGGAATTTTGCCGGTTTCAAACTCCCATCAGTCACAGCGATTCACCTTGATGTTGAGAGTGAAAAAATGATTCCACTAAACTTTAACATATTGAATATTATATATAATTGTGACACATAGGAAAAAATAGAATCTGCGAATAAAGCTATTAAATTAACCTTATATCTTGATTATCACTTTTACAGAGCGATAATCCCCTGACTGATCATCAGGGATGCTGTTGTGAGTTTGTTAT